>JAFXFO010000002.1 GCA_017520425.1 Lachnospiraceae bacterium | reverse complement strand
TGTTCCAAAAGTTAAGCCACTTTTTAACTTTTCTGGGTTTTGGGATGAGCTTTTAGCTCTTTTTCTGACCTTGTAGTCCCAAAAGTTAAGCCACTTTTTAACTTTTCTGGGTTTTGGGATGAGCTTTTAGCTCTTTTTCTGACCTTGTAGTCCCAAAAGTTAAGCCACTTTTTAACTTTTCTGGGTTTTGGGATGAGCTTTTAGCTCTTTTTCTGGCCTTGTTGTCCCAAAAATTAAGCCACTTTTTGCTTTTCTTCATTTTGGGATGAGTATGCTGGTCTATAACCGGCTCAGCGGCTCAAATCCATTCCTAATCTACTTCCTACGCCCCTGCGGTCTCGCTCATCTTCAGCTGAGCGTTCACCAGACCATAATAGATGCCCTGCTTTTCTAAAAGTTCATTGTGGGTGCCGATTTCAGCGATACCATGCTTGTCGATTACTACCAAACGGTCGGCATTGCGCAGGGTAGAAAGTCTGTGGGCAATCGCAAAGGTGGTTCTGCCCTTTACCAGTCTGTCCAGCGCCTGCTGAATCAGGAATTCACTCTCTGTATCCAGCGCCGAAGTAGCCTCGTCCAGAATCAGGATACGGGGATTATTCAAAATCGCTCTGGCAATAGCGATTCGCTGACGCTCACCGCCGGATAAATTGTATCCATGCTCTCCTACGTAGGTGTTGTAGCCGTCCGGAGTCTTGGAGATAAAGTCGTGGGCATTGGCTGCCTTAGCCGCCCGGATGACCTCCTCCAGGGTCGCATCCTGCTTCGCGAAGCGGATGTTCTGCAAAATAGTTCCGGAGAACAGGAAGGTCTCCTGCAGCACCACACCAATCTGAGAGTGCAGGCTTTCTATCTGAATATCTCTTAAGTCATAACCATCTAAAGTAATCTTACCCTGGTCCACATCGTAGAGACGCATAATTAGGTTAATCATCGTGGACTTACCGGTACCGGAAGCACCTACCAGACCAATCATTTCTCCCGGCTTTACGGAGAAGTTGATATTCTCCAGCACCGGTTCATAGGTCTGGTATCCGAAGGACACATTTTCAAAGGTAAACGCACCGTTAATAGGGAATGCCTTGCTGTCTGCCTTGTCTGCCAGCAAAGGTTCCTCATCCAATACATCATAAATACGATTCAAGCTGGTAATCATCTGCATAATCATACGGGGCAGACCGGTCATCCAGCTCAAAGGCCCGAACAAATAGCCACTGTAAGTAATAAACTGTACCAGCTGACCTACGGTCATCTTGCCTTCCAGTACGTCGATACCGCCGAAGTAAATGGCAATATAGGTACCTGCACCCAGGAAGAACATCAAAATGGGGAAGAAGATGGCCCAGAAGGTTTCATTCTTTTTCTGAATGGTCGCAAATTCCTCGGTTTTTCGGGTAAATTTCGCACTTTCCCTCTCTTCCTTACCGAAGGCCTTTACAATACGCATACCGGAAATAATATCCTGCAGGCTGCTGTTCAAATCATCGGATTTCAGCCACTGCTTGTGGAAAATCACACGGATGTGGTGCCAGAACATTCTGGTCAACACCGCCACAATTACAATAAACGCAAGTGACATTAGTGTCATTTGCCAACTGATTTGTAACATCATCACCAGGGATACAATCATGGTAAGCAAAGTGGAGAACATACCGCCAAAAGCTTCCTCCATGAAATGACGAATCTGCATGGTGTCTCTGGACACACGGTTCATCAGCTCACCCGGCTTACGGTTGTTGATGAAGGACAGGGACAGCACTTGAATCTTGTGGTACAGCTTGGTACGCAGGCTCATACTGATGACTGCACCCAGCTTCACACACTGCCAGTAACGGAAGATTTCCACGGCCACACGCACTACCAGCAGGCCAAAGGTAACACCGATGAAAATCCACACATCCTTCATGGTACCGGTACCGGTCATCAGGGCATTGTCAATAAATTCCTTCTGCACCATGGGAGAAATCAGGTTGATGGCAGACACCACCAGCATCAACAGGGAAATCAAAAGCAGTTTCCCGATAAACTCCCCGCAAAGGGTCATAAATTTCTTAAGCACATCCGCTTTGCCGTCACAGTAGGGGCAATGGCGGGTACCGGGCATGGCACGGCCGCATTTTTCACAGTATTTCTCGTACTCATGGCTTTCCACACGGTCCTTCTCCACCAGCTCCTTACCGGCCGTTTTAGCATCGATAATGGCCTGGGCACCTCTGGTCACATAAGCCACACGGATGATGTGGCGCATGGAAAATCTGGCCACACAGGTTTTCGAGCCATCCTTGCCAAAGACCGTCACAATACCGCTGCCCACCTGGTGCTCACATTTAATCTTTTCACAAGTATCCAGGGCATACTCTGCAGTCACTGCATTCTCCTGCAGTACCACAAAACGCTCCTCTGTCACCACCAGGTAAGTGGTTGTGGTGTAGGAATCCCCGGCACTCTTTTTATCATTATGGAAACCCAAATCCACCGGTACACAGTACCAGATGCTCTCCCCCTCCCGGAGGGAAAGGGCCTGAAGGGCGGGCTCCTTTAAATCATATAATAGTTTCATTTTAGTCTCCTTATATAAACAGGTCTAACTTCTTTCTCTCCATTACACTCAGGGCATAGAAGTCCGGAAGCTCATAGCGGTTGCCGTCGATGTCGGTAATCTGGTAGCGGTCTCCACCCAGATTGATCACCGCATCACCACCCATATGTGTGGTAAAACGGCAGGTACCGAAATCCGTCTGCACATGCCAGTAAGCATAGCCGTACTCATCCTTCACATCCATAACCTTACGAATCACGGGCATAAAGTAGCGAAGTCTCACCTGCTCCCGAATCATATCCTGCTCTTCCTTCTTCAAATCCTTCAAATTCTGAATCAGGCCGATTTCCTTGGCCTTTTCGTCTGCCTCACGGATGGAAATATATTCCTCCGGATTGGTCAGCGGGAAGGTCAGGTACACACCTACTCGGTCATACTCCTTCTCCTTATATTTCAATGCCAGAAAACCACCCTCGGTACGGGTAAACACTGCATTCTCACTATTAATGAGGCGCATCTCCAGCACTTCCTCCGATTCTTTCTTTAAAGCCTCTTCGTCGAACTCATCCAAGTCCAGCAAATCCGGCATTTCATATTCTCTATCACTCATGATTGTTCCTCCAATTTTCTAGGTATTGACTCAACTTCCGACCCTTCGGCATGGTCACTATACATATCACTCACACACCGGATAAAAAACATTCTCTTCGTTTTGTATGCCATTTGTCGGACATTCATGTCCGCCATTGTCATACAAACCTCATCGCCTGTTCTTTTATACGGTGCATTACGTGATATGTATAGCACCCATGCCTTAAACTACTTTCTCATCCGGGTGGATGGTTTGCACTCGAAACATTTACCATTGATAGGGCGCTTGGTGTCCCAACTACAAGGCCTTGAAAAACGCCGGTGCTTAACGAGGTGTTTTCGAGTTTAGCATCCGTTGCGTTTTTCACGGAGCGAGAGCGTCCTGTAGTGGGATATCAAGTGCTCTAGCAATGTATCAGTATACCTTCCTGCAAACCATCCGCCCGGTTATCCTCCTACTCCACACCGCGCATGGCCAGTGCTTTGGTTTGTAGTTCACTTAATTTGTAGAATGTGCCCTTAAGTGCCATCAGTTCCTCGTGGGTACCGGACTCGGTTACACGTCCGTTATCCAGTACGATCAGGTGGGTGGCGTTACGCAAGGTGGACAGTCTGTGTGCGATGGAAAGCACGGTTCTGCCCTTTTCCAGCTGCTCAAGGGACTTTTGTATGGCCAGCTCGGTCTCCGTATCCACGGCTGAGGTAGCCTCATCCAGTATTAATATCTTCGGGTCTGCCAGAATGGCTCTTGCAATGGAAATACGCTGCTTTTCACCACCGGACAGGGCTCTGCTGGAGTGACCCAGTATAGTATCATAGCCCTGGGGCATCTTGCAGATAAAGTCGTGGGCGCTTGCCTGGATAGCTGCTTTGATGATTTCCTCACGGGTGGCTTCCGGTCTGGCATACGCGATGTTTTCTGCCACTGTTCCCATGAAAATATAGGTCTCCTGGGATACCATGGCTACGTTTTTACGAAGCTCCTTAAAGCCGTACTGTTTTACATTGATACCGTCTACCAGCACCTCACCCTCATCCACGTCATAAAGTCGGGAAATCAGGTTTACCAAAGTGGACTTGCCGGCACCGGAACGTCCTACGATACCCAGCACCTCACCGGCTTCTACCTTAAAGCTTACATCCTTCAAAATAGGCTTGTTGGGCTCGTAGCCAAAGGTTACGTTCTTCAACTCGATTTTGCCACGCAGGCTCTCCGGACGCACCGGCTCGGGTACTTCCTTCACCTCCGGCACTGCATCGATGATTTCAAACATTCGCTGTGCGGAGTTCATGGCGTTGGTGTACCAACGGATGATACGGGACATAAACTCCAGAGGCCATTTCAGCTGGCCTACATAGCCGGAGAAGGTAATCAGGATACCCAGCTCCATGTCCGTATTGGTTCCTGCCACAATCAGGGCAGAACCGGTCGCCCACACCAAAAAGCTCAACAAATCTTCTACCAATATGTACAAAGCGGAGAACTTGCAGTCATAGCCTGCCACTGCCAGCTCCGCGTCTCTTACACGGCTGTTGTTCTTGCCGAAACGCTTGATTTCCTGCTCCTCCTGGCCGAACGCCTTAACTACACGCGCACCGGTGAAGTTCTCATTCATCTGGCTGTTCAGTCGGCGGTTGGCACGGTGTCTCTTACCATAATAGTGCCAAAGTCTGGGCATCATCTGATAGCTGATCATAAACAGGATGGGCATCAGAATGATACTTGCTAAGGTCAGCATAGGATTCAGCATAAACATAATGATACAAGTGGACAGGATGGTCGCCACATTGATAAAGAAAAAGGGGATACCATCAATCAAAAAGCCTGTGATTTCCTCAGCATCACTGGATACTCGGGTCATGAGTCCACCGGTCTGCCTCTTAGTGAAAAAGCTGATGGACAGCTTACCCATGGAATCAAATACCTGACCCTTCAACTTTGCCACAATTTCCGGAGCCATCCGTGCTGTCGCTACACCCTGCAAAATACTTAAGCCCTGCAGTACAATCTTTGTCACCAGCATCACCAATACCAGCACACCCAAAGCCAGCACAAACCGTCCCGCCGGTAAATGCATCCATTCTAAAAAGCTTTCATCCCTGGCCAGCACCTTATCATACAGGGTGGTACCACTTAAATAGGGCCACACCAGATTTAAGGCAGCGCTGGCTACGTAGCAAAACATCAGCAAAACCAGTACTTTGGTATAAGGCTTGTAATAGGACACTAATCGGGTCAGGATGGACCTTTTATCCATGCATTTGGGACAAATCTTTCTCTCCTGGTCCGGATAGATCATGCCGCATTTGGGGCAGCACTCCTTGCCCTTCTTTACATCCAGATCCTCATCCTTGATTTCCTCATCCTTTTTCATCTTTTCCAAAAGGCGTCCCATTTTCATAAATGCCGCCATCTTGGTGTTGGAGAACTGACACAGATTCTGCTCCACTCCGTCAATCTTACCCATGAAGATACCTGTGCTTACCTGACGCAACACACTTAAGTTCTCCACCTTCTCCAAATCGAAGAATCTCACAGCCGGTTCCGCATCCGTAGCGGCATGTAATGCCCAGCTGTCATATCCTCCCATGCGGTACTCCCGCTTTTCCACATAAGGATATCTGGCAATCACCAGCTTCTCCTTGGTCAGGGCCACGATGGTATCCGCAAATCGGAATTCTTCATCCAAATCCCCCACTGCGGCATAGACCACCTGGTCCTTTGATAGTCCGTATTTTTCCAATACTTTTACAAAACTTCCCGGTAAATTCATTTCACCCTCCATAATCTAGTTGTTCCCGGTAAAAAATTGTCGCCCGGCGGCGACAATTACAAGAATTGCTTCGCAATTCTTCTTAATCTCCACCACCGTACTCGCACAAATTCCTCTCACGTAGAAAGACCCCGGTGCGACATATTATCACACCGGGGCCGATAGCTCATTCATATATACGTGTTTATAGCTATAACAATAGTACGTTCCTAATCCTATAGACACCTACTCCGGGAGACAATATGCTTCATCATTTGGTTTGTTCTTCTCAATGTTGTATACATTTTTTTGTCTCCTTTCTTTTCATATTTGTTTACAGCATCTTTCTAAATCATATACTCATTTCCGGCATATGTCAATGGGTTATTTGGGGATTTTCCTTTTTCTTAATCCACCAATTCTACATATTCCCCTTCTCTGTCATAGTTGTGCCATATAGCGGTATAAAAAGGGGCCTTAAAGACGATTTCGTCCTCGCCCCAGGATTTCTCATAGGCAAATCGGGGCACCTGATGTCCCAGCTTTACGCCCAGATAATCCGTAAAAAGTAACAGGGCAAATATGGCCAAAAAGCATCCAACGGAACAAATCAGCCGATATTTATACGTACAAATCATCTGATACAATCCCACTGAAAAAATAATCCCTCCCAGGGTGGAATAAATAGATCCCCAGCTGCTGTCATTAGGGAATATAGCCAGTGCGGATACTGCCAGAAAGGCTCCGAATCCCATCAGCACACCGCCTATGATTTTACGCATCTTTAAATATTGTTGTTTCTTATCCTCGTTCGTATACTCTGCTACCTTTACCAGAGTTTCCTTTGTTTCTTCATTCATTGTCTCGCTTTTCCTTTCTCCATCAATGATTTCTTTGATATCTACTTCATAAAATTCTGCCAACTCCACAAGCACGCTGATATCCGGCATATTGGTTCCGGTTTCCCATCTGGAAACGGTTCGGTTGGAAACATTGAATTGCTCCGCCAGTTGCTCTTGTGTAAGTTCCTTCTCCTTTCGGAGTGTTTGTAAAAATTGACCGATTTTCTTTTGGTCCATGTGCTTACCTCCCTTCCCTGCTACCATAAGTCCGAAGTCTAACAAAAAACACGACACAAAGCGAGAAATGCCTGTTTTTCGCGAATTGGACACGGAATGTCCTACCTATATAATAGGCAGACTCGAAATGCCTATATACGCAAAGCAAGGGACAAACCTTTCGGTTTATCCCTTGCTGATAATGGATGGAGGTGGATTCGAACCACCGAAGCAATTTGCAGCAGATTTACAGTCTGTCCCCTTTGGCCACTCGGGAATCCATCCATGTTAAACATAAGTCCTAACAAGTTCGAATTGTAGCACATGTTCAAACAAATTGCAATACTTTTTTTCTACTTCTTGCTCAGCAACACCACGGCTGAAGTCTTGGGTAGGGTGATGGTTATTTTACCGGACTTGATTTCGTACTCTACAGGCTCTAAATTGTAGCCCCATTCATTGGTCTCCATGAGGCGTACCATGGTGCCTTTCTTGCCGGCACCAACCTCCCAGACAGTGACTTCTCTGGTGATTTCATGGGAAGCATTATTGACCAGCACTACCAGCTGCTCCTCTTTATTGAAGCGGCCGTAGGCCAGATAGTTATCATCTGCATCAATATTTTTAATGGAACCGGAGCGTAATGCACTATGTTCCTTGTGTATCTTAATCATATCCTTGTGGAACTGTATCAGCTCATGGTCCTCTCTGCCCCAAGGATAGGTACGACGGTTATCCGGGTCTGTAAAACCGCACAAGCCGGCCTCATCCCCGTAATAAATGGTAGGTGCACCTACCCAGGTCATCTGCATTACTACTGCTTCCCGCAATACTGCCTTGTTGACGCCCTGATTCGCTGCCTCGCAACCCATGGTGTTGATACGCCCCACCTTGTGATTGGTACGGGTCAAAAAGCGGGAGTGATCATGGTTGGAAAGCTCATTCATGGCCACCTGCCAGCTTGGCATGGCAAAATTGGAGGTATGATGACGCATGGCGCCCCAGAAACTCTCATAATTGCCTAGTAAATCCTCGCGGAAGTCATCACTGTGCTTCTCCATACCGGTCAAAAACCAGGTTACCGGCTCCATAAAGGCATCGTAGTTCATTACGGTGTCCCACTCATTGCCCTGCAGCCACTCTCTGGTGTTGCCGTAATGCTCTGCCAGGATGATAGCCTCGGGATTAGCTTCCTTTACCACCCGCCGAAACTCCTGCCAGAACTTGTGATTGAACTCCGGCGAATGTCCCAAATCCGCTGCCACATCCAGTCTCCAGCCGTCTGCATTGTAAGGCGCAGACACCCATTTGGCAGCAATCTTCAATACATAATCGCACAGCTCCTTGGAACCCTCGTAATTAAGCTTAGGTAACGTATTGTGTCCCCACCAGCCGTCGTAGTTCTGATTATAAGGCCAGCCCTCGCTCTTAAAGTCAAAATAGCCTCTATAAGGGCTTTCTGCGGATACATAGGCGCCCTTTTCATATCCTTCCACATTTTCGTAGATGCGCTCTCTGTCCATCCACTTATTGAAGGAACCGCAGTGATTGAACACACCGTCCAAAATCACACGGATGCCCCGCTTGTGGGCTTCCTCCACCACCTTGGCGAAAAGCTCGTTACTTGCCTCCAGATTAGCCTTGTTGGCCACGCGGTTGATGTAGCGTGACGCATGGGAATTGTCCCTGTCCCAATGCTGCAGCAACTCTCCCCCATCGTCCACGATTCGTCCGAAATGAGGGTCTATATAATCATAATCCTGAATATCGTATTTATGGTTGGAGGGAGATACAAACAGGGGATTAAAATAAATCACCTCAATACCCAAATCCAGCAGGTAGTCCATCTTGTCCAGCACGCCCTGCAAATCTCCTCCGTAAAACTCTCGCACATCCATGGTTGCCGGATTGCGATACCAATCCTCCACCCGATGCACATGCTCGTTGATATAGGTATATTCACCGGTAAGCACATCATTGCCCGGGTCCCCGTTACAGAAACGGTCCACATAAATTTGGTACATAACCGCACCCTTGGCCCAATCCGGTGTGGAAAATCCGGGAAGCACCACAAAGTCATAGTATTCATTAGGCTCTCTAACCATACCGCGGGCATCAAACACCACGGAAATCCGTCCGGTCTCCACCACAAAATGATAATGCAACTTTTCCTCCCCAAGCACCACTTCACAGGCATAGAAGTCAAAGCAATCATCCGACTCCACCTTCCTCATGGGTACGGACTGCTTACTATACACCAAGAAAATATGGTCCACATTGTTCTTGGCCGTACGGAACCGGATGGTTACGGTCTCTCCTGCCTTCGGCTCCATAGGACTCACGTAATCCGCAGATGTATCCGTATAAAGACCCTTGCGATTAAACACCGGCCTCATGGCTCCCATATAAAATTGACTATTTTGATTTTTGCGGATACGCTCCAAATCCATTTTACGTTCCTCCGGGTGATGGGTGATGTATATATTTTATAAGAAACCGCTTTCTTGTGCAAGTCTTTCGGCTATCAATTTTCGTATTTGTATGTAAGGGTTTACTAATAGCAAGAGGGAAATAATTTCCTACAAGCAGGTACAAATACGAAAATTGATAGACAGTAAAAAAGACAGCCAATAGCTGTCCTTTTTAGAGAAGGTATTTCTTTCTTATGGGGTATAGCAAAAAACTATATAATGTATTGGGGGGGGTTACGCATATTATAATACCACGGGTATACTCTTTTGCATATCCCCAAAAATCACAAATATTACAATTTACACATTCTAATTTTGTGCATATTTACCAAATACAACTTGTAAATATATACAAAGGGCAGGTTCACCCTGCCCTTTTCTAATACATATTCAAATATCCCTTAAACTGTTTCCTCTGTCGCCGGCATTTCTGCAAACAGTCCCTCAAACTCTTCCCGGCTAATCTTTTCTTTCTCCAAAAGAAGCTCGGCGCATTTGTGCAATATGCTTTCGTGCTCCTTGATGATATTGGTTGCCTTCTGATAGCAATCATCGATGATTGCCTTCACTTCCTTATCGATTTCACCGCTGACAGCCTCACTGTGTCCCTTGGCATGTGCCAGGTCACGGCCGATGAATACCTCGTCATCATCATCCGCATAGCAAACCACACCGATATTGTCGGACATACCGAAGCGGGTTACCATGCTACGGGCCATCTTGGTGGCCTTCTTGATATCGCTGGAAGCACCGGTAGTAATATCGTCAAAGATAATCTGCTCTGCGATACGTCCGCCCAGGGAAACCATGATATCCTGAAGCATCTGACCCTTGCTCATAAACATTTCATCCTTGCTTGGTAGCGGCATGGTATAGCCTGCGGCGCCGGAACCGGTAGGAATAATGGATACGGTATAAACAGGTCCCACATCCGGCAATACATGGAACAAAATCGCATGACCAGCCTCGTGGTATGCGGTAATCTTCTTTTCTTTGTCGGAAATAATGCGGCTCTTCTTTTCTGCACCGATGCCCACCTTCACGAAGGACTGCTTAATATCCTCCTGCTTGATAAAGCCACGGTTCTCCTTGGCTGCCACAATAGCTGCCTCGTTCAACAGATTCTCCAGATCCGCACCGGTAAATCCTGCTGTGGTCTGTGCCACTTCCTTTAAGTCCACATCCTCTGCCAAAGGTTTATTCTTGGCATGTACCTTCAAAATCTCCTCTCGTCCGCCCACATCAGGTGCGCTGACGGTAATCTTTCTGTCAAAACGACCGGGACGTAGAATCGCCGGGTCTAAAATATCTACACGGTTGGTTGCTGCCATGACGATGATACCTTCATTCACACCGAAGCCGTCCATCTCTACCAGCAACTGGTTCAGGGTCTGCTCACGTTCATCGTGTCCGCCGCCCATACCGGTACCACGTCTTCTTGCTACTGCATCAATTTCATCGATGAATACGATACAGGGTGCATTCTTCTTTGCCTCCGCAAACAAATCACGTACACGACTGGCACCCACACCTACAAACATTTCCACGAAATCGGAACCGGAGATGCTGAAGAAGGGTACACCCGCTTCACCGGCCACTGCCTTTGCCAGCAGGGTCTTACCGGTACCGGGACGACCGTCTAAGAGTACACCCTTGGGAATACGGGCACCCACATTGGTATATTTCGCAGGATTCTTTAAGAAATCCACGATTTCCGCCAGGTCTTCCTTTTCCTCCTGAAGTCCGGCTACTACCTGGAAGTTGACTTTATTGTCCCCCAGGGACATCTTGGCACGGCTCTTTCCGAAATTCATCATTTTGCCGGTACTGCTACTGTTGGCACTGTGCTGTGCATTCATCATCGTAAAGAAGAAGAAACAAACCACCAACACCAGCAACAGAGGAAGCACATAGGTGGAAAACCATCCCTCTCTCTCAATATCCTCGATGGTGGGCTCATAACCATTGTCCCGAATCAGCTGCTCCAGCTGACGTACATCCGTAGCATACAGCTTCTTGGTACTGCCGTCAAATACGATGGTAGCATAACCCGTAGGTGCCTCACTGTTAGGGGTAATAAAAATCTCCTTTACCACCTTACTCTCCATGTCCTTCACCAACTGAGTCTGGTTATAAGTATTGTCCTGCAGCTTCCTGAAGCTCATTGCAAACAGTACAATCATCAACAATATAATCATTAAAAAATACGAATGAAATCCTTTGTTTCTCTCCACTTAAAGCCTCCTAATGCTAATTTTTGCAAGTTCGTGCTTCGCACTTCACTATTCAAACGAAACAATTCCGATATAAGGCAGATTACGGTATCTCTGGTCGTAATCCAGTCCATAGCCTACCACAAATTCGTCGGGAATCTGGAAGCCGGTATAGTCCACCGGTACGTCGATGATTCTTCTGTCAGGCTTATCCAGCAAGGTACAAAGCTTCATGGATGCAGGTTTACGGTCGCGAAGCATCTCCAACAGATAGCTTAAGGTACGTCCGGAATCCACAATATCCTCTACTACCAATACGTCCTTTCCCTGAATCGCCTCATCCAAATCCTTTACAATCTTTACCACGCCACTGGACTTGGTATCTGAGCCATAGCTGGATACTGCCATGAAATCCATGGAAACCGGTACGGTGATTCTCTTTGCCAATTCACACATAAAGAAGGTACCGCCCTTCAATACACAAATTAAATGAATCTGCTTTCCTTCATAGTCCTTACTGATCTGCTCACCAATTGCCTTAATTCTTGCGTCTACTTCTTCCTCTGATAAAAGCACATTGATTTTCTCTGCCATAGCTCTTAACCTCTCTTTATCTTTCTGTAATCCGATTGCTTTGTTGAAACCGAACCTGCAAAATTCTTTTGGTGTTTGCGTCCACCTTATAATATTCACTGATACGATAGCCCACCAGCCATAATACATGCTCACCCTCTGCCAACAGGGGAATCCGGTTCCGCCGTATCTTGGGGATTTTTTCGGCTATCATATAGTCCTTTACTTTTTTATGTTGTAAAGCTTCTTTGCTGCGTAAGGTCAGATAATCTCCGCACTTACGGTTTCGAAGTGTTAAACATCCTATTATTTTATCATAATCAAACCATTTCGTATACTGATTTTGGGGAATATCTTGAAGATTTATGGGATTTTTTTCCAAATCCAAGCATTCCAGATAGATTCTTCCGCTCATACCCAGCAAAAAAACCTGCTCCCGATCCCCAATCTCCGACAGTTGAATCTGAATCTCCTCAAATTCACAGAAATTACTTTCCGCCTCCTGCCGCTCCAAGAATAATTCATCATATTGTCTACGGGCACGGATACCATAGGGTAAATGAATCTCTCGGTTTCCCTCCCGACTAAAGATGGCACACACATCCTCCACATGAATGGCTGCAATATCCTTGTGTTCCGGGGACAATTCATTCAAAAGCTTCAGCACCAGTCTCTTTTTCAGAAACTCATGAAGAGTGCCAAAGGCTTTCTCCTCCAGCCTGAAGCAGGACGCATCGCCCGACACCTCCTGCACACACATATCCTTTGCAGCTTGTACCTGCTCTTCTATATAATATTCCGTTTCTGTCAAAATATCCGCCGTACGGTTCATACTTGCTACCGTTCCCGGCATAATTTCCTGTTCCGCATAGGATAGGATATGGTGGCGTATCTTATTCCGGGTATAATCATCGCTGTCATTGGTGCTGTCATGGCGGTAGGCGATTCCTTTTTCTTCCAAAAAGGCTTCAATCTCCCATCTGTGCAAACACAATAGGGGACGGATAATCTGCTTCCTGACGGGACGAATCCCCGCCAGTCCGGTGAGTCCGGTACCGCGAAACAGGTGGAAAAGCATGGTCTCCGCACGGTCGTTACTATTGTGGGCCACTGCGATTTTTTGTGCATTTATTTTTTCCGCCACCTCTGCAAAGGCTTCATAGCGCACCTGCCTGCCGGCTTCCTCTGCTGAACAACCTCGCTCCTTAGCCAGGTCCTCTACCTTTTCCTCAAAGAGGTAAAAAGGTACATCCCACTTTTCGCACAAGGCTCTCACATACTCTGCATCCTCGGAGGCATCCGGACGGATCCCGTGATTTACGTGCACCACATGAAGCTTCAAATCCAGCTTACTGCGCAGAGAAAGCAACATAAATAAGAGGCAAACCGAGTCTGCCCCTCCGGAAACACCAAGTACCACACTGTCACCCTCTTGCAACATTTGATGCTTCCTGCTGTATTCAAAAACCCTTTCTTCTACCGTTTCACGCATAACAATCCTCTTATGTGCTTCTTTTGTGATTTCTCTTTTACTATACCTATTTCATGGGCAAAAAGTCAACCTTATCTTGCCCGAAATATGCCCAGTACCACCACGGTCATATCATCCGTAATACGCCCGTTACTGTGACGCAGGGCAAACTGCAGTACCTTGGAGGCAATAACTTCCGGATTCCTTTCCGACAAATCTCCCAGGTAACTGCACAGCATATCCTCATAGCCACTCATAGCCAGTGCATCCGTCACGCCATCCGTTACCATGATGATATAATCATTCTCTATCAGCTCTCTTTCTATCCCCTCCGAACCATTTTCCTGCAAAATCCCCAAAGGCAGGGTATTCATAATGATTTTTTCCACATAGGCATTACTTTTCAGAAAGGTGGTGGCTGCACCGGCCTTCAGAAACCGGCACATACCGCTATATAAATCCATACTGCAAACATCCAGCGTGGACATATTTTCCTCTTCGCAAGCCTCTAAGGCACTGTTTACCAGCCCCATTGCAGTAGGAATATTGTAGCCCGCCTCTATCATTTTCTCCATCAGATCCAATACCTTTTCGCTGTCCCGGGCCGCCTTTTCTCCGGAGCCCATACCATCGGACAAAAGCACCGTCAGCTTGCCGTCTACGGACTCAATCAGGGAATAATTGTCCCCCGACATCCGCTCTCCTTCCCGAATGGCCTTGGCGTAACCGGGCATCACCATAAACACCGGTTCCTTCACAAAGAAAAAGTACTTTTCCTCTCTCTCCACCAAATAATCTGCGGTGGGTGCCGGAATCAGCCTTTCGTCCAGTATGACGGAAAGCATATCCGACACCTCTCTGGTCCGAATCCCGCCGGCTTTGTCCGTGCGCATCCGCACACCTAATGTGAGCCGGCCTTCCGACTCTGCCTCCTCAGTATCATATAAATAAAACAAGTCCGTCACCTGCAGGCGTTCTCCCCGAAGCAGTTGCACGATTTTTTTATACTGTCTCTCCGACAAAGGACGGGCCCGAAATACCTCAGAAGCCATATCTGTCAGAATCTTGGATACCTCTGTCATATTTTTGCAAATCACTTCCTGTTTTTGGGAATTTCGCTTTCTTTCCAATATTTCCTGTCTGTTTCCGCCGACTCCGTCATATGTAACGACCAAGCTTTCCGCCAGCTCCTGAAAGGAATCCGCATAGGTTAACAGCTTTTTCTTGCCGTAATCCGTTAATACGCTATCCCTGTCTTTTCCGATTTCTTTTTTTCCCCATATCACCATTGCTGTCCTCTCCCTTCTTAAACGGTAAGGACAATTATAAGCGGAGTCCCAAGCACTTTTTGTCAAAATAACGGCGTGACGGTCCAAAATCCGTTGACAAGTTTCGCCTTGGCAAAAACAAAAAGGACGAGTATCGCATTTACGATCATCGTCCTAATCCTCTTTAAAAAATATTACTTCATCCTCATATACCAACTTCAGATTCTTTTTGGCATATTCTTCAATGAATTTCTTTGTTGTTACATATTTGGCATATTCCTCAATCTCTAATGCCTTCTGCTCCTCTATCCCCTGCAACTTCATAATCTCATCCATCTGCCCCTGAAGTGTTTCCCTCTTTTGGGTCAGTCCGTAGCTTCGAATCCCTACTACAACCAACAAAACTACCACTACGAATGTTACCATGGTCATACTGAGCCGGTTCTGCATGTTCTTTCGATAAGCCGCCTTTTTCCTGTGCTTCTTCTTCGCCATTTATTTCCTCACATATCGCAACTGCTACTTTACCTTTTACATAATCTTATTTTAAGGACTTTCCACCAATTTTTCAACCATATTTTCAGATTGCCTGTGATTTTTCTTCTTCGCTGATTGATAGTGTCACGTTTTCGCTCCAAACTTTTTCCAACCGCAGAAACCGGTCGCAAAATAAATCGGACTGCTTTACCCACGATACGCAATATACCTTGCAACAGCTTGGATACATAAGTCACCAAGGGGACACTCAAAAGTCTCTTATACAGACACATTCCGGTCAGGGCCCCTGCCACTGCAAACCAGCGCATTCCGCCGTTGGTGACACGGTACATCCACCAAAACACTAAAACCGTACAACACAACCAGAAAAACAAATCCTCCAGCGACACCACCCACTGTCTGTGTGAAATCACTCTTCTGACAATCCGCAACAAATCATACACAAAGGTAATACCGATACCTACCAACACAGACTGCCACAAAAACAAAGTATCTTCTGACATCCACACACCTTCTTAGCGAAACAGTTTGGACAGAAAGGATTCGCCCTTCTGACCGTGTCCGGGCACATCACTGTAAACAAAGCTATCTATGCGGCCATCTATATCCACCTCGCCCTGTTCCAGGGATAAACGCCTTACATGCAGGTCATCTCCCTTCAAGGAAAGCATACCCTGCTCCGTCTCCAGCATGATTTCATGCAGGTCAAAGGCCAGTACATCCTTCACTCCGGTGAGCAGACACATCTGTCTGTTGGTCATGGTGACTTTATGGTTTTTCTGATTCATATTATTGAAATTCTCCATGGGCTTCCTCATTCACATTCCTGTCGGATTTATCATCCGCATTTAATGAATTATATTCGAAGTCGCGGAGGTTTATGACTGTATTATAGGTATCGGAACAGCTCCTTTGCCTCATCCTTCTTTACGGTTTCCTGTACGTCCAGTACCTCTACCTTTACTTCCTTGTTGCCAAAGCCGATGGTAATTATATCCCCCACCTTCACCTGTGTAGACGCCTTGGCAGGCTTATCATTTATCATCACTCTGCTGGCATCGCAGGCTTCATTGGCCACGGTACGACGCTTAATCAGTCGGGAAACCTTCAAATATTTGTCCAATCTCATATTTGTTCTCCATTTCTTCACACAAAAGGGCCACCGCATAGCGGCAGCCCTCACTTAACGTTTATCAATTATGCGTTAACTAAATCCTTTAAAGCCTTACCAGCTTTGAACTTAGGAGCCTTAGAAGCAGGAATGCTCATAGGCTTCTTGGTCAAAGGATTGATACCTTCTCTAGCCTTCTTCTCAGCAACTTCAAAAGTACCGAAACCAACTAACTGTACCTTACCGCCAGCCTTTAATTCGCCTGCAACTGCATCAGTAAATGCCTTTAATGCCTTTTCTGCGTCCTTCTTAGAAATTCCAGCCTGTTCAGCCATAGCTGCAACTAATTCTGTTTTGTTCATTGTGAACTCCTCCTACTCAATTATTCTCTTGTTTATTGACAGATTCAATAAATCGAAACGTCTATAATTATATATATCTTTTTTCATGGTATTTGTCAAGGGATTTTGCCCTATTTAACTGTATTTCTGGCTCTTTTCCGTATTCTCTTCGATATAATCTTTTACAGTTTCCATTCTGATATCTAAATTCGCACTTTCTTCTGCGCAATCCCGTAATTCTGCTACCAGCATCTCCTGCATCTTTACGTCCAGATTTTTCTTGTAATGCATTCGATGCTCCAGACTGGCCCAAAAATCCATGGCAATGGTACGGAACTGTACCTCCACCTTCATCAACCGCTTTTCCTTCTGCAAGAAAATAGGCGTTTCCACAATCAGATGCAGACTACGGTAACCATTTTTCTTGGGATTCTTGATGTAATCCTTTTTTTCTATCACTACAATATCATCCTGCTCCACTAAACAGGATGCCATCCGGTAAATATCACTAAGGAAGGGGCAAATCACTCGGATACCTGCCACATCCTTCAGATTATTCTCTATGGACTTCAGCTCCAGAGGCAATCCTTTTCTTTGTAGCTTTTCCACGATACTGTCCATGGATTTCAGACGTGACTTAATGGTTTCGATAGGATTGTAATCCTGCTCCAGTGAAAACTCCTGGCTCAGCACTCGAAACTTGGTCTCGATCTCCAACATGGCACAATTATAATAGGTCATCAGCTGCTTCGTCTCCTTGGAATTACGAAGCTGCAACTTCTTCATCTCCACCGAAAGCTCCGGCCGGTTATCCTCTATTTCCTGTATATCGCTCATTTGCGTTTGGTCTCCTTTGTATGGGAAATCTTATACCTATATTTTAACTGATTTTCCACGAAATTACAACAAAGGAAGTATGAATATCCTGTGAAGAAAGTATAAAAAAGCGGATACCCGCGTATCCGCTTGGGAGAATTGCTTCGCAATTCTCCTTAATCTCCACTACTGTACTCGCGCAATTTCCTATAGTTTAAAAAAGCTCTTTGCTGCTTATTCCATCACAATATCCGTCAAATCTCCCAGACTGCTGACCGCCAACTCCCCAAAGGTAAAGGTAGAATCCTTTTCCTCCTTGTCCACGTTGATGGTGTAGCTACGGGTCTCATAACCTGATTTGCGCAGGGTGATAGTATGGCTGCCGGCCTCTTTCTTGAAGCTGACCGGGGCGATACCGATGTAATTACCGTCCAAATACACCTCCACGCCCTCCGGCTTGTCGATGTATACCTTATATTCCTTGGTTTCTTCTTTCTTCTCCTCTTCTTTCTTGTTTAAGGCCAAATCCACATTCTGGGTGGACTTGCTGACCTTAAAATAGCCGGTCAGGGTTTCATAGCCCTCTGCCTTGGCAATCACCTGATGGATGCCGTACTGCAGGGAAATGGGCCGTTCGTGGTTGATTAGCTTGCCGTCCACATAAACGCTTACCGCTTCTAAATCCGTACTAAAAAGCACACTGCCGTACTGTGCCTGTACCACTTCCAGATCTCCGATATCCAGGGTCACCTCCTGATTTCTGCCGATGGTCACCTGCTTGGTACCGCCACCGCCATTATGACTGATGGTCACCTGATATGCCCCCTCCGGCACGGTCAGAAGCATATCCTCTGTAATCTTTGTGATCTTAGACTGACCCACCTCGATAAAACCACCGATAAAATCCGCATCATTTTCCAGGCGCAGGTATCCGTGGCCTTTTTCCACTACGATGCTGTAAATACTGCTGCCCATTCCCCGGAAAGATAGAATATCCGCTTCGTTTAATTCCATGGAAGTGATGACCTTTCCTTCCGAAAATATCTGTACATTCTCCGGCAATCTGTATTGACTCTTTCCCACAGTCACCTCATGACGCTCCCAATCCGTAGAATACTTCTCTGCTTCCTGAATGATAAATGCCTGAGAAGCCTGCTGCATACTGTTCAGACGCATAATCTCCTGAATATACGTCACCTCCACCACATCTCCGGGCTTCAGCTGATTCAGTGCCATAGGCTGTCCGTATTTGTCCGCAAAGGTGCTGGTCCCCACTACCTCCAGTGTGTAGCTTTCCGCCGCCTTCGGGTCATAAAGGGTCACCTTGTTCTGAGTGGTATCGCTCGCCACCAGGACAGCGGTTCCCTCTGCGTCAAAACTATCCGGTGCATAAACCACCGGGGTAGCCTCCGGCTGGGGTGCCGTTCCTTCTTGAGTGCCGGACTGCTCCTGTGAAGCCGGCGCCTGTGTACTTTCCGGCTGCACTTTCTGTCCGCATCCGCAGCACAGGCAAAGCGATAATATGCAAATTAGTAAGAATGATATTTTCGTGTTTTTCATACAATCACTACCTCTTTTGACTGACCATCATTATTGTACCTAGCATATCAAATGTCCCCTTTATATGCAAGCAGGATTTCCCTGGAAACGAACAAAGAGGGCGCCTTAAGCGCCCTCCAATTATTCTTACACCTTCCGTACCATCAAATACTTATTCAACAGGGTTCCGTCCTTCAAACGCAACGCATCCGGTCTAACACCGGTAATCCGAAAGCCCATCTTCTCATACAGTGCTCGGGCTCTGGAATTGCCCTCTACAAACTCCAGCTCCATCTGTAAGACATCTCCCCGTGCTTCGGCCAGACGAATCAGCTCTTGAAACATCCTGGTACCAATGCCCTGATTCCAGAATTCACTGATGAGGGCAATGGCCACATTGGCTCTGTGCTTCGTCTTCATATTAGTGGCAAACTTAATCTCACAATTTCCCACCACTCTACCATCCACAATACACATAATCATAGCCTCGTTAGGGGATTCGTTCTTTTGCTGAAACAGCTTCTTCTCTCCCTCTAATGTATATTTCTCACATTCCTCCGGATACCGCAAAATAAACTCGGTTTCACTTGCAGAAATCCTGAGATATTCCAAGGTACCTTCCGCATCCCCCTCCAAGGGACTGCGAAGCAAGGCCTTTCGACCATCCTTTAAATCAAACCATATATCCTCAATAACCATGTTCCGTCCTCCTTATCTGTTCCTCAACTCGGAAAGCAATGCCACCGTAATATCCTTGGCGATACCGGATGCCTTTTCGCAGTTCGCCTCGAAATGTTCCGTTCCACTGTGGGTTGGGGTATCCGTTATGCTGCGGATGGCGATAAAGGGAATTTGGTTTACATAACAAACATGGGCAATGCTACCCGTCTCCATATCCACCGTTAAAGGCACAAACCTTTCATTAATCTCCTCACGCCCCTCATCCGTGATGAAGGCTTCGCCGGTTACCATTCGTCCCCAGACGATATTATAATCCGAGTTCAGCTTCGCAACCGCCTTCTCGGACAGCTTTAACAGCTCTTCATCCGCCTTAAAGAATACTGTCTCCATCCAAGGGTGGAACTCTGTTAATATCTCCGAATTTACATCATGATAAGCCACTTCTGTGGAAATCACCGTATCAAAAATGTCCAGCTTGGGGTCCATTCCCCCTGCCACACCCGCATTGATGACCATATCCACATGATAGGTATCGATGAGTATCTGGGTGGCAATGGCTGCATTTACCTTACACACCCCGGAAAATAAAGTTACAATATCCACACCCTCTATTTTCCCCTCGTAAAATTTCAGCATGGCTTTTTCGGATATTTTACAATCCTCTATGATGGGCAAAAAGGGGGCCACCTCTGTATCCCCTGCACAAATGATTCCTACTTTCATGAATTTTTTCCTCCGAAAATATATCGGTTACTCCGTAGCTTTCTCCAGTAAAGTAAAGGTCTTCTTATCACAATCTATTTCATAGGTTAATCCCAGCGGGAATACACCAATAGGATATGCATGACCCACATTCACATTGTAAAGAATAGGCAAATCCGGCAATCCGGCTTCAAAGCCTACTACTTGTTTGAATATTTCTTTGTACTTCTCCATTTTATCTTCCGTAGCCGGCTTCCCTACCACTATACCCTTCAAAACATGCAACATTCCCTGGGCATGAAAATTACGCAAAAACCATGCCAGTACCATTTCCGGCATATCTACTTCGCTGGTTTCAATTAGCAGAAGCTTACCCTTCCACTCCTCTGCTGAAGGCCACAGGGGCGTCCCTAACAGCTCCGTAAATACATCAATGCATCCGCCTAAGAGTTCTCCGGTTACTTTGCCGGTACCCTGCAGGATTTCATAGCCGGTATTTGGATGACGGGGTGTGGGCTGATCCATATTCTCCTCCATCCACCATACCTTTTCATTCTCATAGCTACAGAAGTCACTGCACTTAATTTCCAGCTTATCCTGAGGATAAAACAAGGTCTTTTCCATGGCTTCCTTGGTGTATTCGTTGATGGCAACATACTCTGCAATATTATTCATAACAGACAGGCCATAATAGGACACCAATCCCGCCTTGTACATCATAAAGTGATTACTGGTAGTATCCGAAAAACCTGCGAAAATCTTGGAATTCTCCCGCAATACATTAAAATCTATATAAGGTAATAGCCGGATGGTATCATCCCCACCAATAGCATTAAATACTGCTTTTATCTCAGGGTCCCTAAAAGCATTCATTAAGTCCTGTGCTCTTGCTTCCGGATGCTCATACAAATAATCCACACCCTTTAAAGCATTAGGCATGGTAACCACTTCTAAACCGTAATCCTCCTCAAGACGCTTCTTCGCAATATGAAATTTGTGGATAAACATATCCTCTCCCAGCATTCCCCTGGACAGAGAAACAATGGCTACTTTATCACCTTTTTGTAATCTGTGCGGTTTTATCATCATTTTTCTCCTTATACTACGAATTTCTTCCTCATCTGATAATGATAAGGTGTCTCGCCAACTCTTTCAAATCCTAACCGCTCATACAGTCTTCCCACCGGATTTTGCTTGAAATATTGCAGGTGTATTTCCTTGTCTATATGTGCATCTAATACATCCTGCAAAATGGCTGTGCCGATTCCCTGATTCTGATATTCGGGAAGAATACAGATGTTGCCGATTTCGTATGTATATTCTGTTTGGCAATCATTATAAAAACCAATGTCTTTTCCTTGGAAAGTAATAATACGCGCGCCTTCTTTGAATTTTTCCATAAATGCCTTGAAAAACTCCTTCTGCAGCTCGTCCTTCCATTCGCCGAAATTTATCTCCACATACTTTTGATAAGCATCCTTCTTTACCTGATAGATAAAGTCGTAATCCTGCTCTGTGATGGTTCGTAAGTTATATTTTGTGTTACTCATACTTTAGTAAAACTCCAATAATTTTTCGTTTATTTCATCTATATTTTCTGCTCGTGCCTTTAGTTCTGAGTACAATCCTATTGCCGGAATCTCATCCTTGTCCTGTCTCTTCTCTTCGATGATTTGCAGATATTCTCTCGACAAAGTAATTCCATACAGGCCCCCATATTCCTCATGCCATTCATCGACCCAATAATCAGGGGGCATATAGTAATGCACTATTCCTAAGTACTCAAACTCTACACCGGTAATACCAAGCTCTTCTTCACATTCCCGGGTAATGCATTCTCTTAGACCTTCCCCTTCTTCAATCAGTCCTCCGAATGTTTCCCAATCATTTCTCCACTTATGGTATCCCAACAAATAATCATCTTCTATTTTTACAATCACCAGCGTATGATTTAAATTTGCGTTCTTTTCAATAGCCTCGTTTTCATCTACATCTATTTTTTCTACTATTTCCGCACCACTTTTTGCTTTAAAAATCAACTATATATCCTCCATGCACTGTACTTTTTGTAATAAATCGTCACTTTTTTCCGTCTCGAGGTACATATTTTACGGTATCGACATATAGATATTACTATTTACTCTATTCTATCCGTCGAAAACATTGCGGAAAACGCACACTAGACATATAGATTCCTATTTAATCAAAAATCTATATGCCCATGTTCACTATTATCCGTTAATGCGCGTGTGCATTATCGACTTGTCAGCCTGTTTCTCTGCTAAAATGCCTTCATTCGGCATATATATAGCCGGAAATCCTTAATTCTATCTGCCGACTCCTCGAATTCACAACATTTTTCAGCATATATATGGTTCTAATAAAGCATTTCTATCTGTCGCTACACGAATTCCCTTCTCCAATCAATCGATAGATGTTCCCAAATCTCCTAATTTATCTGCCAATCCATACTCTACACCCTCAGTGCCACCTCTAAGCCGATATACAGCTTACCAAAATCATGGTTGGCATTGTGAAGTCCTTCTACTTCATAGCCGCTGGCTTCCAGCACATCTCCGGCTTCCAGGAAATCATACAGCTCTAAACCATGAAAGTCACACAGCGCCTGCACGCCGGCTAGCTCCATCTCTACACTAAGGCAGCCCTCTTCTTTTCGCTTGCCTACAAGACCCTTGGTTTCCCGATACAAAGCATCTGTAGTCCAGTTCCTTCCCAGCACATGTGGAACACCCATTTCTTCAAAAATAGCAGCCAATTTATGTGCATTCTTAATCTCTATATAGTCAGTGGGTTCTGCATAGTAGTAAGAGAATCCCTCCCCACGATAGCTTTCTGTGGGAACAATATACTTGCCGTGGGTCTGCTCTCTATCGAGACTTCCGCAAGAGCCAAACATAATAAACTTGGTGGCGCCAATCAGCCAGCTTGCTTCATAACACAGCGTAGCCGCAATCGCTGAACCCAGCCCTGTCAAATAGAAAGCCACATCCTTCCCCTTATAATTCATCTTGTAAATGGGTATCTTACCGTTACACAGGGACATTTCGCCGATCACCTCGCACGCAAAAGTCTCCAGCAAATGTGCGTATATTTCTCTGGAATAAATAATGAGGCAGGTATCAATCAAATGATTGGGCTCTCCGTAAAAATCCTTCAAACTGATAATGGGCTCTGTCTCTCTGTCAAAACAATCTGTAATCATGAGTCTCCTCCTATTTGAAACAATGCTGGAAGTCACTGCTGGTGGGCACTACGATGGCTCCCCGAGCTTCCATCTCCTGCACAAAATATTCTTTAACCACTCTTTCCTTGTCGGTCAGATACTTCTTATTCTCCGGATATCTATCCAACAGGCGGGCAAACAATTCGTCCGCATCCTCATAGCGCATCCAATTGTCTATAACCGTATTTTCCACCTTGGTAAAGTACTTCTCCAATATAGTCAAAAAACCTTCCAGTCGCTTTCGGGATTTTGCTTCACTTTCCTTCATAAAATCCGTCTTTAACTGTAGTTTCGTAAAAATATCCTGCCAAAAAGCATGCTCCCTGCTTGCCCCGGACACGTTGACGGAGAACATACCACCGAGTGCCAGTGCACCAGCCACTCGTTCCAAAAACAGCTCCAAATCCTTTATATAACCGGTTAAATAGTGAGCCACGATAAAGTCGTAAGGCTCCCGCTTTGCGATAGACTCCCAGGTCTCCTGCGCTTCCACATCCTCAAAATACAGGTTGATAGTTGTGCCTGCTGCCAGGGTATCCTTATGTTCTGCCAAATATGTCTCGAAATCATCCGCCCAACTGCCGCGCAAGTCATAGCAGTCGATGGTCATATTCTCCGGTATGGTGTTCCAGTTATTTCGCCATAGCTTGGCGTATCCGCATCCCAAATCCAGCACTCTTGCATTTGCCCGTAGGCCCAGATTCTTGTAGATCATCACATACCAGTCTTCCGGAGAGGCGTGATGTTTCAAAGCATTGTAATGATACTGATCCGCTTCATGATTCATCTGCATCATCTTCACGATATCAGCCACACTGTCCCAATCCGGCTCACTTTCACGTACCAGGACACTGTTAATGCTGGCGATAGCTTTCTCTATTTCATACTTTTTGCCGATAAGAATATTCAGCTGACGATTCAGAGTCTCAGTAATATCCACATCACTGTCCTCCGACAGATTCTGATGAATCTCCTCCAAAGAAAAGCCAATCTGCTTCAAGGCAATGATTTTCTCCAGTACCGACAGGGCTTCCTTGTCATACAATCTGTAATTGCCTTCTGTATAATCCGTGGGCTTCAGCAGCCCCTTCTCATCATATAAACGGATAGCTTTCTGAGAAACCCCTGTTTTCTTAGCGATTTCTCCCGATGTCATCTTTTTGTCCATGGTACTTCTCCTTTAGGTTAAGTGAGTATTTTGCACCTTTTATTATGTATACCCTAAAGGGTGCCCTAGGGGGAGAGTCAAGGGTATTTTTCATATTTTACACCTAATCTCTCAGCTCCCAAGCCTGCATCTCTTCATAAGGCTCCGCTTTTACCAATAGGATTCGCTCTACCACTGCTTCAAAGGGCGTAAACTTCTCACGTACAATGTCAAAGGCCTCATCTAAAGCATCCGGTGTCAGCTTTAAAGCAATTCCCACATGTGGTACCCAACGATTAGGCAAATAATTACCCTTATTACCTACCTCCGCATACTGTAATAGCCTTTCGTTTACAATCCGATTGGTATCCAATAAAAATTCATTCACTATGGGCCCCAGATAAATAACCAGGGGATTAAATACACCAATATTGGCAAACCGAAGGGTCTGCTTACTCATAGAAGTTGCAATCTTCTCCATCTCGGCAAGCAGTGCTTCATCATTGTCCCCCTCCAGGCAGCAAACGGTCACATGGGGCGGAACCTTCTGTTGTACCATTTGGTCACAGCCGGTTACTCTTGCCACCTCCTCAATCATCTCCTGCATCTTCTTTTCACTTATCTTGTCAAACTCTAATGTTACTGCGTAGTAGGTCATATTGGGCTCTCCTTTCCGTTTTTCCTTGTTAATAATTTTGAATTCTTTAAAGCTAACTATCAAATCGGGCATTGTATTTAGAAAATTCACATTGATGCCCAATAAATTACTTATGTAACCAGTATAATCTATATATAATCTGGCATTTTGGGCATAGCTACGCAAATATCTTACACCATGCCCACCAATACACATGGTATTTGGCTATAGGAATAATATCCATATCTCTCTATGCCCAAACCATCAATTTATAATGCTTTTTCCTTATAAAATCGCCATAATATTGGGCATAAAACTCACAAACGGCGTATGTATGCCCAAGGATATTAAATACACTAGATATCAGCATTCCGCTTTCCTAATCAGAATCTCCAGTATCCTCGATTCTCTCTCTATCCAAACTCCGCCGTTTTCTTCCTTGTGGTCGTCATATCTGTTTTTTCTCAAGGCCTCCCCCGGTGAAACGAATACTAAGGTATATCCTTCCTCGGCCTCTTCCTCATCCAGCATCTGTTCGCCTATGGTATCATATGCCTTGCATGTATAATAAAAATTTTCCTGCTCGAAGATGGTTCGCTCAAATCTATGGCTTCTACCCCGTCTTAAAGCCGAACCAAATTCTTCAATAGTTTCAGGAATAACCATCAATCCAACCTCTTCTTTTACCTCTCTAATAAGCGCCTGATGAAAGGTTTCACCCGCTTCAATGCCTCCTCCGGGAAATCCGTAGTAGTCGTACTTTTGGTCGTACACCATGGCCAGTTTATCGCCACATTGGATAATTGCACGAACTGACGGGCGCTTGGAACGCTGCCAGTCCTCATCATAATCTTTTAAATCTATCACAAAAAGTCTTTCCACCTAATTCTCCTCCGCAAAGATAAGTATTATTTCTCAACTACAAAAAACAATCGTGGGAAATCAAAAATTACTTTGTTGTTCTTCTGTAAAGGATAATTTACCCTAATCTCTTCCATAATATCTTTCTTAAATTCATCCTTCATGGAATCATCAATTTGAGAAAGATAGGGTCTTAATCCGGTTCCCTCGTACCAAGTCCAAATGGCTTCATGCGATGGTAATACATGATGGTAAGTCGTGGTCCAGATATCAAATTTCTCAGACAAGCCGGAAATCACATCAAAGTAATCCTCAATCGTTCCCATCTCATAATCTCTTTGCTGTTTTATAACCGCTTTCCACTTATCGCTGGTAACTACCTTATTGATCAAATGGTGGATGGGCTCATCAAAATTACAGGGAATCTGAATTGCCATAATTCCGTTGTCATTCAAAAGTTTATAAAGATTGGTAATGGTCTTAAACTGATCCGGAAGCCACTGAAGACAGGCATTTGAAAAGATTAGATCAAATTTTTGACTAGTCTCTTCCGTAAATACATCCGCATCCCACTGCTCAAATGCCATATCCGGATAATCCTTCTTTGCTCTTTCTATCATGTCAGCAGAAAAATCGATTCCCAATATGTCCGCATCCGGAAATACGCTCTTTACCACAGCAGAACTGTTCCCCGGGCCGCATCCCACATCCAAAGCGGACGCCACATTTCGCCCTTCCACTCGTCTGGCCAAATCAATGGCCGGCTGGGTTCTCTCTTTCTCAAATTTCAAATACTTTTCTGAGTCCCATTTATTCTCCATGTACGGTTCCTCCTATTTGTTGTTCTTTTCACCTCCAAAATCCAGCCACTTCGTGTCTGTCGTGCTCCGCACTTCTGATTTTGTCGGTATCGCGCCGGAAAAAGTAAATGCCTGCTTCGCAGTCGCTTACTTTTCCTTACGCGCGATATAGTCCAGCCTGACAAACTTCTTCCCATTTGGTAACATCTGCTCCGCGGTATACTTCAACCCATATCCAATCTGACTCATGCATGCTGTCAAACTCTGCTCGTCCATTTGATGGTGGACTTCCTCCAGGCAATCAAAGGCATGCACATAAGGGGAATCTGACACAAAGGATTCGCCCGTATTGATTTGGATAATACAGGATACATATAAAGGCTTCACCAAGCCCACAATCCTTTGAAAGCTCTCATAACCGATATATTCCACCAGAAGATTGGCCACCAGTAGCCCAGCGCAAGGTAACTGCAGATTCTCATCCAATAAATCTGCCCGGACTGTCTCCAGCACATCTCCCAATGCCTCATAACGCTTCTTACATTCTGCAAGGAAATCCTGATTCACATCCACTCCGTAGACTTTCTTGATTTTATTCTTATCAATGTGCTCCAGACCGTTCCCGCCTGCGATACCCAGAATCATGATGGTATCCATATCATAGGCTTCAAACTGCTCCCCCATCATTTGGTTTAAAATCTGCAGCTGGTAAACACTTTCCAAACTCATATGGTTTTCGTAATCACATAATTCTATCTTTTCCCATGGATTGGCCATAGTCTTTGTCTCCAGTCATTTCAATCAATTGTATCGTACATCCTTCCGGTTTATCCAATCATACAGAGTTTTCCCTGAAGAATATAGCCAATCTTCTCATAGCAGGCATTTGATGCCGCATAGTCCGCATCTGTGTAAAGCATGGGAAGACATCCTTCGGCTTTCGCCATCTCGGTAACCTGATATACCAGATTCTCTGCAAAATGCTTTCTTCGATATTCCGGCCGTGTAAAGACCATTCCAATGCTTGCCAGCTCGCCTTTCAAGGTGTAGGCGCATGTGGCCACATGGTTTCCCTCGGAATCCGTCCAAAAATAAGTTTTTCCTTCCTTTATTTTAAACTCTGCATGCTCCAAACAACCTTTTCGGTCCATTTGATCCACTTTTGTTTCGTCATGGAACATCTCTATAAAATCAGCAAGTTCTTCCATATCTTTCATCTCACATTTACAGACTTCACCCTCTGCCATCTTGTCCGGTTTTATGGGATTGGGACAATCGTAAGCAAAAAGATTGGTGGTAACAGATAAGTGAATTCCATCTTTCAAAGCCCTTTTGATAAAGTAATCCGCAAGCTCATACTTAATATTAAAGGTATGTTGTTTGTCCATCAGGTTATTTTCCACTACAAGCTGATAAGCCTTTTCCATCTCTTCTTCCGTTGCGTCATCCGCCGTCCAAATCCAAGTGGAAAGGGCTCCGTTGAAAAGCAAATGATTAATCGCTCATGGTCGGATAACAGTAGTTTGCAAGGTCCGTCCATAATACGCCTTAAAACAAAAAATGTATATTTGTCACTCTCCAATAATTTATAATCTCTTTCATCTACAAAATGGTCCATCTTGCACTCCTCTTTCTCCTGTAACTCCAAAACCTCTACAACTTCATCACAACCTCATATTGTTCCACCTGCCTGCTTCCGTTCAGGGTTTTTAAGGTTGTTACGATTTCATTTCTTATTTCAAACCCCAAAGACCGATACATACTCTGGGCAATCAGGTTATCCCTCTTTGTTTCCGTGGTATATGTTTCAATTCCTCTTTCTCTCAACAAAGCAAATACTTTCTCAAAAATCCCCCTTGCAATTCCCCTTCTTCGATATTCCGGAATCGTACAAGTAATAATATCGTAGGCGGTTTTCTCCTTATCCTTTAAGATGCTGTTCAAAACAAGAGCCACACATTCTCCGGTCTCCGTATCAAAAGCACCTACGGAAATGGTAGGGTCATAATTCTGTTCCTTAAGCATTTCCGAAAACCGCTCCAGGTTCACTTCCTTTTTCAGCCGCTCACTCATGGTCTTCCAGTTGGTTTCATACAGTACCTCATCAGATACATTTTCCAAAGTTGTATACTGAATCATAGCCATCCTCCTTATCCTTCCGCTTATCTTACAATCCCCTACAACTCCTCACCACATATCTCCATGTACCTTCTCATGGTTTTAAAACCTACACTTTCATAAAAAGCCAGGGCGCCTTCATTAAACTCCCACATATCCAGTTCTACTCTGGCAAAGCCGCGTTCTTTGGCATCTTTCTTGGCGAAATCGATTAAGGCGGTGGCAATACCTTTGCGTCTATGGTTTTCATCCACCCCGAACTCCTCTATGTGATAAAACTTCTGCTCCCTCTTAAAGGGCGATTCGGGTCTCACGATATACTGAACCACGGCAAAGCCCACGACTTCCTCACCAGCCAGGGCCACAACCACTCCGCTGTTTTCCTCTTCAAATCTTGTATATACAAAGGGTTCTATGACCCGCCAGCCATCCTCACGAAATACATCGGGGCGTCCCTTTACATGCACCTCATTGACCTGCTTACGAATCTTATTTACCGACTCCAGCTCTTCTCTTTTTGCGTATCTTACTACTATATTTTCCATGTTATTTAAACCGTACCTTCTCAAAGATTTCTTGCATATCGCACTTGGCTCCGCCAAACTCCGGCCAGGCTTCGATATTATCATTCTTACGTCTGGGGATAATATGCATGTGAAAATGGGGCACGCACTGTTCTGCACTTCTTCCGTTGGTACCAATCAGGTTGATGCCTTCATAGCCGCAATCATCCACGCAATGGTTGGAAACCTTCTTGACCGTACGCATCAGATGAAAAAGGGTCTCCTCGTCACAGTCCAGAATATTTTCTACATGCTTCTTGGGCATGGCCACCATATGGCCATCCACATCCTTCATTACATCCATGAAAACGATGGTATGCTCATCCTCATACACGCTAAAGTATGGCTTTTCTCCATTCACCATTTTGCAAAATATACATTCCATTCCCGTTTCCTCCTAAGAAATCTTCTTTATCTCTTCCGGCACATCCATGGGCGACTCCGCCTGTGCAAACTCAGCCTTCCTCTTTGCCGGTTGTCTGGTTCCGTCCTTTAAATACCAGGCCGCCTGCAAAGGATGCATCCCCACAGCCTGCGCGGTCTCCAGCTCCAGGCTGCCACCGTCTCCCACATAAAGACATTCCTGTGCTTCAAGCCCTAAATCCTTCAGGCATCTTTCAAAAATCACTGTGTCCGGCTTTTTCATGCCCAGCTCACAGGACATACACATTACATCAAAGTACTCGAAAAGTACACTGTTTTTGATAATATCCCGTTCCTCAAAATAGCAGTTGGTAATCAATCCAACCTTAATCTTCTGCTCCTTCAGTGCCTGAAACATAGGAATAATTTCCGAATGAATATTGGCGGGATCAAAGCTGGTTTGATACATCCTCTTTCTCTTGGTGATAATGCTTTCTAACAATTCCCGGGAATAACGGTTGTTTACCCGTAAGGATTCTTCGATAACGTCTTCCAAGGTTCTTTTTCCCAGAGTCCTGTCCTCATCCGTAGGATTCCATATCTCCCTAAACTTTGCCTCTGAAATACCTATCTCCTCCGCTATCTCCTTTCCCATGTATACAGGCCCGGCAAAGAGGGTCACCAACGTTTCAAACATATCAAAAATGACTGCTTTTATCATCGTACACCTCCTGCATATCGCAAACTTTCTACAAACTTGTATTTTCCTAACCATACTCTTTGGACATAATTACTTTTTTTTCACGTATATATCCAATTTCTTCGCATCCTTAATCCGTACATTGCCTGTTAATATACCGCACTACCACGCGGCCGCTTTCTTCCAGCTCAAATCGTGAAATGGAACCGGAGCTGCCGATGAAACGTCTCTTAGGGATATCCTCCAGACAGTCTCCAAATAACATAGTCTGCAGATAGCTCAGTGCCGTACCATGGGACACGATCAGAATTTTGTCTTCATCATTGCTCTTGATTTGCTCATAAAATGCATAAATACGGTTCCACAAATCTCTGTCGGATTCTGCATCCGGGAAGGGACGATAGTCCGGGTCGTAGGTGGGCGGATGAGGCAATTCATTTTCTCTAAACCAAGCCACCGGCTTGCCGTTACCTTCGCCTGCATTTACCTCACGGATGGCACCAGTCACCACCGGGGTAAGGTGCAAATATGTATTGATTTCCTCAGCCGTCTGCAAAGCACGCTTTCTGTCGGACACATACATGTGAAACTCCTCAATGTTCCATACACTGCTGAGCCACTGACCGATTTTGTTGGCCTGCTTTTTACCGTTCTCCGTAAGCTCCCAGTCATAGCAAGCCCCTATCATACCGTTTAAATGATGCTCCGATTCTGTATGCTGTACCATAATAATTGTTTTGTTCATAAATTTAGCACTCCTTTCTCGAACACGACAGTACTAATCCGGGTTGTACTTCCATTCTCTTTCCGGTATCCACATAACCTGCCTTTTCATAGCAGCGTCTGTTCTTGCTTAAATCCTCAGGAAAATCCACCCAAAAGCCCTTGGCATCCACAAACTCCTTTTCGCAAAGAAGGATTGCGGTTTGTGCAATGCCCTTGCTCTGAAGCGTGGGCTTAATATAAATCCTTTGCAGATAGTACTGACCATCTCCCAGATTTTCACCGAAAGGGGTCTTTCCTTTACATTTATAGAGAACACCACCCACTATTTCTTCATCCAAGAAGATGGTAAAATAACGGAAATACTCCGAACCCAGTCGGTTGGCAACATCCTCCACTCCTCGAAGATAGGGATTTCCCTCATCATGATATTTCTCGTAAAGGGGCTGAAAAGCTTCCTTTTGTATATTGCTTAATTCCAATGCTTCCTCTTCTTTTGTTGCACGTATCCAAATGTTCATACTTGATTCCTCACATTCCTTCCCGGGATAGCTGATTTCCTCACCCCAGGACTTTATTTCTTCAAAATACCTATCCACGGTAAGTAATCCGTAGAACCATAAAAAGGCTCTGTCCTTTTCGCTGATTTCATTGAGGCTCATCCAAAGCACTTCCTTCAAGGGCGGATTCTCTGAAGATGCCTCCTCCGGGTCATAGCCGGTGATGGCTTCCTGATCCTGAGATACCTCTATCTCAAAGGAATATTCTGCGCTTCCGTCGTATTTATACTGTACAGCCAATGGGCGGATGATCTTGCCCTCCAGGCCGCATTCCTCTTGCAGCTCCCGAAGGGCTGCCTGCTCCGGGGTCTCCCCTTCTTCGATGCCGCCACCGGGCACGGTGTAAAACTCCCGTCCGAAGTAAACCACCCGTTCCATGAGTATCTTTCCGTCCCGTACCACGATAGCCACGCTACGACTGCGTTTGTATACGAATTTGTATTCTTCCTCTTGCATTTTTGCTCCTCCTCATGTCAGTGCCCACATTAATGTGCTTGAAAATACTCGTCAATCACCTGCTTGGCTCTCTCTGCACCAAACCAGCCTTCTCCCTCAAACACATAGGGGTAAAGGCGGTACAAATTGTCCTTTTCTTCGTCCGTAAGCTCATCAAACTCGGTGATGTTTCGCTTGGTCAGCACACTCATCAGCTTGTGGTCACCGTCATTGCGGATAAAGACACCGATAATACGCACCTTGGCCTCATCTCCCAGCTCAAAATGCTCCCTGGTCAGAATCATCACATCCAGGTGGTCCTGAGGTGGTGTGCCGGACTCGGTCATCCAGCCGTAAGGATACTGGTAAACATTTCTCACATAATGGAGACTGTCGCAATCCTTCTCCACGAAAGAATCTGTCTCCGGAATATATTTCATTCGTCTCTGATAATCATTGGTCTGCTCGATTTTTACGGTATAAATCATTGGTTCATCCTCCCATTATCTATATAGTTCTCCGTCGAAAAACTTCTCCTGAAAATCAATCTGTTTCAGGATTTCCTCATCACTAAAATCCATGCCTTCCGGCGCCACAATCCATTTGTCTTCCACATCGTTGAGTCGGTGAAATACTCCGATTACCTTGCCTGTAAAGGTTTCCAGGGGGGCATCCACACCCAATGCATACACATCCTGCTCTGCACCGTCCCCGGCCATGACATCCTTTACGTAACCATAATTAACAGGGTAGTAAAGGTCCGGATGTCTGGGATGGGTGGTGCCCAAGGGTCTGTCCATAATACATTCCACGGTGCTGCCTAAGATGTCCGAATAATCAAGGGGTGTGTCTTTTTTCTGTACCACCGCCTCTATAAAGAAATGACTTCTTTCCCGGCTGTCATCTTCTTCCATAATGCATTCCCTAATGTGTCGTACGGATTCAAATGTATAGCCCTCGAACAACTTCTTTAGAATTTTCTTATCTGCGAAGAAATGGGGCATATTCACCTCAGCGCCTTCCGTTTTTAACACCGTATTCTCATCCAAACGAGGGAAATTCTCCTCATGGAATGCATAATGCTCCTTGGCGCAAAGGGTTAAGAACACCTTGCCACCAGGCTTCAGCACACGGGCGATTTCCTGAAGCACATGCTGCACTCCCGCCGTATCCTGATGGGAAATCACATGATAGGAAAAGACCCTGTCAAAGGCGTCATTTGCAAAAGGCAGGTTCATCATATCCGCCCTCTTGCAAAGGTAATCCACGCCCTGCTCTTTTTGTAGCTTTTTATTGTATTCAATTGCCTCTGCAGACAAGTCCACGGCAGTCACCTTAAAGCCCTTCTGCGTAAAATACAAAGCATGCCTGCCTCGTCCGCAGCCCAGATCCAGGATAGAGTGAACCCCTTCCTCCTGCCACTTTTTCGCCAGATATATGCTATCCTCAGACGGACGGATCCATTTATCCTGCTCCACACTGCTCCAGTCCCATTCTTTTGATTGTGCCATTGTTATCCCCTCCTGTATTTCAAAAAAATGTGTCGGTAGCACAGCCTAGTTTAAATACCCTTCCTGCACCAAGCGCTCCAGCACCATATTTTCCCGCAGTAACATGCCCGCAAAGGTCTGGGAAGCCACCTTCTCTCCATGATCTCCTTGCTTATTGGTGGTTATAGCATGTTCGGGTGTCACAAACTCCAAGGTAAACTCCTCAAATGCTTCGTAATCATCTAAGTTGCGCTGGCCAAGCTCCTCTTCTGCCTCACATACAAAGTAGAAATTCTCCTGAAGAAAAATCGCATCCACTTTACCTTTTTCCAATCTTTTCACATAGCCGAATTCCCGGATGGTGTCCTTCTTCACCACCAGACCGCTTTCCTCCTGCACCTCACGCACCAAAGTCTCTTCCAGACTTTCTCCCGGCTCGATACCCCCACCGGGAAGCTTATAATAATCGTATCTGCAGCTGTGCATCATGGCGATACGACCGTCTCGAATGATGATACCCCGCACCGATGGGCGCCTGCCCACGGTTCCGTTAGGGTCATAGTTTTTTAAGTCCATGACAAATAATTCTCGCATGCTTATCCCCCTCCTAATTACTCTTTCTCTTTCCACATAGACATACCGCTTCCGTTAATTTCATTGGGACGCACCTTAAAACCGAGTTTTTCGTAAAAGCCTTCCTTACCGGCAGCCGCGCCCAGAATAAACATAATCTTATCCCCCTGCTCGGCAGCCTCCATTACCATATCTTTTAAACGCGTCACAATCTCCGTGCCAATGCCCATTCCCTGATACTCAGGGCGGATGATCACATCTCCCAAATAAGCCGTATATCCGTAATCAAACAGCATTCTTCCCATGCCTATTATCTTTCCGCCATCTCTGGCTGCCACAACAAAGGCCGTATGGGCAAGTCCTCTCTCTGCCTGACCAGGCGTCAGTAATCTCCAATTCACACTGCCCCGCATTTCATTGTATTCTTCGGCAGTTATATTCTGAGTGTAAGTTATTTTCATGTTTATTTGCTCCCCTCGCTAAATATCATACTTTTTCAGCAACATATCCAATGCCTCTCTCAGCAGAATCGCCTCGCCCACGCCCTCTCTCTTGGAAAGCTTGGTTAAGCACTTTAACTGGTCGTTGGTGTAGTGAGAAGTCTTAGGTACCATCTTTTCTTCCTTGGCCAGCGCAATCTTGTTGTGGCCGTTGGCCTTGGCACGAAACAGTGCACTTTCCGCCTTACGAATCAGCTCCTGTACGCGGGTAGCGTCTTCAAAAGCCGCCGCAATACCGATGGATATAGTCATAGGGTCTCCATCGGGCAGCTTCACATCATAGCCCTTTCGCACGTCTTCCAAAAACAGGAACACATCCTCCTTCTCCATATCATTATTGAAGATGATGCCGAACTCATCACCGGATACGCGATAGATGGTAGTTCCCGCAGGAAGCTTCGACTCCAGATATCGTCCCGTATCAATCAACACCTTGTCTCCGCACTCCCTGCCAAAATCCGTATTCACACGTAGGAAATTGTCACTGTCCACCAGCGCAAGGATGATTGGTCCGTTTCCTTCCCCCTCTACTCCATTCATCAAACGAATCAACTCTGCCTCAAACTCCTCCATCTTCGGAAAGCCCAATTCCTTGTTCACTAAATTTTCTACCTTTACTTCACTCATACTATACCTCCACATTTTCAAAATATGTTTTTGCCAATATTATTTCCGAAATCATATCATAAGATAAATATATTTTGTGCAGTATTATTTGTCAAGTAATATTTAGGGAATAATATGTTATTTGTAATAATGTGCTCATATCAAGCTATCATGGTAATGCATTTTCTGCCTCCGCGGTCTATAGAGAATAATTCTATGTTTTGGTACCACTTTTCCCTAGTTTTCGGCAAAAAACAGACTACGCAGCCAACTAAAAGTATCTATACAAAAAAAGCCTGTCACCAGATTCCCTTTTTCTCTAAAAAAGGTATCCTACAACAGACTTTTTACTCTATAGACCGCCCAAACCTCCCAAAAGGGAATCTTGCGGTTGACTTTTTTAACATAGACCCCGGAGAGGAGTTCTGACGGTTGACTTATTTTGCATAGACCCCTGAAGGGCCAAAACCAGATGCACCCCTCTAACGGTTTCCGTATGATTGCACCGTTTTTCGCCTGTGATACCATCTTTGTAACCTCACGAAAATGGTCAACCTTTTCTACTTTTCTACCTTCGCCTTCAATTCCTCGTACAGTGCCTTGGTCTCTTCCTCGGTCTCACGGTTCACCACCATTATCTTATCGCCCACATAAATAAGCATATGTGCGTCGCACTTACTATAGACATAAGCAGTGAATTTCCCCAGTTCCTTATTGGAACAGTCACCCATGGTGATGCGCGGTGTGCCAAAGCCATTATCTCTTGTCTTGGTAAAATCAGTGGCAATTTCTACATATTCTACCCGGTCGATTTCTGCAAAAAGCACTTCCGCATCACTCCAACCGGAAGCCTCTATCTGCATACTTTCCTCGCCCATTAATACGTCGAAGTTTCCGTAAACCAGAAGCATAATAACTGTTACCGCCAAAATGATACCCACTACCGTATGAGTAATCTTCGTAACCTTATCCTCTTTGGTTTGCTTCATATCCTCCTTCGTAATTTTCCCTTCCTTTAGTTGCTTGCAATAGTACAGATAGGAATACAGTACAGGCGAAAGAAGCAAAAGCATTGCTATGACTTTGATTACCATTCCCACGATTCCCGGTATAGCCAGTGACAAAAGGAAAAGTACACCGGCAAGCATCCATGCCTTGCCTGCATAACGATGGGTTTTCAGCCAGTTATCCTCACTCTTAAGTGCCCATACCACCTTAATGCCTATGGTGCGGTTCGGTTTACACTTGGGCAAATAGTTGCCTACCAGGATAAATACCACACCCAAAAAGCTCATGGTTCCTAACATAACCCTGTTAAATTGACCATCCATAGCAAAGGCATAAATATATCCGTTGGATAACAAGCTTATGATAGGAGTAATCCAGAAACAAACTCTTACTACTTTTTTGTTTTGCTCCTCATTACCCTTATCCCTTAAGGTAAAGAACACGCATATCAGATGTAACGCCAGACAAAGCAACGGTATCAAAAACACCGCAAAGACCTTCCCCATGGCACCATCCGCCGTACCCTCTGCTCCCCAATGGGTAATCATGGTGTCCGGCAGACGATTCCACAGAATCATTCCTAACAACATAGGTAATAACACTACAATCGACGACGCAATAATCAGTCCTTTATACTTCTTCATCTCCACCCACTCCTTTCAAATCGCTAATCCAAAGCATAATCTCCTCCAGCACGGAGGCATTCAGCTCATAATAAATAAACTTTCCCTCTCGGGTATCCCGAATCAAATCCGCATCCTTCAGCACCGACAAATGCCTGGAAATACTGGCACCTGTCACCGGAAACTTATCCACGATTTCCCCCGCAGACATCTTGCCACCCTTCAACATATTCAAGATTTCGCGCCGTATGGGGTCCGCCAAAGCTTTTAAGGTATTTTGCAAAGCCACAAAAGCACCTCCTCATTTAACATTTAACCTAATTGTTAAATGTATGATAGCATGAAGCCTTACTAATGTCAATATCTTTATTTCTATTGGGTATCACTACTTCCTGGCAATTTGATTTTCAACTAAATTCATCCCAAATCCTCAAAACTACAAAATCTGGCTTAGTTTTTTCTTTCATTCTTGTATAAATAACTCGGGAAATTAAGCCACTTCTCCAATTTTACAATTTTTGGCTTAATTTTCCTTGCTTTTCTTCCCTCTCATACCAAAAAAACTAAGCCATAAACTGCAAATCTGCAATTCTGGCTTAGTTTGTATCATAATCTTTCTATTTTGGTGCCTTCCGGCATCCTTTTCACTTCTTTATTGATCCAAAACCACTTCTTTGATAATCTCTACTACCTCAATATCGCCGTCCACCAGCATCTCCACGATGCCGCGCTCGCCGGGCGGATTCTCCTTATTTTCCCAGTACCATTCTGCCTGCTTCAGATTCTCTTCCTTCTCCAAAGCCGCATCAAAGCATTTAGTAGCATCTCCTACAAAGCATCTGCCCTTCACCTTTACCTTGATTATCTGGTAAGTAGGTCTGCCCAAGCTTGTAAAGTAATCAAACCATTGCTGGGACTCTTCCTGTGTTCGGGAAGTATACAGGCAATTCATTCTGGACGGATAGTCCGGATACTTCTTCGCTCTTACTTCCTCCAGGGCAAATTCCCGTATGGCTACGGACAAGGGATAATCCAATGTATCGATATCATACTTTTCCGGATTCTCATAAAAATCCTTCACCAGCTCCTTTTTCGACATAACGCGCTCATAAACGCCGCTGTGGTGCTCTTCATCGAAATAAATGTGCTGCCCAAGCTGCATGGGTTTATCCGTTACCACATGATATGCGTATATCACTTGTTCTTCCTTCATATCTTCTTTCCTCTCCCGTAGTATTCTCTGTATGCTTTTCTCTGACAGGCAATATTTTGCTGCCAGCTCACAAACCTTACTACCGGCAGAAAACTCCTCGAAAATAGCCCGGTTTCTTTCTTCCAGCTCACGACGGGTCAGAGTACCCGTACCCCATCCCTGTCTGCTTCCCTCTTTTTTGGGGATGTAGACGCTTTTGCCTTCTACGTGATTTTGTATTTCTTCAATTAATTCTTTTGGCAGAATCTCCTCTGCTTTTATATAGCCCATGTTTGCCTCCTATTTTATGCTTAAAGTCTTAAGGATGGCACAGGCCTGATACAATTGTTTCATGCAATAACCTGTGCTATGCAAACATTACTAATTTTCTCATACAATTTCCTCCCAGAGTACAATCTGTTTCTACAATCCTGTAAACGAATTTATAGAAATCCATCACTATTCTAACATGCTTCGGCGGCTCCCGCCACCTTAAATATTTTTAGAAAAAAGCGTGTTCCCGAAAACATCTTCTAAAAAGGCCTGCTTTGCTTCCTCCTGGGCCAGAACCTTACCCAGCTTCTCCATGTTCTTCTCGGGGATCCATGACTTGCGAGAGTTCATATAAAAATTGGCAATTTTCCAAAACTTCTCCGGATAAGCCAACCGATAGTACAAATCCACATAATCGTAAGCCGCAATGGGGCGCACCTTTTGATATGCCTCCAATAAATCCCTGCCCAATTCCCGGGACCAATCACTTTTCTCCAGTAGCTTACGCATCATCAGGTAAATATCCGTCACCTGGCTTCCCCTATGACATTTCTCAAAATTCACCACATACCATTTTCCCTCTGCGAAAAGGATGTTGTGGTATTGATAATCCCCATGGCAAAAGCCGTGTGATACCTTCCCTATATTGCCTTCTTCATACAACCGCCAATCCTCCGTCACCTGTTTCGCCTGTTCCAGATAGAAGTCGATGCAGCACTTCAGCTCTCTTTCAAAAGGCTGTTTCTGTCCCTTTTTTCCCAAAAAGCTACGGATATGGGTCAGCTCCCGGTTTCGTTTCTCGTATTCCTTCAAAGGGGAATCGGGATCCTCTTTTCCTTCCGTATCCCGGTCATCCATGGCATTATGTAAACCGGCCAGCAACTCCATGGCAGTCAAACACTCGGTCTTTTCGTGAATATCGCATTCTCTGCCGTCCACATAGTTTTTCAGGATATAAGTGATGCCATCCCTGTCCTTCACGCTAAAGGTTCCTTCCCGGGTAGGAATCAGGGCGTCCGTAAATACCTGCCCTTTCACCGCAATGGTCTCCAATAATTGATTTTCCGCCGCCAGTCTGGCCTCTGTCCCCGCATACTCCTTAAAAATCAAGGTCCCCTGAGGGGTGTCACATAGAATCGCGCCCCTGCCCTTTCCGGTTTTGATAATCTCTATATCATATTGCTCCAAAAGAGTCACCGCTCTGTCATTCATGTTCCGTCCTCCCGATGATATGGATTTGGGAGAGGATGAACTGGACCCGGAGAACCATAATATTCCACTTAGGCACACTTGCGCTTCGTGAAAAACGTAGCGGCACTAAGCTCGTGACGAAACAAGTTTCGTCCTAAAACCTCGCTAAGGGCCGACGTTTTTCAAGAGCCTTGCGTTGGAACATTATGATCCCCCGGGTCCAATGTAATCTTCTCCGCTTTCTACCCTATCTTATGAAGGGAGAACGGAAATTATAACTGTACTTTTCTAATCAATGTTTCTTTATTGTTATCCTCCGGATGGTCCAGCACATGGTCTAAAAGTGCATGGAGGGTTTCGCCGATTTCCTTGCCCGGCTTCATGCCTAAGGCAATCAGGTCGGAACCGTTTACGGCTAGGGTTTTCAGGGAAACACACTGTTTTTTCGCCTGAATCTCTGCAAAAAGCTGCTCCCACATGGCGATGGCCTCCGGCTTTTCCTCCCGCTTGTACTTGCTCTGGGCCAGTACATCCGCTCTGTAAACCGGCATCAGCATAGGGAAAATGTCCTCACCGATTCGATTCACTGCCCGCCTTGCCAGACGCAAATCCGGCTTCACGCCCTTTCCATAGTCATGGAACTCTACCAGACGGGTGACTTTGTATATGGTGTCGTTGTCATAACGAAGTCTTTTCAAGATCTCCTCTGCCATCTTGGCACTTACCTTGGGATGACCGTGGAAATGGGTGGTCCCATCCTCATCCCTGGTCAGAGTCCGGGGCTTTGCTATATCATGAAGCAGCATGGCCAGACGCAGCTCCTTCACAGGCGGTACCTTATCCAAGGACTGCAGGATATGCTCACCTACCGAGTAACAATGATGGCGATGGTTTTGCTCCGTCCTCATACACTCATCCAGTTCCGGCAAAATCACTGCCGTTACGCCCGTCTCATAAGCTACCCGAATATAGTCAGGATGGGGCGAGGTCAGCAGCTTGGTCAGCTCCACCTGGATACGCTCCGCACTGATATGGCGCAGATTCCCCGCCAAAAGGCGGATTCCCTCCCTGGTGGATTCTTCTATCTCATAGCCCAGCTGGGCAGAAAAACGGATGGCACGTAAAATACGTAAGGCATCCTCCGTAAATCGCTCCTTGGCATCCCCAACACATCGGATTACGCCGTTTTCAATATCCTTCAGCCCCTCAAAGGCATCCACCAAACCCGTGGTTTCATTGTAGGCAAAAGCATTAATGGTGAAATCCCTGCGCTTCAAATCCTCGATCAGGTTGGAGGTAAAGGTCACCTCCTTGGGATGACGACTGTCTTCATATTCCCCGTCGATACGATAAGTGGTCACCTCGAAGCCTTCCTTTTCCAGCATAATGGTCACCGTACCGTGGGCAATGCCCGTATCTATGGTGCGGCGAAACAGTGCCTTCACCTGTTCCGGCTTGGCTGAGGTGGTGATGTCCCAGTCGTTGGGCTCCCTGCCCAGGATGGAGTCACGGATACAGCCCCCTACCGCAAAGGCTTCAAAGCCTGCTGCCGTAATGGTATCGATTATGAACTTTACTTTCTCCGGTAACTGAATCTTCACGCAAACCTCCAATTATTCCTAAAAGAACTTACTTATCACATCCACCAATCCGTCCTCGTCATTGGTAGGTGCAATATAATCCGCCGCTTCCTTTACGGCGGGCTGGGCATTGCCCATGGCCACACCCACTTTAGCATATTCTATCATAGAAATGTCATTATAGCCATCCCCACAACAAACTGCCTGAGACCGGTCCATACCCAGTCCCTTCAACACCAGGTCCAAACCCACTGCCTTATTAATATCCTTGGGCATAATCTCGATAAAGAAAGGCTCCGAACGATAGATGCTGATAATGTCTCCAAATCGTTCCTGCAGCTCTTTTTCATAAGCGGCAGCCAGCTCACCCGGTGCGGTCATCAGGCATTTATTGATGTCATAGTTTACATATTCCACAAAATCCGGTTGCTCCCGAACAGGAAGCCAGTTTATCCCTGCCTCCAGCTTGATATATTCATCCGGCTCAAATGCGGATATTACGATATCCCCATCGTAGGTAATCAGGCCGGCTCCTCTTTCCTTGGCAAATTCATAAAGCTCCGGCACCACATGTAAGGGTAAAAAGTTCTGATGCACCACTTCACCGCTGATACATTCTACAATCTTCGCTCCATTATAGGATAACAGATAGCCTCCCCTTTTATCCAGCTCCAGCTCTCTTTCATAACGACGCATACCGGGGGTGGGACGCCCCGATGCCAGTGCCACCAAGTGCCCTGCCTCCATCAGCTTCCAAATAGCCTGCTTCGTCGCCTCTGTAATCTGCTTCTTTGAATTGGTCAATGTGCCATCTATATCTAAGACCAATACCTTTTTCATCATTTCTCTCAAGCTCCTATCACGTCAAGTGACGGCAGTGCATTTCCTATACACTGCCGCCATTTTATTCCTTTTATTGTCCCTGCTGTATCAATGCCATAAACTTTAACTGGCCGTTCAAATCCTCAATCAGGTAATCCTTCATCAGGGCATTCATATGCTCATTCATAGCCTCAGATAACAAAGTACTACGAATCATACTCATCCACTTAGGGTCTGTCTTTCCTACATAGTACAGTACGTAATTGGCTTCCCCTTCCACGTTCTTGGCCATGGTATCGCCGGCCTTACGCTCGGGTGCAGATAACCATGCATAGATTTCATCATTTACGGAACCTGCAGAGATTCCGCCGTAGAGACCGTCATTGATAATACTTCCTGCTTCGTCATACTTCTCCAATATCTCGATAAAGCTTTCCTCCGTCGCTGCACCTGCCTTCCACTCATCCAAAATGGTCTGTGCATCGGTAGAAGAAGTAATAATTACGCGGGCACTTTCCGTAGGGGTCTCATCCAGATAACGCTTTTCAAAGGATGCTACCAAATAGCCGTTGTAAGGGGTATTCTCCATCACAGAGGTATCACCGGCTTTTCTGCCGTCCTCATACAGGAAGGCGTGAAGACTTTCGTGGAAATAGCTGTTCTGCATGGAAGCGTTAATATACTCTTCACCTTCCGTTGCCACAGTAGCTCTCTTTTCCTCTGCCTGCTTCTTAGCCTCTTCCATAGCGGCCTTAATCTCTTCTTCGGTAGCATTATAAGCTACCTCATTGCCTGCTTCATCAGTGGTAGTAGTAGGTATATCCGCAGAAATGTTAATCAAGTGATAATCTACGGAATCATACTGGTCCTTGTTTTCCTCGTAATAAGCCTTAACTGCCTCATCCGTAGGTCTCATATCCTTTTCCAGCTTGGCTTCATAGCTCAAAGCGTAAATATTCTCTTTGATGACCGGTTCCAAAGCCTTTTCTGTGGCATTATTGCCATAAATCATCTTCAGATAATCCTCGTATTTCTTCTCCTGCTCTGCCGCCATCTCCTTGATATTGTTGATGGTTTCTGCATATTCTGCAGTGGTATCATATTCATACCCTTCTGCCTTAGCCGCATCTTTCAAAGCTTTGGTTCTTACCAGCTTCTGTGTAGCCAATTGGTCGAAATAATCCGCAAAGGTCATCTCTCCGTCATAGGTCTGGGATTCGATAGTGGACATATCCAGGCCAAACATGGAGAAATAATAGCTGTTCTCATTTAAGAAGCTGGCCTTCTCAATGGCACGATGATAATCAAACTCTGCCTTGCTGATATTCTCTCCGTTAATCTTAATAAACGGTGCATTGTCCTTCTTAATCTTCAGGAAAGCCACTCCCGCCACTACTGCTGCCAAAAAGATAATCAATACCAGCCACCAGAAAATTTTGCTTCTTCTGGCCTTTTTCGCCTCCATCTGTGCTTCCATTTTTCTTCTATCCAATCCGGTTACGCCACTGTTTGTGGTTGTATTTTGACTCGACATAATACTGTCTCCTTCCTAATCCATAGTTAGTCATCAACCACTTTATCATAACTTCTTTTGCATCAAATGTAAATTGTTTTCACAGAAAATTTAGAAATCCGGCCACATCCGCCCATTATTTCAAATAAGGTGCGGTATCTGCCTTAATCTTCTTATCGATATCCTTTATACTGTCAGATACCTGATAATCCTTTTCTTCAAACAGGAATTCATGCAGCCATACTACGTTTTCCTCCAGATTCAAAGGTACAATACAGCTTCCCTTGGACTGTCCCAAAGTTTCCACTACGCGGTGATCTTCCAGGGGGAAACCGCCTTCCTCCACGATGCTGTACTTGGTGATATTCTTTAACAATTCCACCATATCCGTTTCATCAATATCTGTATAAACGTACTTCAAAACCTTTGGCAACAGCTCTGTCAGCTCGCCAATGCTCTTGGTCTTGGCCTGTGCTTCTATGGCCTTTACCACTTCTCTTTGACGGGTTGCACGCATGAAGTCGTTGCCGGCTGTATAACGGATACGGCAATACGCTGCTGCCTGGAGACCGTTTAACTTCTGATAACCGGTTTCGGTCACCGCCACATACGCACTTTGGGGAATATCCGTATCCCTGATAATACTGGTCTGATAATTATTGATATGCTTCAGTTCTTCGCTGTCCACCTCAATCCAGATACCGCCTAAACCATCCACGGTTTCCTTAATCGCATGATATCCCACAGTCACAAAATCTGTAATAGCCAAATCCATATTCATATTCAGCATACTCATGGCCTGGGCTGCACCGTTAGCCGCATATGCCGCATTACACTTTCCGTAGGTATCATTACCGCGATTCAGATAAGTGTCACGATACACGGATACCAGCTTGATATCTCCATTGTCCATGTTGATGGAAGCAATCATAATGGTGTCACTACGGCTACCCTTATACAGCTGCTCCGACTTCACCGCATCCACACCAAAAAGTGCTATATTCCAATATCCTTTGCTCTTATCTCCTTCCCCTCCGGCGCCGGCCTGATTCAGACTCTCCTGAATCTCAGGATTGATAATAATATCTTCCTCCTCCAGCTCTACCAAATGAGGGCCTTCTGCTGCCTCCGTGGTCTGAAACACCTTCCAAACCAACGCCAGCATCACTGCTATAATCAATATCTCTACCACAAAGATAATCACCTTTGCTTTGGATTTTGCTCCGGCATATTTTGCTCTTGCTGCCATAAATTTATCCTCCCGTAATTGTGTAGCTTACTTCATCTTACAGTAGCTATCATACAGGAGGATTATCACGTTGTTTTTATGAAAATGTTATGAAGTTGTAAATTCTAATACCCCTCTGCCATGGATATCTTCACGGTCTCATCGGAAATATTCAGGGCGTGGTCACCGATTCGCTCAAAATCCGTCAGCATTTCGGAGAACAGGATACTGCCCTCATCGGAGCAGATGCCCTTGTGGATGCGCTCGTACATATTACCTCTAAAGTCCTTGGTCATGTCATCAATGCGCTGCTCCATACCTGCCACTCTGGAATGCCAGTCAATAATATCATCATAGTCTTCCTGCATCAGCTCGAACAACTCCTTACAGATTCCCTGCATCTGCCAGATTTCCTTTTCTGCCGCCTCTGAAAACTGTATCTGCTTTTCCTCCAGGATTCGGGAGTAGCCGGCAATATTGATGGCATGGTCGCTGACACGCTCGATATTGCTGGTAATGGTAAAATAGGCGTTTAACTGCTGACTACCGCTCCGGGTATTATCATGGGCCCCCACCTTCGTAATATACTTGGAGATCTCTTTATTCAGGAAGTCCACATACTCTTCCCTCTTCTCGATTTCCTTAAACTGTTCCCTATCCTTCTTGGCAAATACCCAGAAGGCTTCGATAACATTCTCCCTGGCCATATCCAGCATACGCTCCAGCTCCTTACGAATACCCTCGGTACTGATGGCTGCTACGCCCAGCTTGTCTGCATTAATGTGGGACAAATCCAATAAATAATGAAGGGTGGGGCCTTCTTCCTTTTTGTCACCCTTATCCGGCAGCAGCTTTTCCGCCAACAGGGTCAGTAAACCACCGAAAGGAATCAAGAGTAAAGAGGTCACCACATTAAAGGTGGTATGTAAATTTGCTATTTGCGCGGAAGGATTGGTAGGTGTCAGTCCCTCCATAAAGGCGGTCAACGGTGCCACCAGGCACAGCGTGGTAAAAATAACCGTACCGATCACGTTAAAAGAAATATGTATTACCGTAGTACGGCGGGCATTGCGATTGGTACCGATGGAAGCCAGAAGCGCAGTCACACAAGTACCGATATTCTGACCGAAAAGCACAAATGCCGCACTTCCCAAACCAATCACTCCACTGTTTGCCAACGCCTGCAAAATACCGACTGACGCGGAAGATGACTGAATCAATGCTGTAAATACGGTACCTGCCAGAATGCCCAGTACGGGATTCTCAAACTTGGTCAGAAGGCTTACAAATTCCTCAGAATTGGCCAACGGTTTCATGGCACCGCTCATCATATCCATACCGATAAAAAGCACACCAAGACCTGCCAGGATACTACCGATATGGTGCAGCTTTTCACTCTTTAGGAATACAATCATAGCCACACCCACAAAGGCAATAATGGGGGCGAAGGCTCCCACATCCAAGGCAATCAGCTGACCGGTAATGGTGGTACCGATATTAGCACCCATAATAATCCAAACCGCCTGACGCAGGGTCATCATGCCGGAATTTACGAAACCTACCACCATAACCGTGGTAGCGGAGGATGACTGAATCACCGCAGTGATTCCCGCACCCACCAGCACACCCAAGAAACGGTTGGATGTCAGCTTCTCTAAGATTTGTTTCATTTTATTGCCGGCTACGGATTCCAAGCCGGTACTCATCATTTGCATACCATACAGAAACAGGGCCAGTCCGCCTAAAAGGCTCATAATGTCTGTAAATGTCATAAAAAATCCTCTCTGCTAAAATGATATTTGGCTTTTACCAAGTATAAGTATAGCAGAGAGGTCACCTAAGATTCAGCTAAATTACTTCCTTAATTACAGGGCACAGGGCCCCTGCGCCTTATATTGCTTACATCATTAATTCTTTATACAATTTAAGCTTTACCTTGCCGGGCTCCATAACCACATCCGCCCGGTCTAACATCATGCCTACCAGTAAAAGCTGGCTGCTTTCGCCCGGGTCACCGCTGCCTGCCAGCTCCCAGTAGATGTCTTCCACACTGTCATTCTTGGGCTCGTTTAGGTATTCCTTTAATCGATGCAGGCCATATTCCCGGTCCGGTGCATAGTCACTTTCCATGGTGATGACCACCTGATTGCCCTGCCGGTCAATCCCTGTTTGAATATGTTCCGCTCCCACGCTGAAAAAGAACATGGTCAACTCCTCGATGATATTGCCTACTTTTTTCTCTTCATGTATCATTCCTTATGTCCTCCCTTGTTCTTTTTGCGGGTATCAAAGCGTTTGATAAAACTCTCTACAAAGGGCACCATAATGATAGCCACCCAGCCACAGCTAAAGCCGTTGTTGTATAGATTCAGTCCCCCGTACATATCATTGGTGCAACTCACAATAGCCAGATGCAAAAAGCCTGCCAAAAAACCTGCCACCGGACCGAACTGTCCTGCAATGGGCGCTACACCCATGGAGAAAACAGCCGCCAGCTGTATGGCCGGTGCAGTAACCTCAAACACGGTAATAAAGGTGGCCAGCAATACGCCCAGCAGCACCGGCACATAATTGCGCAAATGCACACCGAAGGCACCAAAGCCGAAAACTGTGAGAATCGCTCCCACCACGGGGCCTGACAAATCGCCGCCTATCAACAGAATATAGCTGGTGGCCAAAACGCCTACCAGTCCCATATTCAGGAAGGTAGCACCCACACCGTCCATATATACGAAATCCGCCACCGCACGTCCCGGATGGCGCATGATACGGATCCAGCCCTTCCATTGTCCCTTGCTAAGCACCAGGCCGTAGACAAATGCCAACAGGAAATACCCATACAGTACTATTATCAATGGCATTGGCACGCCCTCCTTCCAAATCAGAGTCGCTTCCGATTCCAGCCCGAAGGAACGCAGGATACACACCATTACGAAGGCCACAATACCTGCAGAAAAGCCTACATTGAACAGATTGTAACCCATATGCATGGAGGCCGTGTGCATGGACAAAGGCGGCAAGATAAAGCCTATCAGGATTCCTACTACAATGGACACTGCCATATTCACCCACTTACTGTACGGTAGGATATAGATAATCTCCGTAATAAAGGGGGCCAGACAGGTACCAAACAAAGCCGTATAAATATATCGGCTGAACCGGGTATGATGAAATCGGGAATACAAAAAGGTACCAAACAAAATGGGCCACACATTTAAGGGATTCTTGCCAAAAAGGGCAAAGCCCGCATTCATAAACAAGGCCGCCATGGTCAAACCCGTAAACATGGCCTTCTCTGCCTTCAAAAGCAGATAGCCCATCATCAGTACCAGACCACCGTTAAAGAAGGCTGCACCATAGCCTCCCAGCTCGAAATAGTCCGTAATTAACGCATCTCTGGAGGACACGATTTTCACCATGCCCTCCAGAATCCTTATGGGAGTATCTGTCAGAAACGCAGCCAGCCAGAACAGCGCAATGGTGAACACTACGAAAGCCTGTATTTCCCTGCCTGCTATCCTTTCCAAAAAGGGTTTCTTCATAATCTTCCTCACTTATTCTTAAAATTTAAACAAGGTACTCAAAATGCCTCTTCCCAGGGTGGCACCGATATTACCGCCCAGCTTCTTGCCGAACTTACCACCAATGGATTTGCCGATATTGTTGCCGATTTCACGACCGATGGTACCGCCTGCAGAATTGGCCACACTCTTTGCCAGCTTGTTGGTCTGTTTCTTTTTAGCCGCCGCTTCCTTCTGTGCCTGCGCAGTTTTGGCTACATCTGCCGTTCTTCTCTGCAGGAACTCATAAGCGGAATCCCTGTCATAGAAGTCATGGTATCTGGTATAAAGGAGATTGCCCTTGATTTGGCTGTCCCTGTCTGCATCCGTAATAGCTCCCATCTGGCTCTGAGGGGGCAGAATGGTGGTCTTCTTCACAATGGTGGGCACACCCTTTTCATCCAGCACGGAAACCAGAGCCTCACCGATTCCCAAGTTCAATAACGTATCATAGGTATCAAATTCCGGATTCTCTCTAAAAGACATGGATACCGCCTTAGCCGCCTTCTGCTCTGCCGGAGTATAGGCATGTAAGGCATGCTCCACCTTATTACCCAGCTGCGCCAATACTTCATCCGGGATGTCCCTGGGATTCTGGGTGATAAAGTAAATGCCCACACCCTTGGAACGAATCAGCTTCACCACCTGGGCGATACGCTCAAGCAATGCTTTGGAAGCATTGTCAAAGAGCATATGTGCCTCGTCAAAGAAAAATACCATTTTCGGCTTGTCCATATCTCCGGCTTCCGGCAGGTTCTCAAACAACTCACTCATCATCCACAGTAAGAAGGTGGAATACATAGTCGGATTATTAATCAGCTTCTGACAATCCAGAATCTGGATTTTGCCTTTTCCCGTATAGTCTGTGCCGAACCAATCCGCAATATTCAATGCCGGCTCTCCGAAGAACTGATCACCACCCTGGCCCTCCAGCGCCACTACCGCACGGATAATAGCTGCCAGACTCTGCTTGGACATGTTGCCGTACTGTAGGGAAAGGTCCTTGGCATTCTCTCCCGCAAATGTAAGTAACGCCCGTAAATCCTTGGTATCTATCAATAATAAATCATTGTCATCCGCCACCTTAAAGAGGATACTCATGATATCCGTCTGGGTATTGTTTAAGCCTAAGATACGGCTTAACAGCAAAGGGCCCATCTCCGTAATGGTGGTACGCAGAGGCAAGCCCTTCTCCCCATACACATCCCAATAAGTGCTGGGGTACTGATCCAGCTGAAAGCCCAGCTTGTCCAGACTCATGGCCTCCACACGTTCCTGCACATTCTTATTCATGGTGCCCATATTGCACATACCTGCCAGGTCACCCTTAACATCCGCCAGGAAAACCGGCACTCCGCAGGAACTGAAGGACTCTGCCATCACCTTCAAAGTCACCGTCTTACCGGTACCCGTAGCTCCCGCTATCAAACCGTGACGGTTAGCCATCTTGGGATAAATGTATACCTTTTCCTCTCCTGACATACCAATTAATATTTTTGAATCCTGATACATAAGATACCTCCTGTTTATTTCTTATTTGTCTCTATGTTTATGATACTCCAATCATTATATAAATCTGACTCCATAATACCGTCAACCGGACGTACCAGCTGCAGCAGAATGGTTTCCTCACTGCGACCAACCGATTCTTCCAAATCCCGCTCCAGAAATATGGTGTATTTCACATCCAGATACATACATCCGTCCTCTTCCCGCAGTCCGGTAAATGCAAAGTTGATGAATTCGCAAGTGATTACATCTGCATGGTCCTTTAAGAAGGCAGTCGCATCACAGCTGACAAAATCCCTTATGTCCTCTGTACGATCTGCATATATCAGTCGCAGAAGCCTGCTGTTAAAAATACCGATTAGTTTCTCCAAACAAAAATCCGGGGACCTCTCCAGAATCCGTCGGGTGATTTTGCGGGAGCGCAGACGCTGCTTACGAAGGGGTGTGGTTTGGGCGATGAACCAGGGACTGTAAAAAAAACTTATCATCAAAAGAATAGGAAATTTCAAATATAACATTACCATTAAGAATGCGCAAATTCCACCCCATCTACATGTCAAGAAAACGATTGCAAATAGTATCCAGAGGATACACCCCCAGAAAATAGCCAAAAAGCCAGCTCTTCTGCTTTCTTTTCCCTCGCCGTCCTCCAATTCCTCTTCTCTTCCGAAATACTGTAATTGGTGCCCGTCATTATCTTCCATAAACACAGAAGATATCTTATCTTCTTCCCCGGCTTCCTTTAAAAGATAATAGTTAATTCTTCTTTTATTTTGAGAGTTTATGTACTTCTTATTCTGCCGTTTGTAAGTGATTGTTTGTTTCCATTCTTTTCGCAAACGACCGATTTCATAGATTCCTTCCTTCAAACATAACTGATCCGGATAAGGATCTGTTTCATCCTGCTTTTTCGTTATATCTTCATACTTAATCTCAATGCGTACATCACGGGATTCCCAGCGTTTCTTCCGGGCTTCCAACCCTTCCAGAAACTCCCTGGTTACCCTCAACCGGGGACTCTCCTTTTCGGCTTTCTCTATTGGGAAGGGTTCCTTCGTATGGTCCAAAATCCTATTTACTCTATCAATATCCTTTTTCGTTACATTTAAGGAAATCAGCTCATTCGCCATAAGTTTTACGTCTCCGCTTATTTCTCGTGAGTCTCCACCTTTACCACGCTCCAGTCGCCGTAAAGGTCCGCCTGCATGATACCCTGAACGGGTCTGGCCAGCTGCAGCATAACGGTCTCCTTATTGCGTCCGATTTCGGTGCTCAAGTCTCTTTCCAGTGCCACTCTGTAGGTCACGTCCAGATACATATAATCCCCGTCCTCGCGGAAGTTTGTAAACCAGAAATTCATAATCTCGCAATTCACCACACTTGCATGGTTTCGCAAGAACATGGACATATCACAACCGATGATATCTCCGATTTCCTCGGTATCGTCTGCATATATCATACGCAACATTTTGCTGTTCAGAATACCGATAAACTTCTCCATGCAAAAATGAGGTTCTTTGTTGCGGAAGGTCTCAACCACCTTGCGGGAATCCTTACGCCACTGACTCATAAGCTTACATCTCTTCTCAATCCGGGTAGTTACCCACGCACCAGCTCCGAAGATTAATGCAAACTGCAGCATCACACCGTGAAAGTCTCCGCCCGCCATTGCAATCACCATCCAGAGGAAGAAAAAAAGGCCGAACAATATCCATAATAACACCGCCAGCACGGCAGTTAAGAATGACATCGCATTACCACCGCCGGTTACGTACTCCTCATCTCTTCCGAAAAAGCCCCATTTGCCCGGGATATACAGGGAAGAAACCTTACATTCTTCTCCGGACTCTTTTTTGATATAGTAATCAATCCATGTGGTGCTTTTGAAGCTGGAAATCTGCGTTTTATTCCGCAGATAAGTAGTGATACGCTGCCACTTCTTCCTCAGACGGCCGATCTGATAATCCCCGTCCGAATACACATTCCGTGCCTCAATAACAGAAGTCCCTTGGGATTGCCCCCTTGCCAAATCCAGACTTTGCCTGTGCAATTGCAAGTTCCTTTTCTGCAATCGCTTCCTTTGGGCATTTAACCCCTCCAAAAGTTCATCGGATGCCGGCAACTGCCAGGATTCTCTCTTGCCGGAATATCCTACCGGCAGGGATACTCCCGTATTCTGTAATATGTGATTAATATTATTGATATCCTGCTCCGATACGGTCATCTGACCGGGCCTAAATAACATTTCATTTTCCATTTCGATTTACCGCCTCTATCTTTTCTACATGCCATTCACTGTCCATAATACCCTGTAATGGCTTGATAAAATGTACCCTTATGTATTTCTTGCTCCGCCCTATACAGGTACCTAACTCTTCTGTCACCAGGGCCTCTGTCAGTACCTCTATGTGCTGACAGTCCACATCCTGCCAAAAGCCCAGAAACCAGAAATTCTGGGATTCATAATTGATAGCGTGGGAAAAGATCCTTAAAAACTCGCTCACATCACCGCTTACGAACTCTCCCACCCGGGAAAAGGTATCCGCAAAAAGCAGCGCCTTGATACGGCTTTCTGCCATGGAGGCAAAATCCGCCCGACAAAAACCTGGGATGGCTTGCCGAATTCGCTGTACTACCTTGGCAGAAGCCCGACGTCGCTTAAAGGAAGGAACTAAACCCTTGCAGTAAGACCACAACGGCAATACCCCCACCATACTAATAAGCCAAATGTAAAAGGCTGTACCAAAAACATTAGCACTAAATACGTCTTTTAAAATCAGACTCAATATCCACACTAAAAGACTGCCTGTATTTGTCAGTGCCAATGCCGCAAAGCCACCCACATAAAGGCCTACACCCAGCTTTTCCAGTGTCCATTTTGTCTCATTCCAGTATTCGCTTTTGCAACCAAATATCTCTTCCTTTGCCTGCTTCATTTCCGAAACCACCCGGAGGCTCTCCCGGGATGTCTCTATCAGCTCAAACTCCGTAAAGTAACGGTCCCGAAAGGAACCCACTATCTCCTGATTCTCCTTTTCAAAGATGGTCAGGATATTCAGCCAATTACCCCATACTTCATACCCACAGGGACCATCACTGATTCTTTTGGGTTTTCGTTGGACGCGCTCTTCTTGATCGGTTAAAGCCAGCCACTCCTCCTTACACTCCATGCGAAGTCCCAGTTTCCTCAGTCTCTCGCCCTGAAGCACAAGACTTTTGCGGGCTTCTTCCGTAAATCCCGGAAACTCGTCGGGCAGACTGTCCTCCGTAGGTAAATCCAAAATCTTTCTTTTCCCATCCGTATAAATCCCCAAAGCAAGCTGTATCCTCTTGTCCGCGGCTATGGGTATTAAGCTATTTTCTGTTTTTGGGGTTATATCCTTATCCTCATTCATTCCAGACATCTGTCACATACCAGTCATGGTAGAAGTCCTCAGACATAATACTGTCCCTGACTTTCGTAAACCTTACCATAACCGTTTCCTCCTGTTGTTCTATATGCCCTTGTATATTACAATCCAAAAATACATCCATCTTCACACACATATGCATATAGTCCTTGGTCACTACAAAATCATCAAAAATAAAGCCTGCCAATTCACAATTTACTACACTTTTATGGTTATTGATAAAACCGCTTAAATCCCCGTCGGTGAAAGAACCGATATCTTCCATTGACTCTGCATAATAAATGCATTTCAACCGACTGCTTGCCATGGCCATAAACTGCCGGGGCAAAAAATCAGGCTTTCTGGATTGTATGGAAAGCAAGGCTGTACGAGGCGACTTTTTCTTTATTCGCGGTTTATTCTTTACGATATAGAATATGGCTAGAATCACCCACACAAAAGGAACGGGCCATAGTAAGGAACCAACACTTTTCCAGGGACGATTATCATAAAATACATAATTTATTCCTACCATCAATAAAATCGCCACGAATGTTAAGGCAATCCCGAATAAGAAAAAGCAAGTTTCTGTTAATGCCCATCTAATATACTCAGTATCCCCAAAATAATATTGCAAAAATTCCTGTATCTTTTTTATGTAGGGCTTGAAAGGTGTATCCTTAACCTCCACAAGCATCACTTTCTTCTTAGCATCCATATCCTCTCTTACACAATAGGCCTTTTGTACCGTTGTGGATATACTATCGCTCTCTCTGTTTTCAAAAAAATACTTCCTGGTATCCTTAATATATTCCATAAGGTATTCGCCCTTTTGCTTAGCTTCTTTCAGAGAATCCTCCCTCATAATCAGCTTAAGACCGCACCACTTTAACCGTCTCCTCTGCATGGCAATGGCTTCCTGCAAGTCCGCTCCCACAGACGGCAGGGCGATTTCTACAGACGGCTCATTCTCATCATTTAAATATGCCTGTACTTCTCTTTTATAACTCTCAACAATCTGCTTCATCCCTATTCCTCATATTCGTATTCGTATACCAGGTCTTTCGTGATTTCTGCACTTGTGATACACCAATCCTCATAGAAATCCTCCGCCATGATACCATCTACGGGCTTCATCACCTGAAGGCGCACGTCCTCACGCTCTCTGGTGATAGCATTTCTGTCATCCCTGGTAATCCACAGCCTCTCCGTAATCTGCAGATACAGACAGCCGTCTTCCTTCCTACATTTATCAATCCAGAAATTCATACGCTCCACATTAATTACATTTTCGTGGTCTCTGCGGAAATTCCCCAGCCCGTCCTCGGTAAAGGCTACCAATTCTTCCTTATCCTCTGCGTATATAATATGATTCAGCTTATCATCAATCAAGGATACTAATCTGTCCAAACAAAAGTCCGGCTTTTCCTGTCGAATGGCTTCCATCATTTTGCGGGAACGCAACCGATAGTTATAGGAACCCTCACATCTGCCATGCAGCTTTGTCACCTTCATGGCCACATAGCCTGCGCCAAAGGCTAAGAAAAGTCCAAATGTCATCAGAAAAGTCGACTTTCCTGCCATGGAGAACGCGTAAAACAATATAGCTCCTGCACCACAAACCAGCCAAAGTAATACCATCAAAATACACAATATGGTAATGGGTATTTTCTTTTTCTTCATCACATCAAAGGGCAGATACTCTGTCCTTCGACCACATAGGTCTGTCTCATACAGCATGTCTACCGAAGAAATCTGACCCACTTCTCCTTCCTTCTGCCGAACATAATAATGCACCCAGGGCAGGTCCACAAAGGTGGCCGTTTCATCATGGTCTCTGCGATATTTGGTAGTTCGCCTCATCCTCTTACGGAAGCATCCCATGGTATACTCGCCATCTGCAGCAATGTCACAAAACTGCGCCGGACCACAGGTATTCAGGCGAGGAAACAACTTCACATCCTCTTCCTGTATCTCTATCTGCAATTCTCTCTTACGAAGTCGCTTCTGTTGCCGGATAAGGCCCTGCCGCAACTCCTCCGTAGCAGCAGTCAGTACCGCAGAATCATGGGAATCCTTCCGGAAATCCGCTGTCTGCTTCCGATATTTACTGACCTTATTCATTAAATCTGCTTCCTTGTCAGACGCCACCACTATTTTGCGGCTGCTGATATCCAGAAGCTCATACTTTTGTTTCTCGTCCATTTGTTCCTAACCCCTCATTATATTATTAACAGTGCCCCTCATTGCACTGCCTATTTACAAATCCTTACTACACTTCTACCTCACCGATGTACCAGTCCCGGTAGAAATCGGTATACATGATACTATCCTTGGAACGCATATATCGAATCTTCACAGTAAGCTTTTTGCGCTTCATCCGATTCCCCAAATCTCCGGTCAAAAGTACCTTTTGGCGCACATCTATGTACTCGTAATTCTCATCCTGAGATATCCCCATAAACCAAAAATCCATGGTCTCACAGTCCACCACATTTGCATACTTCTTCAAAAACTCACTCAAATCACAGCTAATAAAATCACCGACATCCGCCATGCTGTCTGCATAAAAGATACGCTTCAACCTGCTGTCGGCCATGGACACAAATTGCTCTACTGAAAAATCCTGCCACTGTTTTCGAATGCTTTGCAGTACCTTGTGGGACTTACATCTCCGTTTCCAATTCCGCCAAAGCTTTAGGATCGAAACTGCCAATGCACACTCCATTCCGGCAACTATCAAGGTAGGCGCAATTGCCGCTATATCCCCCTGTAAAAAAGGAAACCATTTTGACATCGCCCCGCCCAGCATATACCTAAGTCCACCTGCAGAGGAAATCATAATTGCACAAGGTATAGTTAATGTCGAACTTAGCATATGTTCCTTAAAATACGCTTCCGGTTGATATTCTGTCTCCCTGGTGTAATTCCCCAGTGCTTTAAATGCCATGTCTTCCGAAGAAAGCTTTTTCCCCTCCTCTGGCTCCTGCCTTACAAAATAGGTAAACCAGGCTTTATCCTTAAACTTGGAGAGTAACTTCTTCTCACGGTAATATTTCCGTATACGCTTTACCTTTTTCTTCAAAACAGCTATGGTATAAGGACCATCCTGATAGCGGCTTTCTGTCTGTAAATAACATTCCTTACCACTTTCCCATCCTCTTGACAGAGTCTTCTCCTCTGTCTTAAGCTGCACGCCCCGCTTCTTCAGACGCTTGTGCTGCATCTGCAATACTTCCACCAGCTCCGGAGTACATCTTCTTCGAAACATATTCCAATCGATTAATTCCGGCACGCGTTCAAGTAGTTCGTGCTTATTTCCTACATAGGAGTTAATTGTGCTATTTAATTCTCTTTTCTCAATATCCCTGACTGTCTCAATATTCATAACTTTCGAATTCGTATTTTCCGACATTCTTATCCCCTCTTAATGACCATACACCTTTTAGTATATCAAAAGACACTATTTTTGACAATAAAATACAGTCTTAAGAGTCTACCCATTCAAAAAAGGCAGCCACCTTAGCTCCTCAAGCTCAAGTGTCTGCCTCAGCATACAAATCTTATTTATTTTCTCCTCTGCGGGCACGGATGTAATCCGCCAGCATAGCCACGGTACCGTCGATACCCAAGCGGCTGCTGTTTATGCACAAATCATAGCTTCTGGAATCGCCCCATTTGCTGTCACAGTAAGAGTTGTGATACTGCTTTCTGTATACATCGTGGCGCTCCATCTTCTTACGTGCTTCTTCCTTGGAAATATCATATACCTCCATAACACGCTTAGTCTTGCACTCCTTGTCGCCCAACACAAATAAGGATATCATAGCCTCATATTCCTTCAGCACCATCTCTGCACAACGACCTACGACTACAAAGGACTCACCCTTCTCTGCTTTTTTCTTAAGATAATCAAACTGCATCATGGCAATATGGTCGCTGGGTGAAGAAGAATGTCCCTTAAAGGTTCTGGACAGAAGTACATTTCTGGGCTTCTCGTCAAATTTCTTAAGCTCTTCTGCGTTCAAATTCTTCTCTTCCGCAATGTGATCCAAAAGATTATGATCATACAAGGGAATATTAAACCTTTTCGCCAAAGCTTCCGCAATCACATGTCCGCCGCTGCCAAATTCACGTCCGATTGAAATGATTAACTGCTTTTCCATAAACGCCCTCCTTGCATTATAAGTATCTTGCATAGATACATACCATAGAAATCACCATGACGATAATGGTGGCAGGTACCGCATACTTACAGTACTTACCCCAGCCGATAATATGTCCTTCCTTGGCTGCCATGGAAATACCTACTACATTGGCTGAAGCACCGATGGGTGTAGCACTGCCACCGATATCCGTACCCATGGAAAGGGTCCATGCCAAGGTATCCAAATCCACACCCTGGGTAGCAGATAAGGTCTTGATAACGGGAATCATAGTCGCTGCAAAAGGAATATTATCTACAAAAGCACTGGCAATAGCGGAAACCCAAAGCACAATGGCAATCATCAGCATGGCGTTGCCTTCACTAATCTTGCCGATAAACTCTGCCACAGCAGTTAAGGCGCCGGTCTGCTCCAAACCGCCTACTACCACGAACAAACCAATGAAGAAAAACAGGGTTTCATAATCCAGCTTCTTTAGTATGATTATAGCATCTTTTCCGGAAGTAAGCAATGTAACAACCGCAATAAATAAACCGATGGTAGCAACCGTAAGTCCGGTCTGCGCATGTGTTACCAGCAAAATAACTGCTGCCCCGAAAATCACACAGCTGACAGCAAATGCCCTTTTGTTCTCAATGGCCTCAGAGGGCTGAGGATAGCTGCCTGCCGCTCCTGTGTTATTATTCTTTGACAGCTCCTTTCGGAAGCAGAAATAGAAATAAAATACAATAAATACCATGGAAATCAGTGCAATTAAACCGGTATTGGTCACAAAATCCGCAAAGCTGTAATGGAGAGATGTACCGATGATAATGTTCGGCGGGTCACCACACATGGTTGCGGAACCACCCAGATTCGCACAGAAGATTTCCGCCAGTATCATGGGTACCGGGTTAAATTTAAGCAGCTGTGCCAGCTCCACGGTTACTGCTGCCAGGAACAAAATAACCGTAATACTGTCAATAAACATGGCTAGCAATGCTGACATAATCATAAAGGTAATCAAAATCGGCACAGCACGATACTTAACTGCCTTTGCGATGCTTAAGCACAGCCAACGGAAGAAACCGGCCTTTCCCATACCTTCTACCATTACCATCATACCTGCAATAAATACGATGGTTGCCCAGTTAATACCGGCTGCTGCTTCTTCATGCTCACCTGCTGCATACCAAAAGCTTGGTTCTATAAAACTATGTAAGCTCAAGGTCTCCATAATGGCAGGTATACTGTGCATACAGAAGCCAAACACCACTACCAAAGTAAGCAAGCCACAACCTAAAGTCACATAATGTCTCTTGATTTTGTCCATTACGATTAACACAAACATCAACACGAAAATCGTTACTGCTGCTATTGTTGCCATCTTAATTTCCTCTTTTCCAATGTTTCAATTTATTAAAATTTTCTAAAAACAACCTGCCCCTTAACTTACTCCTCTTCTTTACAAAAGTCAAGTGATAAAGTATCTTTTCGGCTAATTTACGGTAAAGAAATCCTTTTGCTGCACTTGGTTTAGAGATTTTCACAAAAGAATCGAGGCGCCTCCCTCCCCGGGACACGCCTCTGATTATTTATCGCTTATTCTTCTGTTTTCTGCTCTTCTGCAGCAGTTTCTTCTTTCGGTTCTTCTGCTTTTACTTCTTCCGCTTTCTGACCCTTTTTCTTTTTAGTGAATAGGATTCCGCCTACCAATGCCAGTACCGCTACTCCTGCCGTAACTGCCATACCGATCATTGCACTCTTGGAAGCAAGTATGGGCTCCGCATCCGTCTCCTGTACCTCGGGAGTGGGCGTTGCCTCAGGTGCTACCGTTGCTTCCGGCTCCTTCTCCGGTGCCGGTGTGGCCGTGGGCTCCGGTGTGGCAGTAGGTTCCGGTTCTTCCGGTGTTGTCAGAGGCACGATTTGGGAAGCATCCACAAATGCCCAGTAAGAAGGCTTCGCCTTGTAATCATTATCAAACAATAAGGGGCATTGCTTTCTCTTACCATTGGAGCCGCCGCCCACATTGGAAGAGGTCTGCAGCCAGGAGTACTTATCTACCACGCCCCACCAGGTAAGACCGGTCACATTGTTGCCCTTTTCTATGGCTAATTTTACTGCATCATACATTCTCTTGTAGTAAAGGGCCTGCTTACGATATTCCTCCAATTTGGTCTTATCGGTACCATCGTAAGCAGTAGATGCTGACACATCCCACTCCGTAATCTGTACCTTACCTGCCGCATTGGCATACTCCATGAAATATCCGCCCAGTACGCTGGCATCCGGAGAGTTCAGTCCGTAATGCCCCTGCATACCGAAAGCATCCAAACGGGTGCCCTCTGCTGCCTTTACATCATTGATCAGCATGACAATACCGTTCTTCTTCAACATATTAAATTCATTGTAATCATTGTAGTAGAGCTCCACATCCGCCGGTGCATACTTATTGGCATAACGGAAGGCATTGATGATGTACTCGTTGCTCTGGTACACATGCCACCAGCTGGAGTTGCTGCCGTGAGTGGACTGGCTTAAGGGTTCACTTGCGTTTTCTGCATCTGTACGATACTTCTTACCCTGATCACTGACTGCTTCATTTACTACATCCCATCCGTAGAACATACCGTAATAAGGGCTGTCCTCACCGGTAAAATGCTGAAGCACCGTAGCAATATACCACTCCAGACGCTTGTTCATTTCCTCAGTGCCTACATAATCCTTTGACGCATCATAATCCTCATGGAAAAACCACTCGGGGGTCTGTGCATGCCATACCAGCACATGACCGCGAACCTTTATCTGCTTGTCGGGATTCTCCTCATTCCACTCCAGTATCACATTCAGAAGTCTCTCCGCACGGGAATAATTCAGCTTGGGAACCACCATCTTCTCCCCGTTAAATACTACTTCCTCGGTACCCGGTACTTTATTGTTACTGTATCCGAACAACGCATCCGGCTTTAAAGCATTGCCCAAAGTCACTGCATTAAAATGCTTGGTCACCAATGCCATGCAGAAATCATCGTTAATATCTCCGGTATCAATAGCGGTACCTACGATAAAGTCCTCACCCATTTCCGCGGTAATCACATCACGAAGGGAAGGTACATCCTCCACCTCTACCGGCTTCTTCTCCACTTCCTTTAAGGTCACTCCGGTCACATAGTACTCACCCTTCACACAGTCGCCCTGACCATAATTGGTACCCTGCTCCAAAAGACGAATCACTACCTGCTCCGGTCTCTTTCCGTTATTCAGCTGGAAGGTTCCTTCATACTTGGTCCACTTGCCGGGCTCTAAGGTCTGGCTACTGTTTCCCTGAATCTCTGCAGAATAGGAACCCAGATACGCAGTCTGTCCGTCCACCGTCACAAAGGGTGCAAAATCCAGCACTCTCTGGTCTGCAGGCGCTCCCGCATAGTCCTCGCTCAACATCGCATAGAAGGAAAACTCATATTTCTTGCCGTCCTTCACCACAGCAGTCACATCCTGGGCAAAGCAGTCATAAGAAGCTGTTCTGCCGGAAATCTTACCATAAGTAACCACATCTCCGTAGATAGGCTCCTCGGCAGTTTCGCAGCTAATGGTAGCTTCTACCGCTCCGGCCAACCAGCTTGAAACATCTGCCTCCGCAAAGTCCGGATTGGCAATCAGGTTCTTGCTTTCCGCCTGCGTCTTCAAAGACATGCCGCTGAAAGTCCCCAGTGCCAGCAAAGCTGCCATACAAAGGGCTGCACCTCTCTTCATTAAATTCTTCATCATTTTACTACCTCCTGGTATTCTTACAGGTGTATACCGATGCTCGAATCGGAATACACTTTTATGCAAAACAAAGGGTACATGAATGTAATCGCTTTCATGTATCCTAATTATATCGGAACTTTTTTTCTTTGGCTTATCAAATATTGCTAGAATTTCTTATTTGTGCCCCCAATGTTCACAAGTGGAAAGCAGGCATATAACATCCTCCCGCAGGGCGCTCTCGCTTCGTGCAAAACGTAGCGGCACTAAGCTCGAAAAAACCTCGCTAAGGGCCGACGTTTTGCAAGACCTGCTTGCAGGAAATTATATGCCTGCTTTCCCTTACCTTATTACCCAAGGCACAAATAAGAAATTTATATTTCGCCCCTACACCAGTAAATACACGAAATACGCCGCATAACAGAGGAGCATGATGATGCCCCAGGGTCTGGTCAGCTTCTTCTTGCCGATGGTGGCAATCCAAAGCAGTACGCCTGCTGCGATAGCGATAATGGTATCGATGGCAAAGCTTGCCTCGAAGGTAATGGGGATAATCAACGCACTGGTACCCAGTACAAACAGGATGTTGAAGATGTTACTTCCCACGATATTACCGATGGCGATATCTGCATTGCCCTTTCTGGCAGCAGTCACGGAGGTCACCAGCTCCGGCAGGGAGGTTCCCAGTGCCACGATGGTGAGACCGATAAACTTCTCAGACAAACCGATAATCTGTGCAATGGCAGTCGCACTGTCAACGGCAATATTACTACCCCAAACAACCACTACACCACCAATCAATGCAAACAAAAGCAGCTTCCACAAGGGACGCTCTTCTTTTTCTTCTTCCTCGGCTTTGCCCTTTTTAGCCAATACAAACAGATACGCCAGATACAGGATAAACATGGCCCAAAGAATAATGCCTTCTGTCAGATTGATACTGTTGCCCAGCATACCCATCCCCAATAACACTCCGGTTACTACCAGCATATAAGGAATCTCAATAAACAAAGTAGACTTCTGTACTGCCACGGAGGTAATCAGACCGGTTAAGCCCAAGATCACCAATACATTCAAAATGTTGCTGCCGACCACATTGCCCACTGCAATATCAGCTGTACCCTTCAACGCTGCCGTAATACTAACTGCCGCTTCCGGAGCACTGGTACCCATAGCCACGATGGTCAGACCGACCACCAGCTGAGGAATACCGAACTTAGATGCAATGCCTGCTGCACCCTCTACAAACCAGTCGGCACCCTTCACCAGCATGGCAAAGCCCACTACCAGAGCAACTACCATCATGACTCCTACAAAAATATCATTGAACATATGCAGACTCCTTCCCTGCCATGCCGCTTTTCTTATAAGAAAAGCCCGGTAAACAATGGTTGCTTACCGGGCATGATACTATAATTTTACTGTTAATTCAATGGCTTTGGAAAGGTCTTTACTGAGTCTTAGCTATCTATGCTTTCCACGTAGTTTGTGGCATCATACAGGGACATGCCGGTTTGCTCGCGCACCAGCTTAATGGCCTGAATCTCCTGATTGTTCTTCTTCATGACGCGTACCTGTTCTGCCAGCTCTTCGGTGGCCTTGGGCGCCTTACCCTGCAGCTCCTTACGCTTCTTGGCTTCTATCATATCATCCCGGATATTATACATCCAGGCTACCAGCAAGAAGATTCCGAACCCGAAGCCTACGATACCGCCCACCTCATCCTGACGCTGCAGCATCACTATGCCATAGACGATTAAAATCACAATGAGAATAAAATAGCCAATATATTTCATAATCTGTTTTTTGTTCTTCAGCATGGCGGGTACTCCTTTTGATTTCTCCGAGTTGGGGCGTGCCTCAAGGCTTCCCTACTAGGAACATTTTATGCGAAATCGGTGGATTTTGCAAGACCCGACGCTTCCTTTCTTTTATACCACCGGTCATTTGCATTTTATATGGTTTATTGGTAAAATAGATTGGTAAGTTTTATAATATTAATATGAATGGATACGAATCAAAGGAGGACTCTTATGGCACTGGTAGGAATTGATTTGGGCACCACCAACAGCCTCATCGCCATTTGGAAGGACCATAAAGTAGAGTTGCTACCCAACAGTCTGGGACATAATATGACCCCCAGCGTGGTGGGTGTGGATGATGACGGCACCCTGTTAGTGGGTGAAATCGCCAAGGAGCGCCGGATTTCCCATCCCGATTATACGGCAGCAGAATTTAAGAGACACATGGGCACGGATTATAAATATACTCTGGGGGATAAAACCTATCTGCCGGAGGAATTGTCTGCCATTTTGCTGAAGAAGCTGATTGCAGATGCACAGACAAAAGTTGCGGAACCCATTACAGAAGCTGTGATTTCCGTACCTGCTTATTTTGATAACAACCAGCGAGAAGCCACCAAGCGTGCAGCACAGATTGCCGGCATAGAGGTGAAACGTCTGGTGAACGAGCCCTCTTCCGCGGTTCTCTACAAGCAGTGGAAAAAGAGGGAAGACAGAGTGGACGGTATCCATCTGGTGGTGGATTTCGGTGGCGGTACCCTGGATATCTCTGTGGTGGATTGCTTTGAAAACATCATCGAGATCATGGCTGTATCCGGCAACAATCAGCTGGGTGGCAAGGATTTCGACTTATGTATCGCCAAGGATTTTTGTACCAAGACCGGACTGAGCTTTAACAACCTTCGCAAATCCACCCGTGAAAATATCCTATGGACCGCAGAGAATGTGAAAAAAGCTTTAACGGAAAACGACTCTGTCACCATGCGTGTAAACATAGATGACCAAAAATACGAAACAGTGTACAGTACCAAGGAGCTGCTACAGGTCACCTCCCAGGTACTGGTACAGATGAAAGAAGTATTAAACGATGCCCTGCGGGGTGCAAAAATAGAACTGGAAGATGTGGAGGAAATCATCCTGGTAGGCGGAAGTTGCAAGATGCCTGTGGTACAGAAGTACCTTTCTGCCCTGTTTCAGCGGCCCCTTACCATAGACCCGGAAGGAGACTATCTGGTAGGGTACGGTGCCGGCGTGCTGACCGGTATTATTAACAGAGAAAGCGAAATCAGCGACATCGTTATGACCGATGTGTGCCCCTTCTCCTTAGGAATCGCCAGCAAGAACGATAAGTCGGACAAGTATCCTTCTCTTTCCGTGATTATCCCCAAAAACAGTATGCTTCCCACTTCCAAGTCCCAGGTCTTCAGTGGTCTGGTTCCTTTTCAGGAGCATCTGAGCATTCATGTATATCAGGGAGAAGAATATTGGTGCATGGACAATCTGGACCTTGGGGCCTTTCTACTGGATATTACCCCTAACGAAAAGGGAGATACCCGCGCCCTGGTCACCTTTTCCTATGATATCGATGGTCTCCTGGTGGTAACTGCCAAGGACCTGATCGGTGACCATTCCCTGGAAGCGGTGGTTACGCAAAAGGCTACACTGCTGACTCCTGAGGAAATCGAGCAAAAACGCCTGGCACTGAAGGAACAGAATATTCTGCAGAAGTTTGAGGAAGAGAACCGACGGATTCTGGCCTGGGCCCAAAGACTTTATACCCAGGCGGACGGTGCCAATAAATTTGCCTTAGCAAATATCATCGAAACCTACAGCAAGGCTTTGCCAGAGGATAGCCTGATTGCTGTCCAAAAAATGCGAAAGGACACCATTGCCCGGTTGTTACAACTGGAGATGACCATCAATACGGACTTTTTCGGAGATGATGATATCATTTCAAAGTTAATGGACGATACCACGGAGGACTAAGTGAGTTATTGGGAGCTAATGGGTATTCCCCCCACAGATGACATTAACTTAATAAAGAAGGCTTATGCCGAGAAGAGCAAGCTCTATCACCCGGAAACCCATCCGGAACAGTTTCAGGAGCTGCATCATGCTTATAAATTTCTGGTAGCTCAGTGTAAACGCAAGAAGGCTTACGAAGAAAAGGTCCAAGCAGAAGAAAAGACCAAGCAACCTGACCTTGAGACCTTGGATATTCCGCCGGAGCAAATAAGCTGGGGATTTTCCGGGTCTACTAAGAAGCCGAAAGAACAACCCGAAGCACCGGAACCTGCCCAGGCACCTGTTGCGGAAAACAAAACTCCCTCAAAGCCAGCTCAGGCACCTAATGGGGCGAGCCAAACTCCTGTTACTGAGCGCAAAACCGTCCAGGCGGATGCGGACTTCCTAAGCCTTGTAGAACAGCATGCGGTTGACCCTTGGGAGAGTGACCCGCTGATCCTGCAGCTGAAAAAAATGCTGGATAAAAAGGCCATGGTCCTCTACCCCACTGCCTGGAAGAAGTATTTCTTTAGCCGGGATTTTTTGAAACGTCAGTACGACCCGGGCTTTCTGAAGGTTTTTACTGCAGTGATTGAACAGAAACTGGAGGAATCCATAAAGGACCCGAAACATCCCTATCGTAAGCTGCCGATTTGGCTATATAATTACTTAAATATTGTATATGGTACCTTTGACCAAAATGGAGGTAGCTGTTATGCACAGGATGAGTTTTCTGAGCATATCTACAAAAAAGAGGTGATTGCACCGCTTCAATCTGCTTTTGAACGTTCTGCTCATAAGTATTTTGACTGTTATGATATGGAGAAGCATGATTATCTCATAAGCGAACGGTATGCTTTTTACATTTATCGCAATCTTCTGGAAATATTGGAACCGGAAGAGCCCGATCGGGAGAAGCTGAGGCGCTGGCTTATGGATGCCTTTGACTTGACCAATACATCCCATGTCCTGGAGCTACTCCACTGTGATCCGGCACGGGATGGCTATGGCAAACGCATCAACAATACTTTCCGCTATCAAGTTCGTATTATCAATTCGCCTTATACCTTCGAGTTACTGGGCTATCTTTTAGAAAGTAACCATCCCAACTCCCCAATCCTGGAGGATGTGATGGAAGAGGTCATGGCTGAGTACGAAAAGCAAAATCATTACCGAAACGAACGGGAGATCCTGATGATGATGATCGAGGAAAACCGGGAGAAGAGGAAATAAAAGGGTCCCGATTTGCTGATTGGGACCCTTTTTACATATTCAAAAACAATTAGGGACATAACATCCTACCGCAAGGGCGCTCTCGCTTCGTCCAAAACGTAGCGCCACTAAGCTCGTGCCGAACAAGTTCGGCTTAGGACCTCGCTAAGGGGCGACGTTTTGCAAGACCTTGCTTGCAGGAAATTATGTCCCATATTGTTTTTATTGTAAGTAATTGAATGGTTCCAATCAGTGAATTGAGACACTAAAACAGCTTCAGCAGTTCTTCAATCTTCATTTCTCCTAAATCCTGTTTATCCTCTTCAGCATCTCGCATACGCACGGAAATCGTACCGTTTGCCTGCTCCTTTTCGCCCAGGATGGCCATGAAGGGCACCTTATCCATGCGGGCTTCACGGATTTTGTAGCCCAGCTTCTCGCTGCGCTTGTCGATTTCCACTCGGATACCCTTCGCTTTCATATCTTCCATCACCTTCTGTGCATAGTCCAGATACTTATCCGATACGGGCAGCAATTTTACCTGCACGGGTGCCAGCCAAGCCGGGAATTTGCCCGCAAAGTGCTCAATTAAGATTCCGATGAAACGCTCGATGGAGCCGAACAGTACGCGGTGAATCATAATGGGGCGATGCTTTTCACCGTCCGCACCGATATATTCCGCACCAAATCGCTGGGGCAGCTGGAAATCCAACTGAATCGTTCCGCACTGCCAAGTTCTGCCGATGGAGTCCTTTAAGTGGAAGTCCAGCTTGGGACCGTAGAAGGCACCGTCCCCTTCGTTCACCACATAGGGCACGTTAATGGATTCCATGGCCTTGGCAAGAGCCTCCGTAGCCAGCTCCCAATCCTCGTCGCTACCGATACTGTTTTCCGGTCTGGTAGAAAGCTCTACCGCATATTCAAAACCAAACTTTTTGTACACTTCATCAATCAGTCTTGCCACATTTACGATTTCCGGAATCACCTGTTCCTGTGTCATAAAGATATGGGCATCATCCTGTTGGAAGCATCTGGCACGCATGAGACCATGCAGGGTACCGGACTTTTCGTTACGATGCACGATGCCTAACTCGCCCACTCTCATAGGCAGATCTCTGTAGGAATGAGGCTGAGACTTGTAAACCAACATACCTCCCGGACAGCTCATAGGCTTAATGGCAAATTCCTCCTCGTCCACCTCAAGTGTATACATATTTTCACGATAATTGTCCCAATGTCCGGAGGTCTCCCACAAATGCTTATTCAGCATAATGGGCGTGGAAATCTCCACATAACCCTCTCTGTCATGGATTTTTCTCCAATAATCAATGAGCAAATTCTTTAAAATCAAGCCCTTGGGTAAAAAGAAGGGAAGTCCCGGCCCCTCTTCCATGAGGGCGAAGAGTCCCAGCTCCTTGCCCAGCTTTCTGTGGTCACGCTTTTTCGCCTCCTCCAGCATATTCAAATACCGGGCAAGCTCCGATGCCTTGGGGAAGGAAATACCGTAGATTCTCGTAAGCACAGGGTTCTTTTCATCCCCTCTCCAATATGCACCGGCCACACTCAAAAGCTTGATGGCCTTGACCTGACAGGTATTGGAAATATGGGGACCTGCACAAAATTCCACATAATCTCCCTGGCGGTAAAAGCTGATTTTCTCTCCCTCGGGCAGCCCCTGAATCATCTCCATTTTGTAGGGCTCCTGCATCTTTTCCATAAAGCTTAGGGCATCCTCCCTGCTCATTTCCTTCACCTGCAGGGACAGGGATTCCTTCACGATTTTCTGCATCTCCTCCTCCACTGCTGCCAGATGCTCCTCACCAAAGGGGAAGTCGAAGTCAAAATCATAGTAAAAACCGTTCTCGATGGCAGGACCGATGCCGCACTTCACGTTAGGATACAAACGCTTCACCGCCTGTGCCAAAATATGCGCACTGGTATGCCAAAACGCCTCCTGTACCTCCTTTTGCTCAAAGTTACCTTCGTAAATACTGCCGTCTTTTAATAGTACCTTCATTTCTTATGTCTCCTTTCAGATAATTGTTAACATAAGAAAAGCACCCCAAGAATACACTTCGTGTATCCTAAGGGTGCATTTAGCACGGTTCCACCTTAACTTTTCACTTCGGATTCCATCAAATCCTATCCCTTAACGCGGGCTACGGTAGCACTTATCTGTCCTAAAACCTTGGGTGCTACAGCTCTGGAATGGTTTTCGTAAAGTTTCCTCATAAGCGGCTTCCACCATTTGCCGCTCTCTCTGGATGATTCCCACCAACTACTCTTTTCCGTCGACGCTTTTCTTATGTTATTGGTTGTAATATAGCACCGTTAATAAATTTTGTCAACACCTTACTATTCACATACAAACATTCCGTATTCTTTTGGTACATGCAGGTATCCATTTTCCTTTTTGGAATTAAAGTAATCTAACAAAGTATCATAATATTTCTGCGCCAGTCCCTGCATAGACGCCATGGAATAAATATACTCCAGATAATCCTCGACTTTATCAATCTCTAATGCATCCTCATAATCACATCGTTCCACTTTTCCAAATTGCTTTTTAAGTAACTGTATTCCATTCTGTAACGTAAAGGATATATTAGATTCCGGGGTATGTGAAATACCTAATTCATCCAGTGCCGAATAAAGATATTGTGTCATACCATGAATGCCTAATGTAGAGCAATAAAAGGAACCTCCTTTTTTCAAAACGCGCCTTACCTCTGAAAGAGCCAAATCGATATCCCTTACATGATATAACATAGAATTTGCTATAATAAGATCAAAGGTTTCATTTTCAAATGGAATATCTGTAATATCAATTTTTTTCACAGATATTCTTTCATCACAATATTTCTTTTGCATATGGGCAACCATCCCCTCTGAAAAATCGGATAATGTAATGTCCATACCATAGCCTAACAAAGTCTCATTTTCAAAATAATGATTCCACAATTCACCGTTCCCACTGCCTAATTCTAAGATTTTCATCTTTGGATAAAAAGGATATTGTTCAAACATCCACTTTTGAAATCCTATCTTATTTACACTGTATTTGTCATGTAAACTTCTTCGCAGTTTAAGATTGTCATCATTTTTATATTGTTCCTTTAATATCCTTTCGCAGGACATGTTATTCGTATCAACCAATTCTATTTCCCCTTTCTATTCAAAAACGCCCGAAATGAACCGGTACTCTTGTGGCAAAAGAAGGGATTTTCCGGACTAATCCGTTCTTTTAGGAAGCTTAAAAATTCCTCTCCACATTCTGCCAAAATATCCTTTGTTCCGCCCGGGCAGGATTCTACATAATGATATATGGCATTCACATCCGGCACCAGTAAATCATCCTTATGCTCCTCCACATCCACCTTTGCAAATATCTTTTGAAGCTGCTCTCCCCCATTCTCTAATGTAAAAGATTTTGTTAACCATTTGGGCATTTTTATTCTCGCATCAAATTCCTGCACCAATTCATGCAACTCCTTCATGTGGTTGCATCCTACTGTAGATGCGTAAAACATGCCATCTTCCTTTAATGCCTTGGCGCAGTTTTCCAGTACCTGTGGGCGCTTCTCATCCGGTATATAAAAAAGCAAATGATTCGCCAGAATTCGGTCGTACTGACGATCTTGGCTTACAAAATCCTCTGCCTGTAGTTGTAAAAACACAAAGCGGATTCTCTTTGCATCAAAATATTCGTGAAACTGAGCAATTTCTGATTTTGCGGCTTCCAGCATTCCCTCTGACAAATCAGTCAGTACTATCTCTAAATCCTCTGGCAAAAGCTCCTTCTGACTGGTCCACAAAGCACCAGTACCACAACCCAGCTCTAGGATTTTCATGCCCGGCTTCAGCTCCAGGCCCTCCAACACCCAGGCAAACCAAGGTTCCTTAGCTGTACTGTATGCATGGAGATTGATACGCTTCTGCAGGTTGTCACTTACCTCATACTGTTTTACCAGCTCCTCCTTCCAAGTGACCAAATGTATAATATCCAGCATCTTTTCCCATTGGTTATCCGCTTCCAGCCTTTGAATCTCTTCCACGGCCTGAAGCACATGCTCCAGATGTTCCTTTCTCTTTCTTAAAAGCTCTGCCTGCCTGACAAAGGCTTCCGCAGGCTCTTCCTTTTTTAGCATTTCACTGATATCTTCCAATGAAAAGTCCAGATATTTTAGCATCAATATCTTCTGAAGTTGCTCCACTGCTGCCTGACCGAATTTCTTATACTTATTTTCCTCCACCTTCTCCGGTGTCAGCAGCCCGCTTTCATAATAATGTCGTATGGTTTTATAGGATACCCCGGTTAACTTTGCCAGCTCTCCGGTGGTATACAAGTCTTTTTTCTTCATATTTTTGCCTTCTCTCTGTGGTCGCCATATACTACATATTCCCGGGATATGAGGCATGACGCCGGCCACTTTTCTATTGAGCTCTGTATACATCATAAACCATGCCCCTTGGGCAAGGTCAAGATGTTTTTTCTGCTTTTTACTTTTATTGCCAAAATGACCCCCAAATGTTATAATTTAATTGTTTTTAAAACGGATTTTGTGAGGGAAAATTATGGACGTTACCATTTCAAAAAGCGGCATCCTGTGGTGCTGTGTACTATTGATATCCTGTGTATTGCTGGGGAAGGGCTTAAGCAATCAGGCCCGCTTTTGGGAAGCCTCAGACATTTCTGAGCTGAATGCGGAGGGCTGGGAGTACGGCGATTATGTGAAGGGAGAGATTACCACCTTTATTAAAGATACCGATAATCGGGGCTGCTCCGGTACATATGATGAATTCCATGAATATACCATACCCCTAAGCGACGGCAAATATGCTCTTATCTATGCCGGTCAAAGAAGTACACAAAAGCAATTGAATAATGCCCATTATCAGGACAGCTTTTCCATTCCTTTCATCGGTGTTTTGAAAAAGGATATTAAATACAGTGTTTATTCTGGCTATCCCAATTTCCATGACCAGGTGGAAGGCTTTGACCGAGAACGGATTATTCCCGACCTGGTTATCCTTCAAACCACTCAGGCCCAAATCAATAACACCCTTTATCTGGGTGCGGAACTTTTTGTGATTTGTATGTTTTTACGCATTTTGGGAGTACTGCCCCCTATCATAAAGGCCGAAAAATCCTGGGTTCCGCCGACGAAAAAATACACCGCCGCCTACTGCAATCCGGAATTCGAATTGGAAAGTGAAATACAAAAAATAGAACAGCTGCAGCTTCGATTAGTAAAGCTAAAAAAGGATATGATTATCGGTATGGTGCTGTTTCTGATAGGGCTTGTGCTGTTTATCGCCGGCTTCCCCATCGCCATGTGGCATTTTGGCTTTATGCTTATGATTGTAGGTATTCCTCTGATTTGGTGGTATGTGATTCATTTGGACAATAAATTAGGACATTTTTGCACTATGTTTATAAGGACCAAGACCATTCCTAAGCAGATTGCGGAATGCCGCCAAAACATTCAAACTCTTCGGGCTAAAATTGAACGGGAAACCGCACCGGAACCCATCCGACAAGAGGATGATTTGATTTATGCAGACTTCTAATTTTATATATGATGCTACTTTCATCCCAATTTCTGAATTTTATGAAGTTGGGATGATTTTTATTGCCCTTTTTCCTTTTCTCGGTGAGAAAGTTAAGCCACTTTTCCTGTTTCTGCATTTTTGGCTTAATTTTTCCTTCTTTCATGTCTTCTCTCAGTCCAAATACTAAGCCATTTTTCCTGTTTCTGCATTACTGGCTTAGTTTTTCCTCCTTTCATGCCTTCTCTCAATCCAAATACTAAGCCATATTTCCTATTTCTGCATTTTTGGATGAGTATCCGCCACACAAACAAAAAATCCCCGACAAATCCTCCCATCACAAAACCCGGAAGAACTTGTCGGGGTATCTCACAATAAATTATCAAAACTTTCTTACAGCTTCACAACTATCTGACTCTTACAATCCTTCAATATAGTATCCTGTCCGTCGACTACGGCTTCTGCGCCGTCCACCTCCGCTGCCTGCAGATTCATCAAACGCACGGTATAAGGCTTGTCCGCATCCACAGAAATTGTAATGGTACCTGCTGCCCGGACTGCCTTAATGGTCAGTTCTGCTTCGCCACTCATGCCATATACAGTTTTAGCGGCTCTTGCACCCTCCTGCAGCTCATAAATCCGAAGCTCCACGCCGTCTGCATAGTCATAATCCGGCTTCTCTTCACAAGCTCCCAGTGGTAAAATACTATTCTCCTTCACCATCAGAGGCAGACTTAAGTAATCGTAAACTTGGCTGTACCACTTACCGCCTTCATATACCTCTCCGCTAAAGAAGTCAGTCCATCTGCCCTCCGGCAAATAGAACTCGCCCATACTTTCGTCGTTAAAAATAGGTGCAACCAGCAGGCTGTCTCCCAGCATATACTGCTTGTCCAGATAGCTACAGTTCTTATCCCCCGTAAACTCCAGCACCATACTTCGCATGGTAGGGATACCCTGACGGTTTGCTACGATTGCTGCCTCATACAAATAAGGCATGATGCGGGCTTTCAAACGAGTAAAGTGGCGCACCACATCCACCGCTTCTTCATCATAAAGCCAAGGCACACGATAGGACTGGCTGCCGTGGAGACGACTGTGAGAGGACAGTAAACCGAAAGCTACCCATCTCTTATACACATCCGCTGTAGAGGTATGCTCGAAACCACCGATATCATGGGCCCAGTAGCCAAAGCCACTCATCAGTAAACTCAGGCCACCACGCAGGCTTTCCTCCATGGATTCGTAATCGGACCAGCAATCACCACCCCAATGCACGGGGAACTTTTGGCCACCCACGGTAGCGGAACGTGCAAAAAGTACTGCCTCTCCCTTGCCGCGCTTTCTCTCCAGTAATTCATAAACACATTTATTATATAGGTAGGTATAGTAATTGTGCATCTTCTTAGGGTCGGAACCATCGAAGTATACCACATCCGTAGGGATTCTCTCGCCAAAGTCGGTCTTGAAGCAATCCACGCCCATATCCATGAGCACCTCCAGCTTGTCCTGGAACCATTTGTAGGCCTCCGGATTGGTGAAATCCACGATAGCCATACCCGGCTGCCACATATCCCACTGCCATACTTCGCCGGTGGGGCGCTTGATGAAATAACCCTTTTCCATACCCTCTGCAAACAGGGCGGATTCCTGGCCGATGTAGGAATTAATCCACACGCAGATATTCAATCCCTTTTCCTTAATACGCTTTAACAGTCCTGCCGGGTCCGGGAACACTCTCTCATCCCAGGCAAAATCCGACCAATGGAACTCCTTCATCCAGAAACAGTCGAAATGGAAGGTTCTTAAAGGTATGCCTCTATCCAGCATACCATCAATGAAGCTCATAACCGTAGCCTCATCATAATTGGTAGTAAAAGAAGTGGACAGCCACAATCCAAAGGTCCAGGGTGCCGGCAATGTAGGCTTGCCGGTCACATCCGTATAAGCCACCAGTACATCCTTCATGGTCTCCCCGCTAAAGAGGAAATAATCCAAATAGCCCCCTTCTACACTGAACTCTGCCTTGGTCACCATCTCCGTACCCAGCTCCATGGATACCTTTTCCGGATGATTTACCAGGACTCCATAGCCTTTATTAGAAAGGTAGAAGGGGATATTTTTATAAGCCTGCTCCGTACTGGTGCCGCCGTCTTCATTCCAGATATCAATACTCTGACCGTTCTTCACAAAAGGAGTAAAACGCTCGCCGGTACCATAAAGCAGCTCACCCACACCGATAGACAACTGCTGACGCATATAGGTATCCGTCAGGTCGCCCTTATCGTAGGCATCCCCCTTCCAGTCCGTCTTCATAATGGCCAAATCCTTACCGCTACTCTTGGTAATCACCTTACCCCCTCGCTTATAGGTCATGGACCAGGGATTCTTGGTGATTTCCAGACTTAAGAGCCCGGTCTTGATGATAAGCAGATTGTCTTCCTCTGTTACATCCAAAGGCTGATTGTCTATATTCAGTTCAAATTCCGGATTTTTCTTTACCGTCCCCAGATGATGATAGGTCTGCACACGAAGCACTTCCCGGCGGGGTGCCGTAATCTTGATGGTCAGATTGATACCGCCCAAGGTACAGCCTCTGTTATATACAGGATTGGTGGGTGCGCAAATAGTCACTTCCTTTTCGCTCACCTTAATAAAATAAGCTTCTGCAGGTCCAAAGGCCTGGCAGCCTTCCTTCTGCAGCCAACATCCGTTACTGAATTTCATAGGTAATCCTCCATTCAACATTTTTAAAACACTATGATTAATATTATTTCTCAAATACTTCTTTTACATCATCCGGAGCCAAATAGTCCGTATACACTCCATGTATTCCATACAGTTCAATCAGTCTTTTAACTACACTTGCATCATTATATGTATGCATATATAAATAACCACCCATGTCTTGTATCTCTCTAGCAAAACTAAAATTTATCCTTTGATCATAAGTAGTCACTATTTTTATATTGTTTCCTACAATAAACTGATATACTTCCTCATAAGAAAACTTATTTTTTGGCAGATTATATAAAGTATAAATACTCGATTTCCATGGATAAATCTCACAAATAATATCATACATCTCCGGATTATATATCTGTGGAATTACTCGCTTTAATATTTTACGCCCCGAATTTTCTCCTAATTCCATAGCTTCATTTACAATTTGAGTAAAAGCATTAGTAATCATAGGATCTTCCTTATCCTTTGTATCGGTAACAATATATATATCCGGATACTGTTGCATGAGTATCATAATATCCTTCCAACTAAGAGGCGTGTACTTATTATATATTTTGCTTTCCTTAAACTGCTCTAACGTTAAAGGCTGTGCCGTCTCTCCTTCCTCCAAACTACGTCCGGTTAACTGATAAAACATCTTCCAATCATGAGCCGCCACTAATACATTATCAGCTGTAATCGAAAAATCAACCTCAAAAACCCGATGCCCCTTCTCATAATTATATAAAAAAGCTTCCATACTGTTGGTATAGGTATACCCATCAATACCCCCAAAAGCATGGGCAATCGTCCTGCAATCCTTTGCCCAGGAATAATTCGATTTCTTTATAGCTATTACAACTACCCCCAAAGAAAATAATAAAGTAAAAATAATTATCCCAATACACAATCGCTTTTTATTCCCCATACTTACCTCCAATTCATATATTTTATTATGACATAACGGTATAAAAAAAGCAAACCTATCATTGAGCAAGCTCCGGCATTTTACGACCTATGGCGCAATGTGATTTATTGTACCGGGGATGAATTTTCTTTTTTATTGCTTTCTGCATTCGCTCATGTTATTATCAAAATGAGCGAATGATTTCTATAATTCTTGGCGATATGCCTTTCACAGTATCTGCTGTCTTACGGAGCCCTTGCTCCACTCTTAAGAAATCCGGCTTATTCTCCAATTGTACTATTAAATATGTACTACGACCCGCACCTTGATAACTTCATCAGGCTTTACACTTTTCTTTTTATGCATAAAAATACTCAAGGTGCAGGTCTTGGACTCCTCCAAACCTGCACCCTCGTACTATACCCCTAAATCAACTTCACTATTTCCCCTATCTCATATCCTTTCGACGGCAGAATCACAGCCTTCTCACCCAGAATCTCCCGAATAATGGCTAACTCCAGCTGCTGTCTGTGTTCAAAATGTGCTATCAACTCAGCCTCTGTACTGCAACCATGCTTTTGTCCATAAGGAGAGTTTACAAAATACTCCATCATCATCTGAAACCAGGCTTCCCGACCTTCCTCGTCGCAGCGCTCCTTTCTGACGATTTGGATATTCTCCGGGATGTTCTCCGAATACAGATATACCAACAGAAATTGTTCCTTATCCACCTTCTCATAAAACTCCCGATAGAAGTCCATAATCTCTTCATCACTCAACACATGAAACAAAATCATATCCTCTACCAGATTCTGAAAAAAGGCACATTCAAACAGATACCCTGTTTCCCGGAAGCCTTCGTATCTGCTGAAGACAATCTCCTTTATTTCGGAGAGAGTTCTGCGACCGTTATAAATCTCAAAGCCTTCTAACTCCCGGTAAAACTCCTCCTGCTCCGTCCGGATCCTGGTATACATCACGATACAGCACCCTTTCTCCCGAACGGTATGGCTGATAATATCTTCCCGAAGTGTCGGATACTTCTTCAGGATTTCTTCGTACTCCGCTTCCGTCATACGGGCACACCAGGCCAGCTCCACGGGAGAGTAATCTCCTTCCCGGCACACCTTTATCCCGGGCAAAGCCTCACATATACCATTTACCAGGGTACTTTTTCCGGCTCCCTGAATACCTTCTACAAATATATTTGTCATAAACGAAACCTTCCTTTCTGCTATTTGCTGCCAAAGCAATTGAATGTATTATTTTCTCACCCGCAGCAGATAGTGGGTTTCATCCTCCCCTGCCACATAAGCACCGTTTTTGGTGATGACCTTAAAAGAAGGAATATTGCTTTTCAGCACCCGCAGATAGATTTCCTCCTCCGGTACGATTTCTCTTGCCAGGTCCAGTATCAGGGCCATGCCCCTCGTACCGTAGCCTTTGCCCCGGTACTCCTTTTTGATGCTGTAGCAGATATGGCCGGCGCCGGTTCGCAGGGCATCTGTCAGGTGATGACGGATTCGGAACTCACCCACCAGCACCTCGTCGTCCCACAGATAGTAGAATGTCTCGGGCACAAACCAGTCCGGCATATTGACAGGATTTTCATACATCAAATGCTCCGGCAGCACCTTGTCCATATAGTCCTCAAAGGATACTCCCTCATGGGAATTGGAGACTCCGTTCTCATCCGCCGGCATGGCGGTCACATATTCCCACTGGGCCTTGGCATCTTTTATGTTCAACTTTCGTAATTCCAGCATACTCTTTTGCTCCTTCCTCGTTTTTCAGTATAATTACATTCTTTGCTGATGCATCACTTTTTCCTGAGAATATCCAGGCTGTGAGAGGTTGCACCAATCAGGTCCATTCTCTCACATACGGTAAAATGGTACTTCATCCACATTTCAAAGGTTTTCTCATCCATGGCATCTATGGTCTCTCTCATATAGGTGGTAGCCCCGTCCGTAGCCACAATCTTCATCCTTTCCAGCTCGTCAGCAAATGCTGCATTCAACTCGTCAATCTGCTCCAGTCGCACCAACTCGAACAAATCCTTTTCTTCAGATATGCAGAGGAAATCCTCCGTCAGCATATTCTTTTCCACGCACTCCCACAGATTACCCATCTTAAATACATATGTAAAGACCGTCTGGTCATTCATGCAATATGCCACCAGGATATGTCCGCCCTTTTTCGTCACCCGGATGGCTTCAGCCATGGCCTGTTGCTTATCCTCCTTGGTGTACAGATGATACATGGGGCCCAACACCATGGTAAGGTCAAAGGTCTCATCCGCAAATCTTGACAAATCCAGCGCCGTTCCCTGATGAGTGCGTATATTCGGAATGCCTTCGATTTTAGAATTCATAATCTCCAGATTGTACTTAGTGTACTCTAAGGCATCCACCTCATGGCCTTCCTTGGCAAGAGCAATGCTGTATCTTCCGGTTCCGGCTCCTACCTCCAGGATTTTCTTTTTCGAATCGCCCAGCAACTCATGGATGTACTTCTGTGTAGTCAAATACTCTACCCGCCCATGCTGCCTTAACAATCTTCCTTCTTCGTCATAATTTGTATAGAAATCTTCTAAGTAATTCATTCTCTCTTTACCTCCAATTCTATGCATTTCCACTGCTCACCCAAGATTTCAAAGATAAACTCCTTCTCCATGGGAATCTCCCGAAAGCCTGCTGCCTTGTAGCAAAAGTATGCAGACGGATTATTCTCGAAAACGCCCAAGGTAATCTTTTCTGCCTTCAGCATATCAAAGGCGTATCTTATAGCCATCTGTAACATCTTCTTGCCATAGCCCCTGCCCCGTTTGCTGTCATCTACAATGACAAATCCAAAGCGGATAATTGACTTCGCTTCATCTGTATATCTGAGAATCAGATGTCCTACGGGACCGCTCTCATCTACCAGGGTCAATGGGTAAAAATTGTCCGGCTCCTCACAGTCTCCGTTACAGTCCAAATACTTATAATTTATATCCGCTGCTGTAATAGGGTATGCGCCGTAACGGTCGGAGCTCCACTTGCGAAGGGCCCTTTCATCCTTGATCCAGCTTACGATAGTCTCCGCATCCGCCTGCTTGTAAGGTCGTAATTTCAAATTATTCTTCATGGTATTCAGCTCCTTTTTCATGATTTCGTATACCTGTATCACTCCATTCTTACATTCCCAGATACCGTGATCTACGGTTGCGTAACCCAGACGCTGATATAATCTGCAGGCCGGCAGAGACGCGTCAATATCTATGGTATCGTAATTCTTCCGAATCCGCTCTTCCAACTGCTTCATGATATAGGTGCCGTATCCCTTCCCCTGCAACCGTGGCAATACATACACTCTGGTAATATGATTCTCCTGTATGGTGCCGGTTCCAACAATGGTATCTCCCACCCAAAGAATGTAGGTATTTCTGGCTGTTATATCCTGCAATACATGTTCCCTGCTGTGATATTCACGGAACATATCCACGATTTCCGGCAGATAATACTTAGGGTAGACCACCTGAATGGTCTCCTGAACCAGCTCATAAACCTGCTCCAAATTGTTTTTGTTAGCTAACTGAAAATCCATAATATGTTCCTCCTTTATAAACAAAGACACCATCAAACAAATCGAATTGTCTGATGGTGCCAAATCTTAGCAAATATGGTTATTCTGAAAAT
>JAFXFO010000016.1 GCA_017520425.1 Lachnospiraceae bacterium | reverse complement strand
TACTGACCCCAAGGACAACTGCTCCTTTCTCTGTAAACTGAGGATATCTTTCAGAAAATCCACATGCTTGCTTTGTACATCCTGGTGTACTATCCTTTGGATAAAAATATAAAATAACCTTTTTACCAATATAATCATTTAATTTATGCAATTTTCCATCTTGGTCAAACAGCTCAAAATCTGGTGCCTTGGTTCCTACTTCTAACATACTTTACTCCTTTCTTAACGATGCGTAAAATTCAAATTAATTCGTGTACTTTCTCAACTTTCCAGTATTTACGGGCTTTCCCGCTCATCAACATCAATATAGCTTTCACTTTTCCCTTATATTTTCCCTTACGAGAGATTTACAAGGGAAAGAATATTTTATCGACAGATAAAGACTGTTACTCTTTTTTATCTGCAGCATCAGGTATTATTAAATTACTGCCTCACAGAGCGAAATACACCCATCGCACAAATCTATGATTTAGTTCTCTGTGTATTTCTTTTTCACATACCAATTTGAATAGATTACAATATTTAACTAATATTAAAACTTTAGATTTCTACTCTTAAAGTAGTTTTGCATAAATGACCTCATATTGCTATTTCTATCAATGTCCGTCTCATCATCCGGGATAAAATTATCAATATACATACTCTTGTTAGTTGGTCCAGGATATGGTTCTGCATAACGCCCTCTGTTGGCCCACGCTACATAATCAGCTCCGTTTTCAATTAATAAATCTAATATTTTAGTCAGCTGTTCCCGCACCTTCTCCTGAACATCCGGATATATACTCGGTCTTTCAAATAACAGTTCAGCCTGACTTACCGACCAGTTAATCGAATCAAAACCATATGAGGCCAATTTATTCACATCTGCACCTTTTTCAATCAGAAGTTTCACATAGCCAAATGCAATATCTGACTCATCAACTCTTCTATAGCAAAGCGAAGTAATTGTGGCATTAATTGCATCAAAAAGTACCGGCGCCCGCAGTCCTGGGTCATCATCTTCTGCTTCCATAAAATTTACATCTGCACCGTGCGAAATCAAATAATCCGCAATTTCATATTTACCTGTTTTCAACGCCACTTGTAGTGGGGATTGTCCATGATCCTTTTTAGGCAATGCTCCGGAAACGCAATTAACCAGTTCTGGTTTTCTTTCAAGTATTGTTTTTACTTCATCAAGCTTCCCTTGTCGAATTACTGTAAATAGTTTCTTCATTTCTAGCTATTCCTTTCTGTTGTAGGATTATTGGCACTAAAGATTCCTTCAATTGTACAATATAAAGGAATTCCTATGTTTCATTATCAAATTCAAGTATACACTTATTATATACATCATCAAAAAAAGCTTGTTCCCAATTCCATATATCACTAACATATTTAATCGAATCATAAACAACTTTAAGCCAAAATCTGTGTTTATCGCATATTTTCATTTTGCTATAACTTTCCAAATCAAAAGGAATATGCAAAACCGGATAACCCTTTACAAAATCTTCAACAAACGGTTCTATTATGTCTTCATCACAAGAAATATTGAGACTAATACATTTCTCATTGTTGTAATACTTAAATGATTTCAAATATGCATTAACAACAGAATCACTATCGTTTCGCAATAAGCCTGTAAGTTGCTTTTTTTTATTTCCATCATGTTGTTCTCCAGAATAGATATTGATACTACGAAATCTCATTTTTACGCCTTCCTTTTGCTTGGTCAATAAACTAGCTGTTACCAGATTTTCTTTCCCTTGTTTTTTCCCTTATTAGAGGTTGTAACCAAGGGTAAAATGTTATAACACGATATAAGATGTAATGGAGAAGACACCCACGAAAACTTTAGTGTTTTCAAGGATTGGACGAGATTTTTATAACAAGATATGACAGTTATTAAATCCCTAAAAATACATCAAGTGAGAATTCAAAGTTTCCTCTTAGTTACACCTCCAAAATCCAGCCTCTTCGCGTCTGCCGTGCTTCGCACTTCTGATTTTGTCGGTATCGCGCCAGAAAAAGTAAATGCCTGCTTCGCAGTCGCTTCCTTTTTCCTTGAGCGCGATAAAATTCAAAGTTTCACTCTCCTCAAACACCATCAATTATACCACACCATTACTAATCATTCCATTGCTTTTTCCCTATAAAGAATAAGCAGAGGTGCGTCACGCTCCCTATTATCTGCACTCGCAAGAAGAACCTCGAAAATCCTTCGGATTATCTGCGGTCTCTATAGATACACCTCCTTTCCGCTTCGCTCCAAGTCGGTCATCTATAGATTCCTATGGAATTACAATATAAAAAAGCCAGATGCAAGTAAACTTGCTCTGGCTTTTTGTACATTGTAATTCCGCAGATAATCCTATCTCTTTGAAAACTGTGGCGCACGTCTTGCTGCCTTGAGACCGTATTTCTTTCTTTCTTTCATACGAGGGTCTCTGGTCAGATAGCCTGCCTTCTTGAGGGTAGGTCTATAGTCTGCATCTACCTGAAGAAGAGCTCTTGCGATACCGTGTCTGATAGCACCAGCCTGACCGGTGTATCCGCCACCGCGTACGGTTACGAGTACGTCAAACTTATCAGCTGTTTCGGTAGCTACTAAAGGCTGACGAACGATAACCTTTAATGTCTCTAATCCGAAATAATCATCCATCTCTCTTTTATTAATAACTACATCACCCTTACCAGGTACTAAATATACTCTTGCGATTGATTTCTTTCTTCTACCTGTTCCGTAGTACTTTGCTGTTTTAGCCATGATTTATTCTCCTCCTTTCAAGTCCCTTAGAATGTTAACACTTCAGGCTTCTGAGCTGCCTGATTGTGCTCAGGTCCTGCGTATACATGAAGCTTAGTATACATCTGTCTTCCTAAAGGTCCCTTGGGAAGCATGCCCTTTACTGCAAGTTCGATAACCTGCTCAGGCTTCTTCGCTAACTTCTCTTTTAAAGTAGTTTCCTTCATACCACCAACATAGTCTGAATGATGATAGTAAATCTTCTGATCCAATTTCTTACCGGTAACCTTAATCTTCTCAGCATTTACAACGATTACATAATCACCGCAGTCAGCGTGAGGAGTGAAGATTGCCTTGTTCTTTCCTCTTAAAACCTTAGCTACTTCAGAAGCTAAACGTCCTAAAGTCATATCTGTTGCATCTACTACATACCACTTTCTTTCGATTGTAGCAGGATTTGGCATAAAAGTTTTCATGATGTTTCCTCCATCTACTTTTGTCTTTCAACTGTTCTTTGTCTCCTCCAATCATACTCTGCAGATGTCCGGCTACAAACCATGATCTTTAGAAACGGTTACTATACTCTATCTCTAATGCTTCGTCGGGGCTTTGACTAGGCATTATGAAACATCGTCACACATTTGTATATTATATTGTATGCTCTTTCGTATGTCAACAAAAATTTTTCAGTTTTTCCTTATTTTTCTAAGCACCCTGTTTTTTCCTGTAAAAACTCGTATTTTATAAGGGTTAATCCATGCGCCGGTGCTGTTGGGCCTGCTGCCTCCCGGTTCTTTGCTGCCAATATTTCCTGAATCTGCCATGGTTCGCGCTTTCCCAAACCCACTTCCAAAAGGGTACCAACCATAATACGTACCATATTATATAGGAACCCTTCTCCGGTCACACGAATCACCAAATCCGCATCTTCTTCATATATCTTTACTTCTGTCACTCGTCGTACCGTACTCTTCACCTGGGCACCCACCTGGCAAAAGCTCTTAAAATCATGCTCTCCTACAAAGTATTTTGCCGCCTCCTGCATCCTTGCCACGTCCGGCTTATGATAAGTAAACAGGCTATACAGTCTTTTCGTTGGCAGGGAGAATTCTCCCCGGTAAATCCGATATTCATAGGTCTTTCGGCTGTCACAATATCTGGGATGCCAGTCCGGCGCTATTTCCTCGGATTTCTGAATCCGGATATCCTCCGGAAGACGCATGTTTAAAGCATAGGATATCTTCTCTGCCGGGATACGGGACTGTGTATCAAACACTGCCACATTACCCAAGGCATGGACTCCTGCGTCCGTCCTACTGGCACCAGTGACCTCTATGGGTTCTTGCAGGAGTTCTGTCAGGCAACGGTTCAATTCACTCTCTATGGTGATTCCGTTATTCTGTAACTGCCATCCGTGATAGTTGGTGCCATCATAGGCCACTATCAACCTCACTCGTTTTTGCACCTTACTATACCTCCAAATAATATCATAAAAAATAACCGCATTATCAATCATTTTGCAGATTTACAATAATATAGCCGTCCATCTGCATAATAGATCCCTCTTCGGGCCATGCCGGCATTCCGTTTTCTAACAGTTCTTTTCCATAGGAATAGTGCTCCAGATTCCCGTCAACTGTAAACTCAAATCCTCTGTTCTCCCAAAACTTAATTAATTCTACATCAATCGAATAAAATGCCGTGCTTCCCCACTTAATTACTGATAAGAGCGGAGTTTCTGCAAATCGGTAACCTGCCGGTTCCATATAGTCATCAACAAGTTCCTTATCCAACAGACCGATAGCCCACTTTGCAATAACAGTACGTTTAGACCATGTCGGGCAATAGCTTTTGCCTGCAATGACAGAAGGTACATTATACTCACCAACTACACAAACAGGTAAAGTCTCATCATAATCTCTGATAATCTCCAACGCCACGGCATCCGCCGTTCGGCAGGCGTCTTCATATTTATCCTGATCTACCTTTAACCAATAGTTCATTTCGTGAGCTTCATGATATAGTAATAGGACTGCTAATAGGAATCCAACATATTTTACTGCCCTTTTTTCCCGCAACTTCTCCATCAATAACGCTGTTGCCAAAACAATCACTGCATTGATAAGTACGATATACTGACTGGTTCGATAATACGTAGCATAACCTTCCAATATGGTTAATGTCCACGGCATAATCATAGCACCTATCACAGACAATAGGATGATGAAATCTCTTTTCTGCACACTTCGTATCAGAGACCATAGGCCCAACAAACCAAAACCCATTACCAAAAAAGTAATTGGTTTATATACCAATGCATTGATATAGTACTTAACAAAGAATTGTTTCAATATCAAGCCAATATCCTGCCCACCATCTCCGGTTTTAAAATAGTTTAAGATATCTCCGATTCCACGATAATACAACACATTCGTCTGATCTTCTAAAGAAAACAGAACAATACATAATTCAGTCCAAATACTGCGTAACGCAACACAAAACAATCCGGCTGCCAAAGTACTGACCAAAACACGTAAAGCAGAAATTCTTTCCGTCTTCTCCTTCAAACCTCTGTCAAATGAATAGCAAACACAAATGGCCACCATATATACAACAACAAAGGATTCATAACACCCTAAAGCCAACCATAACCAAAGACCACTGAATACTATTTTCTTTATCGTTTTTCCTTTACTATTCCCCTGTTCGAAAGCATCCCACAAATTCCAGACTGCCAATGCCGTAAAACCGAACCCTAAGAAAATACCGTTTGCCAGATAATAAGTCACCAATTCACTGGTTATAGGAGCCGCCAAAAATGCACACCCAAAGAAAATATAGGCCCAGTCACTCACCCTGTCCCCTATGATACGCTTCATTAAAACGACCCACAAAGTAGCAGATATAAAAAAGAAAAACAAAAATAACAGCTCTACAATAAAAGGATTATACTCTGCAATAGGTATGATTTTATTAAGCACATACAGAACCCATCTTCCCATAACCGGTGCCACACCATCAACAAAATATACCTTCCATGCGGTATCATCAATGCCGATAGTCGGTCTGATAAGAAGGCTTCCGTAACTTGCAAACAATGTAGCAATCATACAATATACATATTTTTTATTATGAAGCATTTTATGTGTTTCCTGCCAAATCAAACCCATGTTTGTCACCCCTCATGTTTCTTACAAATAAATCCCCAGCACAATCTTTCCTGCCAGATAACCGACAATCACCAGATATGACAGATAATCTCTTCTTTTATACACTAAGGGCTTCATCTTGGTGCGTCCCTCACCGCCTCTGTAGCATCTGGCTTCCATGGCCATGGCCAAATCATTGGCACGGCGAAAAGCAGAAATAAATAGGGGAACCAATAAGGGTACCAGGGACTTGGCTCTCTTAATGAGGCCGCCGGATTCAAAATCCGCACCTCTGGCAATTTGAGCCTTCATAATTTTATCCGTTTCTTCCATTAAGATGGGAATAAAACGCAAAGCAATACTCATCATCATGGCCACTTCATGGACCGGCACCTTAAATATCTTTAAGGGTCCCATCATCTTCTCCATACCGTCCGTCAGATTGTTGGGAGTGGTAGTCAGTGTCATAATGGATGAACCGATGATTAAAAAGCTCAGTCGTAAGGCCATTCTCACAGCCATAATAATACCTTCCTTGGTAATCTTCAGCTTCCAGAAGGTTATCAATGCTTCTCCCGGTGTCAAAAACAGATTAAACACCAATGTAAGAAGCAGCAAAAACAGGATGGCTCTCATGCCCCTTACCATAAAACGAAAAGGTACATGGGACAGCTTAATCACCAAACCCAGAAACAGTGCCGCCAAAAGGTATCCCCACACGTTTTCAAACAAGAACAGGGAGATAATATAGATAAGCGTACCACCGATTTTCACTCTGGGATCCAATTTATGAATTACAGACTCTGTCTGATAATATTGTCCTATTGTGATATCTCGTAACATAATACTCCTTATTTTGATGCAAATGCTCTTAGGATTTCCTCCGTTGCTTCCTCCACAGTAGTGGCTTCCTTGCTTACTGCAAGTCCTTTTTCACGGAGTGCCTCCATAATATATGTGACCTGAGGTGCTGCCAGACCTACCTCCTCCAGCTCCTTATGGTGTTTAAATACTTCCTTGGGCACGTCATCGTACATGACCTTACCCTTATTCATCACGATAATTCGTTCTACATATTCCGCCACATCTTCCATACTATGGCTCACCAGTATAATGGTGATGCCGGTTTCTTTTTGTAGCCTTTTGATTAGTCCCAGGATTTCTTCCCTGCCCTGAGGGTCCAGACCTGCCGTAGGCTCATCCAGGATTAACACCTTGGGCTTCATGGCAAGTACTCCCGCTATAGCCACCCTTCTCTTCTGACCACCGGACAAATCAAAGGGCGATTGATAGAATAACTCATCCGGAAAACCCACCTGACGTAATGCCTCATAAGAACGAAGCTCCACCTCCTTGCGCTCCAATCCCAGATTCTTAGGTCCGAAACAAACATCGGAAAACACATCGATTTCAAACAGCTGATGCTCCGGATACTGGAATACCAATCCCACCTGACTACGAAGCTTCTTCTTGTCAAAATCCTTGTCGTAAATATCTTCCCCGTCAAAATAAATATGTCCCTCTGTAGCAGTCACCAAACCGTTCAGATGCTGCACCAGTGTAGACTTGCCCGAACCGGTATGTCCGATAATACCGATAAACTGTCCGTCCGGTATGGTCAGACAAATATCATCCAGGGCCTTATGGGCCAATGGACTATCCGGGTCATATATATAATTCACATGATCAACTATCAGTGTCATCTTTTCCTCCAGACAATTACTGTATTACAGTCCCAGCGCTTCTATCAGCTCTTCCTTGGTCAGGATGCCATCCGGCAAATCCATTCCTCGCTTCTTTAACTCATGTGCCAGCAAGGTCACCTGCGGCACATCCAGTCTGCGCTTTTTTAATTCTTCAACCCGAGAAAAAATCTCTCTGGGAGTCCCTTCCATCACTACAGAACCTTCTTCCATCACAAAAATCCGGTCCGCATAAATGGTTTCTTCCATATAATGGGTAATCAGTATAATGGTTACTTTCTCCACATCATTCAAAGCTCTGGCAGCCCGGATCACATCCTTGCGACCGTCCGGGTCAAGCATGGCGGTAGGCTCATCCAGAATAATGCATTTGGGATGCATGGCAAGCACACCGGCAATGGATACACGCTGCTTCTGACCGCCGGAAAGCTTATTAGGGGAATGCTTGCGGTACTCATACATATCCACCGCTTTCAAACTCTCTGTCACACGCTCCCAGATTTCTTTTGTGGGGATGCCCATATTCTCAGGACCGAATCCCACATCCTCTTCTACCACCTGACCGATAATCTGATTGTCCGGATTCTGAAACACCATGCCGGCGCTTTGACGAATGTTCCAAAGCTCCTTCTCGTCCTTCGTATCTTTTCCGTCCACCCACAGAGTTCCTTCCGTAGGGTAAAGAATAGCATTCATGTGCTTGGCAAGAGTGGACTTACCGGAACCATTGTGTCCCAATATAGCAATAAAATCTCCCTGCTTGATGTCCAGACTCACCTTATCCACTGCAGTGGTGATTCCTTCTACATTACCCTCTTCATCTCTTCTGATATATTCAAATGTCACATCCTTGGCTTTAATGATGCTCATACTTTCCTCACTTATTTAGATGGGTTATAAATTGACACTATTTCTATTTTACTAAAATGCGCCTCCAATATCAACCACCAACTTTCGTTTGTTTACAAAAATTCTGCCACATGATATGATGTAACTATTCAGAGCCCTGCGAATTTATGAAAAAGGCCCTGTAAGCTTGCTTACAAAGGGCTGTTTTCATAAATTCATATGGCGAAGTAACCACATTCGCAAAAGTAAAGCCTCGCAGAGGCGATTTTGCGTATGGGGTTCTGAATAGTTACTTGTGTAGCTCCACATTCTCAAAAAGGAAAGCCTCGCAGAGGCGTTTTTGCGAATGGGGGCTGAATAGTTACTTGTATAAAAAGGAAAACATATATGAAAGAACATCGAGACATTCTAATAAAAGGTCTTATAGCCCTGGCAGCCATTATTATCATATTCGCCAGTCTCAGCCGTTTGCTTCTGTCCGGCTCCGATACCTTGGCAGAACATGCCGCCAAGCACTCACTGGCACCGACCACAGAGGCTCCTGCCATCACACTAACTCCGGCTCCCACACCGGAAAGCAGCATAAACGTCACGGAAGACTCATATACTGAAGAAATAACACCTTCGCCGGAGCCTACGGAGGACCCTGAAGTGCAAATACAGAAACAATTTTACTTCGCGCCGCTTACGGAAGATCAAAAATCCTTTATAACCGGTTGTTCTTACCCGGATACTGAAGAAGAACTTGCAATTTCCTATGATGATTTAAGATATCTTCATATCATGCACTATGATTTTGAAGGAAATCTTGCAGAAGGAGAATTGATTTGTCATAATTACATTGCACAGGACCTGCTGGAAATCTTTTATGAGCTGTATTTGAATGAATATCAGTTGGAACGTGTTACTTTAATTGAAAATTATGGTGGGGATGATACCCTCTCCATGGAAGATAACAACACCTCCTGCTTTAACTACCGGGTTGTGGACAATACCACCAATCTATCCAAGCATGCTTACGGATTGGCCATTGATATCAATCCTTTTTATAACCCCTATGTCACCTATCCCGGTGGCAAAATACGGATTTCTCCCAAAGGTAGTGAGGCCTACGCCGACAGGGATGCAGATTTCCCCTATAAGATTGATGAAAGCGACCTTTGCTATAAGCTGTTTAAAGAGCATGGATTTACCTGGGGCGGGGACTGGAACTCCATGAAAGATTACCAGCATTTCCAGAAAACTATGAAGTAATATTTGAAATCAGCACCACCCGTCTAACGGGTGGTTTGCTCTGCGGCTATAAGCCTTTGTTACCGGCCAGCGCCTAAAGACGCTGGCTTTCACTTCGTTCAAGCCATTTCGCCTTTGCCGCTTTCGCCACCCCTGGAAGGGGTTATTT
>JAFXFO010000015.1 GCA_017520425.1 Lachnospiraceae bacterium | reverse complement strand
TTTGAAGTTGGAGGATAGATAATTGAAGAAAATATATGCTTGGGAACCTTGGTTCTTTATGTTTTTTGGATTGTTTCATTTGCATAGAATATGGGGTTTAATTGACAGAACATCCTATGCTGATTTCTGGTTGGGGATTTTAGAGAACAAAGGAGCTTTCTATTTTGTACTGATGGGTATTTTAGCTTTTCTATGTGTTTGTGGAATAGTGACATTTTGGAAGAATAAGAAAAATAATTATTGGTGGAGATGGATATACATTTTTGGTGGAAGCTACGTCTTGTTTGACTTGTTTGCAATAGCGATTGAGTTGAAAGTGTGGAATGATTTATTATTGTTTATGTTTGATGTAAATAGTCCTTATTGGAATATAGTGTGGGGATTTTTTATTGTATTAGGTGTATTTGTATTTTGTTTGGGTATGAAATTGCTAAAACAAAGAAAAACGCAAATTTGAAGTTGAAGGAGAATATAGGATGTTAAAAAAACTCAATAAGGTACAATATTCCAAACTAATTGATATTGCAAGTACTCACGATTGTGGATGTGTTTATCCTCTTTCGATTGCAGAAGGAATTCAAGAGGGAGAGATTTTCGCAGGTTCAGAAGGGGACTATAATAAGATTCTTTTTTGGGTGGAAAGTGGATTTGCATATCTTTCGGGAAATATTGATGAGGGCTTTCTGAATGATATCTATGACTTTATGATAAATAGAAGCAAAACAGACGACAAAAGATTTCTTTTAATGTCAAAAGATAAATATATACTAGATTTTTTTAAGACTAAAGATGATATTAGTATGGAAGAAAGGTATTTGTTTAAGTATGCAAGGAAAAACAATGTACTTGAATTGCCTACAGAATATGAATTAAAAGAAATAGATAGGGACCTATTAGCAAAGATTTTTGGAACGATTGTCCCTTCACTTTTTTGGAAGGATAATAATGATTTTTTGAAAAATGGGAAGGGGTATTGTATTAGTTGCGGCGATGATATCGCTTCTTGGGCATTTTCTGCTGCTGTAAGTACAAAAGAGATAGACATTGGTATAGAAACGAATCCAAAGTATAAAAAGAAAGGCCTAGGGATGATTGTGGCAAATAGAATGATAAATTATGCTCTTGAGCAAGGTAAGAATCCTGTATGGGCGTGTCACTATAAAAATGTAGCGTCTGAAAAAATGGCAGAAAAATTAGGATTTCTTAAAACTGATGAATGTACTATTATAAAAGTTACAAATTAAGTGCTAACAAGCACGCACAAATTTGAAGTTTACGGAGGAAAAGGTGATGAGTTTATATATCAATGGAGTTGAATTTCAAGAAGATTTTTCACACAGAGGGTCATGTTTTTTTGTTCACAAACAGGAAAAGCAAATAGTATGTAGTCTTGATATTAGTTTTAAAGACAGCAGATACGAGGAAGAAAATATATCACCAGCTATATGTATCAATGGTTTTAAAGTTCATGTAAAGGATTTAAAACAATTGAAAAATAAAAGTTTTCGTGTATATAACATTATTCATGCAGCAATAAGAGAAGACAGCTTTTATATTTATGAAAGTGAACCCCTCATCAATTACAAAATTCGTATAGTTGATTTCGTGGAAGGCGATAGAATTCGTGTTCAAATCAAGGGAAAAGCAATCTTTGATGGATATTCAAAGCCAACTCAAAAAGTAAAATTTATGATTGATTCCGTACTACCAATTATTGAGAATGTGAATGATTGGCAGAAGTTTGAAAAAACTAATTTGTGATTCGATTTTTGAGGGAATATTATAATCGTGATTTGGGGGACTGATATAAAGAGACAAATTTCAGTTCTACGCAGTCTCGCCATGCCCACACTCACCTATCAGATGGAGGAAATATGCGATATCAGGAACTTGATTTCTATTGGAAAAGAATATTTGAACTGGAATGGATGTCCTTGTGTGAAGGAAGTAAAGCGATAGCGGCACTGATTGTATCCGATGATGGGACAATCATTTCAGAAGGAAGAAATAAGGTGGGCGAAGAGTCCATCCCTAATCCGAGAGTGTCCCATGCGGAGGTTGAAGCAATTCGTAACCTGGACATTAACAGATATCCGAACCTCAAGAATTATACATTATATGCTTCTTTGGAGCCCTGTCCCATGTGCATGGGGACCATGGTGATGGGAGGAATCAGAAGGATTGTAATTGGTGCCAGGGATGCCCACGGAGGGGCGATGCATTTAATAGAGCACAGTACTTTTCTTAGAAACAAGAATATAAGTATATCATGGATGCCTCAGCAATACGGCGATATCCAACGGGCATTTCAGACACTCAGAGAGCTGTTGTATAGTACAGACAATGAACGTTTGGAACGGATTCTGATTGATTTTTCCGTACATAATGCAAAAGGGGTGGAAGCAGCAAAGGAACTGATTCAAGAAGGGCTGTTTGAAGGGAAGCAACCTGCCTTATATAGTGCAGAAGAGATATTTGACAGACTTATGGCAATTATGGAAAGATAAGACAGGGCCTTTGCAATCCGGTCTCGCAGACTCAAACGTACAAGGTCAATTTTTTTTTGCAGGATGCTTGACTTTATCACAACAATGTGATAAAGTATGCTATAATAAATCACAAAGGAGGCAGCTAAAATGATGAATAACGTATTGTATTTTTACTTTTATTTTAATGTGGGCTGCCCGTCTATGTGATTCCAAAGAATAAGGTTTTGGTGATAGAACGGACAGTCCGCATTTGTTGTGCTTTTATGGTAAACATGTGCGGGCTTTTTATTTTGGAAGCCGTATAAAGAAAGTTGAGGTAACTACAATGCAGATGAATTTCCACAGGAAACTTCCCATTCCCCAGGAGGTTAAGAAAGAATTTCCGCTGACAGAGCGCATGAAGCAGGTAAAAGATGCACGGGATGAAAGCATCCGTGCAGTCTTTGACGGCAGTTTGGATAAATTTATACTGGTAATCGGACCCTGTTCCGCGGACCATAGTGAACCGGTACTGGAATATATTTCAAAACTTCGTTGTATCGAAGATCAGGTAAAGGACAAGATTATTATTATTCCCAGGATTTATACCAATAAGCCCAGAACCACCGGTCAGGGGTATAAGGGAATGTTGCATCAGCCGGATCCGGAAGCCAAGACGGACATGTACAAAGGAATCATTTCCATCCGTGAGCTTCATATGTCGGCATTACGTGATTATGATTTCTCCTGTGCGGATGAAATGCTTTATCCGGAGAATCATCGTTATCTTTCGGACCTTCTTTCCTATGTGGCAGTGGGTGCCCGCTCCGTGGAAAACCAGCAGCACAGACTTACAGCAAGTGGCTTGGGTATCCCTGTTGGTATGAAGAATCCTACGGGTGGTGATTTGGTGGTTATGATGAATTCCATCGTAGCAGCCCAGTCCAGTCATACCTTCCTTTACCGAGGTTGGGAAGTAACAAGTGAGGGTAATGAGTTCGCCCATGCGATTTTGAGGGGTTACGTGGATTACAGCGGTCGAAGCGTTTCCAACTATCATTATGAAGATTTGTTACGAGTGGGAGAGCTTTATCATACCATGAACCTGACCAATCCTTCTGTTATCGTGGATACCAACCACAACAATTCCGGAAAGAAATATTTGGAGCAGATTCGTATTGCAAAGGATGTTGTGCACAGCCGTAACCAAAACAGTGATATTAAGAAGTTGGTGAAGGGCTTAATGATAGAAAGTTATATTGAAGACGGTGCACAGGGTGCCGGGGAGCATATCTTCGGCAAATCCATTACGGACCCCTGCCTTGGATGGGAAAAAACCGAGAGATTAATCTTTGATATTGCTGAAAAACTGTAAAGGATGCTTGGATATGGGAAACAAATTAGAGGAAGCAAGAAAAATAATCAACGAAGTAGATGAGAAGATGGCAGAGCTTTTCATAAAGAGAATGCGGGCTGCCGAAATGGTTTACGAGCATAAGAAAACGGTGGGTCTGCCGATTCTGGATGCTGTCAGGGAGGCAGCAGTCATTGAAAAGAATGCAGAACTGGTGGAAGATGAGGTGTTGAAGGGATATTACATTGATTATATCAAAAATGTAATGGCAGTATCCCGTGCCTATCAGTACAGAATGCAGAATGGTCTGAAGGTGGCATACAGCGGAGTGGAAGGTGCTTTTGCCCATATAGCAGCCGGCAGGATTTATCCGGAAAGCGAAAGAATATCCTGCAAGGATTTTAAGGCAACCTACGATTCGGTTGTGGATGGTGAAAATGACGTGGCAGTGCTACCTATTGAGAACAGCTACGCAGGAGAAGTAGGGCAAACCATGGACCTTATCTTTTCCGGTTCCCTTTATATCAACGGCATCTATGAACTGGAAATCCACCAGAATCTTCTGGGTGTTCCGGGAGCTGCCGTGGAGGATGTAAAGAAGGTAATCAGCCATCCTCAGGCTCTCAGCCAGTGTCATGATTACATAGCCCTTAAGAAGCTGGAGACAGAAGAGTCCAATAATACGGCTCTTGCGGCAAAAAGCGTGGCGGATGCAAAGGATAAAACCCTGGCGGCCATTGCCAGTGTGGAAACAGCTGAGATTTACGGACTGCAGGTGTTGGAGAGTAAGATTAATAAGAGCAGTGAAAACACCACCCGATTTGCGGTGCTTTCAAGAGTCAAAGCAAATACAGAGGCGCTTCCCAATTCGGTATTGTTGTTTACTGTAAAGCATGAGGCAGGTTCTCTTGCGCAGGCCATCAGTATCATCGGTAAATACGGATACAATATGACTGCCCTGCGAAGCAGACCTTTAAGAAAGCATTCATGGCAGTATTATTTCTATGTGGAAATTGATGGTTCCACAGAAACTGCTGAAGGCAAACAAATGATGGAAGAACTGAGCAAGGTGTGTGACAAACTGAAGGTGGCAGGTACCTTTGCTTCACATGTTGAGATATAAAGTTATGTTTAGGAAGTCTTTGGAAGGGTAAGATTTCGAGGAGGAAGAATCATGAAGAATACAATTGGTAACAGCGTGGCAGTGACTCTTTTCGGTGAAAGCCACGGGGAAGCAATCGGAGCGGTTATCGACGGTTTGGCACCCGGCCTGGATATCAACAGAGAATATATTGCACATATGCTTACACTTCGTCGTCCCGACGGAAGGATATCCACACCCCGAAAGGAAAAGGATGAGTTTCGTATTGTCAGCGGTGTGGTGAATGACAAAACAACCGGTACTCCCATCACCATTCTGATTCCCAATGAGAATGTACAGAGCGGAGATTATTCTCAGATGAAAACAGTGGCCCGTCCTTCCCATGCGGATTATACGGCAGAATGCAAATATCACGGATTTCAGGATTCCAGAGGCGGCGGACATTTCAGCGGCCGTATCACGGCGGCACTTGTGGCAGCAGGTGCCATCTGCAAATATGCTTTGGAACAGAAGGATATTCTGATCGGAACCCATGTGAAACGTTGTGGCGGTGTTTCAGACAGGGATTTCGATAATCTGTCAGAAGATGTAAAGGATTTGAACGAAAAAGTTTTTGCGGTATTGGATGAAGAAAAGGGAGAGGCAATGCGTGAAGCAATTCTGCAGGCAGCTTCGGAAGGAGACAGTGTAGGCGGAGTGCTGGAAACAGTTATTCTTGGTATGCCGGAAGGCGTAGGAGAGCCTTGGTTTGACTCTGTGGAAAGTATGCTTTCCCATATGATGTTCTCCATTCCTGCCGTAAAGGGTATCGAGTTTGGAGCCGGCTTTGATATTGTGGATATGCGAGGCAGCATGGCAAATGACCCCATGCGGCTGGAGGAGAATAAGGTGGTGACTACCACCAACAATAACGGCGGTATCAACGGTGGTATTACCAATGGTATGCCCATTGTGTTCCGTACGGCAATCAAGCCCACGCCCACCATCTTTAAGCCCCAGGATACCATTGATTTCAGGGCAATGGAGGAAGCTGTATTATCACCTAAGGGCAGACATGACCCGGCCATTGTACACAGAGCAAGAATCGTCCAGGATGCGGCAGCAGCCATTGTTATGTGCGATGCCCTGGCCATGAGATTTGGTACGGATTGGCTTGGATAAAAAAAGAAAGAAGGAATATATAGCCATGAAAAAATATGGTTGTATCGGCAAAAAGTTGACACATAGTTTCTCCAAGGAGATTCATGGAAAGTTGGCGGATTATGCTTATGAATTAATAGAGTTGACGGAAGAGGAGATTGCCCCTTTCTTTGAAAAGAAGGAATTTGCGGCTATCAATGTAACCATACCCTATAAGCAGACGGTTATCCCCTATTTGGATGTGGTAAGTGAAGTGGCATCCCGAATCGGAGCTGTCAATACCATTGTAAATAAAGACGGAAAGCTATATGGCTACAATACGGACTATTACGGAATGAAGGCCTTGCTGGAAAGAGTAGGGATTGAAGTGGGCGGCAGGAAGGTGCTGGTACTGGGTACGGGCGGAACAAGCAAGACCGCCAATGTGTTGGCAAAGGATTTGGGTGCCTCTGAGGTATTGACCGTAAGTAGGCGTAAAACCGATGAATTCATCACCTATGAAGAAGCAGTAAGTGAGCATTCTGACGCAAATGTAATCATCAATACCACGCCCTCCGGTATGTATCCGGATTGTGGATCCAAGCCCATAGATATCAGCGGCTTCGGAAAGTTAGAGGGTGTGATTGATGCTGTCTATAATCCTCTTTGTACCAATCTGGTGCTGGATGCAAAGGAAAGGGATATAAAGTCAGAAGGTGGTCTCTACATGCTGGTAATGCAGGCAGTAGTGGCGGTTGAGAGATTTTTGGATACTTCCGTGCAGAAAGATGTAGCAGACAGGGTATTTGCCTCTGTGATGGCATCCAAGGAGAATATTGTTTTGACCGGTATGCCGGGAAGCGGAAAAAGCACCGTAGGCAGACTGTTGCACATAGAAGGCTACGAATTTATTGATACGGATGCAGAGATAGAGAAACGCTGCGGTTGTCCCATAAGTGAACTGATAAAGACTAGAGGAGAGACCTATTTCCGGGATTTGGAAACGCAGGTAATCAGTGAGGTATCCTGTGTCGGCAGTCGCATTATTTCCACCGGAGGCGGTGCAATCCTTCGGGAGGAAAACGTAAGGAATCTAAAGAGAAACGGAAAGCTGTTTTTCATCAATGCGGATATTCAGCGTTTGCGTGCAACCAATGACAGACCCTTGTCAGATACCTATGACAAGTTAAAGAAGCTGTATGAGGAACGAATGCCCATTTACCAAAAAACAGCGGATGTAATCGTGCCTGATATGGCCACAGCGCAGGCTGAAGCAGACTACATTATGACAAAACGAGAGGAATTGATACTATGAAAATTCTTGTGATAAACGGTCCCAATCTTAATATGCTGGGAATCAGAGAGCCGGATCATTACGGCAGGGAAACCTATGGAGACTTGGTAACCAAAATTCAAAACCACTGTGAGAAGAAAGGGATAGAGGTTGCATTATATCAATCCAATCATGAGGGTGATTTGGTGGATGCCATTCAAAAGGCCTATGGAGATGCGGACGGAATCGTCATCAATCCGGGAGCTTATACCCATACAAGCATTGCCATATTGGATGCCGTAAAATCAGTTAATATTCCTACGGTGGAGGTACATATTTCCAAGGTGGAAGAGCGGGAGGATTTCAGACAGATTAGCTATATACGCCTTGCCTGTGTGAAAACCATTACCGGTCACGGAACCGACGGATATCTGGAAGCAATCGACTATTTATGCGAGGGTAAATAAAATGATAGTAGATGTAAGCAAGAAAATACTGATTGTGGGACTGGGCCTTTTGGGCGGTAGTTATGCCAGGGCTTTAAAGCGGTTTGGTTTTCATATCAGCGCTATTACCAAGGATCAAAGCTCCATCGATTATGCCATGGGGGAAAAGATCATTGACGAGGGAAGTACAGAGCTTGATGAAAGAATCATCGGGGATGCGGACCTGGTAATCTTTGCACTTTATCCTCACATATTTGTGGAATGGATTGAGGAAAATCAGGGGCTTTTGAAAAGTGGTGCCATTATCACGGATGTAACCGGTGTAAAGGGGAGCATTGTTTATCGTATCCAGGATATCTTACGGCCGGATGTGGAGTTCGTGCCGGCCCATCCTATGGCCGGTCGTGAGGTTTCCGGTGTGGAGAACAGTACGGATAAGATTTTTGCAGGGGCCAACTACATTGTAACACCCACGGAGAAAAACACCCCCGAAGCCATTCAAACCTGTATGGAGCTGGGAAGATTGCTTGGCTTTTCTAATGTAACCACACTTTCGCCGGAAGAACATGATGAAATGATTGGTTTCCTGTCCCAATTGACCCATTGCATTGCCATTACTTTGATGACCTGCAATGAAAAGGAGGATATGGAGAAGTTCACCGGTGACTCCTTCCGGGATCTGACACGTATTGCAAGGATTAATGAAATGATGTGGAGTGAGCTGTTTGTAGCCAACAAAGAAGCACTTTTGGAACAGATGAATCTGTTTATGGATAAATTTGCCGAATTAAAGGAAATGCTGGAGAAAGAAGATGTGGAAGGCATGAAAAAGATGATGCGTTATTCCACGGAGCGCAGAGCATTATTTGACAAAAAGTAAGAGGACACGTTTGTGTCCTCTCTTTTTGTATTATCAGCAAATCTGTTTCTTAACCTGTTCCAGCGCTTTTCTTACCGGGGGCAACAGAAGTACCACGATGGTCACCACGGCTTCCGCAAAGATATAGATACCATTGTAGACCAGGGAGTAAGGCAGGGGATTCCAGCCTTCCCAAGCGTACATGCCGAAAAAGAGCCAGCCGGACAATACGGTAAAGACATAGCGCCCCAAAACAGCTGCGATATAGCCCGTAATCAGTCCATATTTTCGCTTGCTGAACAATCCGGAAAGACCCAGTGCACCGAAGGCCAGCAGATAATCCACTACCAGCTGGGCAGGAAACAGTATGTAGGGGTCAAAGAGCATCTGCAGAACACCATAAGCCACACCGGTAAGGATGCCGGCACCCAGACCGAACCAATAACCGGGCAGACAGATGACCAGCATGGATAGTAAAGTAACTGAGCCACCGAAAGGGAAGCTGATCACCTTGATATTGGACAGCACCGTACCTAAGGCGATGGCAACAGCACAAAAGGCCAGCTGCTGGGCAGAAAGCTTTTTGCTGCGCTTTTTAAGAAAGCCGGCTGCTATAAAAAGCAGAACCAGAATCAGGACAACCAGGCATAGGTTACCCAGTGTGGTGGGGACATAAGTAGTTTCGCCCCAGTCGTTGACAACAACATTGTAGAACATAAAAAATCCTCCTTCGACTTACGCGAGGAGGGGCTCATCTTGCTTAAAAGAAACCATGGTGTGAAAGTAGATTACGGTTGTCTTTTAAATGCTTCCTTACGCCGGTATTACCCGGTTCAAGTAATGAGGGTTAGAAGCCCGTGGGCCTCAATCTCAGCGATGCGCTCCCCTAGCGGTTTATTTAATTACAAAAGTCAATATAACAGAAAAAATTTTCCTTGTCAAGCTAGACATTATGCCAATAAAGTTGTAAACTATAATGGTGTGTAATCATCGGGGGGAGTATACACGAACTCCATTAAGATTTACCGGAGAAAGGATTTTGATTATGGCAGAAAACATGATTCAGGCAGAAGGCCTGGTAAAAATTTATAAGACCAAGGAGACCGAAGTACTGGCACTCCAGGGTTTGGATTTGACAGTGGAAGAAGGAGAGCTGACAGCGCTGATTGGTAACAGTGGTAGTGGTAAGTCCACCTTCTTAAATATGATCGGCGGTTTGGATCGTCCCAGTGCAGGTTCTTTGATTGTAGGAGGCAAGAACCTGTTCACCATGACAGAAAAGGAATTGGTGGTTTATAAGCGTGACACCGTAGGCTTCGTATGGCAGAACAATGCCAGAAACTTATTGCCCTATTTGTCCGCTTTGGAAAATATTATGCTTCCCATGCATTTATCCAGTGCCAAGAAGAAAAAAGATAAGGCATTGGAGCTACTGGAGCTGGTAGGACTTTCCAGCAAGAAACACAGCCGTTTGAACACCTTGTCAGGTGGTGAACAGCAGAGAATTGCGATTGCGATTGCATTGGCCAACTCACCGAAATTACTCTTGGCGGATGAGCCTACGGGTAGTGTAGACCCTAAGACAGCCAATTACATATTTGATGTATTTACCGAGTTGAATAAGCAGGGACAGACCATTCTGATTGTTACCCATGACGTGGCACTTTCCAAGAAGGTAAAGCGTGTTATTGCAATCCGTGACGGTAAAATCAGTAGTGAGCGTATCCTGAAGGAAAGCTATGCAGACCGTTTGAAGGAAGCGTCCATTGACTGGCGTGCGGAAGATACCCAGGAAGAGTATGTTATCATGGATAAGGCAGGGCGTGTGCAGATTCCCAGAGAACTTTTGAACACACTGGATTTGAAGGATAATAAGCTTAAATTGGAAATGCAGGGTGACAGGATTATCATAAGCAAGCCCGGTGCATAATATAACAGGATGTACTTGCATATATTCTCAATAGTACAGGTATTGAAAAAGAAACCACAGGAGAGTTAAGATGATTTTTCAGTTATTACCGGATGAATTTGCTTCCATAGGAGCTTTTGTAGGCATATTATTTGCCTTTCTGACCACCATCATTGCTACGGATAAGCTGTGTGCCTATTTACCAAAGGATGCGGGCAGGGAGTTTGCCCATGACGGCAAAAAATCGGCAGGAAAGCCCAGGGGTGCAGGTATTATCTTTGTACTGGCCTTTGTATTGGCAGCCTTACTTTTTGTGCCCATACAGGCAGAGAATATCATCTATCTGATTCTGATTGTGATTTGTATGATGACAGGCTTTTTGGATGATGCCGCTAAGAATCCCTGGGGCGAGTATAAGAAAGGTTTTCTGGATCTTTGTGTGGCAGCCATGGTGGCTGTGACCTTTCTGCATTACAATTCCAATGTGGTGGAGCTTTCCATGTTTGATACGGAAATTACGATACATCCGGTGTTATTTGCGCTTTTGACGGTGGTATTGGTTTGGACCTCGGTGAATGTAACCAACTGCACGGATGGTGTGGACGGTCTTTCCGGTACACTGACCATTATAACCATTATGACCATATATGCAGTGGACATAATCAAGGATGTGGCGGGAGAGTTCTCCTTTATGATTCTTTTGTTTGCGGTTTGTATCCTGGGTTATCTGTGGTACAATGCTACTCCCAGCCGTTTGATGATGGGGGATGCAGGTTCCAGAGCAATGGGCCTTTTTATCAGTATCGCTATATTAAAAACCGGTTCACCGTTCCTGTATATTCCGGTGGCACTGGTGATGATTTTAGACGGAGGATTGGGTATCCTTAAGGTATCCCTGATCCGCTTCTGCAAGATTCATATTTTAAAGAATGTCCGTACTCCCCTTCACGACCATGTGCGTAAGGTGTGGGACTGGTCCAATACACAGACCGTATTTCGCTTTGCTATTATCCAGATTATTTTGGCAGTGGCGACGGTTTATGCGATAAAATAACGAGAAATGTTGTAAAGAGTCGATGGATTGATTTTCAGATGCATTGACAAGAAAAAATTCAAATTTTATAATAAATGTGTTAATTCAAGAGGGAGTAGTTTTAATGTGTTGTCAACAATCGCGTTTGAAATTCCTTTCAAATTGGTGACACATACCGAAAACGGGTACCAGACTTTTGATGCGTATTTTCTATGCATCAAAAGTCTTTTTTTGTGATGGCGACGAAGCGGATGCCATCATGCTTGCATAAGATGGTATTCGCCGACCGCTCATCAGTGCGAGATACGCATAGTGTATCTCGCACTGTGCATAAGATAAGAAAAGCAGAAGGTTCAAAACAAAAAGGAGGTTGCAGAATGGAACTTGTAGAAATGCTGAAAATGGTTGTGATGTGGTTGATTGGTTTTGTGCTGATTTATCTGGCGGTAAAGAAGGAGTATGAGCCGACTTTATTGTTACCCATGGGTTTTGGAGCCATATTGGTGAATTTACCCAATACCGGTGTACTAAATCAACAGATGCCGGGAATCGGCGAGGTGAGGGGTATCATTCAATGGTTGTATGAGGTGGGAATTGAAGCTTCCGAGGCATTTCCTATCCTGCTGTTTATCGGTATAGGAGCCATGATTGATTTTGAACCGCTTTTGCAAAGACCTATATTGGTGCTGTACGGTTTTGCGGCACATCTGGGTATCTTTGTGGCGATAGGTCTGGCGTTGTTACTTGGATTTAACACGGCGGATGCATTTTCCATCGGTATTATCGGTGCGGCGGATGGACCCACCGCAATATTAATGTCTCAGATTTTGAATAGCAATTATATGGGGCCTATTGCAGTAGTGGCGTATTCTTATATGGCTCTTGTTCCCATCATTATGCCTACTACCATAAAGGTCATTACCACCAAAAAGGAACGACAGCTTACCATGCCCATCCGGATGGGTAAGAAGATATCCAAAACAACAAAGATTATGTTCCCGATTTTTGTAACCATTATTGCGGGCTTTGTGGCGCCCATGTCCATTTCTTTGGTGGGATTTTTGATGTTTGGCAATTTGATTAGAGAATGTGGCGTGTTGGATACTCTGTCAAAAACAGCGCAGGATGTATTGGTAAACCTGATTACGCTTCTTTTGGGGATTACGATTTCCTTTAGCATGACAGCGGATAAATTTCTTCAGGTAGAAACATTATTTATCATGATGATTGGGTTGGTGGCGTTTATCTTCGATACTGTCGGAGGTGTATTTGCAGTAAAGATAATGAACCTGTTTACCAGACAAAAGATGAATCCCATGATTGGTGCAGCCGGAATCTCAGCATTCCCAATGGCCTCCCGAGTGGTTCAGAAGATGGCCGGGGAAGAGAAACCCGGGAATATCATCCTTATGCAGGCGGTGGGTGCCAATGTGTCCGGACAGGTGGCTTCCGCCATTATCGGGGGGATATTGTTGGGATTGTTTTAGTGGCAATATGTTTTGAAATGGAAAGGACGCTTCGACTTGTGCCGGAGCGTTTTTTTGTGGTATACTAGGTGAAGGTAGACAGGAGGTTTCATATGTTTGACAAATTAACAGCCAAGGACATCGCCAAGATGGAGGCAGAAATAGAACATCGTAAGCTGGTCCTGCGTCCTCAGCTTTTGGAGGATGTGAAGGAGGCCCGCTCTCACGGGGATTTGAGTGAAAATTTCGAATATTATGCGGCTAAGAGAGCGAAGAACCAGAATGAGAGCCGTATCCGTTATCTGGATCGTATGATTCGTACCGCCCAGATTATTTCCGAGGATTCTGCAGAGGATGAGGTGGGCATGAACAATACAGTGACTGTAGAGTTTGTGGATGACGGTACGGTAGAGGTTTATAAGATTGTGACCACGGTCAGAGGCAATTCGCTGGCAGGGTTGATTACCAATGAGTCCCCTTTGGGAAAGGCGCTTATTCGTCATAAGGTGGGGGATGTGGTGCATGTGGAGGTGAATCCTTCCGTGGGCTATGATGTAAAGATTTTGAAAATTGAGAATACCGATGGTGATGAGGACAAAATAAGGAGATTTTGATGAAAGAGTATTTGTTGTTCGATTTGGATGGTACCCTGACGGACCCGAAGCTTGGGATTACCACATGTGTGCAGTATGCTTTACAGTCCTTCGGGATTGAGGAACCCGATTTGGACAAGCTGGAACCCTTTATTGGTCCCCCCTTAAAAGACAGCTTTATGCAGTTTTACGGCTTTGATGAGAAGCAGGCAGAGGCGGCAGTGGATAAATATCGGGAGCGTTTTCAGGATATTGGCCTGTTTGAGAATGAAATCTATTCCGGCATCCGGGAGATGCTGCGTACCTTGCAAAAGAAGGGAATGCATCTGGCAGTAGCTTCCAGTAAGCCCACCGTATTTGTGGAGAGAATCCTGGAGCATTTCAAAATCCGAAAGTATTTTGAGGTGGTAGTGGGCAGTGAACTGGACGGACGTCGTGTGAATAAGGATGAAGTGGTGCAGGAAGCCCTTTCACGGCTTTTTTCAGGCGGTTTTGTGGATAGGGCTAAGGTTTATATGATTGGCGACAGAAAATTCGATATAGAGGGCGCTAGGGCGCAAGAAGTGGAATCTGTAGGTGTCAGTTACGGATATGGGAGCATTGAGGAACTGAAGGAAGCAGGTGCGGACTATATCGTACGGACAGTGGGAGAGCTGGAGAATCTTTTATACAGAGAGGTGACGGACAGAGAGGGAGAGTCGTTTTTTCGTAGTATGATACCCTTGCTTGGGCCGGTAATGCTGTTAATCCTGCTGAAGCGTTTGGGACATGTTTGGTTCGGGATGACCGGCTTGCTGTTTCACGGCAATATAAACCTGTTGGTGATAGGTGTAGCCTTTTTATTGGCCGGTGTGATGCTTAAGAGGACCGCCCGCTGGTATTTGGGACGCGGAGAGGATATCCGTTATCTGCAGCATTTGCGTCCGGAGAGCAATACACAATTGTTGCATTTGCTTTTGGGTTCTCTGGGAATCTTTTTCGGAATGATAGCCTTGCTGCATCAGACAGAACTGGCCCATCGCAGTATGATATTCCATGATATGATTTTTGCTAGGGGAGTACTGATGCGAAGCTTTTATGCCGAACAATATGCGGTATCATTGCCCATAGGTATGCTTTGCACGGTGGTGATTCTGCCGGTGGTGGAAAGTTATGTATTCCGCGGCATCCTGCAGAATGGTTTACGGGAGAAGATGAAGCCCATGCCTGCCATCTTAGGTTCGGCACTTCTGTTTGCCATGTATCAGACCCAGCCCGGAATGGCTTTGTATGGCTTGGTATTGGGACTTTTGCTGGGATATACCTATGAGTATTTCGGTTCTTTCAGATTGACAGTGATACTTCATATCATGTCAGCCTTCTTTATGTACTTATTGACTTGCAGAAACGGTTCCAGCCCCTTGTTCAGCTGGCCTGCGTGCATTATTTGCCTGGTGGTTGGTGCGTTTTTTATGGTTATGCTGGCGGTGAAGAAGAAAGTGAGATAATTATTCTGTAATTTATGTAGCCATCCTTTCGTTTTTTCGGGAGGGTGGCTGTTTTATGATGAATTGATTCATGAAATTTATAGCCAATAATAAAGGGGGTAAATATTTAAGGCATGAGGTGAATGAAATCTTGAAAAACTAAGCCAAAAATCGAGAAACAGAAAAAGTGGCTTAGTATTTGAAGGCTGAAGAGAAGGAAAAGCATGAGAAATTAAGCCAAAAACCGAGAAATGGAAAAAGTGGCTTAATATTTGAAGGCTGAAGAGAAGGAAAAGCATGAGAAATTAAGCCAAAAATCGAGAAATGAAAAAAGTGGCTTAATATTTGAGGGGTGAAGAGAAGAAAAAGCATGGAAAACTAAGCCAAAAACCGGGAAATGAAGAAATTGGTTTAATTATGAAGAACTTAAGTAGAAAACAGGGATATGGGAATTGAAAATGAAGATGGGAATTCGTATAATGATAGTTAGCAACAAAGGAATGAAGGGGAGAAGGTATGAACGACGAACAGATTATTGATAAGAATAAGAAATATTGGAATGATCACGCCGACCTGTGGTTTGGTACAACAGCATTGCCACAATATGGTGTAAGATTTGTTACAGAGGATGACTTGCATTTGTTTGGTGATGTATCAGGAAAAAGGTTGCTGGAGATATGTTGCGGAAGCGGTCATTCCTTAAAATATCATGCGGATAGAAATGCAGGAGAACTGTGGGGTGTGGATTTATCCCAAAAGCAGCTGGATAATGCGAAAGCATATTTGGCGGAAAATGGATATCAGGCAAAGTTTCTGTGTTCTCCCATGGAAGCAGAGTTGGATGTTCCCAAGGAGTATTTCGATTATGTTTATTCCATATATGGGATTGGGTGGACTACGGATTTGCAGGGGACTTTTGATAAAATAGCGTCCTATCTAAAGAAAGACGGCATCTTCATTTTTAGTTGGCATCATACTCTGCATTATTGTGTTGCATGGTCCTGTGAAGAACGCAGGGACTTGATAGAGGATGATAAACTGGTATTTCATAAAAGCTATTTTGATGAAGAGTATTTTAAGATGCCGGTTCATGATGGCGAGATTGTGTTGTGTAACAGAAAGATATCCACCTATGTAAATGCTTTGGCGAAGGCAGGATTTGTAATTGAACAAATGGTTGAACAAAATGATGAAGCAGTGATGAATGCAGAGTGTACAGATGATAAAAGCAGGAAAGCAAAAATGCTTCCCATATCCGTTTGTTTTAAAGCCAGAAAGCTATAGAAAAGAATATTAGACTAAAAAACCTTCCCAAGATTGGGAAGGTTTTCAAATTTATGATTATAATAACTGTAATCCGATTTCTTCGGCTTCCTTCATCAGTTCATCAGGCCACAGAGAGCACTGTACCTCGCCGATGTGAGCTTTACGTAAAAAGAACATACAGATACGGGACTGTCCGATACCGCCACCGATGGTGAAGGGTACTTCCTCGTTGATAATGGACTGCTGGAAGGGAAGGGACTCTCTGTCTTCGCAGCCGGCCTTCTTCAGCTGACTTAAAAGTGCGTCCTTATCTACACGTACACCCATGGATGAAAGCTCCAGAGCGATATCCAAAACAGGATAGTACACCAGGATATCTGCATTCAAGGACCAGTCATCGTAGTCCGGCGCACGTCCGTCATGAGGTTCACCGTTATCTAATTTATCACCAATCTGCATCAGGCACACAGCACCTTTCGCCTTGGTTATGTAGTATTCTCTCTCTTTGGGAGTGTGGTCGGGGAACATATCTGCCAGCTCCTGAGTGGTGATGAAGAAAATATCTCTGGGAAGAATCTCCTGGATATAATCATACTCAATGGCCAGATATTTCTCTGTTTTTCTCAAGACCTTGTAAACATCCCTAACGGTGTTCATCAAGGTTTCCATGGTACGCTCTTCGCGGGTAATCACCTTTTCCCAATCCCACTGGTCTACATAGATGGAATGGATATTGTCCACTACTTCATCACGACGGATGGCACTCATGTCGGTGTAAAGACCTTCACCGGCAGAGAAACCGTATTTCTTTAATGCGTAGCGTTTCCACTTAGCCAGAGACTGTACGATTTCGGCATCACGGGCATTCTGTTCCTTGATATCGAAGCGAACGGGACGTTCGATACCGTTTAAGTTGTCATTGAGTCCGGACGCGGGATCTACGAACAAAGGCGCAGATACGCGAAGCAAGTTCAAACGGTCAGCCAGCAAATCCTGGAAGAAATCCTTAACAGTTTTGATGGCAACCTGTGTCTCATATAAATTTAAGCTTGATTTGTAATCTTTGGGTATGGATGGTTTCGCCATAGGGAAAACCCTTCTTACGCTTGCGAACGTAAATCTCAAAAACGGAACACGCAATATTTATTCCGTTCCATCTATCTATTTAACCTCTTTTTACAGGATTTTGCAAGAGGTTTTTGCATAAAATATGCTTGAAAATACCGAACATATGTGCTATTCTGAACAAAAGAACATATGTTTGTGAAAGAGGTGCAAAAAGTGGCAGGAAACGAGATGGTTTTGCAGAATAAAATAGTGTGTGAAAAGGATGGGGCGGCACCTTTTCGGCAAGGTACTATGTCCCTGATGGAGAAGCTGGAGATATTGTCGGACGCTGCTAAATATGACGTGAGCTGTTCTTCCAGCGGCGTGGAGAGGGGAGGCAACGGCAAAGACATGGGCAACTGTAATAAGGCCGGCATTTGCCATAGCTTTGCCGGTGACGGAAGATGCATATCGTTGCTAAAGATTCTGATGTCTAATGAATGTACTTATGATTGTAAATACTGTATCAACCGCAAGTCCAATGACGTACCCCGAGCTACTTTTACACCGGAGGAAATCTGCACCCTGACCATGGAGTTTTATCGGAGAAATTATATAGAGGGATTGTTTTTAAGTTCCGGAATTATTGACAATCCGAACCGAACCATGGAGCTGATTTATCGGACACTATATCTCCTACGTCATAAATATCACTTTAATGGTTATGTACATATCAAGGCTATTCCGGGAGCGGACGGGGAGCTGATTCGTATGACCGGGTTCTTGGCAGACAGAATGAGTGTAAATCTGGAGCTTCCTACGGCGGAGGGTTTGCAAAACCTGGCACCCAATAAGCATCGCAAAACTATTCTGACGCCCATGCGCCAGATTCAAAACGGTATTACACAGAATAAGAATGAGCTGGCCATTTATCGCAATGCGCCTTCCTTTGTGGCAGGTGGTCAGTCTACCCAGATGATTATTGGTGCTACTCCGGAGAATGATTATCAGATACTAAATGTAGCAGAGAGCCTGTACCGGAAGTTTGATTTAAAGAGAGTTTATTATTCGGCTTTTGTAAAGGTGAACGAGGATAAGATGCTTCCCAGTCTGCCGGGTGGACCGCCCTTACTGCGTGAGCACCGACTGTATCAGGCGGATTGGCTGCTTCGCTTTTACGGATTTAAGGCGGCAGAGCTTTTGGATGAAAATCGCCCTTTTTTTAATGTGATGCTGGATCCTAAGGAGGACTGGGCTGTGCGGCATTTGGAGTGTTTTCCGGTGGAGGTAAATAGAGCTTCTTATGAGATGCTGTTGCGAGTGCCGGGGGTAGGGGTAAAGAGTGCCCAGCGGATTATGAAAGCCAGACGCACTGCCAAGCTGACATTTCCGGATTTGAAGAAGATGGGTGTGGTATTGAAAAGAGCGCTGTATTTCCTTACCTGCAATGGAAGGATGATGTATAACACCAAGCTGGAGGAGGATTACATCGTGCGGAATCTGACCACGGACAAGGAGCGTATCAAGTTTGGAAGTGACGGCATGAGCTACAAGCAGATGAGCTTGTTTGATGATCATATGTTTACCGGTGTGGTGGGAATAGAGGATCGATACCGCTCCGCGGTGGGGATGTTTTAGGAGAAAAATAAATTATGTCATTTGTATATCAATGTGAAGATACTTTAGAGGGGATTTTCACGGCTATTTATCGGATTTATGAGGATAAGCATCATGCTTTTGAAACACGTATCAGTTTGGTGGAGGAGAATCTGTTGTTCGCGGAATATATCCGTGTAGAAACGGATAAGGAAAGAGCAATTAAAGTCATGCGCACTTGTCAGCAGAAATTCGGTGAGAAGGATTATTTCGGATTGTGCATGGCCCTGTCCACCGGAGATTTGGAAAAGGCCCAGGCTGTGTATAAGACCATTGCTTACGGACTGGAGACCAAGCCGGCACCGGGGCATTTGTTTGACCATCTGACAGATGATTATGTGCTTAAGACCTTTAAGCTGTCTTCCACAGCCTGCAGAGAAGCCCATCATTGGGTGGGATTCCTGCGCTTTCGGGAACTTGAGAATGGCATCCTGTATGCGGTGATAGCGCCCAAGAATCATATAATGAATAACCTGATGGAGCATTTTTCAGACCGCTTCCCGTCAGAGAATTTTGCAATCTTTGATGAAAAGAGGAAGATTTTCGGGATTCATCCCTACCGGGGACAATGGTTTCTAGCCACTGGGGAGAAACTGGAGGAACGGTTCCGGGAAGTACCTTATTCGGATGCAGAAGAGAAATATGCAGAGCTGTTTCGGCATTTTTGTAAGTCCATTACCATTAAGGAACGTGCCAATCCCAGGCTACAGATGAATATGCTGCCCTTATATTTCAGGGATTATATGACGGAGTGGGATAAAGCATAGGCTTGATTTGCGCTTTTATATGAGTTAGTGTTATAATCATATAGTATCATAGCGTATGGAGGGGCAGAATGAGTGAGGAAAGAAAATTATTGTATCGATTTGCAGTTTCCTTAGGCATATTTTTCACTGTTATTTTATTGAATGGTTTTATACTGACGATTAAGGTCGATGGGTTGCCGGAGGGGATTATTAAGAACCTTGTTGGTGGCCTTGTGTTAGTGCTTATGATAATTTCATTGGCAACCCCTATTATAACGCCTGTATGTGTGATTGTTGGGAATAAAATAATGAACCGCTATATGGAGACAAAACCGGTTACAAGAGGCTGGATTATGTTCGGTGCAGCCTTGACCAATATGTTCATTTATCTGGGAATATTTACTTTGGTATTTATTGGGAAAGATGGGATTTATTATATTATGGAGTCTATTTGGTTTTATGCATTTTTGTATTCCATAACTAGTGTTATTACAACACCAATATTATTGCTGTTTTGGAAGTAATCCGAAAGGTGAAATAGAGTAAAGAATGTAAGGAGCAGTCGGGCGGATGGAGACATCTAGAGAGCAGATTAAGATTTCGGTGAGAAATCTGGTAGAATTTATATTGCGAAGCGGTGATATTGATAATCGTCATCATGCCTCCTCGGAGACTGCCATGCAGGATGGAAGCCGGATACACCGGATGATTCAGAAACAGATGGGGCCGGATTATCAGGCAGAAGTGACACTGCGTTATACCCATGTTACAGAAAATTATGATTTGGTTGTGGAGGGGCGTGCGGACGGTATTATTGATACCCCTAAGGAAAAAGTGATTGATGAAATCAAGGGTACTTACCGGGAACTGTTTCGTATGAAGGAAGCAAACCCGGTGCATTTGGCTCAGGCTAAATGTTATGCATATATATATGCCTTGCAAAAGGAGATTTCGGTCATACAGGTACGTATGACCTATTGTCATTTAGAGACGGAAGAGATTCGGTATTTTACTTCCGAGTATACTTTCGAGGAGCTGAAGAAATGGTTCGAAGGTGTCCTGCAAGAGTATGTGAAGTGGGCGGACTATGAGTATCAGTGGAAGCAAACACGAAACGAATCCATCCGTCAGGTACAGTTTCCCTTTCCTTATCGGGAAGGGCAGAAGGAGCTGGTGACCTATGTGTATCAGACTATTTATCATAAGAGGAAGCTGTTTCTGGAGGCACCCACAGGTGTTGGAAAGACCATTTCTACTGTGTTTCCGACCATTAAAGCTATGGAAAAGGGCATGGGAGATAAGTTGTTCTATCTGACGGCTAAGACCATTACGCGTACGGTGGCAGAGCAGACATTTGAGATACTCAGACAGCAGGGATTACAGCTAAAAAGCGTGATACTGACAGCTAAGGATAAAATCTGTTTTATGGAGGAGACACAGTGTAATCCCGAGCATTGTCCATATGCCAAAGGCCATTTTGACCGTATCAATGAGGCTATGTATGATCTTTTAACCCACGAGGACAGCTTTAGTCGTGAAAAGATTGAGGAATATGCCCACAAGCATAAGGTATGTCCTTTTGAGTTCTGTCTGGATATGAGCTTGTATGCGGATGCGATTATCGGGGATTACAACTATCTATTTGATCCCCATGTGTATCTGAAGCGTTTCTTTGGGGAGAACAGTAGCAAGAACTATGTTTTTCTGATTGATGAGGCACACAATCTTCTGGAAAGAGGCAGGGAAATGTATAGTGCCACCCTTCTGAAGGAGGAGTTTCTGGAGCTGAAGCGGATTCTGCAGGATGGTGCGGATGATATTGAAGAGCAGAAGGGAAATCACGGAGTATCGCATAAAACGGTGCTTTTCGGACAGGGCTATGCCTATGCCATGATCAAACAGCTGGAAAAGTGCAACAAAGAAATGCTGGCACTAAAGAAAGAATGTGAGGATTGTCGCATACTGGATAGTGTGGAACGTCTGATTCTGCCTTTGGGACGTTTGAGGGAGAAGATGGAAAGCTATCTGGAGGAGAGTGAAGAGGGTGAAGTGCCGGAAAAGGAACCTCTTTTGGATTTGTATTTCAAGATTAAGCACTTTTTAGAGATATATGAGCTGGTTGATGACAAGTATGTGAAGTACTCTCAGAGAAGCGAAAACGGTGATTTCCTGGTAAAGCTGTTTTGTGTGGACCCGTCTACCAATCTGAAGGAATGTATGCAAAAAGGACGTAGCAGCGTGTTGTTTTCTGCCACATTCCTGCCCATACAGTACTATAAAACTCTGCTTGGAGGGGAAGAAAAGGACTATGAAGTATATGCCAATTCCGTATTCGATCCGGAAAAGAGAGGACTATTTGTTGCAAATGATGTAACCAGTAAGTATACCAGACGTTCAGAAGAAGAATTTATGAAAATTGCCAAGTATATTCAGCAGATTGTCACGAAAAGACATGGGAATTATATGGTATTTTGTCCATCCTATGCTTTTCTGGAAGAGGTGTATCAGGTATTTGCAGAATACTTTGCCACAGAAGAAATGGACTGTGTATTGCAGTCGGATATCATGAATGAAGCGGATAGGGAAGAGTTTTTACACTTATTTGAAGGAAATGTTGAATTAGATATAGAAAATGCGTTGAATTTTGATGTTTCCTATGAGGAAGACAGATATTTGATTGGGTTCTGCGTTTTGGGTGGCATCTTTAGTGAAGGTATAGATTTAAAGCATGATAGTTTGATTGGTGCAATTGTGATAGGAACCGGCCTTCCGCAGGTGTGTTTTGAGCGGGAAATCTTGAAAAATTACTTTGATGACAATGGTGGAAACGGATTTGATTATGCCTATCGTTTCCCGGGTATGAATAAGGTTCTTCAGGCTGCCGGACGCGTGATTCGGACTTCTGATGATGTGGGAATTATAGCACTTTTAGATGAACGGTTCCAGCAGAACTCTTATATTCGTCTTTTCCCAAGAGAGTGGGAGAATTATCAGGAGGTGGGCATGGCTACCATCGAGAAAAAAGTCGAGCGTTTTTGGGATTCCTGGCTATAGAAGAGGAAAGAATTTGAAACAGGTTTTGAGTTTTTTGAATAAAGACTTAAAACCTGTTTTTTATTTTTGACAAATTTTCAAATAAACATAATACAAATTATGGTAAACAAAATATGTAAACCGAACACATATACGTTTTTTGCAATTTTTGAGAAACTGACATGCATTTTATACGAAAATGACGTCATAGATAGGTGGGGGGTGACACTGTTGTATATGTGGATAACTCTGTGGATATGGTGGATATCAAATGTGAAAGTGACAGAAAATATGACATTTTCAGATTTTATCCACAAAAATCTACATTTGCAATTCCACTTGCAAAATGACTGAAAAAGTCAACAACATTATGTAAACTATTTGTTTATGAGATTGCTACTAATAGCTTTATAATTGTGAAAAGAAAATCTTGTTTTGGAGAAGAAAATATCCAGCCTTTTGCCTGCAAATTGTACAGAATAATATATTGCAAAAGCCTCACGAATAGGATAAACTGATAGAAAATGTAAGCGCTACCAATTTTGTTTAGGAGGTTATTTTATGAAGAATTGGACTCAGGGATGGCTTGTATATGGTCCCAAGAAGGTTAGTGGCAATGATAAATTTGTGGAAAAGATATCTGTTCTGGGATTTGATAAGGAAAGTATCATACTTCAGAATGCCATAAACGAACTGGATAATGGTATAACAGGCATGTTATCCGTAAAGCCGGAGATTGTATTTGATGAACAGCTGACAAAGGGACTCTGTATCACAAAGAATAAGGAAATTGCTGCAGAAGGATATGATATTGAGGAAAAGGAAGGGTTGGTGACCCTTAGTGCAAGTGATGAGAATGGTCTTTTATATGGTATGTTTGAGCTTCTTCGTCGCATTTCCATGGAAAAACCTCTGACAGGTATTAAAGTTTCAGAAAAACCCTCCAATCCCTTCCGTATGTACAATCACTGGGATAATATGGACGGAAGCATTGAGCGAGGATATTCAGGAAAGTCTTTCTTCTTTGAGAATGAGGAAGTGGTGGTAAATGAACGTACCAAAGATTATTGCAGACTGATTGCCAGCGTGGGTATCAATGCAGTAGTAATCAACAATGTAAACGTGGTAGGACCTGCTACCCACCTGATTACCGAGCGATATATGGATAAAGTTAAAAAAATGACGGATTTGTTTGCAGGTTACGGAATCAAGCTGTTTTTAAGTCTGAATTTTGCGGCGGCCATCGAACTGGGCGGACCCAACAGTGCAGATCCCCTTGATTCGGAAGTAATTAATTGGTGGGAGCAAAAGATTGCAGAAGTATATGCGAAAATCCCTAATTTAGGCGGTTTTCTGGTAAAGGCGGATTCCGAGGGAAGACCGGGACCTTTTACTTACGGAAGAACTCAGGCGGACGGTGCCAATATGCTGGCGGATATTATCAAGCCTTACGGCGGTATCATTATCTGGAGATGTTTTGTATACAATTGCCAGCAGGACTGGAGGGACTACAAGACCGACCGTGCCCGTGCGGCATACGATAATTTCATCCAAATGGATGGTGATTATCATGACAATGTAATCCTGCAGATTAAGAACGGCCCTATGGATTTTCAGGTACGTGAGCCCATTTCGCCTTTGTTGGGAGGACTGAAGAAGACCAACCAGATGTTGGAGGTGCAGGTAGCACAGGAATATACCGGACATCAGATTGATGTTTGCTATCTGATTCCCATGTTCAAGGAGATTTTAAGTTTTAAGACCTATTGTGCGGAAGAAAATGACACCATTGCAGATGTAATCAGCGGACGAACCTTGGGCAATAAAAATACCGGCTTTGCCGCAGTAGTTAATACAGGAAATGATAAAAACTGGACCGGAAACGATTTGGCAGGAGCTAATTTCTATGGTTTCGGACGTCTGGCTTATAATACAAATCTGACAGCAGAGAAAATTGCAGAGGAGTGGATTCGTCAGGCATTATCTAATGATGTGGAAGTGGTGGAGAAGGTACTTAAGATTCTCATGGAGTCCCGTACTACCTATGAAAAATATACCACACCCCTTGGTATCGGTTGGATGGTAACCCCACATGTACATTATGGTCCCAGTGTTGACGGTTATGAGTACTCTCGTTGGGGTACCTATCATCGTGCAGACCATTTGGGAATGGGTGTGGACCGTACGGACAAGGGTACCGGCTATGCACAGCAGTATTATGAGCCCAATGCATCCATGTACAACAATATGGAAACCTGCCCGGAGGAACTATTATTGTTTTTCCACCATGTTCCTTATACATATACATTAAAGTCCGGTAAGACTTTGATTCAGCATATTTATGATACTCACTTTGAAGGTGTGGAAGAAGTGGAGACTATGATAGCGTCCTGGGCAACTCTGAAGGATAAAGTGGATGAAGAAATCTTTGCGGTGGTTACGGAGCGTTTCAACAGGCAGTTGCTGAATGCCAGGGAATGGCGGGATCAGGTGAATACCTATTTCTACAGAAAAAGCGGCATTGCAGATGAAAAGGGCAGAAAGATATATTAATCTAAAAGCAATTCTTTGAGAGGACACGAGGGTGTCCTCTTTTTTGTGAGAAAATCCAATAAAGGTATTTACAAAAAGTGGCAAGTGATGTAGAATGTAGTAATGAAAACTACATATAAGGGTTGAAATAACTTGAAATAAGTAGAAAGGGGTATGGCGCTGAGGATTTGGTGCCAAGTACAAAGATGAGCGAATATATTCTGAGTTGTTGTTCTACAGCGGATTTGACCAAGGAGCATTTTGAAGAAAGAAATATTAAGTACATATGCTTCCATTATGAGATGGATGGCAAGCAATACAGTGATGATTTGGGTGTGTCCATGAGTTTCGAAGACTTTTATCAGGCTATGAGGGACGGTGCAGATACCAAGACCTCCCAGATTAACGAAGCCGAGTTTACTGAATATTTTGAACCCTTTTTGAAAGAAGGAAAGGATATTATCCATTTCTGTTTGTCTTCCGGTATTACCGGTGTAGTGAATTCCGCAAATATTGCAAAGAACGAGCTGGAAGAAAAATATCCGGACAGAAAGATATATATTGTAGATACATTGGCAGCATCCGGTGGTTTTGGTTTGCTTATGGATAAAGCAGCAGATATGCGTGACAGCGGTATGAGCATAGAGGAGCTGTATCAGTGGGCAGAGGAGAATAAGTTGAAGATGCACCACTGGTTCTTTACCTCTGATTTGACCTTCTTTATCAAGGGTGGCCGTGTTTCCAAGACGGCAGGCTTCGTAGGAGGAATCTTAGGTATTTGTCCTCTGTTAAATGTAAGTTATGAAGGAAAGCTGATTCCCCGATTCAAAATCCGTGGTAAGAAAAAGGTTATCCAGCAGACCTTTGAACAGATGAAGATGTACGCACAGGATAGAGACAATTACAATGAAAAATGCTATATTACAAATGCTGACTGCTATGAGGATGCAAAAGCACTGGCAGATTTAATAGAGGCTTATTTCCCTAAGATGAAGGGCAAGGTGCTGATTAACTATATTGGTACCACCATTGGCAGTCATACCGGTCCGGGTACCGTGGCACTGTTCTTCTGGGGAGACGAAAGAGTGGATTAATTATATTAGAAATAGACAAAAAGCAGGTACGGGATTTCCGTACCTGCTTCTTTTTGGATAAAGTTGCACCTTGCTACTTGACAAACAATATTATATAGCGTATAGTATGTGCGATAGGATATTATACGGCGTATAGTATATGAAGAGGACAGGTGGTTAAATGGTATTTAATACAGGAGCGGCATTGTTGGATGCGATTGTACTGGCAGTAGTATCCAAGGAAGCCGAAGGAACCTATGGATATAAGATTACACAGGATGTGCGACAGGTTATAGAGTGCTCGGAATCGACTTTATACCCGGTGCTTAGAAGATTGCAGAAGGATGAATGTCTGGAAGTATATGACATGGAATTTGCGGGCAGAAACCGCCGTTATTACAAGGTGACAAGCAAAGGATGGGCACAGTTGCAACTCTATGAAAGTGAGTGGCGCAGTTATGCGGAAAAAGTCAATTCATTATTTGAACGTAGGATATAAATGAGGGAAGGGAAGGATACTAAGTTGGACAGACAGGAGTTTATGCGGCAGTTGGAGCAGTTGCTGCTATTTGTACCCATACAGGAAAAGGAAGAAGCACTGCAATATTATAATGATTATTTTGAAGATGCAGGTCCGGAAAATGAACAGGAAGTCATAGCGTCCCTGGGAAGTCCGGAAAAGATAGCGGAGAATATTAAAAGGGATATTAATCGGAGTTATTACGGGGCAGAGCCGGACAAGGTAGAGGCCGGAAAGGAAATCGCAGAGTATCATCCCACGCCGGAAATAGTGGAGGTACCTTATGTTCCGGAGAATAATGTTAAAAAGAAATGGCCCACCTGGTTGATTGTGGTAATCTTAATTTGTGCCTTTCCTTTTTTAGGTAGTTTGCTGGGAACGGTAGTAGGAACGCTTGGTTTATGGTTCCTGTTGTGGGTGGCTTTCTTATTAGGCTCAGGGGCGGTAGGTGTAGGATGTACTATCGGCGGAATCTGTGCCATTGTAATGGGCTGTAAATTTTGGGTGGAAAGTACCGGTATCGGGATGCTGTTTGTTGGTGGCGGAATGATTGTTCTCTCTTTTGGTGTTTTGGGTATTTTGATAGAGTACCTGTTAATAAAAAAGTGGACTCCTGCTATCATAAAAGGAATCAAAAAAATCTTTCATAAGATAAAAAATCTTGGAAAGGAGCATATGTAAGGTATGAAAAAAGTAACTCGATTTTTGGGATTGTTGATCGTGATTTTATTCTTGGGCGGTATAGTTTTAGTGCTGCTGGGCGGAACCATGACGGATTGGCCTGATATGAGGTTTGTTGGCGACAAGATATTCTTTGGTGACGGAATTTCCATTGATAGGGATGTTTTTACGAAGGTGGAAACTGCACTGGAAAAGAATGCTATTTTTCACATAGGTGATAACGATATGTTTGCGGATGACGAAAAAGTCTGGCAGGGAGATGTGCCAAAGACCAAGGTGGCCTCTGACTCTGTAAAGAATTGGAATCTGGAGCTTGGTGGTTGCAATTTTGTAGAAAAGTTTTCTGAAGATGATGCTTACTATGTGGAATATAAGGGCAAAGGCAAAAGCCAGGCATATGTAAAAGGAGATGAGTTGTTTGTAAAGGTTCTTAATAGCAGTAACATCAGCATTGATGAAGAAAATTGCTTTACTCTATACATTCCTGCAGAGGTTGAACTGGATAAGGCAGAAATCGAGCTGGGAGCAGGAAAAGCAATGGTCGGTGGTTTTATTGCCAAAGAGATGAAAAGCAGCATAGGTGCAGGCGAGCTGTTCCTGACAGCAACCAAGCTTGGGAAGGTAGAGGTAGAAGTAGGTGCCGGAAAATGTACCATTTGGAGTGAAATAACCGATGAATTAAAGGCGGAATGTGCTATGGGAAGTCTGGAACTGAAATTGAAAGGCAAAGAGGAAGATTTCGACTATAAAATTGAGGCAGTTTCCGGAAGTGTTTCTTTAGGAGGTCAGCAATACAGCGGTTTGGCTAAGGAGAAAGAAATAGACAATGATGCGGACAAAAAAATGGAACTGGAATGTGCCATGGGAAGTATTCAAGTGAATTTTGAGTAAATTTTAATCTGATTTTAATCTTTTACACATTTTAGATTAATTTTGATGTTGTAGGATAGAATCATCAGCTGAAACAAAAAACAAAAGAGATGAAATCAGAAAGGGATAAAGAAAATGGAAGATTGGAAAAAAGTTGAAGAATTAAGAGTAAAAGCAAATGTATCATATGAGGATGCAAGACAGGCTATGGAAGCATGTAATTTTGATATGCTGGATGCCATGAGTTATCTGGAGAAGCAGGGCAAGATTAATGCGGGAAGTACCGCAAGCTACACCACTGCATCCGGTACAGACACTTCACAGGAATTTGAGCAGGCACAGAAAAGCTATGAGGATTCCTGCCAGAGAACTACCTTGGGTACCGTGATTGATAAGATTTTGAAATGGTGCTTACATATATTTAAAAAGTCAGTGGAAGTGGATTTCTGCATAACAAAGAATGGCAGAGATGTGTTGAAGGTTCCGGTATTGGTGTTGATTTTGGCATTTTTCATTTCGTTCGGATTGGTTGCCATTTTGTTGATAGTAGGTTTATTCAATGATTGTAAGTATACCTTTCAGGGAGTAAATGCCACAACCATTGATATCAACCAGATTTGTGACAAGGCTTCTGAGACCTGTGAGAATATTAAGAAGGATTTTCAGAATAAATAAAGCGACATAGAAGGAATATAGGGATTATGGCAAATCGTATTTTAATCATCGAGGATGAAGAAAAAATTGCACGTTTTGTAGAATTGGAATTAAAGCATGAGGGGAATGAAGTGGAGAAAGCATTTGATGGTAGAGAGGGTCTTGAAAAGGCCCTCTCCGGGTGCTTTGATTTGATACTTTTAGATGTGATGCTTCCGGGGCTGAATGGGCTGGAAGTATTGCGTCGTCTGCGAATGGAAAAGGATACGCCGGTGATTATGCTGACAGCCAGGGATGCCGTGATGGATAAGGTGTCCGGATTGGATGCAGGGGCAGATGATTATATCACCAAGCCCTTTGCCATTGAGGAGCTGCTTGCCAGAATCCGTGTGGCTTTAAAGAAAAGAGGACCTGTGGCAGCGGCACCCACTCATACTTTGTCCATTAAGGGTGTCACATTGGACGAGGAACGCTATGAGGTGAAAGTGAACGGCGAAAACGTGGAGCTGACCAACAGGGAATTTGAACTTCTTCGTATGCTGATGAAGAATAAAAATATCGTACTGGACCGTGAAAAACTCATGAACGAGGTCTGCGGTTATGATTACATAGGGGAGACCAATATTATTGATGTGTATGTAAGGTATCTACGGACGAAAATAGACGATCATTATGGTATTAAACTGATACATACCGTACGCGGAGTGGGTTATGTAGTGAAGGAGTAATTGTGAACGCAAATAATAAAATGACATCTATCGCCAGAAGGATTCATATGAGCTTCTGGCTTAAGCAGTTCTGGAAAATTATATGTTTGGATATTTTGCTTGCGGCACTGATAGTAGGTGCCTTTTTCAAGTGGAGAGTGGACCAGATTCCTGAAACGAGGACAGTGACCAGAGTAGAGCTGGAACGAGGGGAAAACTATCAGGATTTGGTAATTATTCTGGTGGATTCCGTGGGTGTGGAATACCCATATCCAATGTTTCCTTTTTTGAATTATGTGATATATCCCTTTGGTGTAATCCTGGTCTTTCAGGGGGTGGATATCATAGGGGGACTATTTGGTACAGGCAAAATCCGTCGTAAGTTAAAACCCTTAAATGATTTGGCAATCAAGACAGAGAAACTTAGTTCTTTACCCTTGGATACTTCCAAGTTTGAGAGCTTGGAGCAGGCCATAGAGAAACTTTCGCCCAATTCACCGGATGCTAAGATTTCTACCGGAGATAAGGACCTGGAGAGCATCGAAGTGGCACTGAACAACTTGATATACCGGATGCGGGAAAGTCAGAAAAAGCAGGCCAGATTTGTATCGGATGCATCCCATGAGCTTCGTACGCCCATTGCGGTGATTCAGGGCTATGTGAATATGCTGGACCGCTGGGGCAAGGAGGATGAGAGTGTATTAGAGGAGTCCATCGAGGCACTGAAGCACGAATCCGACCATATGAAGGAACTGGTGGAGCAACTATTATTTTTAGCCCGTGGAGAGAACGGAAAGAATACCCTTCATTATTCGGAATTTGACTTGTGTCAGGTGATTCATGAGGTATGGGAGGAATCCCTGATGATTGATGAGGAACATCGATATGAATTTGTAAGTGATAGCGGAAATACTTTTGATGAGGATGGCAATCTGATCTTACCGCCTGTGATGATGAGTGGTGATGCGGCTATGATAAAGCAGTCCGTACGAATCTTCGTGCAGAATGCAGCCAAGTATTCCTTGAAGGGGGCCACCATACAATTCCGTGTAAAGACACAGGGAGATATGGTGGGCTATGTGGTGCAGGACGAAGGTATTGGTATGCAAGGGGAAGATGTGGTGCATATCTTTGAACCCTTTTACCGTTCCGATAAAGCTCGTAACGGCAACACCGGAGGTTCCGGCCTGGGATTATCCATTGCTAAGTGGATTGTAGATGCCCATGACGGCAAAATAGAGGTGCTGTCCAGCCCGGAGATAGGCACCAGATTTACGGTGTGGTTGAAGGCGGAAGTGGGAAGTAGGGAATAGACTTGAATTTCCATACCTTTGGGCATAGCAACAAAAAAATGCGTGTTTCTGCCCACAAAATAGGCGTTTTTATGGGCACCATTTCATGTTTTTTCTTCTGTATGCCCAAAAGATGTGAATTTAGGATTTATTACAGACTTATAAGTAGTTTATTGGGCATAAAAGTGGATTTTTATGAACTAGTGCCCAATATGGTAATAATGGATAAGTGGAAGCAAATTTTCTGTTATTGAACTGTGTGAATGGAATTCTATGAGAATTGGAGGAAATACTGTGAAAAGCATTTTTTACGTGATAGTACAGTGTACATGGGGAATTTTGCAGACCATGCTGGGGGTTGTTATCTTTCTCATGCATTGTAAAGATAAACATTTTTTCTATCATGGTGCAATTATTACAGTATGGGAGCACGAATCCAGTATGTCCTTAGGGCTGTTTGTATTTGTTACTGCCAAGCCTTACTTTGCCAGGAAGTTTGAAGGGAAGATAAGTACGGAGGAACTTTCCAATCGTTTGCTGGTTCATGAATACAGACATACCATACAATCTATTATATTAGGACCGTTATACCTGATTGTGATTGGGATACCCTCTACCTTGTGGGGATTTGCAGGCAGCAAAAAGCGTAGAGATGAACAGATTTCGTATGGGGCTTTTTTTACTGAGAAGTGGGCCAATATTCTTGGGGAAAAAGTGACCGGTGAAGAATCGATAGGGGATCTTGTTTTGGATTAAATTATCAGAATAGTTATGGATAATTTTATTAGTTCCCATGAATTTTCAGTGTGAGGAGAATTTAGATGAAAACAGGAAAAATGATTTTGAGTATTATTTTAAGTTTTTTGGTAATGGTAGTGGCCCAAGGGGTTGCCTGTCTGTTTGGAAACATGGTGGTTCTTATGAAAATGCCAATCTTTATAGGTAATATAGTGACAGGCATTTTATATATTATTTTTGCATATTTGCTGTTATGGCTACTGTGCAAAAAACTTTTGAAGGGGGATATGAGTGACTTTAATATACCGTCGTTTAAGATTGGTTTGAAATGGTGGATGGTAGCACTACTGTTGCCGCTTCTGGTTACTGCATTTTACATATTATTTGTTCCCGGTTCCTTTCGGCAGAATGATTTAGATTTGAATCAGAGGTTGGAGATTTTGTCGACGGGTATTTTCTTTACAGGATTGGGTGCAGGGATTGTGGAGGAAATGGTTTTTCGTGGTGTCATGATGAGGGCCATAGAGAAAAGATTTAATAAAAAAATTGCGATTCTTGTACCCTCTTTATTGTTTGGTTTTGTCCATATTTTAGGTATGGGTTTCGACCTTTTAAGTTGTACCTTGGTTGTAGTGGCCGGTACAATGGTGGGTGTCATGTTCTCTCTTATTGCTTCTGAGACCGGATCCATTTGGAATAGTGCGATTGTTCATGCTTTTTGGAATATCATCATTGGTGGTATTTTGTGGATTGGTATAGAAATGGATGAATATTCCCTGTATAGTTATGTATTGGATACAAAATCCTTTTTGGTGACCGGTGGAGAGTTTGGAATAGAATCATCGCTGATAGCCGTCATCGGGTATAGCTTGGTGTGTTTGTTTGTTGTATTATGGGGAAGAAAGAAAAAATAGTGAAATCTGCTGTATTGTTTTTTCATATTTTTCTATGAATTCTTTATTTTTTTCCAATACTATGCTATACTAAATCCATGCCGAAAAGGCATATGAAAATACTTAGAGCGTACCGGAGGGGATAAAATGGCAAGTGCAGAACAATTTCAGACAAAAGTAGAAGCCTTTTTGGAGGCATGTGAATCCTTACAGGAAAGAGGTCTGTGGGAGGAAGAGGAGTACGGCAATGTGCAGGCTTATTATGTGAATGATTTGGTGTGTATTATCGCCAGAATCATTGCCGCAGACGGTCAGATTACCGAGCGCGAGACCGAGTTTTTAGGTGAAGTATTTGGTTTTGATTACAACCCGGAAGAGCTGGAAGAGGTTTATGAAATCTGTATGGATAGTATCAGCGATATGTTTGAAACCGGTGTGAATGAAGCATATCAGCTGTTGAAGGATATGGACATGGATTTGGCCGACAGCTACAAGGAATTAATTCTTTTGGCAGGTCAGGTAGCTATGGACAGTGATGACATGATTATGAGCTCAGCAGCAGAGAGAGAAGAAGTAAGAAAGCTGCAGGAGTTGTTGGGTTAATAAAATACATATAAAAAACGAACACTACTGACAGTGTGTAAATGCACATTAGTCAGTAGTGTTTTTCTTAGTAAGTAAAAGAATAACAGTCCTTTGAAGTCATGCAGCAGGGACTACAATATTGCTTGAAGTAATGTTTTCAAAGGATGAGATGATGTCTTCCACCGTGTCCACATCAAAAGGATTCGGAAGTCCCACGTCTATAAGGGTATCAAAGAAAAATTGCTCTATATCTGTTTCAAGACAAAGGTTTGTATAGATGCTTTGTGCGGTCTCATAATCCTGATGTATTGCAACGGAGTATAGGGACATAGATGCCAGCTCGCTGGTGGCATAGCTTAAATAGTAAACGGGAGCCTCTATGGTAACATACTGCGCATAGGTATATAGTTCCTCTTTTGACATAAAGGATTCAATATTTTCGTAGCCTCTTAGAATATCATCCATAATGCCTGAGAATTGTTCCGGAGAAGTAAGGCCTTCGCAAGTATAGATGGTTTCTTCATATTCATCAATGATAGTTGACAATATGATAATATCTAATCCGTAACGTAAGCGCCATAGTAAAAACATTTCATAAACCTGTGGGTCGAATTTGCCGTCAAGATAACAGAGCATAAGCCATTCATTTCCCTGAGAATGTACTTCGCAGGTATCATATGGCAAAAAGCTGTCTTCGAAATGATAAAATGCTGTATAATGACCTAATTCATGAATCAGTGTAAGCAAATCCTGGCACTGATTGCCAAGGAACACATAGGGTTGCTCGCAGTAATACGAAAAGTCTGTAAAACCGGTGGTATATGCATTCTCAGAGGTGGTATACATCAAAGCATTTCTGTCAAACAGATAATTCATAAAAGTTTTCATAGCTTCGGGGTAACTGTTAATATATCCGGTAAGATATTCATTTGACGGCTCACAAGTGTCCTTGCGCAGGGAGGAAAAAAGGGCCTTCTGTTCATCGTTAAGTAATGCCTTTTTTTCATGATACAGAGAGTCTGTTTCGAAGTAAAAGGGTAAAATATACTCCCTTACATTTTGGCGAAAGGCCTCCCGTTGTTCTTTGGTGTATTCCCGCAGATAGATTTCAGTGGCGGAGTAGTCATAGTAATTCTCATAGTCGTTCAGTAAGGCAATCTGTTGTGAGGTTTTGACATATTCATAGTAAATATTTTCTAATGCAACGGACCATTCTTCAGACCCGGGATTGTCTAAAGATAGATATTCACGTACGAAATCATTTTGTTTTGCTTCCAGGTCAAAAATTTCTTCATTTGAAAGGGTGAGAACACGCAATTCTTTTTCTGTCCAATCTTCAAATACCTTATTCTTGGAGGATAAATCAGAAAGATACAGTTTTTTGAGGACACGTAAGCTTTCTTCTGCAACTGCAAAAAAGGCATCCTCGCTGAAAACATATGCTTTGTAGGCAGCCTCATTTTCCAAATCAGCGTAATAGAGCATCTTACTTACATCATACTGGTGAGAGATGTAGTTGGTTTTATCCGTTATAAGTTCAACGGTTTTTTCTATTTTTGAGTTTTTTTCGTTGTCAATGTATGTTTCCAATTGCTTGATGACATCATGAGTATCGGTAACATAGGCTTCGGTGAGTGAATACTCAAAACTCATGGGAGTCGAATAATCCGGTTGGGACCGGGAAGCAGAAAATGCTGCTGTTACAAAAAGAAGGGTAAGTAGTAAGAGGAATAAGCAGCGTCCGATATACATTTTTTTCATATTGGGTCACCTCATTTGTATGTTGGTTTCATAACAGTTTTATGTAATAATTATAGCAAGAAAAAGGTGCGTAGGCAATGAAAAACAAAAAGCCGACTCAAATGAGTCGGCTCAAATTTTGTTCAAAAAGTACTCCATCCAATATGGGAAGATTTGCTTCTTCGCTATCTCGAATACAGGCGCAGATAAAGTCAACAGCTTGATGCACGCTGGTTTCGAGAGATATATTTTTTAAGGCATTGGCGCTGAGGATGGAGGCAAAAATGTCTCCGGTACCGTGGCGGGCAGCACCCGCGGAGGGGAAACGGATTTCGGACAGATTGCCTTTGTTCCAGGTAAATACCATTAGTTCCTGCCCGGTTTCAATCCCCGTAACCACAATCTGCTTTTCACATTCCGGGTCTAAAGAAGCGCAAAGTGCGGTGAGTTTTTCGGTAGTCCATCCCTTTTCGGTATAAGGGGTATCCGTCAGCAGACAAAGCTCTGTCAGATTAGGGGTAATCAAATGGGCCTGCTTGACAAGTACCTTCATTTGTTCGATATGCTCAGGAGTGACGGTGCGATAGGGCTTTCCGCTATCCCCCATTACCGGGTCGATGATGATGGAAGCATCTTCCTTTAGCAACTTACTGTTAAGGAAATACTGTACGCTGTCCATTTGCTCTTTGTTGCTTAGGTAGCCGCAATAAAAGCCATCGAAGCGTAATTCTAACTGTTCCCAAACCTGCAGAAAGGGGCGAATCTGTTCTGTAAAATCCTGCTTGGCGCAACTCGGAAAGGCCAAATGATTGGACAAAACACTGGTAGGAATGGGGCATACCTGCACCTGCATCACACTGATAATGGGCAGTGCCACGGTGGTGGAGATACGTCCGAATCCGGCAAAGCTGTTTAACATGGCTAAACGTGGTGTATGCATGGGTTCCTCCTACTTAATAAGTAAGCCTGCTTTTTTCAATGCAGGACGCAGTGCCAGGAAAATGATGGATGCAAAAATAACTGCGGTTACAGCGTTTACACTGGTGGTTACGGCAGCCATTTTCGCCAGGGCCTTGGAAAGGTCCTGAGGTACACCCAACAAATAGGTTTTATAGAAATAACCGGTGATAGGGTCTGCAAAAATATTGAAGACCATACCTGCCGAACAGGATACAATGGTAGCAACCGTAATATATTTTTTAGTGTGACGCTTATTGATTTTGAATAGAGTATGTGCCACAAAGCCTGCGATGAGGCCGATGCACAGCTTTAATACAAAGGTTTTGGGAGCACTTGTTACATAAGCGGTGGTTAAGTCTCCAATGGTCATGCCCACGGCACCTGCCAGTCCGCCCCAGAAGCCGCCCAGGAGCAATGCCCCCAGGACGCAGAAGACATTACCAAAATGGAAGGCGGTCTTTTCCGGACCTACCGGGATATCAAGCTTTAAAAAGGCAAAGCCAATGTAACACAGTGCAGCCATGAGTCCGGCCTGGGCCAGCTTGGCAGCGTCGGTTTTGCCAAATTCTTCGCTAATGCCGTGGAAGGCGTTGTAAAGCCCTTTTATTAAAAGCAGTATGCTTAAGAAAAGGAAGGTCAGAGAGAAGGAATAGGGCTTCTCCTGCTTCAGTTTGAGGTCGGAGAGTGCCGTCTTTTCTTCCTGCAGTGCATCTAAATCGCCGGTGGCAGTACCTTCTTCTATGGCAGTAATCTGTTTCTTGACTGCGGAAAGTTCCTCACCGGTAGCCACGGACTTCTGATAGCTGTTGCGATAAGTAACCAGGGCAAATATGATACTGAGTAACAATAAAAATGCTGCAACAATCAGCAGAGTAAAGCTTTTGGTTCGTTTCATGATTAATCCTCCTGTTATGTAAAGCAGTTATGATAGAGTATGTATTTCATTTCAACTGCGTGTTTTCATTTCCATAGTTTTACACAAAACTGGCATTGTGAAAAGTGCCAGAATAAGTTTTTTTGAACGGACCAGTTTGGAGCGAGCACAAAAAGATTGAGTTCTGCTTGGCTTTGGGATATACTTAAGCTATATAGATTTCAGGTGGACATACAAATGAATCAATGGCTTTTTAAAGAAAACTTTATCATGATATTAGTGGGTGTTTGGTTGATGCTGCAATGCTATCATGTGATTGTTAAGGAAGAGAGAAAATTGCATATCCTTTGTGTGCTAGGGAAGCTCATTGTAACAGTGGGCTTACTTCTGTTGTATCCGATTCCCTTGTTGGCATTTGTACTGTTCTTTGTCTTTTATCCCAAGTATGAGCCGAAGGGTGTGCGCTACGGTATTCTAAGCTTGCAGACCTTGCTTCCTATTGGCGGGGCCTTGCTTTGTAGGGCGTATGGAGGGACGGAAAAAGGGGTATCCCAAGTTCTTTTGGTAGTAATCTTTACGGTACTGTTTGCATTAGTGGATTTGAGTGTGCGTAGTATGCAGTATAAAAACAAACAGCTTTATCATCAAATGGAAAATACCGCTTTAAATGAACAGAAGGTGAAAAATCTGAATCGTGAAATTTCTCTGCGTTCCCAGGTGGCAGAACGGAATGCCAGATTGGAGGAGAGGGAGAATATTGCCCGCAATATCCACAATGTAGTGGGACATACCATTACTTCCGCACTGGTGTCCCTGCAGGCCTATGAGGTGCTGAAGGAAGCGGATCCTGACAGAGCGGAGAGAAAGCTTTCTGCCACTTCGGAAAGAATGCATCTGGCTCTGGAGGAAATCCGCCGGGCGGTTCGTGTACTGGATGCGGAGACGGAGGATATCAGCTTGCAGGATTTTTGTAGTTTGCTGGCTACAGAAGCTGATAAGTTTTCTACGGATACGGAGATTAAGATTGTACATAATTTTACAGAAGGTCATGAGAAGGAGCAACGGGTGGAAAAGTGCACCTGTGAATTTTTACATTCCGTGTTGACGGAGTGCCTGAACAATGGCATCCGCCATGGCGGGGCGACACAGTTCTTTGTGCATCTGACCTATGATACGGCTCATATAAAGCTGGTGGTTTCAGACGATGGAAAGGGCTTGGCAGGATTGTCGGATGCAGAACAGAAGAGACGTTTGGAAAACGGTTACGGACTGCGTAAAATAAAAGAGTATGTACAGACTCATGCAGGCACCTTCGAGGTGGAAGGTGAGGATGGCTTCCGGGTACAGGTAGAGCTGCCTTTGGCGGGCGTGGCTGAAGAAAAAGGAGAACAGTAATGGGCATTCGGGTATTTTTGATAGATGATGAGGAACTTCTCACGGAAAGCATGGAAATCATCCTGACTGTGAAGGGACAGATGGATGTAGTTGGCATCGCCAAGGACGGTAAGGAAGCACTGGAGAAGTTGGAGCAGGTGTCTGCGGATATTGCGCTGGTGGATTTGAATATGAAAGGCATGGGCGGTATTGAGCTGATTCCAAAGCTGAAGGAAAAGTATCCGGACATGAAGCTTTTGGTACTGACCACTTTTTATGATAATCATTATATTACGGAGGCCTTTGCCGGCGGTGCGGATGGGTATCTCTTAAAGGACAGTGCGGGAGATACGATTATAAAGGCTATTCACCAGTTGTTAGCCGGACAGAGCGTGTTGGCAGGAAAGGTGCTGGAGGCCCTGACCAGGATGATGGCAGGACAGACCGAGAAGAGGGAAGAACCACATGCTTCATTACCAAAAGATTTGACTCCCAGAGAGTTGGAAATTTGTGGACTGCTTACCAAGGGGTACAGCAATACAGACCTGGCAAAGGAACTTTATTTAGCCGAGGGTACGGTGAAAAATTATATGATGAATATTTATGATAAGTTCGATATTCATGACCGTACCGCACTGGTTTTGTTTTTAAAAGACATTATAGCGTAAGTATGACTGAAGTCACAGGGGAAGAAATTCCGTTGTGACCTTTTTGTGACTTTTGCTACTGTTTTGGGGGAGAGGGATTTGCTAGACTTAGGACAAAGGAAAAGAGAGGAGACATAAAAGATGCAACGATTGAGTGCATGGTTTTATCTGAAAAATAATAAAAAACGGGCAGCCATATTGATACTTAGCTTCGGTCTGTACTTTGTTCTGCTGTATGGAGTTCAGTTTTTTATGCACCCTTCCGTTTATATGGATGAAATGATTTACGTGGGCGGTGCAGAGAAGATGCAGAACGGCTATATCAGAAGTTATTTGAAGTTAAATGAAGTCATGAATCTGGGGATGGATGCGTCTTTGTTTGAAGCAGAGAGCGGAGCAACTTATGAAGAAATGGTGGCAGAAATTAACAAAGGAACCGGCAGATTTGCAAAGCTTTTACAGGAGGAGGGTACGGCGGAGCATGTATTTATATGTAACAGCTACGGTATCTATGTCAGCTCCTTCGGAGGAGACGGCTATTATAGTGCCCCCATGCTGAAAAAGGATGAAATAGTTACCTTTGCAGAGTATCTGGATTTGAAGATAACAGAGGGACGGATGCCGGAGCAACCGGGAGAGTTTCTGATGGATGAAAGAATGGCAAAAAACCGAGGCTTTACCGTAGGGGATTATTTGTATGATTCGAAAACCAAGCTGGTTGGTATTGTGGAGTATGATACTTACGTAGCAGCAGGGATTGACTATGCAGATGGAGCAAACCCGGATCGACAAATATACCTTTTAAATAATGGTACCATACCGGATTTAAAAGAATATTTTGCAAAGTTTGGTATTGAAGCGGGTATAGAATCATCCAGTACTATAGAAATCTATTCCGATCAAGTGAATGCCATAAAAGAAGTGGAGAAGTTTTCCAAGGAGCTGCAGACACCTTTAAGTGTTATGACTTATGCCATTGCTTTTGTGTTGGGACTCACCTTATTCTTCGTATATCGCCTGCATGTGCAGGACCGCTATGGAGAATGGTGCCTGTATCGTTCATTGGGATATTCACAAAAGGACGTATATTCCCTTGCATTCCGGGAGTTTGGAATTTGTATTGGGATTAGTGTGGGATTGGCAGCGATTATTACCGCAATGCTTTGTATCATAGGTGCTGCAATCATGCGAAGTAAGGGAATGTTTTATGAATATTTGTTGCCCCATGTACTGTTACAGATTCTGGGAATTGGAACGCTGCTTGCAGGTTTGATGCAGATTCCGGTGGTAATTGCGATGCAGAAGGTTAAAACCATTGATGCTATGGAGGAAGAATAAATGTTTGAAGTGAGTCATTTGAATTTGATATATGATATGGACAAGGAAGAAAAAGTGTGTGCGGTAAATGATGTAAGCCTTACTTTGCCGGATACCGGACTGATTGGTATTATCGGCCCTTCCGGCAGCGGGAAATCCTCCCTTATGTACTGCCTGTCCACCTTAAAAAAGCCTACAAACGGTGATATTGTTTACAATGGCAAAAACTATAATGAGCTTAGCGGCAGGGAGCTGGAAAGACTGCGTAGGGACCAGTTCGGCTTTGTGTTCCAGCATCATTTCCTGGTAGGCTATATGAGTGCCATGGATAATGTGATGGTGGCGGCTAAGGAGACAACTCCCGAAACCAAGAAACGTGCAGAAGTGCTTTTGCAACAACTTCGGATTAAGCCGAGCGAAAGCAAGAAAAAGCCGAAACAGCTGTCCGGCGGTCAGCGTCAGCGCTGTGCCATTGCCAGAGCTTTGATTAATGAGCCCAAGGTATTGTTTGCCGATGAACCGACTGCTTCTTTGGACCATGAAAATGCATTTCGTGTGATGCATTATTTGAAAGAATATGCCAAGGAGCATCTGGTGCTGGTGATTACCCATGACCATTCCATCTTAGAAGGAGCGGATCGTATCATTGAAATCTGGGACGGTGAGATTTCCACAAAGGAGGCGGTAGGATGAAACCCTTTCAGGCCATGTATTTTGTCCGCCACAATCTTTCAAAGGTAATGACCGTGTTTATTATGATTGCCCTGACCGGTCTTTTATATGTGGGCGGAAGTTATATATCCAATATCGAGGTGGAATATTTAAAGACCTATGAACCTGAAAAAGATGTGGCGTTTGTGAATTTGAACGGCATGAGTACGGAGCAGGGCAAAGATGCCTTTTTGGAGGAGGTAAGGAGGGATGAGAGCTTACAGCTTATTCCTGTAGGAGTGAATGGATTTCAGTTTCCTACGGTGCTTGCCTTTATCAACGGAAATTCTTCCTTCTGTTACTCAAAGGAGGACTTCCTTTGGAGAAATCAGCGTATGGGCTGGGTAGAAGATTCTTCTCTGGTGGAAGAAAATACCCTGTTCGTGAGCGAACGTTATGCCACCTATTTGGGGGTAAAAGAGGGAGATTTATATAGTGATAATAGTGAAAAGTTGTCCCTTTATTTTGGAGAGGGTCCCTATGAGGTACACATTATGGAGGGGGATGGTTTTGGTAATATACTGATTTCAAATGAGTGTCTTACCAATGAGTATTATCAACTGACCTGGAGTGATAAGGGAAGCCGGGAAGTCTTTGAGAGCCGGGTGGCAGAGTTAAAGGAGAAGTATAAGGAAATTGATATTAACACCCATGCAGAGCGGGTAAAGAGAGCAAGGGAGAACTTTGAAATCAATGCTGTGATTTTCTTAAGTATTATGGTGGTGGTCACCTGCGTATTCTTCATCACCATCAATGCAGTGCTGGTGGGAATCTATGATAAGCGTAAGTCAGAGTTTCAGATTTATGAGAGTATAGGTATTCCGAAATCAAAGATTCGTCGGAAGGTAGTGGGCGAGTTGGTGATTATGAGTGCTGTGGGTATGGTACTTGGTCTTGCCCTTGCCATGGGAATGATTACTTTGTTGAATGTCTGCATCTTTGCCAAGGATGGTTTGCAGCTGTATTATTATCATCCCTGGGCACTGGGTTCCTGGCTGATATGTAATGCCATGATACTGATTCCCAGTATTTTATTGAGGCTTCGGGCGATTCATAAGAGTAGTGGGGAAGTGTAAGGGCTGCCTATTAGAGGAATTTATTAGCGAAATTTTTTGAGTTCTCTAAAACCCCTTTCCTGACAAATTTGCGCAAGCCGGGAAATGTAAGAAACAAATTCCACCTTTATAATGGATCATAACAGGAGGAAGAAAGCATGGAATGGATAACAGCTTTACAACGGGCAATTGAATACATGGAAGAGCATCTCATGGAGGAAATAAACTACGAGGATGTAGCGGATGCTGTGCATATTTCAAGCTACGAATTTCACAGAGCCTTTAGTTTTCTTACGGGGATGACCGCCAATACTTATATCCGGAACCGGAGATTGTCCTTAGCCGGCAAGGAAATTATGGAAACGGATGCGAAAATAACGGATATTGCTTTGAAGTATGGTTATGATACCCCGGAGAGCTTTACCAAGGCGTTTACCAGATTTCATGGTATCGCGCCGAAAATTGCCAGGGAAGAGTCCGCCAAGCTTACGCTTTTTAATCCTCTTGCCATTAAAATAACCGTGGAAGGTGGTAAGAGTATGGATTACAGAATAGTACAGACAAAGGAACAAAAGTTTATAGCAGTGGTGAAAAACTTTTCCAACGAAATCATCAATGATGATGACAATCATGATGTGGCTGATTTTTGGGAGGAGTGCAATGCAAAAAATATGATAGGACCGCTTTGTGGTTTGAGGCCGGATGGAAAGCGGGACTTGTATGGTTTATGTACCCCGGCGAAGGAAGACGAAGGTACATTTGCGTACGGAATCGGTGTCCTGGTGGATGAAGAGACAGCTGAATTTGACCTCGCAGAAATGGAAAAGGCCGGTTATATAGTCTGGGATGTGAAGCCCGGAAACTATGTGGTATTTGACTGCATGGGTGAGGACGGAGACTGCATCACGGAAACCTGGGCGAAGTTCTACAAGGAGTTCCTACCCCAGATGGGCTATGAGGCGGCGGAAGAGACGGACTATGAAATCTACTTTGAGAAGGGAAGAAAAGGCCTGTTCTGTGAGCTTTGGATACCGGTAAGGAAAGTAGTTGAATAATTCACAACAGAAAGTTGCTATACAGAAAGGATGCCCTTTGCTATGATATCTGTAAGAGAAGGAGGTACATAGCATGGGGCATATTTTAGTTGAAATAGGGAAACGAATTGCGGAAAGCAGACGGAGTGCAGGCTTTACACAGGAGGAATTGGCCAATCGACTGGGTGTAACACCTCAGGCTCTCAGTAAATGGGAAAAGGGGGCAAGCAGCCCGGATTTGGAGATGTTGACATCATTATGTGATATTTTGGAAGTAAGTGCGGATTATCTGGTGGGGAAAAAGCGGAAGACCATTGTAGAGAATGGTAATCTGATTCAGCAGGATGAGATATGGAAGCATTTGTGGGATGGTTACCAACCCTTGGAGCTGGTGTTTGGAAGTGATGTAATGCCGGTGTTCATGGAGAAGGACTTTCGGGAGGAAATTGTTCGAATAAGGATTGAACTGGCTAAGGAAGGTATTTTGATGCCTCTAGTCAGAGTAATGGACCACCCTATGTTGAATCCTAAAGAAGTGATGATTCTTGCATATCAGAATGTTTTATATACTGAGGAATTTCAGCACATAGATGGAGGTACTTTGGACTATCTCATGGATGCACTACGGAACACTGTGCGGCAGCATTATGCAGAGATACTGAATATAGATATCATTAAGGATTTGGTAGAAAATTTGAAGGGGATTTATCCCGCACTAATTGATGGGATTGTTCCGCAGAAACTGTCCTTTGGACTGATTTTGGATGTAACCAGAGGTGTCTTAAAACGTGGGAATGGGATGATATATTTTCCTAAAGTGTTGGAGTTATTAGAGCACGAAGTTCGCGAGAATGAACAAGCTACCATTGCAGGGCGTATAGAGGCAGTGGCAAAGCAGTTGGAAAGGGAAGATAATTTTTATGTGGCAATGGGAAGAAGACGGGGGGAGAAGTAGAAATCTGTCTAATTTGTACTTGTGTTCTGTACATGTATGCATTATACTTAATGCAAAGCATATTTTCTTTAAAGAAAAGCGAAAAACTTTTCAAATTCTAAGGATCTCAAATTCTATTTTTCGGGAAATTCGTGCTTTTAATTCACAAAAAAGTTAAGGCAGGAGTTTCTAAAGGTACACTCCTGCGAGAAGGAGGTACAAAATATGGAAAAAAGTAACTACAAGGATTCTATGTTCCGGATGCTGTATCTGGACAGGAAGGAATTATTAAGTTTGTATAATGCAGTTAATGGAACGCATTATACAAATGCAGAAGAGTTGGAGATTAACACACTTCGTAATGCGATTTACATGAACATTAAGAATGATGTGTCATTTCTTTTTAATTTCCAGGTGAATCTTTACGAACAACAGTCTACGGTGAACCCGAATATGCCGCTTAGGGATTTGTTTTATGTGGCGGATTTGTTACAAAATTATGTGAGGGACTTAGATTTGTATGGAAGAGGACTCGTGAAAATTCCGGCACCCAGATTCATTGTTTTTTATAATGGTAAGGAAAAGCAACCGGAACGTAGGGTATATAAACTTTCAGATGCGTTTTCAAAGAAGCAGGATGAGCCGGAATTAGAGTTGATAGTGACAGTGTTAAATATCAATGCGGGAAATAATGCAGAGCTTTTGGGCAAATGTAAGACTTTAAGGGAATATATGCAATATATTGAGAGGGTACGAGGCTATGCAGCGCAGATGCCTATTGCTGAAGCAGTGGAACGTACCATTACAGAGTGTATCAAGGAAGGTATTTTGGAGGATTTCTTGAAGCAAAATAGGGCGGAGGCGATAAAAGTGAGTATATATGAGTATAACGAGGAATTGCATCTGGCGACTGTGAGACGCGAAGGATATGAGGATGGATTGGTCGACGGACTGGAGCGTGGAATCAGTCAGGGTATTGTACAAGGAATTACACAAGGAATTACACAAGGAATTACACAGTCTATCTTGGCAGTGCTGGAAGAGTTAGGAGATGTTTCGGATGAATTGCGTACATTAATTGTGCAACAGACAGATGAGGAAACTTTAAGGAAGTGGTTAAGAATTGCCGCAAGAAGTGAGACGGTAGAAGCGTTTGAAATGGGTATTTTAAAGAAATAGGCGTATGGAAGAAATGCAAAAACACTTGACAAATCATAAACCCATGGTTATATTCTTAAGTATATAGCAATTGCGATGAGGAAGAGGAGTACGGATTACCCCTTATCAGAGAGAGCCACGGATAGTGCTGCGAGGTGGCTTTAAGGAAGGGATGCGGAAGGTAGCTTCTGAGCAGGAGCTCTGAAGTAATAGTAGGAGTTCCCGATTTATCCCCGTTAACGGATAGGACTTTGATGGAAGTCGCTGAGGTGGCATATGCCACGAACAAAGGTGGTACCGCGTAGAATATAACGCCCTTTGCTAACTTAGGTTAGCAGAGGGCGTCTTTACGTTTAGAAAGGAGACAAATTACTATGAGCAAAGAATTAGCAAAAACCTATGACCCCCAGGGCATAGAAGACAGATTGTATCAGAAGTGGCTGGAGAAGAAATATTTCCATGCTGAGGTTGACAGAACCAAGAAACCTTTTACTATCGTGATTCCCCCTCCGAATATTACCGGACAGTTACACATGGGACATGCTTTGGACAATACCATGCAGGATATCCTGATTCGTTTCAAGAGAATGCAGGGTTACAATGCTCTTTGGCAGCCCGGTACAGACCATGCAAGTATTGCAACGGAAGTAAAGATTATCGATAAGCTGAAGGAAGAAGGCATCGACAAGTGGGAGCTTGGCCGTGAGAAATTCTTAGAGCGTGCATGGGAGTGGAAGAAGGAGTACGGCGGACGTATTATCTCCCAGTTAAAGAAGCTGGGTTCTTCCTGTGACTGGGACAGAGAGCGTTTCACCATGGACGAAGGTTGTAACAATGCGGTTACGGAAGTATTCGTAAAGATGCATGAAAAAGGATATATCTACAAGGGCGCAAGAATTATCAACTGGTGTCCTGTTTGTAATACCTCTATCTCTGATGCAGAGGTAGTTTATGAGGAGCAGGCAGGTCATTTCTGGCATATTAAGTACCCCATTATGAATGATGACGGTACCCCCAGTACCACAGAATTTTTGACCTTTGCTACCACCAGACCTGAGACTATGTTGGGTGATACTGCAGTAGCAATTCATCCTGATGATGAAAGATATCAGCACTTAATCGGTAAGAGCGTAATGCTTCCTCTTATGAACAGAGTGATTCCCATCGTAACCGATACCTATGTAGATATGGAATTCGGTACCGGTGTAGTAAAGATTACTCCGGCACATGACCCTAACGACTTTGAAGTTGGTAAGAGACATGACCTGCCTATTATCAACGTAATGAATGACGATGCTACCATCAACAAAAACGGTGGCAAGTTCGAAGGCATGGCTCGTTACGATGCACGCAAGGCTATCGTAGAAGAGCTGGATGCTATGGGACTTCTTGTTAAGATTGAAGACCATGCACATAATGTAGGTACCCATGACAGATGTAAGACCACCATCGAGCCTATGGTAAAAGAGCAGTGGTTTGTAAAGATGGATGAGCTGATTAAGCCTGCTGTAGAAGCGGTTAAGACCGGCGAGATTAAGCTGATTCCCGAAAGAATGGAAAAGACCTATTACAACTGGACTGACAACATTCGCGATTGGTGTATCAGCCGTCAGCTTTGGTGGGGACACAGAATTCCTGCGTACTACTGTGACGAGTGTGGGGAAGTAACCGTTGCTAAGGAAGAAGTAACCGTATGTCCTAAATGTGGTTGTACCCATTTGACTCAGGACCCTGATACTTTGGATACCTGGTTCTCTTCTGCGTTGTGGCCTTTTGAGACTTTAGGTTGGCCGGACAAAACCGAGGATTTGGATTATTTCTATCCTACGGATGTATTGGTAACCGGTTATGATATTATCTTCTTCTGGGTAATTCGTATGATTTTCTCAGGCTTTGAGCAGATGGGTAAGAAGCCCTTCTCCACTGTATTGTTCCACGGTTTGGTTCGTGACAGTCAGGGACGTAAGATGTCTAAGTCTTTGGGCAATGGTATCGACCCTCTGGAGATTATCGAGCAGTATGGTGCGGATGCACTTCGTTTGACCTTAATCACCGGTAATGCACCGGGTAATGATATGCGTTTCTACTACGAAAGAGTAGAAAACAGCCGTAACTTTGCAAATAAGGTTTGGAACGCGTCCCGTTTCATTATGATGAATATGGAAGGCAAGAATGTAACCACTCCTGCAGTAAACGAATTGGCACCTGTAGATAAGTGGATTCTTTCCAAGTTAAATACCTTGGTAAAGGATGTCACTGACAATATGGAAAGCTTCGAACTAGGTATTGCAGTACAGAAGGTTTACGACTTTATCTGGGATGAGTTCTGTGACTGGTATATCGAAATGGTTAAGCCTCGTCTCTACAATTCTGACGATGCAGTAAGCCAGAATGCAGCACTCTGGACTTTAAAGAATGTACTTATCGATGCACTGAAATTATTACATCCGTATATGCCTTTCATCTCAGAAGAAATCTTCTGTACCTTACAGAGCGAAGAAGAGTCCATCATGATCAGCAAGTGGCCAGAATTCATCGCTGACAGAAGCTTTGAAAAAGAAGAAAAGGACATCGAAATCATCAAGGAAGCAGTACGCGGTATCCGTAATATCCGTAGTGAAATGAACGTAGCACCCAGCCGTAAGGCAATGTGTATCGTAGTAAGTGAAAGCGAAGATATCCGTAACACCTTCACCGAAGGTAAGCTCTTCTTTGCATCCTTAGCTTATGCAAACGAAGTACTGATTCAGTCTGATAAGGAAGGTATCGCACAGGATGCGGTATCCGTAGTAATCCCCGGTGCGGTTATTTACATTCCTTTCGCAGAATTGGTTGATATAGCTCAGGAAATCGAGCGTTTACAGAAGGAAGAGAAGCGTCTTCAGGGCGAGCTTGCACGTGTAAACGGCATGCTTTCCAATGAGAAATTCGTTTCCAAGGCACCTGCAGCCAAAATCGAAGAAGAAAAAGCCAAGCTGGCCAAATACACCCAGATGATGGAACAGGTTAAGGAGCGACTGGCACAGTTACAGTAACTGATTTTGGCTTCGTGGGGATACCTATCCCTCACACACCGTGTGCATATACGGGATAGGTATCCCCCAAAGCCTATCCACATACTGTAACTGTTAAAAAGATAATCGCGGATGTGCAAAGCGCAATTGCCTGCGCCTCCGGTGATTACCAATAAGTAAGAATCAAGCGTTATATCTATCACTAATTGCAACGTTGAAAAACACAGGCGACGCAAGACTGTATGATGACGGCGGACATGCTTGCAATGTCCGGCCGAAAGCATACAGGATAAGGAGAATGTTTTTTCACCGGTGTGAGTGTGATGGATATAATGCTTGATTCGTAAACTAAGGAGCAACCCCCATGGAGAAGCAGGCAATCAGTTCCTACGATGAGGCAGTGGAGTATATCTTCAATGTGCCCCGTTTTACAAAAAAGAATACCATGGCCGATACTAAGGCCTTTTTAGAAAAGTTAGGGAATCCGGACCGGGAATTGCGTATCATTCATGTGGCAGGCACCAATGGGAAGGGTTCTGTTTGTGCGTATATGCGCAGTATTTTGGAAACTGCCGGAAAGCGCGTGGCAGTGTTTACATCCCCCCATCTGGTGGATGTGAGAGAGCGTTTTGTGATAGATGGCGAAATGATTGAAAAGGAAGCTTTTTATGAGGCATTTCAAATCATTTATAATCAATTGAATTGGGAAGAACTGGAGGCAGGAGAGGGTTACCATCCTACCTTCTTTGAATATATGTTTTTTATAGCCATGCTGATATTTCGGAAGGAGATGCCGGATTACTGTATTCTGGAAACCGGACTGGGCGGCAGATTGGATGCTACCAATGCGGTTTCGAAAAAGGAACTGGCAGTAATAACACGTATCAGTTTGGAGCATACGGAGTATTTAGGAGATACGATAGCGCTGATTGCAGGGGAGAAAGCAGGGATTATGAAGGAAAATACACCGGTGGTTTTTGCGGACACAGATGCGCAATCAACAGCGGTTTTTCTCGAAATGGCTAAGGAATTGTCGTGTTATAGTTTCCCCGTGTCGAAATCCGACTATACATTATTAAATTTTAAGAATAAAACCATTGATTTTTCTTATATTTCTCGTTATGATTATAATGTTATGGTACACTTGAATACACTGGCAAAATACCAGGTAGAAAATTGTACTCTGGCACTGAGAGCCATAGAGGTTTTGGATAAGGACAGAGAGATTTCGCCCCTGGTATTGCAAGAGGGTGTGAGAAAGGCCTTTTGGCCCGGCAGAATGGAAGAAGTATTGCCGGAGATTTTTGTGGACGGTGCCCACAATGCGGATGGTGTGAGAGCCTTTTTGGAAACAGTTTCCGAGGATGGATTTGAAGGAAAAAGAAGCCTTATGTTCAGCGTGGTTTCGGACAAGGATTATGCGCAGATGTTAAGGAATATTGCAGAATCCGGCCTGTTTGATAAAGTATATCTTGCACATATGGGCAATTATCGTGCCACATCATTGGAGGAAATGAAACGTAATTTACCGGAATCTTATTTCGGACAGGTATCCTTGTATGAGTCAGTCAAGGAAGCCTTTGACGCAGTCAGACGGGATAAGAAGGAAGAGGAACGTGTGTATATAGTCGGTTCCCTGTATTTGGTAGGGGAAATAAAGGAGTATGTAAACCATGATTAATTTTGAGGAAGAATTGAAGAAATTTCATCCCAGCCCTGAGGTAGAGGAGATTACGGAAACCATATACAATCAGGACATGACGGATTTGGCTGATTTGCTGGTGAAGCTGGTGAAGGAAGAAAAAGAAGAACGAGAAAGTGAAGAGACGATATAGTCGGTAGCACATAAGTCAGGAGAGAAGATTATGTATTGTTATCAATGTGGCTGCCGTTTATCTGACCATGATTTTTGTACATCCTGTGGTGTGGATGTGGGAAGATATAAGAAAATCATGTATCTGGCCAATGCCTTTTACAATGACGGTTTGAATAAGGCAAGAGTAAGGGATTTGACCGGTGCAGTTACCAGTTTACGGCAGAGTTTAAAGTTTAATAAGAATAATGTGGATGCCAGAAACCTGCTGGGTCTTGTTTACTTTGAAATGGGCGAGACCGTAGCAGCACTTTGTGAGTGGATTATCAGTAAGAATCTGAAGGCTGAGAAGAATGTGGCAGATGATTATCTGAGCTATGTTCAGTCCAGCGCATCCAGATTGGAAGCCATTAATCAAACCATTAAGAAGTACAATCAGGCACTTTCCTACTGTCAGCAGGGAAGTAAGGATTTGGCAGTAATACAGCTGAAAAAGGTTTTGTCCATGAATTCCAAGTTTATCCGTGCCCATCAGCTTTTGGCACTTTTATACATGGATGCGGAACAGTGGGAAAAGGCCAAGAGAGAGCTGACCAAATGCCTTGCATTGGACCGTAATAATACGACCACACTGGTGTATTTACGGGAAGTGGACAGCATACTTTCGCCGGAAGACGGCGTGAAGCCGGCGAAGAAAAAGTCTGATGATGCAGTGCGTTATCAGAGTGATAACGAAATTATTATACAGCCCATGGGTGTCAGAGAGCCGAAAAGAAGCGGTGTAGGCGGCTTGTTGAATTTGTTACTTGGTCTGATTATTGGTGTGACAGCGACTTGCTTTTTAGTGGTACCTGCAGTAAAGACCAATGTAACCAATGAAAAGATGGAGGAAGTTGCCCAAATAGGCAACCAGATAGATGCCAAAAATGCAATCATAACGGATTTGGAGAATCAGGTGAAGGAATTGCAGTCTGCGAAGAAGTCACTGGAGGACGAGTTGAGCGGCTATGCAGGTACGGACGGTACCTTAAAGAGCATGGAAGATTTGATTGCGGTTGCTACGCTTGTATTAAGCGGTGAAGATGTGATTAAGGCATCGGATGCATTGCAAAAGCTGAAAGCAGAGGTGGTGCTGGAGCAAACAAGCAATACCTTCCGCAACCTTTATAATGCATTGACCCAGAGTATATCCCCACAAGTGGTAGAGTTATGTTTTGAGCAAGGATATGATGCATATACCGCCAAGGATTATGAAACGGCAGCTGATTTATTGGGAAGAGTGATTCAGTATGATGAAACGAATGGCGATGCGTATTATTATTTCGGACAGTCCTGTCGCCACTTAGAAAGAAATGATGAAGCGATTGCGGCGTACAAGAAGGTGATTGAGTTAGGACCGGAAGGTGCCCAGCGTGTCAAAAATTCAAAGGATTATTTAAAGCGTTTACAGGCTAACTAAAGAAAAGAATATAAAGTACTAAAGAGAGGGACATATAGGCAACTATATGTCCTTTTAACATGCCCTCCTTTAGGGAGAATTATTAAAACAATGAATGCAGGAGGTTATTGTATGGAAGAATTTCAGATTGTTGACAATTGTCTGATGGTGAAGCTGCCGGAGGAAATCGATCATTACCGCTCCGGTTATATTTGTGAAAAGGCGGATTGGTATATTGTAAAGAAAAACGTGGATCATGTGGTGTTTGATTTTGCAGTAACCCGATTTATGGATTCTTCGGGAATCGGTCTTATTATGGGCAGGTATAAGAAAATCACATGTTTCGGCGGAAAAGTATTTGTATTACATCCGGACAAGCAGATTAAGCGGATGCTTTTGATGGCAGGCATGCAAAACTTGGTTGAGATTGTAGAGTAAGGAGGTTTGTTATGAATAACGAAATGAAGATGGAGTTTGATGCAATATCAGTGAATGAAGGGTTTGCCAGAATGGCAGTGGCAGCCTTTGTGTCTGCCATGAATCCTACCATGGAGGAATTGAGTGATATTAAGACGGCTGTTTCGGAGGCGGTCACCAATGCCATTATACACGGATATGAAAATATGTACGGATATGGAAAGCATGGGGATGTGATACCGGCTTACGAGACCCTGCATCAGGGAAAGGTTTATATGCATTGCCGGATTAATAAAGATACCTTTTACATAGACATACAGGACAAGGGGAAGGGCATGGCGGATGTGGAAAAAGCCATGGAACCATTGTTTACTACGAAACCCGAATATAATCGTTCCGGTATGGGATTTGCTTTTATGGAGGCTTTTATGGACGATTTGGAGGTGTTTAGCGAAGAGGGAAGCGGAACCCTTGTTAAGATGCAGAAAAAAATCGGTGCAGGCTCCTGGATTGAAGCATGTTAGGCGGTGACATATGGAGGAGGTGTCAGTACTGATTGCAAATGCACAACAGGGAGATAAAGAAGCCAGAAAAGTACTGATAGAGAATAATTTAGGACTGGTGCATTCCATAGTGAGACGTTTCACGGGAAGAGGAGTGGAGACAGAGGATTTGTTTCAAATCGGCACAATAGGTCTGATGAAAGCCGTTGACCATTTCGATTTAGAATTTGATGTGAAGTTTTCGACTTATGCGGTTCCCTTGATTACCGGCGAAATAAAGCGGTTTCTGAGAGATGACGGTATGATAAAGGTATCACGTACACTTAAGGAGCAAAGCAGAAGGTTAGGCCTGATACGCCGAAGTATGCAGGTGAATTTGAAACGGGAGCCAACCCTGAAAGAACTGGAGGCGGAATCGGGCATGTCCATGGAAGAAATTGTTATGGCCACGGAATCGGAGCGCCAGGTAGAATCCATATATGCGCCGGTTTATCAAAATGATGGCAGTCAGGTAGAGTTGGCAGATATGTTGGGCAAGGAGGATACAGAAAAGGAGAAGCTACTGAATCATATGCTGTTAAAGCAGCTTCTGGGGAGACTGGATGAAAAAGAGAGTATGCTGATTCGGATGCGCTATTTCCAGGATAAGACCCAGACGGAAGTGGCAAAATGTATGGGAATCAGCCAGGTACAGGTGAGCCGTTTGGAAAAAAAGATATTATTGTCCATGAGAAAATGTGCAGGTGAACCCGTTTGTTAAGTTTTCATAAAGAAAGAGCTTTCCTACTTCACAAGAGCGCTGTTTTTGTTTATACTGAATACGTAATTGATAATGCGTAGTATAGAAAGGGCAGGTATTACGAAGGATGTCAGTAGAAGAAATGACAAATGAATACGAACAACCCGAACGTTTAAGAGAAATTAAGAAACAACAAAAGAGGAAGAATACCACCATCATGATAGGGGTGGGTTGTGCACTTTTGTTTTTGACATTAATAGCAGCAAGTATTGTATTGTATATCTGGGTGGATAAAAGTATACAGGAAGAAAGTGACAAAGAGGCAGAAGCAATTGCCGTACAAGTGGAAGCAATCAGCGAGGAAGAACTGGAAAGGCTGTTAGAGCAGGCCAGAAAAGAAGGCGCGGACGCTGTGCTGGAAGAGCTGGCAGAGAGCATTAACCAAACATCCTCCATAACTACTGCACTTCGTCCCTTGTATAAGGATGCTTTAGTGGTAGCCAGCGAAGGTGCGTACCATTTCGTGCCTATCAATAAGGACTTGAAGATGAATTCTTATATTGCTGAGAACCTGCAAATATTGGGGAACGGTCAGGTAGAATATGTGGAAGACGGCAAAGTGATATCCCATAAGGGTATCGATGTATCCAAGCATCAGGGAGAGATTGATTGGGCTAAGGTGGCAGCAGATGGGGTAGAGTTTGCATTTATCCGTGTGGGTAACCGTGGTTATGGTTCCGGTGCTATCGTGGATGACCCCCAGTTTGAAGCCAATATAGTAGGTGCTATTTCCAATGGTATCCGTGTAGGTGTGTATTTCTTCTCCCAGGCGATTACGGAAGAAGAAGCATTAGAGGAAGCCGGATATGTTTTGGAAAGAGTGGCACCCTATAAGATTACCTGTCCCATTGTACTGGATGTGGAAAAGGTATCTGACAGCGAAGCACGTATGAACAAGATATCCAAGGAACAGCGTACTGCTAATACCCTTACTTTCTTAAAGGCAGTAGAGGCTGCAGGATACAAGACCATGCTTTATCATAACATGGAAATGGCTACCTTGAAGATGGATATGACACAGCTTGAGGACTATGAAAAATGGTTTGCGTATTATAATAAAGAGTTGTATTATCCCTATGCATATAGTGTGTGGCAGTATTCGGATAAGGGAAAAGTAGACGGCATTAGTGGGGATGTGGATATGAATATTTCCTTTACCTTGTGGGAAGATTAAGATTTTTGAAGACAGAACAGCATCGGAAATTTCCGGTGCTGTTTTTTGAAACTATAGGAAATTGCGCGAGTACAGTAGTGGAGATTAAGGAGAATTGCGAAGCAATTCTCCCAAGCGGATACGCGGGTATCCGCTTTTTTATGTGTATATTTTATGTTTAAGTTGCAAAAACTATGAAAAAGAATTTAGGAAGGAAATACCTGCTTTGAGAGAACCGATATTGTATTTGAAATGTAAGGATGATGTAGAGGTAAGGAAGGCAGATGTCTATCTGAAAGACATTGCCACTATGCAATGTTCGGATGAGGGCGTATGCGAAAAGTGCAGGGAAATAAAAATACATCATTTCGAAAAGCAAGAGGACAGATTTGTTATCAGTGTCTTAAAAGTAATTCAATTGATAAGCTTGAAATATCCCGGTATTCTGGTTCAATCCGTGGGAGAGAGGGATATTTTAATCGAGAAAGTGCAGGATAAAGCCAATAAAGGATGGAGACAGTGGCTGAAGGTGGTACTGGTATGCTTTATCAGCTTCTTTGGTACAGCTTTTACGATTATCTCCTATAACAATGATATCAGCATTAACGGAGTGTTTGAACGGATATATGATATTTTCGGAGCGGAAGAGGCCTCGGAAATCAGTTTGCTGGAGTTGTCCTACTCTCTGGGACTGGCAGCAGGTATTATCATTTTCTTTAACCATATTGGAGGCCGAAGGATAACCAAGGATCCTACACCTATCGAGGTGTCCATGCGAAATTATGAAAGAGATGTGAACCAGGCATTGATTGAAACAGCGGACAGAGAAGGGATGGAAGAGGATGTTTAGACTGTTAGTGCTGGCATTTGGAGGTGTCAGTTTTGGTTTATTGACAGCAGCAGGAGTATTCACCGTACTGACGGCGGTAGGATTGATTCCCCGATTCGTGGGAGAGACCCATTCCGCGAAAGAGCTTTGGCTCTACGAGGATATGGTAATATGGGGAACTATTCTGGGAGGGCTGTTCAGTGTATTTGCACATCGGATGAATGTGGGCCCCTGGCTGGCAGAATATTTGACAGAGACCGGAGCAAGGATAAGCATGTATGCAATCCAGCTTCTTGTTGGAAGCTTTGGAGGTATGTTCGTAGGTTGTTTGGCACTGGCCATTGCGGAGATGTTAGACAGTATTCCGATTTTTACCAGAAGAATATCCTTTCGACACGGATTGGGATGTATGGTGTTAAGTATCGCATTGGGTAAACTTTGTGGTGCATTGATATATTTTTGGTATGATTTTTCAGTTTAGAATGGAGGAGATGCAGATGGACAAGAAATTAGAGAAGAATCAACAGGCGTATGCAGATTATGTGAAAGAGGTCACCCCCACTCACAATCTGGGTCTACAAATGCTGAAAGCCTTTCTGGTGGGAGGCGTGATTTGTGTGTTGGGAGAAGTGATTATTAATGTGGGTATCAATTCCTTTGACTTGGACCAGAAGACGGCAGGAACCTGGTGTTCCATTATTCTGGTATTGTGTTCGGTACTGTTGACCGGTTTTAATATCTATCCATCCATTGTAAAGTGGGGCGGTGCCGGTGCGCTGGTGCCTATCACAGGCTTTGCCAATTCGGTAGCTTCACCGGCCATTGAGTACCAAACAGAAGGTCAGGTATTTGGTATCGGCTGTAAGATATTTACCATAGCCGGCCCGGTAATTCTGTACGGTATTTTTACCAGTTGGGTGCTGGGTATGCTTTACTATATTGGTATGGTTTGGGGAGTGGTGTAAGCCACTCCTTTTATATTTGCCACACCGTGCACATATTAGTTTGCCTTTGGGTAAAGAATTGAGGATGGATTCAATAGATGTGATTTCCTGTTCCAAACGTATGTTTTCGGAACAAATTGATTCGTATAACAATAGAAAACATCCTTTATTTAGTTTGTAGTGATTACGCTATCTATAGATTACAAAAATCGTCAAGAGATTGTAAGAAACATGTAAGAAATAACAAGGAAAGACTATGATAAAATAATAGTACGAAATCCAAATGAGGAGGTACTGTATGCACAAGAAAAATAAGGGAAAAATGATTTGGAAAAGAGGCGGGAATTTTCTTCGGTATGGGATTTTACTGATGGTTTTGGTACTAATGGCAGGCTGTGGAAAGATACCAACGGAAGAGACAGAATTACAGAATCCTGAATTAACGGATTTTGTATACGTACCTGAATTTACAGAGCTGAATCTGAATGAGGATGCAGAAGGGGATAGGATGCTTTTAAGTGATGTGAAGCTGGTAGGGGAAAACGTGCTGTACAATCTTCGGGTATGGAAGAATGGGGAGCAAGCGGCAAAAACACATATATTTGTCCGTGAATCGGAGGATTTTGACAAAAAGACAGAACTACCCCAAGACATAATTCCACAGGGAGAGAATGAATATGTCAGCCTCTGTTCTTGCGATGGAGATGGCAATTTCTACATGGCTTGGCAACGTCTGGGTGAAAAGTCCTATGATACTACGGACTTCTTAAGTAAATATGACAAGGACTATAATTTGGTTTATACCAAAGAATTGACGGATATCTGGGTGAATGATTTAAATAGCGGTATTTGGAAGATGTGGGTGGATGACAACGGAAGACTCTATGGCTGCTCCCAGAATATTATGTATGTTTTTGATGCAAATGGGGAATTGGAGAAGTCTATCAAGTTGGGAACCAGTCAGATGTCGGGATTGATGATTGGGGATGACGGACGGGTATACATAGACTATATGGATAAGGGTTCGGATGGAGGATATGAGTTAAAACTGGCGGAGTTGAACATAGAGGAGGGTAAAAGAGAGGAACCCATAGACGGACTACCCTATGGTTGTACGGAGGCTTGGGCCGGCAGGGAGAACAAGATATTACTGAACCGTACCGGAAGCTTGTGGGAGTTTGACTTGGAGACGAAAGAAGCCAAGGTGCTTTTTGATTGGACGGATATGTATGTAAATTCGGATAGGATTAAATCCTTATATATGACGGGACAGGGTGAAATCATCATCCTTGTGAATACGGATAACAGCAATCCGCTGATTCCCCAATACGGCTTAATCTATTTGTCAAAGGTGAGTCCTTCTCAAGTGGTGCAAAGGGAAGTGATTACGCTGGCAACCCTTTATCAATCGGATGAATATCTAATGGACGCGGTAGCAAAGTTTAACCGAGAAAATAACCGTTACCTGGTAGAAATAAAGGGCTATTTTGATGAAGGGACAAAATATACTCCGGAAGGCTATGAAGATGCGTTGACCAGATTTCATGCTGACCTGGTCAGCGGACAGGCGGGGGATATTATTAATCTGAAAAACATGGATTGGAGAAATCTGGCAAGAAAGGGAGCTTTGGAGGAGTTGACACCTTATATGTCCCAGGATTTACGAAAAGAGGACTTTGTGGACAGTGTAGTCAAGGCCTATGAAGTGGACGACAGGTGCTATACCATACCCAAGGGGTTTGTAATAGAAACCATAATGGGAAAGGCTTCCGTGGTAGGGAGCCGGGCACAATGGGATGTAGATACGATTAAAAAACTGGAGGAGGAGTATCCGGAAGCAAGTTTGATGCATATGGGAAATTCCTATATGCTGTTGATGTATTGTATGCAGTATGGTGGAGTGACTTTTATAGATTATGAGACGGGTGAGTGTCATTTTGAAAGTCAGGACTTTACAGATATTCTGGAGTTGTGTAAAAGGGCGGGTGCCCAAAAGAATCAAAATTTTGATTTGTATAGCAATGTAAAGATGGACAGGGTACTCTTTTCCCAGGTTTCTATATATAATGTGACACAATGGCAGATGTATCGTCAGCTGTTTTGTGAGGAAGGGGTAAGTGTGGGTTTCCCGAGCCAAGGCGATGGGGGCCGGGTATGTCTGACCGGAGAGGAAATGCTGGCTATCGCTGCAAATAGTAAGAATAAGGAGGGGGCATGGGCTTTTTGGAAAAGCTTTATGAAACAGGAGCTTGGGTCAGAATGGATGTTACCTTCCTATGCGGATTACTTTGAGAAGGTAATTGAGGAAGCTGGTAAGATTGAATACAAGTATGATGAAGATGGCAATGAGGTAGAAAAGGCGAAGGGTACCTGGAGCCAAGGAAGCTTTGAGACGACGATTTATGCCGCTACAGAGGAGGAAATTGCTACTTTTATGGAACTCTTGGAGCATGTGGCTTCCGGTCAGCTGGAGGATCAAATGTGGGAAATCATAGGTGAAGAAGCGGGGGCTTATTTTGAGGGACAAAAGACAGCTTCGGAAGTGGCAGGAATTATTCAGAATAGAGTGCAACTATATTTGTTTGAGAATGAGGAGTAGGATTCATTTTGTAATAGAGTAAAAGTTGGCCCCGGCAAATTGCCGGGGCTTATGCCTTCTAGGGGGTATTTTCATATACTTCTTTCAAAAGATGAGGATAATCCGTTGTGATTCCGTCAGCGCCGATTTCGATGATGTGTCGCATTTCCTCTTCCTCATTGATGGTCCAATATTGAACAGCAATATTATGCTTATGTGCGGCTTTAACCAGGCTTTTGAGGTCCAGGGGGATACCGTATTCTTCCGTGGGTATCTGAAGAATACAAATCTTATCATCAAAAAAGACATCCAATTTTAATAATTGTAAAATGAAAAATTTGGTTACATGGGATTCATTGGCAGAAAACAGCAATTCAGCCGGAAGTTGTCCGTCTTTTTGAAGCTGTTGCAATGTGTCATGAATCTCCGGATAGAAACTGCCGATAACCACACGATCAAAGGCATCATATTCTTTCAGCAGACGAAGTGTTTCCTGTAATGCCTTTTGCCCCAGCTCACCGGTTTGTTTGATTTCCACACTGATAAGGTTTTGGGGAAAGGCAAGCAGCAGGTCTTCCAGTGTAGTGGCAAGGAATACAGTTTCGTCCCTGGGCAAAACGCCTTCCGGATAGGTGACATCCAAGGGCGTTTTTTCCAAGCCGTTGCCATCCTTATAACGTTTGAGTTCTCCGTTAAGTGTTTCGTCAACGGTAGGATTGTCATAGCCAAAATCCACTTTTTCTGCAATCAGATCACTATAATTCCACTCACAGATAGGGCCGGTCACATTGGTTTTGCGGTCCAGGGTAGTATCATGGGAAAGGATAAGTACACCATCCTTCGTTAAGTTCACATCTGTCTCCATCATGGCTCGCGGATCCACACTATAGGCATTGTAAAAGGCCTCTAAAGTATTGTCCGGAAATTCTCCGTTGCCACCTCCATGGGCCACCAACATAGGCATGGAAGAGTCCGCGCGAAAAGGATTTTCCATGTGAATGGATTGGGGACGGGGTAGCAAGGCTATGATAATGTATAGGACCAAAAGTATAAGTAATATAAATCTTATTCTATGTTTTTTCGCTTTCATAATAATCTCCATGTATAACACACTGCTGGTAAAATAGTAGCTTTTTTTAAATAAGTTGTCAAGGAGAGCAAAATGGTGGTATTCTTTAAGGCATTAGGTAAAACCATAGAAGTTTTACAGACTTCTCCTTTTTATCTGTAAGGTTTCACTGTACTTTCCTGTCTTATAGAATGAAGGGAACTTTAGAACAACAAAACCGGGAGACAAATGCCTCTGCCAACATAAGCGGATGGGCATTTTGCTTCGCAAAATAAGGAGGCATGCATGGAGGATAATCAGATTGTAGACCTTTATTTTCAACGAAATACAGATGCAATAAAAGAGACCGACAGTAAGTATGGTTCTTATTGTTTTGCCATTGCAGATAGTATTTTGCATAATAAAGAGGACTCAGAGGAGTGCGTGAACGATACATGGCTTAGTGCATGGAATACAATGCCGCCTCAGAGACCTAATATGCTTCGTATGTTTCTTGCGAAAATTACCCGTAATCTTTCCTTTAACCGCTTTAACGCCCGGATTGCTAAGAAGCGTGGTGGTGGGGAGATACATCTTGTATTGGATGAATTGGCAGAATGTATTGTAAATGAGTCCGATACGGAAAATGAATATCTTGCCAAAGAGCTGGGGCAGTGTATTAAGTTATTTGTCCGGAATTTACCGGAGCGGGAAGGGAATGTATTTGTACGCCGATACTTCTTTACGGAGCCGGTAGCAGCGATTGCAAGGAGATATGGTATGACCGACAATCATGTAATGGTAGTTTTAAGCAGAACCCGCAAGAAGCTGAAGGCACATCTGGAAAAGGAGGGATATTTCAGTGAATAGAAAAGATTTGTATCAGAGCTTTCATAAAATTGATGATGATATACTGGAACGAAGTGAGCAGAATGTGAAAAAGAGTAGCTATGCATGGGTTAAGTGGGGAACTGTGGCTGCCTGTTTGTGTCTCGTGGCAGCTATGGGATTTATGAATATGAACCGAGGATTATCCGACGTAGGTTCGGAACAGGAGAAAGGTGCAGGTTCGGAGCAGGGAAGCGGTGCGGGTATTGACATGGGCGGCAATGATGGTGTTGTTCCGGAAGGAGTCGACCCAATCGTTGCATCCCTGGCGGTTCGTCCTGCCGGTGTGGACTTGCGGGAGGTTGCGGATGCAACTTCTGTATCCATCAGTGAGGAGGATGCGAGAGCTGTTGAAACACTTGGAGATTATATTCCCAATACTTTGCCGGAAGGATGTCAGTATGGTACGGCCGGTTATTATGAAACAACTATGAAGGATGGTACACGATACCATATGCTCCGCATAACGTACGACAGAGTTCAGAGCTTAGTTCCGGTTCCTAATACAGAGAATGAGCAAAAGGCTTTTGAAAGTGCCAAAGATACGGCCTTTCTTTGGATGGTATGGGGACATCGTCCGGATACGGATTTGCCCGTGTATCAGCCGGAAGAGGTAACAATATCACTTATTGAGCAACAAGATGGTCGACTGTTCTATGTAGATTACGGTGGTATCTATGTAGGAGTTGAGCAGATAAACATTAGTGCAGAGGAATTGTTTGCAGTTATCGAGTCAATAGATTAAAGCGTGATAAAGCTTATTTAGCAAGGGGGAGGTTCTGTTAAGGAACTTCTCTTTTTGCGTTAAGAAATAGGGAATGATATATCTTGCGTTGTATGATATAATATTATGGAGATTAGGATAAATAAGAATTTATCGAAGATTGTAATAATGATTAACTTTACAGTTTGCAGGAGACTAACAGATGACAAAAGTAAAGATTAAAATAGTTGATGATACAGAGTTAAGAAAAGAATTAGATATGGAATATGATTTTTCTTCTCAAGAGC
>JAFXFO010000014.1 GCA_017520425.1 Lachnospiraceae bacterium | reverse complement strand
AATTGCATTGGCATCATCAATCATTCGTATCGCAATAGTCCCTATCGTTTTATTCTCATCAAGCAAACACCAAAAACAACCATTATTCATATAATGCTGTTCTACATTTGCCACATCAGCGTGTCTATCCTTAGGCGAATATGGTATGCCAACAGCCGAAAAACATTTTTCAAAAAAGTCATCCATCTGTTTTTGTAAATTGCTATTGAATGTAACAATATCCATATCAGTTTCCTCCGCAGAATTCAAAGTTTCATTTTTAATCTATCACAAGCATATCTATAGATTTCTCGCCAGTCACTCGTTCCCCAAGTCTATTTGCCCATTTTTCTGTAAAGAAAGCGCCATATGGTATTTGCTCATCTTTTCGTTTCTTCTCAAACAAAAACGCCCACATTGTAGAAGGAATTCCAATAACAATCAAGTATAGTGGTCCAAGTATAAGAGATTGAATTGTATGACCATATTCATGAACCAGCAGGCGGGAATAAAGTTCCTCGGCTTCCATCTGTTCCTTATATTTTTCAAACCAGGGTTCCTCATGAGCGATGAATACAAATAAACCTAAAGATACACTTGCATTCGCATTCCATTCGGTGATGACAGCCCCGTGGTAAGTATAATGTTTGCTCTTAAAATACTTTACGAACATAATCAATCCTAGAAATGTTTGTAATACACCCCAAGTGCATTGCCATATTCTGTATAATACTATTTTCATAAATTCCTCCGTAAAGCCCTTGCGTTTCAAACTCTATGCAAGATAGATGTTTTGTTATTCAGTAGCAAACGCTCCTGTAATCTCACCCTTTTGCAAAATATGCCCTTCAGCCTTTTTCAAGAAAGTCCTTTTGAATACATTTGCAGACAAATCCATTTCACAATCTAATGCATACAGAGTAAACCTATATAAATGTTTCTTACCTTTGGGCGGTTTTGGTCCTGCGTATCGATGCCAACCATAAGCAAGTCCCTGCTTTGCATTTTTATATAATTCCGGATTTTTTCCTGACAGAATTCCTTTTCCTATGATACTTGTTGCTGGAATATTCCAAACAATCCAATGGGTAAAATTTTTAATCGGGTGGCTCAAATCTTCTAAAGTAATTGCTATTGTTTTGGCACTTGTGGAAAGATTCTCAATCATAAACTCAGGCGAAATATCCTGACCATACCCTGTATATTCAAGAAGAAATTGTCCTTGTGCATCTATTCCGCTGCACTTAAATTTCAGCATATCATTTCCCAAATTAAAATCCTCCTCATCAGTTACACATCACGCTGTAAACTTCAAAGTTTCCTCTCTGTTACACCACCCTGCCGACAGACTCGCAAGCTGACGCTTGCTCGTTGCTACGCACTAAAGACTATCTTCCCATCACAAATGGTAGTACAAACCACACCATCCAACTTGCAGCCTGTAAAAGGCGTATTAGAAGCCTTAGAAGCATATTCCTCAAACACCTGGATGGCATCCTCGTCTATAATGATAATATCTGCAGGACCGCCTTCTTCCAAATAGCCGGCATCCAAATGATACATCTTGGCCGGATTGTAAGCCATCTTTTCCAGCACCTGCATCATAGTCAGATATCTGCCTTTTACCAACACCGTAATGGCCAAAGGAAGTGCTGTTTCCAAACCGATGATACCGCTGGGTGCCTCTGTAATAGGCTTAGCCTTCTCCTCCGCGGTATGGGGCGCATGGTCTGTGGCAATCAAATCAATGGTTCCGTCTGCCAGACCTTCGATAATCGCCAGTCGGTCTGCTTCCTCACGCAAAGGAGGATTCATTTTCGCCATGGTACCGTACTTGATGGCAGCTTCTTCGGTTAATGTAAAATGATGGGGCGTTGCTTCTGCGTGAATGTTCTTGCCCTGCTTCTTGGCCTGACGTACCAGCTCTACCGCTTCCTTACTGCTGATATGCTGGATGTTAATGCAGGCACCGGTCTCTAAAGCCAGCTGTAAATCTCTGCCCGAAAGGCTGATTTCCGCTTCTCTGGGGGAACCGCCGATACCATAGAACTCACTTGCCTTACCACGGTTGATACCGTTGTTGGTTATCAGTGCAGCATCCTCTTCATGGAAGCTGATGGGCATGTTCAGTGCAGCCACCTGCTTCATGGCTTCCTTCACCAGCTCCACATCCATAATGGGCACGCCATCATCCGTAAATCCTACCGCTCCGTTTTCTGCCAAGGTCTTCATATCCACCAGCTCCTTGCCTGCCATGCCCATGGTTACATTGGCACAGGTCTCCACATGGATACCGGTGGTCTTTCCTCTTTCCAAAATATACTGCAGGGTTTCCACATTGTCCACCTGGGGCTTTACATTGGCCATCAATACCACGGTGGTGAAACCGCCCTTGGCTGCTGCCTTACTGCCGGTTTCGATATCTTCCTTGTGGGTAAAACCGGGCTCTCTGAAATGCACATGTACATCCACCAGACCGGGAGCTACGATTTTGCCCTCTGCATCGATGATTTGACACTCTGCCAGCTCCTGTTCGCTTAAATCTTTCGCCAAACCGGTGCCCATTTTTTCTATTCTTTTATCCTTCACCAATATGTCCATGACGCCTTCGCGGCCGGACTTTGGATCCATCACATAGCCATTCTGAATCAGTAACATAGTCTGCCTCCCATTTTGCTTTCGCTACCCTTAAGTGTATCATGTTTTACCCCAAATGAAAAGCAGGGAATCATATCAGAATATGACTCCCTGCTTTTTATTCATCAGGATATTTATGCATAACCTCTAAAAACTCATCAAAATGTTCATCAAACAGTGCCGTCAGCTTCGGATCAAACTGCTTTCCGCTCTGGTCCATGATTTCTTTTCTGGCATCTTCAGGCGTCCACTGTTCCTTGTAACAACGCTTACTTACCAAAGCATCAAACACATCGGCTATGGCAACACAGCGAGCAAATAAATTAATATCTTCCCCATTCAGATTGTGCTGATATCCCACACCATCATATCTTTCATGATGCTGTTGGGCGATATCCGCTGCGATTTGTATGATTTCTCCCGGGGAATTATGTAATATATTGTAGCCGTAATCCACATGCTTTTTGACTTCTTCAAACTCCTCATCACTTAATCTGGCAGGCTTATACAGGATTTCCTTGGGCACCGCAATCTTACCCACGTCATGCATCATACTGGCCACACTTACCTTCCAGGTTTCTTCCTCGGACAGACCAAGAGCCTTACATAAGATTTCCGTATAAGCAGATACTCTCTTTACATGACGACCGGTTTCATGGCTTTGGGCCTCTATCAGCTCTGCTAAGGAGCCCAGTAAGGTTTGCTGATCCTCATACAGCTCATTATTCTTCTGAATCAAGTCATTTACCAGCTTTTTCATACGATTGGTAACACTGGCGCATACCACGGTGACAGCAAGCAATTCTATGACTCTGGGAACAATACCATATAGCAAGGTTCCCTTAAGGGTAACCAATGGTTCGTCCGGTACAATCTTTAAGTGAAGGGCAATCAAATGACTTGCAATCATCACCGGCACAGATAAAAAGTAGGTATAAATAACGCACTTTTTATCACAATACAGACAGGACACCGCCACCGGAAAGACTATCATAATAACCACATGATAGGACAAAATGGCATAGAGCAAGCCGCACATAAGCACCAACAAGGTCATTAAAAGATATCTGGCCCATTTCACTTCCAGCTTTAAAATATCGTGCAGTATGGTAGGAACAAACAAAATAACCATGGATATCAGCAAAGTGGGATAAATCTCATCCGAAATGATAAACACACCCACCTTGTTTAATATCATAACTACTACCATGAGCACTATGATACTGCGACAAATAGCAGAAACTCTCCGATCCGCATCCACTGCGAAATCCTTCATCAAACGCTTGGTAAAATTCATATGTTATCCCTCGTACTAAAAGCAAAACCATGTGATTAAACTGCAAGTACCTGCATGAACATTTTAACATGTATTCACATTTAAATCAATGATACTTTTTACCTATTACTCACATATCACCGTCTCATCCAAAGCTTCCGTCTTAATCACGATATAAGGATAAGAAGGTGCCTTGGATACCTTTTCGCTACTATCCGGTCCCAACAATGTGGTCTCTGCATATATGGCTTTTTCCGTCAGATACAATTCATCCACTGTAATACTGAATCCCCCGGTTTTCTGCTGTCCGTAACCCACACATATGTATAGGGCATCCGCGTCCGCAAAGGTCAGCTTAAACTCCTCCTGCTTCCTCTCATCAATAATAGTTTTCAGCTCTGCAGGGATCAATTCCTCACTTACAATCACAAACTCCAAATCCCTAAGCTTCACCTTTTCCATATTTAATAAGCCACAACCGGACATTATCGCCGCTATGATTACCAAAACAATCGGTATGATCCACCTTTTCATCCTATCTTCTCCTCAGATTCTTACTTTTTTGTTGATTCTATTCTATGTACAGAAAGGCCGGATTATGTTATACTGACTCTATTGAATGCAGATTTCGGAGGTTATTATGATACGTTTTATTTTTGCAATGGGATGGTTGGCAGTTTTCCTGATTTGCTCTATTCCCCTTATGATTATTGAATGGATTATCGGCAAGTTTAATAAAGACTTTCACGACCGCAGTTCCCTAGCTATCGTACAATGGGCTTTCCGGGTCATGATTGTTTTCGCCGGCACAAAGGTTATTGTGAAGGGTGAAGAAAATGTCCCCAAGGACACCGCAGTCATGTATGTGGGCAATCACCGCAGCTATTTTGATATCATCCTGACTTATATCAGAGTGCCCAGACCTACGGGCTATATTTCCAAAAAGGAAATGGACAAGATTCCTCTACTGGGCATCTGGATGCGCCATCTGCACTGCCTGTTCCTGGACCGCCATGATATTAAGCAGGGCCTGCAGATTATTTTAACCGCTATCGAAAAAGCCAAGTCCGGTATCTCCATCTGTGTATTCCCGGAAGGTACCCGTAACAAGGGCGGCGAAGAAATGCTCCCCTTCCATGAGGGAAGCTTTAAGATAGCCGAAAAGGCGGGAGTACCCATTATCCCTATTACATTGGTAAACACTGCAGAGATTTTTGAAAACCATCTGCCCAAGATTAAAAAGACCACCGTCATCATCGAGTACGGTGAACCTATTTACATGAACCAAATGGAACGTGACGAACGCAAGCACATCGGTGCCAAGGTACGTGAGATGATTGGTGAAAGATATAAGGAACTGGAGAAGGAATTACAGCTTCCTGAGAAAAACTAGAAAAATCAGAAAAACGGTATCCATCCTCACTTCAAGGAACGGCTACCGTTTTTATTTACTCTTCCATGCTAATCCATATGGGTTTTCTGTTGCTAAATACCGTTATCTCTTTAAATCCGCAGTCCTTTATCATCTGCATGGTCTCCGCGACTTTTTCTCCTACCCTATCGATTCTGTGTGCATCCGAACCAATGGTTATGATCTTACCGCCCAGCTCATAATATCTCTTAATAATACCGGGGTGGGGCAAGGTATGACCTGCCCGATTAATACCGGAAGTATTCACCTCTATTCCTTTGCCACGTTTAATGATTTCTGACAAAATACTATCTATCAGCTCAGGAAACATCTCATAATCCAGTGTATTGTCCTCATAGTGGTTGCATTTTGCAATATACCCGATGTGACCTACACAATCATAGGCATCCTGTAAATTAGCATCTGTTACGGACTCATATACGGTTTCCAAATATCTCTTATAAGCCGCCTCCTTATCCCTTCCTCTTTTGGATTCGGGCATATAGCAATCCATACCATCCACACAATGGGTACTTAGCAATACATAATCAAAATCCCAATCTGCCAGTACCTTTGCCGACTGCGCTGCGGTTTCCTTAATATATCCAACCTCCACTCCATGGTATATGTTTATACCCGAACGCATACTTTTGACTTGCTCTATGACTTCATTCATTTTGCAAAAATCTGGCACTCTGTTGAACATCTCCATATGATGTCCCAGATCCATGTGTTCCGTAAAGCACAAATCGGTAATCCCGGCTTTTATAGCCACCTCCACTGCTACTGCCACTTCCATATGCCCATCCGGTGAAAAATAAGTATGTAAGTGAAAATCAGGTTTACGCATGGTTTTCTCCTTTCTGTGCTATCATGATGTCCATACAATGTCTATGGGGGATTCCTCCACTATTACAGTCAAAAATAATTTCCTCATTTTTGTGGAATAACCAATCATTATAATAATACAATAACTCTCCGGAATACCAGGGTTCTGTCTGCCTTTCAATCTCTTCACTATCCGGCGGCATTTCAATAAATGGCTTTTGGACAAACACATTTATGGCATGGATTCCACCCTCGCAGGTATGCTCCTTTAATTCCTCAAATAATGTGGCTCTATTATTCTTTCGAATGTAATGACATACCCCGCTGCTAAACACGATGTCGTACATTTCGGCCGGCTTAAATTCATTGATATCGGCTCTGATGAAGTCCACTACCACACCATTTCTATCCGCCAATTCTTTGGCTTTTTTCAGTCCGCTTTCCGACGCATCAAAAGCAGTCACTCTGTATCCGTTCCTGGCCAGGAATACTGCATCCTTACCTTCTCCACAACTCATATCAAGAACTCTGTACGGCTTTACGGGAGGGCGTAATTTCATAATCTCATAACATAATTTGTTCGGTGCTAGTCCCCAATAATAGTTTTCATCCTTATACCGCTCCTCATAATCTGTTTTCGCAGTATAGGCATAACCAACTATGGCATCTACAGATGTATGAAGTATACCTGCCAACTCCGGAAGAAGTGATATATCCGGTGTGGAAGCCCCTTTCTCCCATTTGGAAACTGCCTGAAATGATATATTTAATTTATCAGCAAGATACTGCTGGGTATAGCCTAATTCTTTTCTTTTACTTGCGATGAATTGTCCGATATGATATTCCATGCTTACCTCCATAGTTAGTCATCTGACGGCTTGGTTTCCTGTTCTTCTCTGTACCTTCTTTTATTGTAAGGACTTTATCACCATTAATCAATAACCCATCATTCGAATAAGGGCTAACCGCTCAACCATTGGTAGAAAATTTTCTATAATAGACATCAATTATTTTCATTACTACAGAATATATTAATTAGTCAAAGTATCTATATGACTATTTCTAAGCATTTAGTATCCCTTTTCGTGATGATTCTATATGTTTTCAGGCTTTTTCAAAGTTCTTGCGTATCTGTATATAAAGAACTTAGTAAAAAGTATACTTTTCTCTCAAAAATGGATACCTTTTCTTATCATTGACCGATATAGATACAAATGTACCATTACCACCTCTAAAAACCTACAAAACCGTCCCTTAACCGGGACGGTTTTCTTTAACTTCTGTAATACTTTACCACCAGCTGAGTCCTGTCTCGCAACTCCAGCTTATCCAGGATATTACTCAAATAATTACGCACGGTACCTTCGCTTAAGTAAAGCTGCTCAGCGATTTCACGGTTGCTTAAGCCCTTTGCTACCAATTCGATGATTTCAAATTCTTTCTCCGTAATACCCTTTTCTGCAAATTTCTCCGCCCGCGTATCCGTGGTTTGGATACTGGGTAGCTTATTCACGATTTCTCCTCCGAATACACTTTGACCGGAATATACCGCCTGCAGTGCCGGCACGATTCCCTCAAAATCCTGCTTCAGAATATATCCCTTGGCTCCGCATTTCAAAGCATTTACCACATACTCATCGTCGGAAAAGGTGGTCAAAAATAAAACCCTTGCCTCCGGGTACTTTTCCAAAACCTGTCCCGCAGCAGCGATACCATCCATACCCTCCATACGAATATCGGAAAGTAAAATATCCGGCTGATGCTTCTCATAAAGCTCTACAGCCTCAGCCCCACTCTTACCGGTGGCCAACACTTGGATGCCGCCGGCCTCTATAATAGTCTTCAAAGACATCAATACAATACTGTCATCATCTACGATTACAATTCTCATACCTTAAGCCTCCTTCTTCTTGGGCACTGAGATAAAGATACGGAATCCCTGCTGCCCGGAAAAGGTAATAATACCGCCCAATGCCCTCACTCGTTCCTCCATATTCCGAAGACCGATACCTGCTGAAGGATTATACACATTCACCTGACCGGTACCGTTATCCTCCACCATCATCTGATAATACTCTTCCAATTCATTGAGTACTACCTTCACCTTCGTGGCATCCGAATGCTTCTGCACATTGGTTAAGGCTTCCTTCAGAATGGTCAGGAACGCATACTTGATTTCTTTATCTGCATCCATGGAAATATCACAGGAAAAACCGGTTTCAAACTCCTTACACTCTTCTAAAAGGCGTAATGCTGCCTCCTTGATATCGAAGCTTTCCTTGTGCAAGTCATGAACGCTTTCTCGGATGTTATTCATAGCATTGTCCAGAGTTTCTTTCAAGGGTGTCAGCTGCTCTGCCACCGGCTCATTTTTATGTATGGCCATAATGGCTCCCAACTGTAATATGGATCTGGACAATAAATGACCTACATTATCATGGATCTCTCTGGCAATACGGTTTCGCTCAGCCAAAGTGGCTATGTGAATCTCCTTCTCCTGATTGGTAGCCAGATACTTATTCTTCTCTGCCAGCATGGCAGTGCGTTCCGTGGCATCATCACGGATATGCTTCATTTCCTCCTGCTGATTCTTTAGCACATGGGACTTCCAGCCTGTATAAAAGGCCATAAAAAGCATCAATGCCCAAATCAGTACTGACGCATCCGGCACAATAATCCCCGAATATATAGTGGGTACCACGGAGAAAAGAGTTAAAATCAATAAATACTTTTTATCCTCTAAATACTTATAAATACCGGCATACAAGGTCAGTGCCACAAAGGGTGCAAACTCCGGAAGCAATATCACCGCTAAAGGCAGGAATACATACAACCACTTTTCTATGGAATGCTTACGCACTTCACCCAGATATCCGGTGGCACCTGCCAATATCAAACCGGTCAGGATATATACCATGTCCGACCACCGACAGGGATTCAATTTAATCAGAAAAATGCCCATTAGGTACAATAACACTCTGTCAATGATATGACTCATAGTCCGGTCTCCTTTCTGCCTGATGCTTGTTTTCTCAAGTATAACATTCGAAAATTCAAATTGCAATTGTAACACCCCGAATGTGACATTTGTCATGTCAGTTTGTGATGATATTCACTTACATGTGACATGGGCAACGGATATACTAGGCTTATAAAACAACATTACCCACAAAGAAACGAGGAGAGAATATGAGCGAATCTGTAATTGTAGTAGAAAACTTAGTAAAGCGATATAAAGAGCTGATTGCTCTGGACCATTTTAATCTGGATATTAAGCAGGGAGAAATCTTCGGACTACTGGGACCGAACGGTTCCGGTAAGACCACTGCCATCAACTGTATCCTGGCACTCTTAAACTATGATAAGGGAAATGTTCAGGTATTTGGTGAAGATATGAAGCCCGACAGCTATGAACAAAAAAGCAAAATCGGCGTAGTCATGCAGAATGTAGCAGTGTTTGATGAACTGACCGTTTACGACAATATCGATTTCTTTTGCGGCCTGTATATCAAGGACAAGAAACTTCGTAAGCAGTACGTGGAAGAAGCCATTGAATTCGTAGATTTGGCAGATTACAAAAAGTTCTATCCCAAGAAACTTTCCGGTGGCTTGCTACGTCGTTTGAACATCGCCTGCGGTATCGCCCACAAGCCCACACTGATTTTCATGGATGAGCCCACCGTTGCGGTAGACCCCCAGAGCAGAAACAAAATCTTGGAAGGTATACAAGAGCTGAACCGCCATGGTGCAACCATTGTTTATACCTCCCACTATATGGAAGAGGTGGAGCAGATTTGTACCCGAATTGCCATTATAGATAAGGGCAAAAACCTGGCTATGGGTACCACCGATGAACTGAAAAAGATGATTAAGAAAAACGAAACCATCAGCATTGAACTTCTGGACCTTCCGGAAACCATAAGCGAACAAATCAAGGCGCTTCCCCATGTATATGACATGACTTACACTGACAATCTGTTGAAGGTCTTCTACAGTGGCGGCAAACACAATCTGATCCGTTTGTTGGATTTCCTGAAGCAGGAAGATATCAGTTTCGGACGTGTATATTCCGAACGTCCCACCCTGAATGACGTATTCCTGGAAATCACCGGTACGGAATTAAGAGATTAGGAGGAAATACCATGTTTTTACACGCATTTAAATATCGCTTAAAAGCGCTACTTCACCAGAAAGACGAAATTTTTTGGAATCTGCTCTTCCCGTTGATTCTGGGGACCTGTTTCTATGCAGCTTTCAGTAATATCACCAAAAGTGCAGAAACCTTCGAAACCATTCCCGTTGCAGTGGTTTTAGAAGATAGTGCAAAGGAAACCTATTTTGTAGAAATGATGGATGGGCTTTCTGAAAGTTCGGGTGATGAGGTACCTTTCTTTGCCACCACTTACACGGACCTTGCACAAGGTGAAGAATTACTTGCAACAGAAAAAGTAGATGGTTTGATTGTATTGAACGGCGGTATTCCTTCCTTAACCATTACGGAAAACGGTATTACCCAAACCATGATAAAGGCTGTTCTGGATAAGTATATTCAGACCAATGCAGTTGTGAACAGCATGATTCCTAACCATTTGGATAAACTGGAGGCTGTTATGGTGGCTGTTACTACCGAAGCCACCTACATCCGTACGCTTCCCTTGACCCATGGTAACACGGATCCGGTTATGGATTATTTCTTCGCACTGATTGCCATGAGCTGCCTTATGGCAACCACCGTGGGACAATATGTGGCCATGCATATTAAAGCAGACTTATCTCCCATTGGTCTTCGAAAAGTAATCTCCCCTGCCAATCGTATTTCCATGATTTTGGGGGATATGAGCGGTAGCTTTACCTTATCGGCAGTGGGCAATGCCATGCTTATCATTTACTTAAAATACATTTTAAAACTGGAATTCGGTGCCGGTTTCCTACCCATATTCCTGGTATCCCTGATAGGTTCCTTAATGTCTATCTGTATCGGTATGATGGTAGGATTTCTGCCAAAGCTTGGGGAAGGTGCTAAATTAGGTATTAATATAAGCTTCACCCTTTTCTCCAGCTTTTTGTCCGGACTTATGGCAAGCGGAATCAAGCAGACTATCGAAAGAACCTGCCCCATTATTAACCGTATCAACCCTGCATCCTTAATTTCGGATGCACTGTATGCATTGAATATATATGATACCTACGAAAAATACACCCGGTGTCTGATTATCATGCTGGCCATGTCTCTTATATTTGTTTTTGTCAGTTTGATGATCACTAGGAGGGAAACCTATGACAGTATTTAAGACTTATTTCAAGATTGCAAAAAAACATATGGGCAATTTCATCATGTATACTGCTATCTTCTTAAGTATCACCATGTTCATTGCCCAAAATAATATAAACAACGTAGAAAGTTATGCTGGTAGTACAGTTAGAGTAGCTATTTTTGATGAAGATAACAGTGATTTAAGCAAGGGCCTTACCACTTATCTGGATATGCAGCATGAATTAGTAACCATTGATAAGGATTTGGATGCCATCCGGGATGCCCTCTATATCCGCAAGGCAGAATATGTCATCACTATTCCTCAGGGATTTGAAACTGCTGTTTTAGAAAGTATCTCCGAGAAGAATCTGGAGGTCTATAAGCTCCCCGGCTCTGTTACTGCCCAGTTTGTAGACTTGTCCATAGACACCTTCTTGAGTACCTACAAGGCATACCTGGCCGGTGGATTCTCAAGTGCTCAGGCTTATGAAAAGACTTTACAAACCATAGAGGCTCAGAGTGTAGTTTCTTTCTACAATAAGGAAAGCGGAAACACCTTTCCTCGCATTCATTACTTTTATGTGTATATTCCCTATGCACTGATTTCCATTACCATTTTATGTATCGGACCTATGCTGATTGGTTTTCAGCGTACGCAAATCAAGGACCGCGTAAACTGCAGTAAGGTCTCTTCTTTGAAAAAGAATATGGCCCTGCTTAGTGCCAGCAGCTTATATACACTTGTTATCGTACTGTTTTACTTTATAATCTCGCTGATTTTATATTCATCAGATGTGACAGCAGATACCATACTATTCAGATTACTTAATGTAGCGGTTCAGGCCTTTGTATGTTTGTCATTTACCTTCCTGTTCTCCTTACTGACAAAGAAGGTGGCCCTGTTAAGCATGTTCTCCAACGTATTCGGTTTAGGTTCCAGCTTCCTTTGCGGTATCTTCGTACCCAGAGAGTACCTGTCTGATACCGTAGCAAACATAGGACGTTTCCTGCCGGCCTACTGGTATGTAAACGTAGAAAATGCCATTTGCGAGTTTTCACCTAAGGTTTACTCCACCATCACCACCGGATATCTGGTGCAGGTGCTTTACGGAGTGGCTGTACTGGTGATTGCATTGGTGATTGGACAGTATCAGAGGAGGAGGTAAGCGTCCTCGGTTGACTTTACAGCCGATCCGTCGGTCTATACTGAAAATTCTTTTCTTACGGAACCACTTTTGAAAAGATTTTTACCCATTTTCTGCTAAAAAGACATTCGAAAGTATCTATAATGAAATAAATATGCTGTGAGATTCCACTTTTTCCAAAAAAGGGAATCCCACAGCAATATTTCTTTCTATAGACCGAAAATAGCAGGATTTTCAAGCAAAAATAGCCGAAAGGGGGAGCTGGGAGGTGGATTATTTTGCATAGACCACCAATCCTCTTGGTTGTAATCTACTATACTTTGTTACTCTAGTATCCTCCAAAACCCTTCCTTAATTCTTCCTTAATTCTTCTTCAAATCTAAAACAGTATAGTAAGCTCCTTCTAAGCTACCAGCAGTAGCTTCTAACCAACAAGTATAACCTTCTCCATCACATGTAAAAGTAGCAATCACTCCAACTTGATATCCATCAAAATCCATAATTTCATTCACTTTTTCAACTGTAAGATTCTCAACAGAAGTAATCTCAGGATGCCCATCCGCTAAAAAATTAGCAAGGATATAATGATACTCTCCAAATTTAGGGTCCTGTTCATAAGGAATACCATAGAACATTGCCCCCCTAAGTCCCTCTACCTGTCTGTCTACAGTAATACCGAAATACTCTTCACTACTTTTAATCAAGTGTGCCTGCTCTTCATTGCCACTGGCATAATCAACTAAAATATCCATATAGTTCATTACACCAATGTATAGAGAAAGAAAGCGTATATCTGGATTAGCTTCTTGTGCATGTGGTCCATCTCCATATTGACTTTCAGCATAGCCACAGTGATTATATATGTAACGATTATAACGGGCGACATCCCTAATAATCGTTTGCCCTATCGCCTCTTTATTCGCATCTATATTCTCAATATCAGTCACACATACCTTTGCATGTGCTTCATCCCACTCTCTTTGCTTTTCTAAATCATTAAGATAATCCTGATATGTATACTCTATTCCATTAGCACTTTTACAATTTGATACTAATCCAAAATAGACTTCATGTTCTGGTGCAACTTCTAAAATTGGCTCTGCTGCCGGTTCTTCTGTTGGTACAGGTGTAGCCTCTACAACAGGTGCCTCTGTAGGTTCTTCCGTGGGCATAGGTGTAGCCTCTACAATAAGCGCCTCTGTAGGCTCTTCCGTTGGCACAGGTGTAACTTCTACAATAGGTACTTCTGTGGGTTCTACATTCTGTTTGACAGAATCTGTAACTTGTATATTCGTTTCTCCACCAGCATCTTCCCTTTGAGAACTACCACACGCAGTAATTCCCAACAAACAAACTGCAGTTATAATTGAAAATAATAATCTCTTTCTCATTTAACGCTCCTTATCATTTTTCTGACTGTTAATACACCACTTTAATTATATTCGTTCACAATATTCAATTCTTCTATTTCATCTAAGGCACTAGTATCGTTAACCTGTGTATTGATTAAATCTAACTGCTTCAGATTCATCAATTCAGATAATGCACTAATATCACTCACCTGTGTATAGCTCAAATCTAAATATGTCAATTTAGTCAACATAGATAATGCACTAATGTCAATAATCGGATTATATGCTAATGATAATCTTTCTATATTTGTCAAGTTACTCAACGCACTGATATCATTTAGTGATACAAGTTGTCCGATATCATCATCCCAATATCCATTATCGCGTAAGTCTAATTCAGTTATATTTGTCAGTTCACTTAGAACACTAATATCCGCTATACGATTTCCCATCAAATTTAACACTGTCATTTTCTTTAAATCTTTTAATGGACTAATATCTTTAACCATGTTATCCGTCAAAGTTAAACTATACATTTGAGGCATATTTGCCAGAACGCTTATATCTCCAACATTATTATTCATCAAATTCAAATATTCCAACTCTGTCAAACCCTCAAGCATGCTAATATCTTTTATTTCGTTTCCAACCAGAATTAAATTCTTTAGCTTCGATAATTGTGCCACATACCCCAAAATACTTTGCATGGTTTGTTGTTCAACTCCCAATCCGCCTAAATTCAGTTCTACTAAATTGGAGAAATTATATAATACGCTCATGTCACATATCGGATTACCATACAATCCCAAATATTCCAAATTCTTAAGCCCTCCTAGCAAATCTATATCAGTCAGATTATTACCACTTAAATTCAGTCTTCTCAAATTGGTAAGCAAAGGAAGTACACTCATATCTTTAACCGCTGTATAACCAATATCCAAATCAATGATATTCGATAAACTGCTTATTGAACTAATATCACTTAGCATGTTATTACTGTTCAAATTAAGTTTTGTTAATCTGCTTAATCCACTTATCGGACTAATATCCTGTATCATATTTCCACCTAATACAAGTTCCTCCAAATTAGTTAATGTTCTTAGTGGACTAATGTCTACGATATTATTCAACCTTAAATCTAACTTCCTTAAATTAGTAAAGTGACTTAAAGAACCTATATCTGTGATTGGAATTCCACTATCGTATCCATTTATTGTCAATTCCGTTATTGATGCAATATCGCTATACATAATGTCTCTGTCAAAAATACCACCGATTATGGTACGTATCATAATCTCCAAGTTAGGGTCACTCCACTCAATAACATAATCTTCATAATCGAGCACAAGAGTTTCTGCTGGTTCTAGGGTTTCCGTCGGTTCTTCTGTGGGCACAGATGTAACTTCTACACTAGGTACTTCTGTGGGTTCTACATTCTGTTTGGCAAAATCCGTAACTTGTATATTCGTTTCCCCACCAGCATCTTCCCTTTGAGAACTACCACACGCAGTAATTCCTAACAAACAAATTGCAGTTACGATAAAAGCCAATAATGTCTTTCTCATTCGTTTTCCATCTCCTTAAATTTTGAATTTCACACATTATACCACATTGTGATTATGTCCACAATGGTAAAATTCACAATATTTACATATCATATTCTTAACACCACATGTTAGGAGTTGATTACTATTATCAGTTACGAACCTTTATGGAAGACTATGGAAAAAAAAGAGATATCCCAATACTTTCTGCTAAAATCAGGTATAGACAATAAGACACTGGATAGTTTGAAGAAAAATAAAAACATTACCCTGCTGACTGTCGAAAGATTATGTAATATCCTGGATTGCCAGCCAAATGATATTGTGGAGTTTACTAAAAAAGAGTAGGCATCTTGAGAAGTGATTCTCTCAGATTCCTACTCTTTTCTTTATAACTTAAATATCTTACTTCATCATTTGGATCCCTAATATACTGATTATCATACTCACTAACCACGCTACCGTAAAAACAATCACATGATTCTTTCTTTTTCTCAGTTTATAATAACTCAAAAACATAACTACTAACCATAATATAAGCATCATATACCCTACTGGGATAAACATGGCATCTTCTTCCCATTCCTTGGTTCCGGGTGCCGAACCGGGATGAAGTATAAATAGCAGTGCAAATAAATTCCATATTGTTCCAATAACACCTTGCAGAATTCCCCATACTCCAATTAATACTTTTCTCATGCCTTGCTACCAAACCTCTTCCGACTTCTATCTTATCCATAATTGTTATCTGCATATATATTACCATTTATTACATGCCTAAACTATTATGATATGCAAAAGATTTCTTAAGAATTCTTAAAGCTTTCCCGCATTTCTTAGGTCCACTTCAAAACCTTCATTTTACCAAAAACTGCCCCTAACATAGGGGCAGTTCCGTAACTCTATAATTCATTTTGTTTCAGCCACTGTTTTATGATATATTGCCAATCCATTCCATCCTTTAATATCCTTAGAACAGTAACTGTCTTACCAGCATCATCAACAACATAGAAAATCAAATATGTACGATATGGTTTCATATGCACATCGTATCCTTTATACCGAAATCCTATTGTACTAAATCCTGTGGGTAGAATTTTTAATCCTTTTGTCGCATTTTTTATATTATACATAAAATTATCGGCATATTCCCGATATTGAAAAGTATCTAAAATATACTTTTTCATCTTACGTATATCCTCACGACTACTATACGTATATACAATCCTATATTCAGTTTTCTTCATGATGCACCTACCTAAATTGCATCAATCTCTGCCCACAATTCCTCTTCTGAAATGACTCTGCCGGCTTCCATATCATCTATGGCTTCATCCAGCTTAGAAAACAAGACATTCATTGCGTCATTTATGGGATATGCATTTTTCGTTATTTGTATCGTTTCCATAATACCATCCTCGTATTATAAAGTAGTAGTGTTTATAGTCCCTCTCCAAGGACTGTATGCTATACTATTGGAGATACTGTGGATTGTTTTTTCCCTCCTACCACTTGATGGTTTTAGAAAGGCTACAGCCACAGTCTCTTTGTATATT
>JAFXFO010000013.1 GCA_017520425.1 Lachnospiraceae bacterium | reverse complement strand
TGGACACATATGTGTAAAACACATCAACGAAAGCTATTATATCTTGGCTTTCTTAATTTGTCAACATTTTTCAGAAAAATATTGACAAAAAGCGGGTGATGGGAATCGAACCCACGTATCCAGCTTGGAAGGCTGGTGTTCTACCATTGAACTACACCCGCAGATATCGGGGTGACAGGATTCGAACCTGCGACCCCCTGGTCCCAAACCAGGTACTCTAGCCAAACTGAGCCACACCCCGTTAAAGGATATCTGCTTGTGACGCAAAATCCATTATATAGGGAATCGCCTGTTATGTCAAGAGTTTTCTCACTTTTTTGAAAAGTATTCAAAAGTACGAAAATTCGTGCAATCAATCTTTATTTCATATAAGAAAGCGTAAAATGAGCTTCTCCTTTTTTATCCAATTCCATTATAGCATAGGTAGGTTTATGTCCCTCCTGTCTCGGATAAGATAAGCTTCCCGGATTCAAGGCGATTAAATCCTCTTCCTGAATCAGCAAAGGTCTGTGGGTATGTCCAAACATAACAATATCCACCCCTCTGGCTCTGGCTTCCTGCATGATTCTTTCCGGTCCCATGGATACCAGATAATGATGACCGTGAGTAATCCACACCTTGTACTTCCCTATACTGATCTCCTGCTCCCTTGGCAGCTGCGAGAAGAAATCATTGTTACCGGACACCATACATACAGGACATTCTGCGGATTCACTTATGGCATACTCACTGCCTTCCACATCCCCGCAATGAATGACCATGTCCACATTTTTCCACTTTTTCAGTAATGCCAAATAGTTCTCATTCCTACGGTGAGTATCACTAACAATCAGTATCCGCATACTTTTTTAATTCCTCTTTCATAAATCTCAAGGCATTGCCACGATGACTCACCTGATTTTTCTCCTCTTCCGACAGCTCCGCTGTGGTTTTGCCAAACTCCGGCACATAGAAAATAGGATCGTATCCGAATCCGTTAGCACCTTTTTCTTCATAGCCGATTCTACCTTCAATCACGCCTCTGGTAGTCAGTTCTGTTCCGTCAGGAAGTACGGCTGCAATGGCACACACAAATCGTGCAGTACGCTTTTCATCCGGCACCCCATTTAAACGCTCTATGAGATTTGCATTCTTAATTCGGTAAGAAGTATCCTCTCCCAAATATCTTGCCGAGTACACTCCCGGCTCCTTATTTAAATAGTCAATCTCCAGTCCGGAATCATCTGCCATAACAATCGCATCGGTATAGGCAGCCACCGCTTTGGCCTTAATCATGGCATTTTCTTCATAGGTGGCACCGTTTTCTTCCACATCCACAAAGATGCCAGCCTCCTTCATAGTGATTACTTCCGCACCCAAATCAGCCAGAATCATCTGGATTTCCTTTACTTTATCCTTATTACCTGTGGCAAAAATAATTTTATCTAACTTCATATTGCTTCTCCGTCATCTATCTTTTCGGTGGCTTCGGCCCCATAAACTGATAAAAATAGGTCTTCATCATACCGTTATAAATCTTTCGGTTCTTGTCAGCCTTCCGTCCCATGTCCTTTTCCGCCTGCTCATAAGCAGTTATCATATATAAGCTCCAGCTGTCCAAAGCCTGATAACGCTCTCCGATGGTTTTATACAAGTCCGGTAACGCGGACTTTTCCTCCAATCGCTCACCATAAGGAGGATTGGTAATAATAAAACCGTATTTCTTGGGATGGCTCAAATCAGTCACGCTTCTTCTCTGAAAATGAATCAGCTTCTCCACGCCTGCCAACTTGGCATTCTCTCTGGCGATGGATACCATTTTATCATCTATATCATATCCCTGAATATCCGTCTCCACCGACATATCCATGATTTCATGTGCCTCATCCAGTGCATCATACCAATTGCTCTTTCCTACAATATGGCTCCAACTTTCTGCCGTAAAGCTTCTGTTCATGCCGGGTGCCATATTCGCCGCCATCATAGCTGCTTCTATGGGGAAAGTACCGCTTCCGCAGAACGGATCCACCAGGATTCTGTCTGCTTTCCAGGGAGTCAACATAATCAATGAAGCTGCCAGATTTTCTGCAATGGGTGCCTTAGCTGTCAATTTACGATACCCTCTTTTATGTAGGGAATCACCGGTACTGTCCAGACCTATGGTCACCTCATCCTTCATAATAAATACACGTATGGGAAAAGCATCCCCAGTTTCCTCAAACCAGTTTATATGATATTTTTCCTTCAAACGCTCCACCATAGCCTTTTTCATAATGCTTTGGATATCCGAAGGACTAAAAAGCTTACTCTTTACACTGGCTGCCTTCGCTACCCAGAATTTGCCATCCTTAGGAATATAATCCTCCCAGGCCAGGGCTTTTGTCCCCTGAAACAGCTCCTCGTAAGTCTCCGCTTTAAATCTTCCTATCTTAATCAAGATACGTTCTGCCGTACGCAAAAAGATATTGGCCCGACTCAGGGCTTCCTCATCTCCCCAAAAGGTGATACGGCCATCCACCACCTCTGTCACGTCATAGCCCAAATCTATAATTTCTTTTTTCAAAACTGCCTCCATACCAAAATGGCAGGGCGCAATCAACTCAAATTTTCTCATGGAATCATCTCTCTTCTTATTGGGATTCCATAATAGTATACACGATAAAACCTTTTATGTAAATAAGGATACCGCAAAGGGTATCCTTATCTGAATTTTAGTAATTCTTATTCTGGTTGTTGCTGTTCTTGGAAGAGTCCTTAGAACTGTTCTTTGAGCTGTTCTTAGAAGAGTTCTTAGAACTGTTCTTACTTGCATCCTTTGAAGAATTGCTGTAATCTCTACAGTTGTTTGCATCTAAATTCTGATTGTTGTTATTCATATTTTTCCCTCCAATCTTTTAGTTACGAGAATAGTATGTCTTTTCCTCGGGAGAAATATGCAAGAATGTTATATTGTTATTTTTTACATTGTAAAAAAATGGTCGCCCGGTGGCGACAAAAAAGCTCTGTTCCTAACAACAGAGCCTATGATATCAATTTAACCAATCTCTAAAAACTTTAATAAAAAAGTAGACAACCCCCAATATCACAATCACCGGCAACAATAAGGATATCAACGAAAAGATAATCCCCACAATAACTACCATACTCAAAAGCGTCATCCCCAGTGCCAACCAGCCGTTCAGTCTCACTACTTTCGGCATATTCTGTTCCCTGGTCTGTGCATAGTACTCTTCCTCGTCTACCACATGCTCTCTCGAAAAACGTCCTTGCGTGTAACTTTCTTCTCCTGCATTGGCAGAAATAATACTCTTAGCAATCAGCCTCGGATCACCCAGATTCCTTAAAACGGTTTCTTCCGACTGCCCCATGCGAATCTGTGTACTGATATACTCCCTATAATAGGCAATACTCTCCTCCACCTGACTCGCAGCAACCTGACCGCTTAATGCCAATCTTAACTTGTCCAGAAACTCCTGTCCGCCCATCCGTCACCGCCAAAACCTTTCCTAAACTATCTAAAGTATAGCATGTATGACAATCATCGTAAATATTCCACATCTAAATCCTTTATAAATTTTTTCTAAAACGACATATAAAGAGCATGCCTTTCGACATGCTCTTTAAACATTTCAAATAAAATATTAACCCTTTACAGAACCCAAAGCAACACCGGCAATGATGTACTTAGATAATGCAAAATAAACCACGAACAGAGGCAATACAGTCAGGAATAATCCCAAGTATACTGCACCGTATTCTGTCTTATAGAAGTCATTGTTCAGCAGGGATACCATACAAGGCATGGTATACTTATCCTGTCTTAACAGAATCAAAGGCATGAACAACTGGTTCCATGAGTTTACAAAGGTAAAGATAGCCTGAGTCGCAATCGCCGGTTTCATAATAGGCATTGCAATACGGTTAAAGATGTAGAACTCGCCTGCACCGTCAATACGAGCTGACTGTACGATTTCCAATGATAAGGCAGGTATCATATACTGCCTCATAAAGAATACCATACTAGGCGCCGCAATAGCGGGAATAATCAGGGGCGCAAAGCTGTTAACCCAACCCCATGAATACATCATTTTGTAGAAACCGATGGTAGTCAGCTGTGCAGGAATCATCAATACGCACATTACAAAGGTAAAGAATGCGTTCTTAAGCTTCCAGTCATATACTACCACTGCATAAGCAGTTAAGGTTGAGAAATAAACTGCTAAAATAGTAGCACCGGTTGATACCAGCATGGAATGAAGGAAGCCCTTAATAGGGTCGAACTTCTTTCCATCAAACACTCCCCAGTTATCAATAATATGAGTAGACGGAATCAATGAAATCGCAGTAGACTGAATCTCATATGTAGATCTGGTCGCATTTACAATCATGATGTAAAAAGGGAAGATACTTAAAAGGGCAAGGAAAATGCACACGATATAAATACCGGTTGTGCCGATTTTAGCTCTAATACCATGTCTCATTAGTTGCCACCTCCCTGTAATTTCTGTTCTTTCATCTTTCTCTTATATTCTTTCTCCTGCTGACGGATAATCTTATTAAGCTTTGCTTCATCCTTATCTCGCAACATATAGAATACAAGTGCAGCCAAAATAGCAATGATAATAAACATAATCATACTTGCTGCAGAAGCTCTGTTGTATCGGTAACTGTTACCAAATGCCTGCTCATAAATATACAGTGCCGCTGTTTTGGTAGCATTGTTAGGACCACCGTTCAGATACAGTCTGGGGATATCGAACATGTTCAAACCACCGATCATGGATGTTACTAAAGTAAACAGCATGATGGACTTCAAGTTAGGTAATGTTACATACCAGAACTGCTGGAATCCGGTGGCACCATCAATTTCCGCAGCCTCAAATAATTCAGGGCTGATACCCAAAATACCGGAAATCAATACAATCATGGTATATCCATACCACTGCCAGAACTGAATAAATGCCACGATACATCTTGCTGCAGTACCACTTACACTAAAGTCAAATGCAGATTCAATAACTCCCCAGGACATCAGTAAATCGTTTACAGGTCCCTTGGGGTACTGGAACAATGCTCTGAACAAAATAGCGATAGTAGCTGCTGTAATAATATTAGGCATGTATAATACAACTTTAAAGAAGCCCTGACCCTTGATTTTACGACGGGTACTGGTAAACCATACCGCCAATACAAGTGCCAGCAAAATCTGAGGAATAAAGTTTACACCCCAAATCACGAAGGTATTCTTCAGTGCCGGAAGGAAAACTTTATCTGTCAAAACGGTTTTATACATCTTAAAGGGCTCATCCAAAATCTCAAGTGGTGGAGGATTCATACCCTTATAGTTGGTAAAACCATAAATCAATGTCGTAATCAATGGATATAGCGTAAAAACAAGAAACGCGATCATAAATGGTGCTGCAAATATGTAACCCCATTTAGCATAACTAACACGTTTACGCTGCATAATATTCCACCTCCGTTTTTTTCATATAGAAGATGTAAATCCCTTGTCAAATTCACACCTTGGTACGCTTGAAACCTATAAATCCGCAAGGGATTTTAGCTAAAAAAAGGGCAGACGGCAAATCCGTCCGCCCCAAAATACTTATTTTGTTTTGCAGAATTATTCTACTTCAACGTCAACCTTAGCTGCTACGTTGGTCTTGAAATCAGCAATAGCCTGATCACGAGTAACCTTACCAGCGGTGTACTGACGAACTGCATCTCTGAAAGTAGAGTTGATAGTTTCATCGTACTGAGTTAAGTTCTTACCATTTGCAAATGCGTTAGCAGGAACGAATACGTCGAACATGTTCTGTCCACCTAAGAATTCTACAGTACCATCAGACATCTTCATTACAGTACCAGATGCTACAGTATCCTTAGCGGTTGCAGTTTCAGGATCGTTATCCCAGTCAACGGTACCGTTAGCCCATGCATACTGTAAACCGTCCTTGGTGCAGTCAAGAGTAATCCAGTTGATGATTTCGCCAACTGCCTTCTTAACCTTAGAATCCTTGTTAGCAAGTAACCAAGTACCACCCCAGAAGAAACCTACAGGTGATTCACAAACTGCCCAGTCACCATAAGTATCGCCAGAGTTACCAGCCATAACGTAGTTGATTAACCATGCAGGACCGAAGAAACCAAGAACCTTCTTTTCTCCAGCACCCTTCATATCAGCATACCAAGGATCTGTCCAGTCCTGAGTATCGTTATGATAACCATTGTCCATTAACTTCTTAGAAACGTCTAAGAACTCTTCTCTCTTAGGATCGATAGTTAACTTACCATCAACTACCCAACCAGAAGTAGAGCTGTTTTCGATTGCGTGCCAGATATCTCCATCACCAGAGCAGATAGCATAGCCCTTAGCCTTCAATTCATCAGCTGCTTTCCAGAACTGATCCCAGTTACCGGTACCACCACCGATTGCTTCCTTAACCTTTGCAGGATCATCAGAACCCCAAGTATCCTTAGCTACTGAACGGTTGTAGATGAAAGCACCACCAGTTGCCTGGTAACCAAGTGCAACTACCTGACCGTCGCTAGGACGAGTACCGATTTCAACAGAGTAAGAAGCGATGTCAGCTTCCTTAATCTTAGCTGCTACATCAAGACCTAACTCACCGTAGGTTGCTGCATAAGATGCTGCATCACCCTGAGCATACTTTAAGATGAAAGCTGCTTCTGCACAGTAGATATCAGGAGCATCAGCGCCGCCAGCCTTTAAAGCTTCGTCCAATGCAGGCTGATAAGCACCGTCGGTAGTAGCGATGATAGTAGTGTTGATTTCGAAACCGAAGTCAGGATGTAATTCAACATACTTGTCGATCATCTTGGGTACTTCATCAGTAAATGCCCATACATTAATAGTTTTTACGTTAGGGTCGTTAGTAGCTTCAACTACCTTCTGTTCTGCCTGAACTCCACCCTTGTCAGCTGCATCGCCAGCAGCTTCCTTCTTTTCTCCACATGCGGTTAAGCATCCTAATGCTAATACTGCACACAAAGAAGTTGCGATTAACTTTTTCATTAGATAACCCTCCTTGAAAAATTAAAAGATTAAAATGTAATAATAGTATATATGTAAATATAACACTATTCAGTTGGTAATTGTACAAAATCCACAACTTTTTTGTCGTTTTATGGTGAACTTGTACGTTCTAGTTTGTATTGTACATCAAAATTTCCTATTTGTCAATCCTTCTTACAGTATCTCCTTCATAAACTATACCGCCGACCATAACCTGCTCTATTAAAGAGGTCTTCGGGCTCTCAATAAGACCGATTAATTTCTTGGCCGCTTCATAGCCCATGCGCTCCGTATCCTGCTTCAAAGTAGTAATCCTGGGTACTACATGCCGTTCTGCCTTAACACCGTCATATCCTACCACGGATACATCATCCGGTATCCGGTATCCCATAGCTTTAATGGTATTCATACCGCCCTGGCAGGCGATATCATCCGGATAAAGAATACAGGTAGGCGGATTCTCCAGCGTCATCAACTGTACCGTTGCAAGGGATGCTGCCTTCACATCTCTGTATGCAGCTTCTCTCACATATTCATCCGGCACACTTACGCCAAACTGTGCTGCCGTTCTGTAAAAGGATGCCACTCTCTTCTGGGTAACCGAAGAGGGTTCTCCATGGATATAGGCTATCCTGTCATGTCCCATCTTATATACATATGTAAATAAATCACTCATACCGCCCACATTATCTGATACGATAGCGGTACGCTGTTCAAAAACATGATCAATGGTAACAACCGGAATGTCGCTTTGAATCAACTCCAGTACTTCGGGATCGTAAAAATCTACACAGGCTATTACCACACCGTCAAAGCTCCTGTATCGGCAATGCTCTGTAATGGATAATTGATTTCGACCCTTCTTACTACTATTAATAAAAGTAATATCGTAACCGCTTTCTTCCACGGTACGTTTAAAACTATCCAAAACATAAGAAAAGAAATCATGTGTCAAGCCGCTTTGGGCATCGTCCACAAAAAGTACTCCTATATTGTAGGTGCGATTGGTCTTTAATGCTCTGGCCATGGAATTCGGATAATACCCCATCTCCTTCGCTACTTTTCTGATTCTGTTTTTCGTTTCCTCTCCGATGTCGCTATGGTCATTGAGTGCTTTACTGACCGTAGCAACACTTACACCACATGCGATGGAGATGTCCTTCATGGATACCATTGTCAATCATCCCCTTTGTACAACCTGTATATCCCTTAAACGTTTTCGCAACTTTAATATAGTCCACTTTTTCCAAAAAAGCAATATAAAAATAATAATTTTTGCTTATTTTTGTGATTTTTGGTCATTTTTCACAATTTTTACATGCGTTTTCTAACATTCTGATATTGCAATCCCCTTTTTTCTTATGTATAATGCACTTATAAAAACCAGTTTTACTTAATCGTTTAACTAAACAATATCAAAGGAGATTACAAAAATGAAATTCGGTTATTTCGATGACGCCAATATGGAATACGTCATCACGACTCCCAAAACTCCCTTACCCTGGATCAACTATCTGGGATGCAATGAATTTTTCAGTTTGATTTCCAACACCTGCGGCGGTTACACCTTTTATAAGGATGCGAAGTTATTAAGATTAACCCGTTATCGTTATAATAATGTACCTACCGATATGGGTGGCAAGTATCTCTATATTAAAGATGGCGATACTGTTTGGAATCCCGGTTGGCAGCCTACCAAGACCACATTGGACTCTTATGAGTGCCGTCACGGTATCGGTTACAGCCGCTTTACTTCTACTAAGAATAATGTAAAGGCTGATTTGCTTACCTTCGTTCCCATGAACGATAACTGCGAAATCAGCAAATTCACCATTTCCAATAACGGCACCGAAGCAAAAGAATTAAAAGTATTTTCTTATGTAGAATGGTGTCTGTGGAATGCAGATGATGATATGAAGAACTTCCAGCGTTTATTAAGCTGTGGCGAAGTTGAAGTAGTTGGTTCTACCATCTACCACAAGACCGAGTACAGAGAGCGTCGTAATCACTACGCTGTTTACTCCGTAAACGCTCCTATCGCAGGCTTTGATACCATCCGTGATGACTTCCTGGGCGAATACAGAAGCTTGGACAACCCTGAAGTGGTTGAAAACGGTCAGTGTAAGAACACCATGGCAAGCGGTTGGTCTCCCATCGCATGTCAGCAGTTAAACATCACCTTACAGCCCGGCGAAGAGAAGACCTTCGTATTTGTACTGGGTTACATAGAGAATCCTCAGGAAGAAAAGTGGGAATCTCACGGTATTATCAATAAGAAGCCCGCAAATGAAATGTTAGCTCGCTATGCTACAGCTGAGGACGTGGATGCAGCTTTTGCAGCTCTGCAGGATTACTGGAAGACACTTCTTTCCAAGTATCATGTAGAATCTTCTAATGATAAGGTAAACAGAATGGTTAACATCTGGAACCAGTATCAGTGTATGGTAACCTTCAACATGTCCCGTTCTGCTTCTTATTATGAATCAGGTATCGGCCGTGGTATGGGCTTCCGTGACAGCTGTCAGGACTTACTGGGCTTCGTACATTTGATTCCTGATCGTGCAAGAGAAAGAATTATCGATATCGCTTCTACCCAGTTTGAAGACGGTAGTGCATATCATCAGTATCAGCCTCTTACCAAGAAGGGTAACGCAGACATCGGTGGCGGCTTCAACGATGACCCGTTGTGGTTAATCGCAGGTACCAGTGCTTATGTTCGCGAAACCGGCGACACCTCTATTTTGACAGAATCCGTTCCTTACGATAACGATTGGTCTAAGGCTACCAGCCTGATGGGTCACTTAAAAAGATCCTTCGACTTTACCGTTACTCACAAAGGACCTCATAAATTACCTTTAATCGGACGTGCAGACTGGAATGACTGTCTGAACTTAAACTGCTTCTCCGAGCATCCCGGTGAATCCTTCCAGACCTTTGGTCCCAGTGAAGGTCCCGTAGCAGAATCTGTATTCATCGCAGGTATGTTTGTTAAGTATGGTGAAGAATACGCACAGCTTTGTGAATTGATGGGCGATGCTGCTGAAGCGCAGTACGCTCGCAAGGAAGTTGCAGCAATGTATGACGCTATCCTGGATGCAGGTTGGGACGGCGAATGGTTCGTTCGTGCATACGATGCATACAGCAACAAGGTTGGTTCTAAAGAATGTGAAGAAGGTCAGATTTATATCGAGCCCCAGGGCTTCTGTGTACTGGCCGGTGTAGGTGTGAAGGAAGGCTTGGCAGAAAAGGCACTGAACTCCGTTAAGGAGAAGCTGGATACCGAATATGGTATCATGATTTTACAGCCTGCTTATACCAAGTATCACTTAGAGCTTGGTGAAGTTTCTTCTTATCCGCCCGGATACAAGGAGAACGCAGGTATCTTCTGCCACAACAATCCTTGGGTATCTATCGCTGAAACCGTAATCGGACGTGGCGACAGAGCATTTGAAATCTACAAGAAGACCTGTCCTGCATATACCGAAGAAATCAGCGAAATCCATCGTACCGAGCCTTACTGCTACGCTCAGATGATTGCAGGTCGTGACGCTAAGTTCCACGGCGAAGCAAAGAACAGCTGGTTGACCGGTACAGCAGCTTGGACCTTTACCAATATTTCCCAGTACATCCTGGGTGTATATCCTACCTTAAATGGTCTGCAGATTAACCCTTGTGTACCTACCGGATTCGGCGATTTCAGCCTGGTTCGTGAGTACCGCGGTGTCATCTACAATGTAGAGGTAAAGAACCCTAATAACGTTCAGAAGGGCGTTGTAAGCATGGTAGTGGACGGCGTGGCCGTAGACGGCAACGTAATCCCTTACGATGCATCCAAGAAGGAAGTAAATGTAGTAGTTACTATGGGTTAATTCCTTAAATCATAAAACAATATAGGCGGCACGCATAATGCGTGTCGCCTTTTCATTTCTCACCATTTTTTCCTGGGACAGTTATTCTTATCTACTGCAGCCCTTAGCTCTACATAACAGCCGCAGCTTCTGCACATGGCCTCCAGAAACATCTCACACTCCTTACATATCTGTAATCGTTCTTCATAAAGATCGTCCGACGCCTTTGCATCCGGATCCAGCCTTTCAATCAACGCCCCAATGGACTCATAGTATCCTGTTTTATCCTGCATTTCCCGCATCAGGCATTTCTTGCAGATACGATAAACATTTTCTTCTGTCGCCATAACTTATTTCCTTTTCAATTTCTTGGCCTTCAGCGAAAATTTACGATAATTTTCACAATAATCAATCGGTTTCATATTATCATTCATGATACCGGGTTGGGAATTGGGATGGCTACATATTCCGCCCTTTGTATTAAACTGACAAAAACTTGCATCACATTTGATGGGTTTCATTAGAAATCCCCTCCAACTTAATCTGTGTTTGAAAAAAGCCATGAAAACTATCGTTTTCATGGCTTTCAGCGTGTGCATTCGCACATAGCGTGCGCTAGAAGATTCGAACTCCCGACCTTTTGGTCCGTAGCCAAACGCTCTATCCAGCTGAGCTAAGCGCACATATGTTGCGGCTTATCGCCTGCAACATTTAGTATTATATACACTCCCTATGGAAATGTCAATACCCATTCCTCAAATATTTTTAATTTTTCAAATTGTGTATTCAATACCGAATTTAACTAGGCTTTCTGCGATGCATACTGCTTTGCTGCCTGATTCAAGTCCTCCACGATAGAAGCCACTTCCTGCACCATAATGCTGTTTCTTTCGCAGGCGTCATAGGTTTCGCCAGAGTGTGCACTCACCTCTTCCGTAATAGCAGAAATGGTCTGGATGCTGTCTACGATACCTTCGTTAGCCACTTCCAGGGAACGGGTGATTCTTTCCATCAGTTCTACCTGCTGACCGATACTTTCCGTACTGTTGGATATCTTACCAAAGCTGTCGGATACCTCTTCCGTACTCTGTGCATAAGCATTGTTACACTCCGTCACCATATTGATTGCCTCTGCTACTGCCATCAATTCATCGTTCATGTTGCGTATCAGCTCTACGATATGAACGGTAGCGTCCTTGGTCTGACTGGACAATGCAGAAACCTCTGTTGCTACCACTGCAAAGCCTCTGCCGGCCTCACCCGCTCTTGCCGCCTCGATACTTGCATTCAAAGCCAAAAGACCGGTTCTGTTGGCCACATCATTGATAGTCTCAATGATCGTGTTCATATTCTCTGCATGTACATTCAAAGCTTCCATTTTGGAAAGCATGGTATTGTTAGCTTCTTCTGATTTTTTCACCTGTTGTTCCAAGGCATTCACATGCTTATTACCGGTAGCAAGCACTTGTAAAGCAGTTTCCATTTCATGGGTTATTTCATCTGCTGTATTCTTTACATCAATAACATACTTCTGGATATCCTCTGTCTTCTGCAACTGCTGCTGTACTGCTTCAGAGGTTTCATTACTTCCGTCTGCCACCTGCTTCATGGATTCCCGAATCTGTGATACAGAGTTGCCCAGTTCTTCCATTTTAGAAGTTACTCCGGCTATATCGGAACTGATTTTGCCTGCCATGGTCAGATTAGTAGCCAAAGCATTGTCCACCTGTTCCTTTTGTGCACTCAATTGAGATACTTGCATATCATTGGTTTTCTTTAAGCAAACCGTACTAACAATCAAAAATACACCAACTACAAATACGCCTGCAATACGAATTTCTACATCGGGAAGCTTTACTCCGCCCATATTATCCGTAATCAAACGATAGATAACATCCGTACCATTTATCACAATAGACACAATAGACATAATCACCGAATATTTCACACTGGAGAATAAGGTTACTGCTATCATCATAGGGAAGATATAGGTATAGGTGAAGGTACTGTTGGTAGTCAACACCGCAAACGCATACAAAATGCTGAAACCGATTCCCATCACATACATAATAGCTCCGGTTTCGCTATTCTTCTTATAACAAATCCAGCACAATGCTGCGGGCACCAGACTCAATGCCAACACTAAAACTGTATAAACAAGTCCTCTGGCATTCTTCACAAATTCCAATATATATGCGACCGCCAAACATAGTGAAATAACCGAATAACAAATCGATGCCGCCCTGTTCACAAATGCCTTTTCTGATAGTTTCATACGTAAGCTCCTTTCGGAAGTGTCCCACATCGCACTTCACTTTTTTATATTGTCAGTATACTCACTTTTCACCCCATAATTTATTAGAATTATTTTAACATAAAACCATTTATTTTAACAGACTTTTTTTCGAATTTATTGTATTATTTTTGTCTTTTGTGCTATACTTACAAGGTATTTAGAAGGAGGTAGTCAAATGCTGAGATTACAGGACATTTCTTTTATCGTGGAGAGCGAACATTCCACCAAAAAAGAAATCATTAAAAATATAAATCTGACCATTGATGACCACAAATTTGTGGCAATCACCGGTCCTAACGGTGGTGGCAAGTCCACCCTGGCCAAGCTGATTATGGGAATTGAAAAGCCCACATCCGGCAAAATCTTTTTTAACGACACAGACATTACGGACATGAGTATTTCCGAACGTGCCAAGCTGGGCATCAGTTTTGCCTTCCAGCAGCCGGTACGTTTCAAGGGTATCAAGGTCAAGGATTTAATCACCTTAGCTGCAGGCGATGCCATCTCTACTGCCGGTGCCTGTGAATACTTATCCAAAGTAGGCTTATGTGCCAGAGATTATATCAATCGTGATGTGGATGGTTCCCTTTCCGGTGGTGAATTGAAGCGTATCGAAATCGCCACCATCATTGCCCGCAACACTCCTCTCTCTGTTTTTGACGAACCGGAGGCAGGCATTGATTTATGGAGCTTTAACAATCTGATTAAGGTATTTGAAGAGTTCCACAATCAGCAGAAATCGTTGATTATCATCTCCCATCAGGAGAGAATTTTGAACATAGCTGATGAAATCATTATCATCGCAGACGGTACGGTACGTTCCTTCGGCAGCAAATCCGAGATTTTACCGGAGCTTTTAAACGGTACCGGCAGCTGTAAATTTTATCAGGAAGTACAGAATTAGGAGAATACATCATGGACGCTATACAGAAAAATTTATTGGAGCAGATAGCCGGTCTGCATGAGGTACCAGCCGGTGCCTACAACATCCGTGCCAATGGTGCTTCCGTAGGACGTAACACCACTGCTCATATCGATATCGTAACCAAAGAGGACAAGCAGGGCATCGATATCATCATCAAGCCCGGCACCAAAAGAGAAAGTGTACACATCCCGGTGGTCTTAAGCCAAAGCGGACTGACCGAAATGGTTTATAATGATTTTCACGTAGGGGACGACTGCGATGTAACCATCGTAGCCGGCTGCGGCATCCACAACGGCGGCGACCAAGCCTCCAAGCATGACGGTATCCACAGCTTCTTCATCGGCAAGAACTCCCATGTGAAATACGTGGAAAAGCATTACGGCAGCGGCGACGGCAAGGGCGAACGCATCATGAATCCCGAAACCGTCATCCATCTGGCAGAAAACAGCTTTATGGAGATGGAAACCGTGCAAATCAAGGGTGTGGATTCCACCAAGCGTATTACCACTGCTGATTTGGCAGACGGTGCCAAACTGATTGTCACCGAAAAACTGATGACCCATGGTTCCCAATATGCAGAAACCGACTTTACTGTAGACTTAAACGGTGCCGGTTCCAGTGCCAATATCATCTCCCGTGCCGTAGCAAAGGACGATTCCAAGCAGCTCTTTTTAGCTAAGATCAACGGTAACAACAAATGTGCCGGTCACTCCGAATGCGATGCCATCATCATGGACAATGCAAAAATCAGTGCCATTCCGGAAATTACCGCCAACCACCTGGATGCAGAGTTGATTCACGAAGCTGCCATCGGCAAAATTGCCGGCGAGCAGATTATCAAGCTGATGACCCTTGGTCTTACCGAGGCTGAGGCAGAGGCGCAGATTATTAATGGATTTTTGAAGTAGAAGGCTTTTCTGAGAAAGAGAGCTTTTCTGAGGAAGGGTGAGCCGGGGCAGGGGCTATATAGGTCTCTCACACACCGGTGAAAAAACATCTAACAAAAAACTGTATGTCAATTGCCGTACACGCGAGCGTGTTCGTCTATGACATACAGTTTTTATTATCTGTATTTTTCAACGTTGCATTACGAGACCTATATAGCCCCTGCCCCGGCTCACCCTTCCTGCTAATCACTTAAACAAAAAAGCCCTTGTATAAAAAAAATAAGACACTTAATAATCAAATAAATAGTATACAATGGTATAGCAAGAGCCAGTATACAAAATAGTCCTACCATCCAGGGTGCCTCTTCACCAATTTGGAAAATTACGGAGTCTCCGTTCACAACCAAATGATCCGCTTGCCATCCCATATATTTTTTCTTTGATTTGTCCGTTACCTTTAGCACATTTCCTTCATCATCCACATAAGCCACTCTAACTTTACCGTATCTTTTATAAATATCTTCAAGGAAGTAGCCATCTATATTCAGGCTATCATTTTTCCCAGTCCGTAACGCTTCAACAGCCTTATGATGTAATGTAAGACTTACATATCCGTTTTCATTCCACTTTGCGATTTCGCTTTCTTCGGTAATAGGCAAATTCATATATTCACATTGCCACGCCCCATTTTCATCTGTATATTCTCTTACAAAGTGCTGTGGTGGCTGCGTAAAATCCACATACGCAGGGTCTTCACGATTCATTTGCACCAAAATGTCTACATAGGCCGTTTCTTTCGGTGCATTTTCATACTCAATACTCAGCATCGACCTATCGTAGTCCGATCCACCCAATCCCATAAAAGGGATGCATTGAATGAAAATCACTACCATCAGTGGCCATAATATGATAGGACATTTAATAACTTTTATCAATCTTTTACTAAAGGATTTAATCTTCTTCATTTCTTTCTCTCGAATAGTTTCGTTCTAAAAAGAATCACATTCATTACGGCAAAGAACACCACGAATACGATCAGCGTCAAAATCGGACGCTTGGGTGCCAGTGTGGCAAGAAACATCATGGGGAAGCCGAATACAATAGCCGGAAAGTTTTGATACACCAGGTTATCCGATGCCGGCGTCTTAAAATCTTTATCGATTTCTCTCAACAAAATAATACCTGTACTGGCGGTTCCGGTCAGCATACCGTACATCACCAGGAATTGTTCTTCCTCATAATCCTTGAATAAGGTTTTAGCCACGATTCTATTATAAACATACGTAATGATCGCGCCCACAACACCTAAAATCAGAATGATGCCCCAAAAATTTTCCAAAATATCCAAACGGATGGCCGCCACGCCTGCAACCACCATAATATCAAAAAAGAAATTGCTCACACGTGTCATGAGAAAATTATTGGTATATTTCTTCTTGACGATATTCTTCTTATATAGAAAATTCAAAACCAATTTAACCAATGTAGCCGTCACTACGCCAAGCAAAAAGTTGAATCCGTAAATAACTGCTTTCATGGATGGCAAAAGTGTTCCCAAACCATACATAACAAAAAATGCCAACATATAGGACATAAAAATCATAGCCATCTGCACGGTCATTTTATCGATACTTTCCTGCATGGGGATTTCACTCTCGGAATCCACGCTTTCACTATGCAGGCTTCCGTCCGTTCTCTCCGAAATCACAAGTTTCCCACGTTTCTTCATAATATTCAAATGAATGACTCCACCGATACTTGCAGACAAAAAACCAAGTGCCGCAATGGTAAGTCCGAAGCTTCTTCCGCCGTCGAAGCCAAACTCTGATTCATAAATGGATCCATAATTGAGAGCCTGTCCCGTACCCTGACCGTATCCGAAGGGCAACAAAACACCTGCCGCTTCGAAGAAACCGCTAATTACCTGTGCTGCTACCAAGGTGATAGCCAACCCCAAAATCGCTTGCAGAAGGTAAGTGGAAACCGTTGTTACTCCTGTATTAAAAATCTCATTGGTACGCTGCTTTGTCAACTTTCCTCCTGTGGTCTTCAAGGAAGAAGCAATAAATCCTAACGCCAATGTGTGGTATGTAATGATTTCAAGGTTTGCTGTTCCGTTTCCGTTGAATATTATGGTATCAAACATTACTTCTCCCGCAAACGCCTTAAAAATCGCAGCCACAATAAGAAGAATGGCACCACCCAGAACGGAAGTAGGAATCAAAGATTTTTGCAATACGGGAATACTCTTTTTCAATACATTGCCCGCCAGTAAGCTTATCAACAACACTCCAAAAAGCAGAATCCAGCTCCATACACTATAATCCCAAAAATTTTCCATCCTGATCTCCTTTTACAATATTCTTGTATCTGTGATAGATATGTACATATTTCAAGGCATTAAATCGCTTCCCGCTTTTTATTTGATAGATTTTATCTCCCAAATATACATTCAGCTTGTTTCTGCCAAGCACTGCAATGGCTGCTGTTTCATCAAAGGGACAAACCTTTTTTTCATCGCTAAAAGTCCACTCCATCCGGTCTCCGTACAATGCTATGTTAATATTTTCAGAAAGCAGATTCTTCTTTTTGTAAGGAATTACCTCATACAAATCCACGCGTTCTGAATACAATGGCTTGTCCGTATATTCCAGCACATTCAGCTCATTCACAAAGTCCGCCTGTGCATCATACCACTCTGCCACAAAGCGGTATGGCGAATCAAAGCCGATTCCTTCCAATTCCTTCGTCGGCAAATATCGTACTTCCCGATTACATTTTTTACATCGCATCCTATCCCTATGGCTTTCAAATTCTGAAAGTCCGCAATAAGGGCATACATATATGGCTCTTTCCAGATATTCTGCCAGCTTCGTATGGCGATATTCCCCATCACACACCGCTTCATCCACATACAAGCCTTCTTTTATAAGTGCAAACAATTCCTCATTGGATAAGCTTTTGTATTCTTCCGGCTGAATCACACGGAAAACATATCCACGCATTTTCCCTTTCCTGACCACATCACTCCACCGCGGGTGAACACCGTATCCGCCCTCGATTCGATAAAGGGCAATGGGCATACCCATCTTTCTTGCCAGATTTGCGATAGAATCACTCATATACTCGGTTCTTCCGCTATAGGTACGATTGCCTTCCGGAGCGATTGCGATGGTGCCCCCTTCCTTAGCCACCTTAATACAGTTTATAATAGCCTTAAGGTCCGTGGTTTGCTTCTTAATCGGAATGGGAGCCACTAAATATTGTATAAGCTTGGATACAAAACCATTGGAAAAGAGATCCTCGGATGCAAGATAATATATGGGACCGCGAAAAGCCATCCCCACAAAAAACTGGTCAAAAGCCGTTTGATGATTCATCAGAACCAGATAGGGTCTGTCCTCCTGCTCACGGAATTTTTGCACCTTAATTCCGTACTTCCACCGGGAATAAGGCGCAATAATCCAATAGGCAATATTTCTCACCACTTTATGTCTGAATTTCATCCACTTAGTTGCTTTACCCTTTTTTTTCATCTTGTATCTCTCTATTCTGTCGTTGTAGTCCGCCCCCTTCTATCATACAACAGAAAGCAAAATCCGACAATCCTAGATATAATGAATTTCAATATCTCCGAATGAAGTCACTGCGTTTACAAAAAGCTTATTTCCGCCCTCAATCACACAATTCATGATACCTTCACTTTTGAAAGTTTTTATCTGACCAAAGGACTCGCTCTGCTTAACAACCACTTCCCAATCGGAAGGGATATAAAGCTTCACATTACCGAAGGAATTAATAACCCGTACATTGGCAGTTTTGTTATCTAAAACAGCTTCATCAAAATATATGCTTACCTGTCCGAAGGAATTATTAATGTAAGCATTCTGCAGACTCTGACTCTTGATATACTTGGTAATGGTTGAAAAGGTTACATCGCAATGAAAATTGTTTTCTGTTTCCTTTACATTTGAAACAGCATTCCCTTCCGTTTTCACTCCATAATCCCTATCTCCGAAATTCATATGAAATCCGTCATGCTTTTTGCCAAAAATCATATTCAATCCGATGCTTCCCAGGAAAGCCGCCCCTAAAACAGGCCAAGGAGTCAGGTTCTCGATTCCCAAAAGAGAATCATACAAAATAGCTAAAAAAGCTGCTGAAAACAGCACGGGAGTCCATCTCAATTTCAATACTGATTTTATCAAAATCAATACCAGCACAAAACTTAATAAAAGCTTAAATACACTGATTTCTCCCAAGATTCCCGTACTGCCTACTATCACAAAAGCTGCCGCCACTAAAAAACCGATTCCGTTTACTACATTTTTCCTCATAATTTTCTCCTCTTCTCTGCCAGTCGTTCCACCAGCGCTTTATAATAATTTCTCGAAACATATACCTGTTTATGACAATTTGCAAATTCCACCAGACTGGAGGCTGTCAGATTCCTTGTGATGGAATACACATGCTTCAAATTCACAATGGTGGATTTGGATATTCGCATGAAGTATCCCGGCAACAATTCTTCCAGCTCATATAATTTATAGTCCGTATCATAGATTTCCTTTTTAGTATGTACCCGTATTTCCTTATCCTCTGTTTCAAAGAACAAAATCTGTTCCAAGGGCAGGTAATACTCCTTATCCTTGCGGTGCAGCAGGATGGTCCTGTCGGGACTTCCCAGCTCCGACAAAGTCTTTTGTATTTCTATGATTCTCTCATTCAGTTCCTTACAATGAATGATGACGATTTCTTCCTCCAGGCTTTCGTCGATTTCGACTCTTACCTTCACCCTATCTCCTCCTTCATAAGTAACGCGCGTTGTTTATGATGTTAGTATAACATGCCCGTATTTTTTGTAAATAGGTTTGCACCAAGAGGTAAATTCAACTTACTAAGAGGTAAGGAATTGCAACTTAATGTGGTATAAGGTATACTTATCGGGACAAATAGTATTTGGAGGCTTTTCATGAAAAACAGAAAAAACTGCTTACTACTTCTGATTAGTATAATTATACCGCTGCTGTTTAGCGGATGTGTCTACAAAAGTGCGGTTGTCCCACAGGCCACAGCTGCACCTACTTCAACAGCTGTAGCAGACACGCCGGTTCCCACCAATCCCCCCACTGCTACTCCCACTTCGGAACCGGTAGCAGTAGCAACGGATGCACCTGCCCATGTGCCGGATATTACAGCCCCTCCTACCGCACAACCCACCGAAACTCCCTCGGCTACAGAGGTTCCTGCTGCCACCGTAGTTCCAGCAGACACGCCGGCTCCTGAAGATCCCACTGACTGGTATCAATACATGCTGGATACCTCCATCCTATCGGAGGGTACTAACGGTCGCTTGGAACAGGTACTGGATAAAATTAGCCTCGGAGAAGAAATCACCGTTTTCACCATTGGCGGTTCCATCACGGAAGGAGCCGGTGCCAAGAATTTCACCTATTCCTACACGGACCAATTCGTCAACCGCCTGTTGGAAGCTTATCCGGACTCTGACATGAAATATTACAACAGCGGTCTGGGTGGCACGCCTTCCACATTGGGCCTGATGCGTTACGAAAGAGATGCGGACGCAGTCATGGAAGGCAATCCCGACTTGGTCATCATCGAATTTGCAGTAAACGATTATCAGGAGCCCACCAACGCCCGTGCCTATGAAAGTCTGGTACGTACTATCCTGGAAAAGGAAAATGCACCTGCGGTCATCTTGTTATTCTCTGTATTTGAAAGCAAGTGGAACATGCAGGAGCAATATATCCCTATCGGTAACCACTACGGTCTTCCCATGGTCAGCATCCGGGACGCCATCGCCACTGCTTATACAAGCAAGCACCTAACCGACAAAGAATTTTTCGCAGATATTTATCATCCTACGGATTACGGTCATGCCATCATGGCAGACTGTCTCATGGAACTATGTAACAGGGTCGGTGCGAAAGCTCCCGGCACTATTGCTCCTATTCCTGAAACCGACTTTAAGGGAAGTGACTTCACCGGTATCCGTCTGGTGACTGCCTCCGACAATGCCGGAACCATAATCACTCCCGGTAGCTTCACCGCTAAAGACAATGCATTGCAGACCTATGCCCGTACAGCGAAGGCTGTTTTCCCGGACAATTGGATGCGTACTGCCACGAATGGTACGGATAGCTTCAAAGTAGAGCTGACCTGCAAAAATATCATGCTGTCTTACAAATTCAGCAATTCACCCACCTTCGGCAAAGTATCCGTGTATGTAGACGGTCAATTTGCCGGTATTCTGAACGGATATCTGAAGGGTGGCTGGAACAATATCGAAACTGTCCTGCTTTTGGACGAAGACACTTCCGCCCCTCACGTACTGGAAATCAAACCCTGTGAGGGACACGAAAACAAGAACTTTACCATCCTGGGAATCGGATATACACCGTAAACTACAAAAAATACGTGGGCACCGTCCCACCATATATACCCTATTTGGACCCGCTCAGTCGCTCAAGACCAACTTGCAGTTGGTCTGGTGAATTACGTAACGGCACTAAGCGCAGACGAAACCTTGTTTCGTCTTGATACCATCGCTAAGGGCCGACGTTTTCCTACAGTCCTGCATTAGGGTATATATGGTGGGACGGTGCCCACTTTATAATATTGGCTATTTGCGAATTAAGTTCAGCTGTTTATTGATTTCCAGTAATTGCTCCTTAGTCATTTTTACGCCTGCGGTACCCATCAGGTTGGCCATTCGTACCATGGTGAAGCCCTCCATCATTTTCATCATACCGTCGTTCATTTCAAAGCCCATAGCTTTGCCGCCGCTCATCTGAGCCTGCATTCCGGCCATCAGACCTGCCAGTACTTTGCGGCCCTGTTCGTTCTTCATGATGGCCCCCATGGTATCATTTAAGGAGAAATAACCTTCCGGTGCGGTGATATCAAACCAGTTGAGAATAGCACCTTTCTCCTTTAAACGATAGCTTTCATCAAACACATCCACCTTCTGAATCACACTGCTGTCCTGACACTCTCCTGCCACTGCCCGCAGAATGGTCTTTCCTTTATTCGGTACATGAAAGTAAAAGAAATGTTCTTCGCTACGTTGCTTTTCAAAGCTTTCCCCATTCACATAAAGCTCCACCTCCGGCAGATTGGAGTAGACCGTCACCTTTGTCACATCCTCCACACGGTTTACATACCTCTTTCCGCAAATATGCACGAAGGGCTGGTCCGAAAGCCATGCTTTATAGGCATAGAAGGAATCCTTTTTGTATTTTCTGTCAAAGGTCACCAGTCCCTTGTGGTTCTGACCGTTTTCGCCCCCCTCATTACGGGCATCTGCACCAAAATCAAACATATTCCACACATAAGTGGCCCACAAATAGTCTCTGGTAAAGAACTGCTTAATCAGCTCTTCATGGTAATATGCCTGATACTCTTCCGTATAATCCCCCTGAGCCGGGTCGGAAGTATGCCAGTTCAGGGCTTCGCAGCCGTACTCACTACATCCAATGGGAATGTCCGGATGGACCTCATGGAATTTATCAAACCAGGGACCATTCATGGATGTGTCTCCACCATACCAGCCGAAATAGTGATTGTAGGCCAGCACATCCGGAATTTGTATATAAGGATCATTGATATCACACATGGACACGCAGGCTATGGTGGTAAGTCTGGTAGGGTCCATCTCATGAGCCAAATCATTCAATATCCTGTGATTCTCCAACAAATCCTCGTCAGAGCCTGCGATGGTGATTTCATTAGAAAGTCCCCATACCACAATAGACGGATGGTTGTAATTCTGAGTAATCAACTCCTTCATCTGGCTGATGGTATTGTCCCTGCCTTCAGGCAGATGCTTAGAAATATAGGGAATCTCCGCCCATACCACCATACCCTTTTCATCACAAAGGTCATAAAAATACTGGTCATGCTGATAGTGAGCAAGACGTATGGTATTGGCCCCCACCTCGCAAATCAGCTCCATATCCTCCCTGTGATGCGCCTTGCTTAAGGCATTACCCACACCCCATCGGTCCTGATGCCTGGACACGCCTCGCAAGGGATACTTCTTACCATTCAATAAAAAGCCCTTCTCAGGATGGATTTCAAAGCTTCTGCAACCAAAACGGGTGGTCACCTTATCCAGTTCCTTTTCGCCCTCCATCAGTTTTACTTCCGCAGTATATAAATAAGGATCCCTTCTGCCCTGCCAGCGGTGCACTGTAGGAATGTTCATCTGCACAGAAGTGTCCTTGCTGCTCCATTCCTCTACCGCTTCTCCCTCTTGATTCAATATGGTATAATGCAGTTCCTGACCTTCCTCCAAGCCGGACACAAACACACGGATTTCCACCTCCGCATCATCTCCGGTCAAACGGGGAGTCACCATGATGCCGGGACCTCCATAATATTCCAAGTCAAAATGACTCTTTTCCACCGCAATTATATTTACATCACGATACAAGCCACCATAAAAGGTGAAATCTGCCATTTGCGGGTACACTTTGGTATTCTCACTATTATCCACACAGATTACCAGAAGATTCTTATCCTGTAAGTTATCTGTCAGGCACACTCTGAACGTGGAATACCCTCCGTGGTGATAGATGAGCTTTACACCATTCAGGTATACTTCCGCAGAAGAATTGGCACCATTGATTTCTAAGAAATACTCAGCACCCTCCGGCAAGTCCTTCTTCTCAAATTCCTTTACATAATAACAGGTGCCTCGGTAGTAGTCTCCGCCACCATCCTGGCCGTCCGTATGATTCCAAGTATGGGGAAGTCTGACCTTCTCCCAATCCTCCGGCATCTTTTCCGGCACCTTATTTGCATTCTTGCTAAAGAGCCAATTATTATTAAAATTTAGTATTCTTCTCATCCGCTTACTCCTTTTCATGCTTTTCTTTCAATGCAGCTACATTCGCATCCACTTCTTTTTTATGCAGAGGATACCAGAACCAAAGGATGGCTGCTAACAGTCCAAAGCCCAGTGCCGGTACCAGAGTGGAAATATCATAGATTCCCTTCACCACATCTGCATCAAAGGCCGTCGTCGCAGAGTACCCGATAAAATCCAGCAAAAATCCGGTTACTCCCGCTGCCGCAGCCTGTCCCAGCTTTCTGGCAAAGGAATATAAGGCATAAACCGAACCGTCCTCGCGGACACCATTTTTTAGCTCCGAATAATCTATGACATCCGTAATCAGTGCCCAGGATACCATGGTGAATACCCCCAGCCCAAACCAGCTGGCAGCCTGTATCACCACATACACCCATACGTTTTCCGGGCGCAGGAAAAACAACAGAATGCTGACTACCACTGCCAACAGATTGGATACCACTGCAATCTCCGCTTTACCAAATTTACCGGCCAATGGTTTTGCCACCGCTGCCGCTCCTACCATACCGAAAAGCATCATAAAAGTGGAGACAATCTGCGCTTCCGGACTGCCATAATAGTTTGGAAATACATAATTCGCCATGGACTGCATGGTCAGCTGCGCCAGCAGCATTACAATAGAAGCCGCAATAATGGATATTAGTGCCCTATTCTTTATGGCATTTTGGAACATCAAACGAACACTGTTATTTTTTGCCACCTCATCCGACCTTTGGGGCATCACACGCTCTGTGGTAAGGACATAACAAAGTAAATAACAGACCACTGCAAGAATGGAGAATATTCCCGCTATCAGAGTAAATCTGCTACCGTTTAATACCGCATTGCCGTCTATTTTATCATAAGCCAACAAGGGTACACCCGCTCCGATAAACATGCCAGCCAAAGTAGCTCCCATGGAGCGATAGGTGGACAATGACTGCCGGTCTCCCGGCTCCGCGGATATAGCCGATGCCATAGAGCCATAGGGAATATTGATAGAGGTATAAAAAATGGAACCCCACAAAATATAGGTAACAAATAAGTAAGCAATCTTAAATGGCATGGACATATCCGCCAAACTGCTTTGATAAATCAAAAAAGAGGCTATGGCTACAGGTCCGCACATTCTTAAAATCCAGGGCTTAAACTTACCATTGGGTGTCACTCTGCTCTTATCACAGATACGTCCCATCGCAACATCCGTAAAGGCGTCAACAAATCTGGAGAGCATCATCGCGATACCAACTATCCCCGCCGATACCCCCATGACATCCGTATAAAATTTGAGTAAAAAGCTGGATGACAACACAAAGGTAAAGTCATTACCAAAGTCACCAAACATGTAGCCCAGCTTATCCCGCATACCGAAAGGTCTTTCTGTTTTTTGCTGATTTATATTTTTCATAATCAAACCTCGCTTTTTTGCTTCTTTCCATAGGGTAATGCAAATGAAGCAAAAATATACAAACGGATGTTATGAATTATTTTTTTATATTAAAAAGAGGCAGATGCCCAAGCATCTGCCTCTTAACATTTCATTCTTTATTCTGCTTCAATTCCCAGTTTGTAATTTACATTTTCTTTAAAATTTTCCAATGCCTCATCACGAGTAAAGTAGCCTTCCACATACTGACGAACCGCATCACGATAACAACTGTTAATGGTTTCATCATATTGTGTAACATTTTTAGCAGTCGCAAATGCGTTTGCCCAAACATATATGTCATACATATTTTGTCCGCCCAAGAAATCCATTCCTCCATCTGACATCCTCAATACGGCATTGGATGGAACAGTATCTTTGTTCTCCATGGTTGAAGGATCGTAATCCCAGTCTATGGTACCATTAGCCCATGCATACTGAAGACCATCTCTTGAATAATCCAAGGTAATCCATTCGATGATTTCTCCAACAGCTGCCTTCACCTTGGAATCCTTATTTGCCAGAATCCAGTCACCGCCCCAATAAAATCCTACAGGAGACTCACAAACAGCCCAGTCACCATAAGTTCCTTCACCATATGTGGTTCCACCACAGTTCCATTTCATGGTGTAATTAATCAGCCATGCAGGTCCAAAGAAACCAAGCATTTCCTTCTCTCCTTGGCCCTTCATATCTGCCAACCAGGCTTCTGACCAATCCTGTGTATTGTTGTGATAATTATTGTCCTTTAAGATCTTCGCAATATCCAGGAAGGCTTCTCTCTTGGGGTCAATATGCAGCTTACCGTTTACAATCCATCCGTTCTCTGCACTATTTTCTATGGGATGCCAAATATCACCGTCTCCGGAAATAATCGCATAGCCCTTTGCTTTCAAATCCTCAGCGGCCACAAAGAATTGATCCCAGCTTCCGGTACCACCACCAATTTTTTCCTGTACTACTGAAGGGTCATCGGTTCCCCAGGTATCAATTGCAATGGAACGTCGATAAATAAAAGCTCCTCCTGTTGCCCAATACCCAAGACCTACCACTTGATCATCTGCAGGGCGTGTTCCCATTTCTACCATATAACTTGCAATATCTGCCTCCCCGATTTTAGTGTCCACATCAATACCTAACTCTTCATAGGTAGCAGCAAAACCACTGGCGTCACCCTTAGTATACTTATATGCAAATACAGACTCAACACAATAAATATCAGGTGCTTCCGCTCCTCCGGCCTCCAATGCTGCGTCCAACGCCGGCTGATAGAAGCCATCATTAGTTGGGATAATGGTAGTATTGATTTGATACGGAAAATCAGGATGGGTTTCTACAAATTTATGAACTATCCTGGGTAGCTCTTCTGTAAATGACCATACGTTTATTATGTGAACATTGGGATCGTTGGTTGGACCAACCACTTCCGGTACTATTACTTCGGGCTCATCCCACTCAGGTTCCTCCCACTCAGGCTCCTCCCATTCGGGTTCCTCTACCACAGGCTCCTCCCATTCAGGTTCCTCAATCACAGGTTGGTTCACTTCGGGATCCAAGGACGCATACATATATGCTGTAATGAAGTCATCCTTATCCATCTCATCAGCCAGCTCATCGTGCTTCTTGGCCCACTCTTCAAAGGCAGCATAATCATATTCTTCATAGGCTTTCTTCGCCTGCTCATAGGAAAGATTAAGCGCTGCTTCCTGTGCTTCCTTATTCTCTACATCCTTGAATGCCTTCTTATAATTGGAATATGCTTTTTCATAATCCTCTTTTGCAAGATAGCTGTCACCCAGCTTCTTGTATGCCTCTGAAATTCCTTCCAGGGCATCCTCATCGTCTTCCTCGTATTCCAATGCTTCCTTAAAGTATTCGATAGCCTCTTTATACTCTTCCTCATCCATGAAATCCGCCGCACTGCTCATGGCCTTCTCATACTTTTTCTCCGGATTGTTAAAAATGAATTTGTATGCCAGGAAAGCACCACCGCCGATTAATGCAAGCGCCAGCACAATACACAGAACAACAATCCATTTTTTACCGGATGCTTTCTTTTGATTCTCCATTGTTTTCCCTCCTTAAAAAAATAACGGATGCCTGAAGCATCCGCTAAAATATAACATATTTATCCTTTTTCGTCAAATCTTTGTCACTATTCGTACCACTTGGAATAGTTCTTATAAATAATCTGCCACAACTCTCCGGTTTCCCAATCCATGGATACCTGCACCCACTCTCCGTCATCAGAACAAAACTCCACATAATTGGTGATGCGACCTTCCTCTCTTTCCAATCGCTCCTCAATGGGATTGCGCTTGTCCTTAGCCGCATTGTATACATAAACTTCATTCCAATTCAGCTGACTTACGTTGACCAAATGATATTTCTTAATAATGCTTCGGGCATTTTCAATAATCTGTTCATCTGTGAAGGTCGTCTTTCCGGAATACTTTACAGATTGTTTTCCGCCGGTCAACCACCAAATCTTGCCGCTGCGGGCATCCATTCGAAAGGTATAGCTCTTATACCTTTCATCATCTGCACTGTATTCATTCAAAAGCCAGCCGCTCCATCTGCCGTCGGTAAAGCTCATAACCAGCTTCATTCCTACCATATCCTCATCAAACAGACGGTGTATCTCCTTCAACACAATATTGCCCGCTTCCTTCATGGAAAGGTAACCATCCACACCGTTTTCGTAAGTTTCTTCTTCACCGGGCACACGGTTATTAATATCCCAATAATCCGCCACCGATATAATGGGAACTGCAGAATAGTCAATTTCTAAATCCTTTTCCGTAAGCTCCAGCTTATTGCTGTTTTCAAACAGGGTACTAAGTCTGCCTTCTGCACCACGCTTTTCAATACGAAGCACCTCACCGGTATAAGCATTGACCTGCAGATAATACTCCCTCTTCACTCCGTCCGTGGGTTCCTGCCCGATTAAATAGTTGCATAAATAACCTCTCCAGATATCCAAAGCCTGGGAAGAGCCTGCATCGGACAGCACCATCATCAGGTACATACCCTCCGTATCCATCTCTTCAATATAGCTCAATTCCTTTAATGCCAGAAGTCCGCCCCATTGCATGGAACAGTTTTCATCATTCAGGGTACCATAGACCCCTCTTTCCTCTTCCTTTGACACCTCTATGCCACTCATCCGGTAATATTCATCCCAGGTAGTGATAACCACTCCGGAAAACTCTGCACGCAGCGCATCCTCGGAAAACTCATTGATAACCGTATCAATTACATCCTCTGAAGATGCTGATTGAGACTGCTCTTCATAAAATTCTTCCTCATTCCGGTTACTTTTCATGGCACTCAGATTCATGCCTCCCAGTAATACAATGATACTAACCACACAAAGGCTGAATGCCAAAAGCAATGTTTCAATTTTTTCTCTCATGCCACATTCCCCTTCCTTTGTGTTTCTGCATTGTCACAGTCTCTCCTTACTCCTGTGGCGGAATCGGCAATTCCACATAAACAATAGTTCCTTTGTTCTTTTCTGACTCTATCCAAAGCCTTCCGTTCCATTTCTTTACAAGGGTATCCACTATGGACAAGCCAAGACCGGCACCGCCTTCATTACGGGAACGCCCCTTATCCACACGGTAGAAAGCATCCATTACCTTCTCCAGTTCAGCCTGCTCCATACCGATTCCATAGTCCTTCACCTGAAACAAATATCCGTTTTCCTTTCGTTCCAGCAACCACTCTACCCTGTCGCCTTCCTTACTGGCACGAATGGCATTTTCCAAAAGATTTCGGAATACGATAATTAATCCCTCTTCATCTCCCATACATTCCGTCACTTCAAAGGTTTCTACCAACTTCACCTTTTTCTTTTCCAAAACATCTGACAGAATGCGGCGTACATGCTCTGCCACCGTATTTATATTCACTTTTATGGGTGCAACCGTACTTCTTTCCAACAAACGCATGGACAGCATTTCCTCACTCATTTTGTTCAGTCGCTTACTTTCCTTCATAATGTATTCCAGACCTTCATAGGTCTCTTCCTCAGAGACGCGGCCCACCTGCAACAGCTGAGCATAGCCGTAAATGGAGGTCAAAGGAGTACGCAATTCATGAGCCAGATTGTCCATTAATTGCTGCTTCTTTTGATTCTCCTCCTCCAGCTTCTGAATCTGCTCACGTATGGTACCTGCCATGGTATCAATATTACCTGCCAGCTCTGCTATCTCATCCTCCCCCTTGTAACTCAGGTTCTGCTCATAATTCCCTCTGGAAATCTCTGCCACTGAGTGATTCAAACGCTCCAAAGGTTTGAAGATCCTCTGCATCATGAAAAACAACAGAACACAAAGTAACAGGGACAGGCTGACGCTTATCAGAACAAAGGTAGATTGCAGCTTCGCCCAGGTCTGCTCAAAATCCACCAGCTCTTTTTGATAAAATACGGAATAGTCCCCGTAAGGTTGTGCAAGGGTACGTTCCACCTGAATAAAAATCTGCTTACCGCCGCGGATAACCATAGAACGGGTATTACTCTTATCTGCCACTGCCTCTCTCAGCTCAATGAAAATATCCTGGCTCTGATAATAATTGTGATAGTTGTCCACCACTCTCTGTACTACCCCAATCTGCATACGACCGTTGGCTTCCAAAAAGGAAAAGTCGTGTTCCAGATTCTGCTGCAGGAAATAACACTCTCTTTCGCATTGCTGACGCTCTACGGAAACATTATGTTCAAATATATAATTGGAGCCTAATATCAGTCCCACATTCAGCATCAACAAAAAAACTGCCAATGTGGCCAGATATACCTTCTGCCAAACCTTCATCCGTTATTCCCCTGTTTCCTAAATCTCCAAACGATATCCTGTCTTGTATACAGTCTTAATATACTGTTCCAAATTCAGTTTCTTTCTCAGCTTTGTAATATGTACATCTACCGTTCTGGTGTCTCCCATATAATCATATCCCCATGCTAAATCCAAAAGCTTTTCTCTGGATAAGGCAATGTTACGATTGCGAATCAGGATTTCCAGCAGATCAAATTCCTGTTTTGCCAGCTCGATTTCTTCCTCGCCCCGGGATACGGTTCTGGCCTCCAAATTCACATACACATCATTCAGCCAAATGCCCTTACTTTCCTTCTGCGTCTTCTGAAGCACCAGATTGATACGGGCTATCAATTCCAGCATCTCAAAGGGCTTGGTGAGATAATCCCAGGCTCCGGAAGTCAGTCCGGTTATCTTGTCCTCCAGCTGACTCTTAGCCGTAAGAAAAATCACCGGTATGCCTTTCACATATTGCATCAGCGTAAAGCCGTCGATATGGGGCAACATCACATCCATGATAATCAAATCAAAGGTACCCAACTCTTCCAATACCTTCTTTGCCTCTAAGCCGTCAAATACCTGTGTGCATTCATGCCCTGCCAATCGCAGATTTTGCTTGATTAATCGGTTAATTGCTTCTTCGTCTTCCACAATCAAAATATGAGCCATATATATCCCTCATCATTTCCGTCACTTATCTTATGTATCCTCTTTACTATATCAGTAAGATATTTCCAAGTTGTTACCGTTTAATTATTTGTACAAATTCTTTTGCTATAGGTGTACAAAGCACTATATACCAAACCTGCTGCCACCAAAAGGGTCAGAAGCAATACACCTACACTGAATTCATCAAACAACATATCCACCATCACATAAATCACTATCGCCTGTAACAAATAATTGATGGTCATAATCACCCGGTACGACTTTACTTTCTGAGGATTATTACGATACACCAGCCAAGCTGCAAAAGCTGTCAGGAATAGAAGTGCAGCACAACCGCCAACCACAATCAGAATCACCCAGAAAATCATCTTAGCGTAGGCTGTCACCTCTTTACTGTAACTGTCCGTCAGTTCATAACCTTCACCTTCCGCCACCACGATTTCCAGTTTTTCTTCTATCTCCTGTGCATCCTTTTCTATCCCCTTCACACTGATTCCCACCACCAAAGGTACCAACAACAGCCCCAGTGCAAGTATAATTACCAGTATGAAGTTTCTGTTAACTGCGTTTTTCATCCTCATCATTCCTCGTTTTCTCAAATACTATAGTGCCTACCTTGTAGGGGTGATCGTGATAAAGGGCACCTTTACCACTTTTGTAGCGTAATATCTTTCCTGTAATCATGATATCCGCTCCACCGCCTAACATCATGGCTCCCGCCATATACACCAAATCCGTAGAACCGATAATACAGGCTATAATCCCCGGGATGACTCCCAGAAGTATAGTGGGCATCAACGCCCCAAATACCATCTGACCTTTTTTCAAAGGTTCACTGCATGTGCAATAAGGTGTCACATACTCCCAAATCACGCCAAACTCTATGGACTTAAAGCCGCTTTTGGCACAAAGTCCCCAGGTAATACCATGTATCAGCTCGTGTACTACTACCAATATCATAAACGCCACCAAAAACAGAAGCAAGTCCGACATTTCTCCGGAGAGGCCCTTTGCCTGCGGATTCAGCATACGAAAGACTCCTATCAATATCACTATGGGGGGCAACGCTGCTACGATAGCCAGCACATTGGCCGCAAGGGTACTCATGGTCAACTCCTTTGTTTGATACCCTTCTTCCTCCAAACCGGCCTTTACCACTTCGAAAACAGCTTTCCTGCGTAATTCAGCTTTGCTTAATTTATGATCTTCTTTTCCCATGTCGGATTCCTCTTCTTTTTGATAATTGTAGATACATGTCTTCAAAAGATTATACCACAGAAATATGATTTCTGCATCATGATTTATACCGGCTCTTTATACAATTAGCCCCCGGAGTGTCTTTCGGCTCCCCGGAGGCAATAATTCTTTACTTCTCTTAATGTTTTATTGCAAGCGCAGCTCATCCCACACGCTTGCCAGCCACTCAGTCATCAGCTTGTTGGTTTCATACAATTCCTTAAACTTCTCCTGCCCTTCAAACCAGGCAAGTGCCAACAACTGATTGGAAAGCACCACGTAGGGAATGGCCTTCTTCTCCGCCTCTGACAGCTTTACCACTTCATCATATCCGCAAAGGATATTTTGGAAAATAGTAAGCCACTTCTGAAGCTTTTCTTCATTACCGGCTTCATAGGTTTCCGAGAGGATGGCCGTAGCTGCATAGCAGGGATCGAAGATTCTTACATTCTTCTCACTTAGTTCAAAGTCAATTACTCCCCAACCTTCCTCTGCCAGAATCAAATTGCCGGGATTGGGGTCTCTGTGGATGACTTGTTTAGTCAACACGGGATACAGCTTAGCAAATTCCTTCTCATAACCTGCAAAGATGCTTTCCGGCACATTCAGCTCTGCCTTCACCTTAGGGATGGCATAGTTTACTACACTTCCGTATAAATCCGGTTCTTCCAGCACGGCGTCCACCTTAGCCAGTGCCATACTCAGCTGTCCTAAAATCTCACCGACCAATCGTGCTTTATCCGCATAATCTTCTTCATAAATGTCACCCACCTTAAGCTGGCCCCCGTTAAGTCGTTTGGTCAGACAATAATATAAGTCATCTTCTGCCACATACTCTCTACCATCTTTGGTTTTCACCGGTACCGCTGCAGTCAATCCCACATTTTCCAAGGCTTTGGATATGGCGATATGACTTTTCAATTTACCTAAGTTGGCTGTAAATTTTAATACATACTCCTCACCAATATAGTATGCAGACTCATTTCTGTTTCCTGTTCCTTCATAGTAGATATCCGTGACCTTCTCTCCTTCCAGGCCCCAATATCCTAATAAACCTTCCACTCTCTTTTTTGTTATCATAATATGTTCCTCCTTCAAAAGTTCAATCCGGTAAGGCTTCCTCACCTTACCCTTTTTCAAATACTGCGCGGGTGTACATCCCAGCTCTCTGACAAAGGCTTTGTAGAAACCTGCATGGGTATCAAAGCCATAGGCAAGCGCCACTTCAATCATCTTTTCTCCCTGACTGATTTCATATATGGCATTCAATAATCTTCGCCTCAAAATATACTGCATCACCGGCATTCCTACTGCTGTATGAAACAGCCGATAATAATGAAATAAGGAAAAACCGGCCCGGTCACTAAGCTCCTCTGCCGTAATTTCACACTTAATATTGTCCTCAATATAATCCAGGCTCTCCTGCATCAACCTAACGTACACGCTCACACCACCTTTCTTTGTTTTCACGTAGCTACATGCTTATGATAACAATTCTTTTTCGAAAAACCTTTCCTGTTTTGCTATTATTTAAAAGGTCCCTCGGATTTTAACCGAAGGACCTTTCTTTACATGATTCGAATCACTCAACTACCTGATAAATATCCCTTCCTACCTTGTCGCCAAAGTATTTAAGCAAAGCCATATTGGCATCCCACTTCTCCTGCGGATAGCTTCCGTAACGACGACGCACATCCTCCATGCGTTCTGCCATATCTACCACTCCCCCGGCACTTGCCAGACAATCACAAAGCTGTATCAGCTTATCATACTCATCATAAACCATACCGGTCAATCCTTTTTTGATGACTTCTAACCCTTCCTCTGACACATCGAAATTGCCGATATATACGCTGATGTCCGGGATACTAAAGGAATGAGTCAGGCAGATCCTTGCCACCTCATCATATCCTAAATCTGTCATATATTTGTAGCCGTCATACACATGTCCCAGGTGCTTTACACCAAACCTCCTGCCAATATCATGAAGCAAGCCCAATATGTAAGCCTTTTCTGCATCCATATCCTCGCAAAGTGCAGCAATTTTCTCTGCACAAAGAGCGGCCACCCTGCTGTGGTCTCCCCATGGCCCCGGATTACACTGTTCCGCATCGATTACCAGTTTTTCCGCTTCTTCTCTGGTTGGTAACATGGCTTTCTACCTCTTTCTTAGAATGTTACAGTTTTCGGTGCTTCTGCGAAAGAAGAAAAGGTTGCTGTCGCATCCTTCAGATACAGCACCTCGGTATTGTCATCCTTAGGATCATACATTGCACCAAGATGAGGATATGCCTGCAGCATATGCTCCTTTGCTTCCATTCTGTCATCCCGAACTAAGGTAGCCGCCACACGAAGCCACTTACCACCATCAAAGGCACAAATCTCTACTTTTCCATTCTTCTGAATCTGCTTGGATACTTCCTTTACCTTACCGGTCTGAATATACAATTTATCCTCAAATAAATCAATGGTTCCAAAGGGTCTTACTCTGGGTTGATCCTCTTCTACCGTAGCCAGATAATAAGTCCCTGTCTTCTTTAAAAATTCGTAAACCTCCTGCATACCGTTCATTCTTTTACCCTCCGCTTTCTTTTGCACAAATGCAAATCTACTTTTTGATTATACGATAAATTCTAAAAAATAGCAAATTTAACCACATAAGAATATCCCAATTTATTGTTTCATATTATTGCGAAATCTGAAGAATAATAAAATAAAAAAGGAGGTGACTCACATGAAAAAATCAACTTTTCTTTTCGGATTACTGGCAACTGTTATGCTTCTTAACGGTTGCGGAAGAAATACGAATTCAGAGGATACCATACTTACAGAACAGGAAGCTAAGCAGATTGCCTTAAATAAGGTTCCCGGTGCTACCGAAGAAGATATCAGAAAGTTCAAAAAAGATATGGATGACTCTGTGTGGGAATATGAAGGCGAAATCCACTATAATGGTGTGGAATATGAGTTTGAAATGAATGCCTATGACGGCACCATCTTAGAATGGAACGAAGAACCTATCAAAAGATAACACCTAAGGCAATTCCTTGCATATGATATAGGGAAAACATTTCCCGCGAGGCGTATTATGCGCGAAATCACTTACAATCGTACTGTTGCAGTGGACTATGCACGCAAATGGGCACTTGGTCGAAACTCAGCCTACTATGATTTTGAAGAAATCGGAGGCGACTGCACCAACTTTGCCTCCCAGTGTATCTACGCCGGGGCAGGTGTGATGAACTACACTCCCGTAATGGGCTGGTATTACAATTCCACTTATGACAGAACGCCCTCCTGGAGTGGTGTGGAATATCTTTATAACTTCCTAATCGGCAACCAAGGTGTGGGACCCTACGCTCGCGTGGTGTCCGCTAACGAAGCTCGTCCCGGAGACATTGTACAATTAGGCACTGCTGCCGGAGACTTCTATCATTCCCCGGTCATTACTTCTATCTCCCCTGTGATTCTGGTATGCGCCCATACCTACGACGCTCTGGATCGTCCACTTTCAAGTTACATCTTTGACAAGGCACGTTTCCTGCATATAGAAGGGGTGCGGACATGAAAAATCCATGACGCCCCCTATCATCTTTCCTGTTTTTTCCCTCATGCGTACAAAATAATACATTGTAAGAAATAGCCCTCACACACTATACTTAAGGAAAAGAAATGTATCAGGAGGGAACTTATGGGAAATTATCGCAATTTTGACTTAGTTGTATACTTTATCTCTGATGGTGTGGTAAAGGCCACACGTGAGAAACTGCAACGAGACATTGAATTTTTCAACAAATACATGCGCCTGGACAAGGTCTATCTGGAGCCTTACCGAGATGGTGTCTTTGCTTCCGAAGAACAGCTACGCCTGTGTAAAGAAGTGTTTGAAAGCAATGGTATCCGCACAGAGGGCGGTATCACCACCACCTTTCCGCCCAATGACAAACAACGCCTTTTCAACGTGCTTTGCTACAATGATGAAGACATGATGAGCCTGCTTCAGCAGGTCAGCGAACTGAATGCCAAGGTGTTTGATGCCTTCATTTTAGATGATTTCTACTTTACCAATTGTACCTGTGAGAAATGCAGAGAAGGCCGTGACAAGTACAATGCAGAACATGGCATCACCGATGGCAGCTGGCAGAGATATCGGTCTCATCTGATGTATGAAGCCTCAAAGAAATATGTGATTGAGCCTGCCAAAGCGATTAATCCGAATTGCAAAATCACCATCAAATATCCCAACTGGATGGAAGCCTATCAGGAGACCGGTTATGCCCCCATCCTACAAAAGGATATTTTTGATGAAATCTATACCGGTACGGAGACCCGTGACCCGGTCAATACAGACCAGCATCTGCCCCGTTACCTTTCCTTCTCCCTCATGCGCTATATGGAGGATATGGCCCCTGGACGCAATGGCGGTGGCTGGTTCGACCCCTTTGACTGTCGAATCCTGGATTACTATCTGGAACAGGCGTATCTCACCGCTTTCTCTAAACCACGTGAAATGATGATGTTCTGCTTCCAGGCATTGGTAAACTCTGTCAATGTACCGGCACTTGGCTTTATGCTGGACAAGCTGGATGCCCTCATAGACAAGCTGGGCACCCCCATTGGTATCCCTTGTTACATCCCCAACGCTTCCCAAGGCGAGGACAATGTACAGGATTATCTGGGCATGCATGGTTTCCCTATCGTAACCACTCCCTGGTTTAAGGAAGATGCACCGGTGATGCTACTGACTGAAAGTTCTGCTTATGATAAGGATATTGTTAGTAAGTTGGAGAAATATATTGCCTCCGGCCACAAGGCCATCGTAACCAGCGGTTTTGTGAAAGCCACTTTAGGAAAAGGAATCGAGGGAATCACCTCCATCCGTAACCGCGAACGTAAGGTAACCGTGCAGCAATTTACGGCCGAAGCTTCCCGCTTCTGGAACCGCTGGGAAAGAAGCTTTAGCGAAAAGCCGGTGAATATCCCGGTGATGGAATTCCGCAACAATGCCACCTGGGGTGCGGTCTGCAAGGGCATCAACGAGGAAGAAGCCTATACTCTGCTTGCCAGAGACTTCTATGGTGACGGCCAGATGTACACTTTGGTGATTCCGGAATCCTTCTCCGATATCAAATACTATCCCGAGGTAGTACTGAACCGTATGCGGGAAGAATTCCAGGTGAATGGTATCTACTTAAGCGGCAATCCCATGATCAGCCTCTTTGCTTATGACAACGATACCTTTGTCATCTACCCCTATGTAGACAGGGATACTAAGGACAGTGATATTCTGGTACATATCAAGGATGCTAAGAGTATCGAAAGCCTTGACTACTCCCGTCCTATAGAACCGCTGTACTATGAAAAGGACTATGCAGTCTTCTCTCTGCGAGCAACCGTAGGCAAATTCAACGGATATAAAATCAATCGTTAATATATGGGGATAAATTCCAAAAGGAGGAGGTACGTAACCAAACGTACTTCCTCCTTTGTTCTTATCACGTTATCGGTCCTTCAATGCTTTCTCCACATCCTTATCCGTAATGACAGAGTACACCTTTGTACCATACTTTTCCGCCAGTAGTGCCGGTCCTAAGCCCTTCTCTTTGGCTTCTTCATTGGTCAAATCGGCGATTACCACCACCGCGGCAATTTCCACATCAGCCACTTCCCTTATGCGGTCAATCCTCTCACACAAGGTCAGTCCCGTACTCATCAAATCATCCACGATAACCACCTTGTCCCCATCCTGTAAGGTATAGCCGCAGAGAATTCTTCCCTTCTTATCCGGCACTTTCCTATCATAGCAGTAGCTTACGGTCTCCCCATACTTTTGAAACAGTGCACAGGCAGTGGCTGTTGAAAAGGCGATTCCGTGGTATGCCAGCCCCATGACCACATTGCACTCCACATTGTTCTCCCGGATACAGTCGGCAAAGTATTCTCCTATCTTGGCAACCTGAGCATTAGTAGTAAACTTCTCCGCATCCAGATAGTAGTTCTTTGTCTGACCATTTTTCAACTGAAACTCTCCGGTCTGCAAAATACCGTTCCCCAGCATAAACTTCACGAACTGCTCCTTGTAAGTCAGGGCATTCAGCTTATACCCCATCAGCTCGTCGATGCTGATACCGAAATAATCCGCCAAAGCCGGAAGTATCATAATATCCGGCAGAGCCGCACCGCTTTCCCACTTACTTACCGCCTGTCCCGATATTCCTAATACCTCTCCCAGCTTCTCCTGGGTCATTCCCTTGTTTTGACGAAGTCTCTTAATATTCATTCCGATTGTCATGTACCTAACCTCTTTTCCTTTTGTTAAGGCGCCTTACAATATGTAGGATAGCACACCCTCCACCATCCTGCAATGGAAGGAAAGTTACTGTTTTTGAAACCGCCGGTTGAGAACTATCCTTACTTTTCTCCTCGTACCACCATGGTTATATTTACATTGGTATCCCACTGCTTCTCACCTCGATTATATTGTGCTATACGGGTATCGTACTTTTCTACTACGATATCCTTCATAACTTGACACTCATCTTCCGTAACCTGTCCCGGCATAAACCGAAGCACGGACTCAACAGCCTCCAAAGCAGTGTAGCAATTGGCATTAATCATAGCCTGGGCCATATCCGACGAAACAGCCGGATGGTCCGGGGTTAAATTGATAGCAGCATATCCTGTACTGACATTTTGAAAGCCTTGCGTCTGCAATGCCAAAGGAAGCTCCGCCTCCGACATGGGGTACTTACATATCGAAAAACGTTCCATGGTATCATCATATTGCTCCACCTTCTTCCAGAAGGCTTCCTCTTCTGCCCTTTTCGCAAGGCACTTTGCATATACATGAACTCCCTTACGGGCGGACAATACCAGACACACTCCCCCCGGCTTCAGCACCCTCAGTTGCTCTCCATAGAATACCCCCGGCTCAATATGCTCACTCACCGTATTGGATATGGTCACATCGAAGCTTCCCTCTTCAAAGGGTAGTTCTGTGGCATCCCCCTCCATAAAACGGATTCCCGGTTCATGTTCTTTTGCAAAGGCGATAAATTCACTATCCCTGTCAATGGCCGTAATTTCAGCTTCCGGATACCAGCGGTGCAATGCTCCTGCCAATGCCCCCGGCCCACAGCCAATCTCCAATATCTTAAGCTTCTTCCCTTCCTCTAAACCAAACAATGCCTTATACTGCTCCCGAAACATATCATCAAAACGCAGTTTCCTGCTGTAATATAGAGTCTTAGGACCCTGTATGTAATTTGACCAGATGGTATTCATATTGGTTCCTCCTATAGATTTTGATTCTTATTCTGCCGGCTTATATTTATTTTAGCATTTCATAAAAAAACTACTAGACTTGTAATAATTTTTTTAGTATAATACATAATTAGTAGTGCCCTAATTTTGGGGCTTTTTTTATTCCCCAACATACAACCGCTCGTTGAGTTTGAAACAACCAATTGATAAATGACTTTTCCAAACTATTTGATATAATAAAGCTGTAATAAGCAGCTGACTTACAAAATACACCGGTAAATCAATTATAAGGAGATTCAGATTATGCAATTAAATTTAGGAATGAAAATACGTGAACTACGCCATCGTGACAGGCGTACACAGGAAATGTTGGCTGATGCCTTGGGCATTACCTCTCAGGCAGTGTCCCGCTGGGAATCCGGCGGTTCCCTTAGTTAAAGATATTACACCACAACCCACGCTTACGCAGTATTGCAAGAAAACAACTTTTGGATAAATATAAAGAAGCACCGTTGACATCCCCTTTGAAGATGGCGACGGAGCTTTTTTAGATTTCCGGGGCAAGGATGTAAAACCGGCAAGGTCGGTTTTGTATCTGAGAAACGGAAATGATGGGGGAATCCAAAGGGGGCAACGCCCCTTTTTGGCACACGGACTTTGCTTGCAAAGTCTAGTGTGTTATAC
>JAFXFO010000012.1 GCA_017520425.1 Lachnospiraceae bacterium | reverse complement strand
TGAAACCGACCAATTTTCAACATATGCTCTTGCGTATGTTGATCAGCAGAATAATTCTGGAGGTGGAAATACCGGTGGTGGAAATACCGGTGGTGGAAGCGCAGATGGCGGAAATGCAGGTGGCGGAAGCACAGATAGTGGAAATACCGGTGGTGGAAGTTCAACTGACGGAAGCAATAATAATGTAAAAGACGAAGCTCCAAAGACAGGAGATGCAAGCATCGCATATGTATGGTTTATGCTTGCCTTAGTCAGCGGAATTGGAGCACTATACTTTGGTAAAAAAGGATTAGTGTTAAAAAAGGAAAACTAAATGAGACATAAAAACAGTAGAAAAACTGTTGCTAAGAAAAGACGGGCAGGTGGCAGGTGGCACCTGCCCTCTTTTCGGTATGGACAGAAATATGTTTGGCTATTTATAAGTATAATTTGTGCTGTTAGTTTGTTTGTATGCTCTTATTACTTTTATAAGGATTGGAAAGAAGATGAGGTATTAAAAGAACAACAGGAAGGATTAAAAACACAAATAGAGAATACAGATGTGAGTTCAGACGAGCCTTTCAAAATGCAAACAGCAGGTGTGGCAACTATACTAGAAGAAATTATGAATAAGGAATATGAGCCAATTTATTCTCCTGTCATGCTTGATGAGTACAAGGTATTATATGAGCAGAATAATGATTTAATAGGTTGGCTCCATATAGAAGGAACTGAAATAGATTATCCTGTTATGCAGACACCGGAAGATGAAAATTATTATTTGTATCGGGATTTTGAAGGTCAGGAAAATAAAAAAGCACTGCTGGCAAGTTTACTTGCTAAGCAGTGCTTTTTTATTTGCAGATATAGCGCGCTTGCGCGCGTAGTCAGTGACCGCAGGTCGCTGACGTGCATCGCGAGTAGGAGAGAATAACCATATGTTATACATCATCAAAGTGCAGATTGGTAACTTGCCGGAAAACAATAGAATCATTGGGGAAGGTGTGATATAATTAGTGATACTTGAGGGGAAGGATGGTTGAAGCATATTATGAAGGAACGTTTTAAGAAAACTTTTCAAAGGAAAGAGTTTTGTATTTGTTTGATATTTATTTTTTTACTTGTGCTAGCGTTTTTTTATACGGATTATGGGACATTTCGCTGGCCGCTTCCTTTTCTGGCAGTGGGAGTGTTAGTGTATACCATTGGAAAATCCTGTTTTGAGAGAATCACTTCTGAGAAAAATAAAAACAGATATTTGATGGGATTAGGGATTGTGGTATTTCTGATTTTTGCCGCTTGTGAAGTTGTTTTATATTTGATTCAAATGGAATTTCAGTTTTTATATTATATACTGGATTATGTGATAAATGATTATGATATTCAAAGATTCACTCAAATAGTTGCTAATGCAGGTATTCTTGTTGTTGATGTATGGTTCCTTATTTTGCTGGTGCAAAGAGTATTTCTAAAAAGGGAAAAATTGGATTTTAATGTAAAGAACGGAGTCTTTGTAGTATTACGTTATCTGGTCGGAGGATATCTATTAGTACCACCATTTACTCTTGTGCGATATATTCACTTGATTGATTTAAATCTGTCGGATTATGGGTTGTTATGTTTTATTTTTCTGCCTTGCACGGTATATTGTTTGGCGTATATAGCCATATGTAAATGGATGTTTCCGGATTCCAAGGAACTAAGATTATGTCTTACAGTAATCATTGTGCCGTTGCTTATTGTGATGGAAATTGTATTGGGATATCTTGCAATAGAGGATTTTATGATTTTGGCAACTAATGGTACGCCATTAGGTATGCTTCATTTGTATGCTCTGCAGGATTTGTTGTTCCCGGTATTGTCCGGTGTGGGAATAATGATTGCAATTTATTCACCCAAGCGGCCTACGATAAGAGTTATGTTAGCAACATATATGACAATGATTCTTTTGACCACATTCAGCATGCCACAGTATTGGATTGTAAAAGAAATGGTAAGGGATGGAGATTTCTACAAGGAATTAAGCCATGCGCAGAAGTCAAGAGTGATTGATTCATGTGCTGATACGGCACCTGCAATTCTGGGACTGTTGGAAGAGGATGAGTGGGCACAAATAACGATAGAACCATTTTATCAGAATGATTCCCGCATGCATATTGTGAACAGTTGGATTAGTCAACAGTATAGGGATGAACCGGAGAGATGGTATGAATATAATTTTTCACGATACCGGGTACAGAAGATGCTGGAGGAGAAATTAGGAGAAACGAAAAGGGGACATCATTAATGAAAACCATACATATGACAAGTCATATAGACCTCAAGGAGCTTTTCGAGTTCTATAACTGCTCCATGAATTCTCTGGTCAATATACAAATCGGTTATGATGCAAGGGTATATATTTTGCTGAGTGCACACATTCCGGAGCGTATACAGGGGATGTTTGTGGACACAAAGGCCAATACGGAGTATTCTGCGATTCGCTTAAGCGTAGACTGGGAAAGTGGAGAAGTGGTACACCATGAATTGATAGAGTTTGGCAATCACAATATGAACTTCCATTTTATTCAGCCTATTGGAGAGAATATATTGCTTTTGGGTGCGCGATGCATGTATTACGAAAACCCGGGGCCGGAGAAAAATGCAGTAATAGTGGATGTAATGGGGAATGTGGTGAAAGAATTTTGTCTGGGCGACGGTATTCAGGATTGTATTGTTACGGATTCAGGAGACATTATTACCAGTTATTTTGATGAGGGTGTTTTTGGCAATTTGGGTTGGGAACAACCTATCGGGAACTGTGGACTGATTGTATGGTCTCAAAATGGCGAAATAAAGTGGCAGGCAGATGCCGATATTTGTGATTGTTATGCTTTAAATATAGATGAAAAGAATCACGTCTGGTATTACTATTATACGGATTTTAATTTGGTGAAAACGGATTTTAATAGGGATGTAGTATATAAACCTAAAAAGCAGAACGATGGATTTAGTCTTTTTCTGATTGCCAAAGATGGGCGGACAATTATTCATGATGGTGGTTATAACAAACATTTTGACTTTTTCGCTGAGACAACAGAAGGTGAGCAATTGAAGGGATATGAAGGGGTTAATTTTGTGTATAACGATAAAAACCTGCTTGCAAAAATGTGTTCTTTTAGAAGTTCACAGGCTGTTTTTGTGGATTCTCAAAACAGATTGTTTGTGAAAGATGTGGTAACGGTTGTGTAAGGGGGCAGATTGTTGTAAAAATTCTGTTGGATTAGGAGCTTATAGGAGGAATATTATGAAAAATTCGCCGGATACAGAACTCTGGGATTTATATAATGAAAACAGAGAACTTCTTGGGAGAGACCATATCAGAGGCGAGCAGCTCCCGATAGACGGATACCATTTGGTAGTGCATGTGTGGATTCGAAATTCAAAGGGAGAGTATCTTATTTCACAACGTTCTGTCAATAGATCCAGATATCCTCTTATGTGGGAATGTGTAGGCGGTTCGGTTGTGAAGGGAGAAGATAGCTTGCAGGGTGCTATCAGAGAAGTAAAAGAAGAAGTAGGGATTGATTTAGAACCGGACAAAGGACATGTTCTTTTTACAAAAGTGCGTAAAATCATGGAAGGCAAAATTGTTAATGATATTGTAGATGTTTGGCTGTTTGATTATGACGGAGAAGTTAACTTAAGTGATGCTACAACAGATGAAGTAGCACAAGTTACTTGGATGGATAGGGAACAAATTAGAGATTTGTATGAACAGAAAATGTTCGTAGGGACACTGGAGTACTTCTTTACGGAAGTGAGTTAAAATAATAAGCCATTGGGAGAGAATATTTGCGCTTTCTTCCAATGGCTCTCTTTTTGACAGGGAGTTGACACAAACAATAGTTGACAAAAACAACTAAATGCAATATAATACAACCAAAATAAAACCATAAGGAGGTCCCAAATATGGACTTAATCAAGCAATTTCGTGAATATTCCAGACAGCTAAATTGTCATTTCAGCAACATCAACAACGCTGATTGCTGCTGCGGTGAAATAAATAAATCACAGTGTTTCATGATTGTGGAGATTGGCAGAAAGCCGGATATATCCGTGAAAGAACTGGCCGAAATCATGCGAGTTGATAAAAGCGGTATCAGTCGATTTGTGGAGGATTTGGTGCAGAAAGAATATGTGGAGAGGAAACCATCTGCTACAGACAGACGCTTTGTCACCCTGAATCTGTTACCCAAGGGGCAGGAGCGTTTTGAAAAGATTGAGCATGATATGTATGACAAGTTTAAAAGCATACTGGAGCAGATTCCCAAAGACAAGAGGGAACAGGTAGTGGAGTCCTTAAAAATATACAACGAGGCATGCAGAATAGTGGAGGATAGTGAATATGAATAATGTGGAAAAGGCATTAAATTATTTTAAGAATGGATTTAACTGCTCACAGGCATTGCTGGCCACATTTGCAGCAGATTTCGGCCTATCGGAAGAAATGGCACTAAAGGTAGCAACCCAATTTGGCGGTGGTGCAAGAAAGGGCGAAATGTGCGGGGCCGTATCGGGAGCTTTGATGGTATTAGGGCTAAAATACGGCCATTATCACTATGATGCACCGGAAGAAAAGGCTAACGCATATAGCATCGCAGAAGACTTTATGAACCGGTTTATAGAGAAGAATGGTACCGTGGTATGCCGTGAATTACTGGGATATGACCTTACGAAGCCGGAAGATAAGCAGAAGATCATGGAGCTGGATTTATTTCATATCACATGCCCTAAAATGATTCAGTGTGCCACGGAGATAGTGGACGAAATATTACAAGCGAAGGAGTCCCATGTACAATAAAGTTTATATCGAAATTACAAATATCTGCAATATGAACTGTTCCTTCTGTCACGGGCATAAAAGGCCGCCCAAGCGAATGAATACAGAGGAGTTTACCGGGATTCTTGATAAACTCAAAGGGCAAACGGGGTATCTCTATTATCATTTAATGGGTGAGCCTCTTACCCATCCGCAACTTCCTGAGTTCATCAAATTGGCGCAAGAATGTGGATACAAATCTATTATCACCACCAACGGCACGCTTTTAAAGAAGCGAGGGGAGGAACTTTTGTCAGCAGGAGTACATAAAGTAAACATCTCCCTGCACAGTTTTGAGAAGGGTACGGAAGATGATTATAGGCAGTACATATGTGACCTTGCCGATTTCGCTTTAAAAGCGGAAGAAAAAGGAACCATCGTGATTTTCCGCCTTTGGAATAAGGGCTTTGACCATGGTAAAAACCAAGTGGCACACGACCTTCTTAAAGAAAAGATACCTGGCGATTGGGTAGAAAGTCCCCGCGGCATCCGCATAAGAAACAAAATCTATCTGGCGGTTGGAGAACGGTTTGAGTGGCCGGACATGGAAGCACGAATACAGGGAGATGCTTATTTTTGCTATGGTCTGAAGGACCAATTCGGTATCCTGGCAGACGGTACCGTGGTACCTTGCTGTCTGGATAGTGATGGTGTTATCAACTTGGGTAATATATTTGAGCAGGATATCGAATCTATCCTCAATTCCCCAAGGGCGCTGAAGCTGGTGGAGGGCTTTAAGTGTGGAGTGGCAACGGAAGAACTGTGTAAAAGATGTGGTTATGCACAGCGGTTTGTGTAGGAGTTTGGTCGATTTTCTTGACAAAGTCTGTCTAATGGTGTAGACTAAAGGTGAGTCTAATGCAGTAGACAAGGAGGCGTAGTTATGGAAATACCTAAGATTCATGAGAGCGAATATCGATTTTGTTTGATTATGTGGGAGCACGAGCCGCTTACGGCTGTGGAGCTGGTAAAGCTTTGCCAGAAGCAGCTGGGCTGGAAGCGAACCACTACCTATACCGTTATTAAGCGTCTTGGAGAGCGGGGCGTGTTACAAAATCGGGAAGGAATCATTACTTCCCTTATATCCAAGGAAGATGCCCAGGACTATGAGATTAATGAATTGGTGGAGAAAAAGTTTGAAGGTTCCCTGCCCGCTTTTATTGCAGCTTTTACCAAGCGTCAGGATATATCGGATGCGGAACTGGATGAGGTGCAACATATGATTGACCGCATCCGGAAAGGAGGCGGGGCATGAACCAATTTTTTTTAAAGGTTGTCAATTCAGGTATTTCTGCAAGCTGGCTGATTCCGGTGGTTCTGATACTTCGCTTCTTGTTAAAGAAGGCACCTAAGTGGATTAATGTATTGCTTTGGGGTATAGTGGCAGTGAGACTGATATGCCCTATTTCTTTTGAAAGTAGGGTGAGTCTGGTACCAAGTGCGGAAACCATTCCACTGAACATAGACATGAAAACGGAACCGACTATTAACAGTGGTATCGATTCTATCAACAATGTAATAAATCCTGTTCTTTCAGAGATTTTTACGCCACAGCCGACCACGACAGTGAACCCCTTGCAGATATGGATTTTACTGGCGTCCGTAGTTTGGCTGATCGGCATGACTATTATGCTGCTTTATGCCACTATAAGCTATCTGCGTTTGCGTCGTCGGGTAGCAACTGCTGTTCTTTATAGGGACAATATTTATCAGAGTGAAAATGTGGCTACCCCTTTTGTGTTAGGTATCATAAGACCACGCATTTATCTGCCCTTTCATGCGGAAGGAGAAAGATTGGAGTACGTGGTGGCGCATGAACAGGCCCATATTAGCCGTAAGGACCATTGGTGGAAGCCTCTTGGATTTTTGCTTCTGACCATTTATTGGTTTAATCCTCTTATTTGGTTGGCCTATGTACTTTTGTGCCGTGACATTGAGCTGGCCTGTGATGAAAAGGTGATTCGGAAGCTGGACCATGTGCAAAGAGCGGATTATACCCAGGCCCTTGTGGCTTGCAGCATAAATCGTCGTATGATTGCAGCATGTCCGTTGGCTTTTGGTGAGGTGGGCGTGAAAGAACGCGTGAAATCTGTTATGAATTATAAACGGCCTGCCTTTTGGGTTATTCTGGCATCCATGGTTGCCTGTCTGGTAGTGGGAATATGTTTTTTGACCAATCCGCCTGCAAAGAAAACAATGCATTCAGGTTTAAATGCCCGAATTATCGGCATAGATAAAGAAAATCGCATATTTTATGTGAGTGATATTGACAAGTCGAAAGCCATATTCGGAGAGAAATGTGCTCTTGATTGCAGGAAAGCAGTTCAGGATGACGCACTTATTTATGTTAATTATGATGCGGAAAATGATGTGAGAAATCTCCTCTTTGATGATTTTGAAATCGGTGATACAATAGTAATAACATTGAATGATGAACAGAAACAACTTGCGTTTAACCATACGGCGATAGCGGAGCAAATACAGCTTGGAACTCAGCGAATGAATGGCTCAGAAGAGTCCGGGCTGACAGAGGAACAACAATCCGGTATTTCCCCCGAAAACGAAGCTATACAGGCCTATACAGCTCTGTTATCCGGCAATCAAACACTTGTGAATAATGACACCATACAGTGGTGGATACCGGATTTTCGAAGTGCCGGTATTATGGAGTATGAGTATACTTACATGGATTTGGATGGCGATGGAACAGTAGAGCTATTGGTACAGATGGTGAATGAACCCACAAGCTACAATGGTGTGTTCCACTATGAGGCCGGGCAGTTGCATTGCTGGAACAGTGATGCGTCGGAAATGAGTTGCCGGGATTACCCGTTGGTAGACGGAACCATGGTAAGACAGTATGATAATAGTGGGAATACAAGTTACACCATCTTCCGTTATTCTGATAAGGGAGAAAAGGTGGATATTCATCACTTTTTTGCCCGTGTTGAGTTGGTGCCTGAAAATAGTACTGACCCTTATCCTTACTATGAAGTAGATGGGAAAGAAGTGCCCAAGAATATATATGAAGAACGTTTAAAGGAACAGATTACAGACAAGATATTAGGCCGCCAGGCTTGGATGAGAAATTAGGTATGAGAAGGCTTCTGCTGTAAGGCAGGGCCTTTTTATGTGGGATAAAATGATAAGGATGGGATGTATTTTATCCTTTCACCAGCAGTTTAGATTGAAGAAACCTGCTTGAAATGTTATAATTACAGTAATTCTTACAGGAGGTATTGCCATGAATCGGAGAAGCAGACTGAATGCAACGGATATCCCACAAAACGACGACATTTCAGTGTACTTAGAGAACAGGGAATCTGTTGCGAATAAGTATGTAATGAAGTGCTTTCGTGTTACCATGATATGTTATGTGATATCTTTTATCTTAAATATTTTGGAGATATTTGTTGTCAATAAAATTGTTATGGCCAATGGCTTTGTGCCTTCATTAGTTATTTATATCATTATATACATAATGTCGAGAAAGGTTTCTTTGTCCGACGAAAGGGTCAAATACTATATTATTACAAGTATCATTGTGGTTTACACGATTATAGGAGTTACCATAACCTATCATGTGGTATTATTGTCCCTATTGCCTTTTCTGTATGGTACCTTGTATTCCTCCAAAAGGCTTATGCGGTATATTTATGCGCTGACCGTAGTCAGTACCTGTGTGATTGTATATGGTGGTTATTATTGGGGACTGTGTGATGCAAATATGGTATTGCTAACTTCGGACAGAATGATAGATTATGTGGCAGACAACCATTTCTTACTTACAACTGTAAATAGTAATCCGGGTTATACACTTTTGTTGTTTTTTGTGTTACCAAGATGTCTTATATATTTTTCGTCCGTATTTGTTTGTAACAGCATTTTGAGAATAGTAAGCGGCAGTCTGGAAAAGGCGAAGCTGACAGATGAATTGGAAAAGGCCAAGATAGAAGCGGAGAACGCAAATCAGGCCAAGTCTAAGTTTTTGGCAAGAATGTCTCATGAAATCCGTACTCCCATCAACGCCATCATGGGTATGAATGAGATGATTCTGCGAGAGAGTGAAGAAGAGCCCATCCGTAATTATGCTAAGGACGTAAAGGATTCGTCCGTAGTTTTGTTGAATATTGTGAATGAAATACTGGATTCATCAAAGCTGGAATCCGGTATGATGGAATTGGTGCCCGTGGATTATAAGATGAACCAGCTTTTGAGTGATTTGTATCATATGTTTGATGTCCGGGCGAATGAAAAGAATTTAATGCTTAAATTTGATATCGACCCTCATATTCCAAGTGAATTGCATGGTGATGATAAGAGAATCAAACAGGTATTAATGAATCTGTTGTCCAATGCTGTAAAATACACCAAGGTTGGTCAGGTGGTGTTGAAAATCAATTGTGATATAGTGGAAGATACGGCGATTTTACACTGCTTGGTGAAAGATACCGGCATAGGTATCAAGACCGAGGACATCGGAAAACTCTATGAGGAGTTTAAGCGAATTGATTTGGATAAAAACAGAAATATTGAGGGTACCGGTCTGGGTATGAATATAGTTCAGCAGCTTCTCAAGCTTATGGACAGTGAGATTCAGATTGAGAGTGAGTATGAAAAGGGAAGCGAGTTTTCTTTTGATTTAAGGCAGAAGATTGTGAACAGGGAGCCTCTGGGAGAGTTTAGCCATAAATCAAACCACTCGGAAGAAACAGAAAATCAATCAAGCCTGGTTGCACCAAACGCAAAAGTCCTGGTGGTGGATGATGTGGATATGAACCGTAAGGTATTCAAGCGTCTGTTAAAAGCAACACAGATGCAGGTATTGGAAGCGGTCAGCGGAGCAGAATGTCTGCAAATCCTGCGAGAGCAGACAGTGGATATTATTTTCATGGATCATATGATGCCGGAGATGGATGGTATTGAGACAAAGAATGAGATTAATAGGATGGGAATGTGTCCGGGAGTACCCGTTATTATGCTGACAGCCAATGCCATTTTGTCAGAACGACAGAAGTATGTGGATGAGGGATTTGATGATTTCTTATCGAAACCGATTATATACCACAAATTAGAACAAATTTTACGAAAATATTTGCCAAAAGAGTTGATTGTGGATTAAAATGGTAATAAGAAGGATTATGAAGAGGGGCCGAAAAAACTAGGGGGAAATAGGAGAGTACTAATGAAAAAGGTATTTCTTATTGGCAAAATCAATGCGTTTTTTAAAGAGCTGAACAGTTTTTTGTCAGAGTATTTTAGTGTGCAGGTATGTGTGGATGATGAAAAACTGATTAACGATATGTTGAACTTAAATCAACCGCATATTATGGTGGTTTCCCTGGTAGAATTGGACCGTGAGATGATTACTTTTCTTAACCGGGTCAAAGCTACATACGCTGACATACCTATCTTATGCGTGGGTGCTGAGGAAGGGAAAGACAGATTCAGCATGGTACTGGAACAAGGAACCTTCCAGGAAGTGGTGACACCGGTTGATAATGAGAAACTGTTAGAGGAGATATATACTTTACTTCATATTGATTATGAGGTAAACAGTAAGATTGTTAAGGGTGTTGACAGTAAAAGAAAATGTATTTTACTGGTAGATGACAGCCCTATGCAGTTGAGAATATTGAATGAATTACTGAAAAAAGATTACGATATCAAGATGGCTACATCCGGTGCGAAGGCATTAACGTTATTAGGTCAGAGACTGCCGGATTTGATATTCCTGGATTATGACATGCCGGAATGGGATGGAAGGATGACCTTGCAGATGATTCGTGAAGTGGAGGAAGCAAAGGATATTCCGGTTATCTTTTTGACCGGATTGAATGACGGGAAGCATATCCGTGCAGTATTGGAGTTACATCCGGCAGGATATCTGCTAAAACCCGCAAATGCTAAAATGTTAGCAGAAGCAATAAGGAAACACTTGAAATAAAAATTGTCGCCCTGAGAGGCGACAATTTTTTTGATATCAGGCACTGAAAATACTATGAATGGTTTCTTTTAAAGCAAGCGGTATAAATGGTTTATTGATATAATCATTTACTCCGAGTTCCGTAGCCTTTTGTATGGTTTCAATATCTTTGTTTCCGGTCATAAATGCAATGGGCATATGATATTTCTTGCGGATATGTGACAGGGTTTCAAATCCATCCATATCAGGCATTTCCACGTCTAACAGGATTAAATCCACAGAAGTGGTTTCCAGCAATTCTAAGGCATCCTTGCCACTGGAAGCACTAATAATTTTGTACATGGGTTCGTCCTTCATGATGAGTTCTGTCATCTTCACATTCATGGCATCATCATCTATTACCAAAATGGTTTTATCCAAGGAAGCTTTTTCTTTCAAGTCGTATTCTTTGTCGGCATCAATCAGGCGAAGCATAATATCGGCAATTTGTGGGTCGAATTGTGTTCCTTTTCCCTTTTGGATTTCTTCCCGTACCTTTTCCTGGGACAAGGCCCTACGATAGCTTCGGTTACTTGCCATGGCGTCATAGGTATCTGCTACACCTAAGATTCTTGCAATTTCAGGTATATTCTTCTCGGTCAGGCCACTGGGATAGCCTTTGCCGTCGTAACGTTCATGATGATATTTCACACCCAGTGCGATGGTTTTGTCATCATAGATGTCTTTGATAATGTGATAGCCGGTAACCGGGTGGATTTTGATTAATTCATATTCTTCGTTTGTAAGCTTGCCGGGCTTATTAATGATATCTTCAGGAACACGTATTTTGCCCACATCATGCAACAAGCCTGCATAGTAGATTAATTGCTGTTCCTCCGGACTCTTGCCCAATTCCTGTGCAATTCTCATGGCATATTCAGCTACACGGATGGAGTGACCGTTGGTATATCGGTCCTTGGCATCTATGGTACGTACCAAGGCATGAATCATATTCATGTTGATTTCTTCAATCTTTTGGTTACTTTCTCTTTCAAGCACCACAGAGTGACGTATTCTGCGGAAGGTATAGATGTAGAAAAATACAATTAATGCGGATATGGCGCTACACAATAGTAAATTTAGGAAGAGGGAACGATTTACTCCCCGGAACATGGTTTTTTTGTCTACCACCATTACTATGTGCCAGTCAGACATAACCTTGGATGCCAGAATCTGACTGTTCACACCGTCTGCAACAGACTCAAAATAGGTATTTCCTTCAAACAGAATACTTTCTATAATTTCCTTGGTTTCGGGAGCGGTCAAATAGTTCTTACCGTTCTCTTCTTCGTTCATGTGGGAAAGAACCAGACCATCCTTGTCTACAAGAAATATATATCCTAAGTCCTTAGGGCAGGTTTCTTCTAAAATCTGTTGAAGCTCGTTGGTGCTGATATCTATGGAAATAACACTGTCTCCATCGGAAAGCATTTGGCTTATGGAAATTACAGGTGCGTGTGTAATCGCATCAAAATAGGGGGAGACAATCACCGGTTTTCCTTGGGCAGTTTTTGCAGCGATATACCAGTCCCTTTGCCGAGGGTCGTAGCCTTCGTCCGGAGTCCAACCGCCTCCATGCATATATTCTCCGTTAAGTATACCATATATTCCTGCAAAATTAGGATTGACCTGTTTGGCGTATTCCTTGGATTGATGGATTAATAAGTCTTCAATATCGTCCGAAGAAGCATCCTCTGACAGCATATATTCCAAGTTGATTGCGGTTACCTGCAGAGAACTGATATTTTTGGACAAGTCCCGCTCCAGTGTATTGGCGATAATGCTCAGATTGCCCATTCCCATGTTCTGCATTTTTGTCGTTACATTCATATAGAATGCAGAATGATTATAAATCATCATTCCGATAAGGCCTACTATTATTCCGATAAGTGTTAAGATATAGGTTCTTTTCTGTAAAGCGCTCATCTTAGGTACCCCTCCTGTAACGAGATAATCACACAACTATTTATATTATAACTCAACTTGTGATAATATTGTAGTATTTTGTTACTTTTTTGTGTTATACAGTAAAAAAACTGGTAGGAGTAGGAAATGTTTGGTATAATTAAGAAGGTTCATGAGTGGAAGGAGAGAGGTTTTGTATGAAAAAAATCTATATTATAGCCGGAATTATTATTGCGGCTATTATTGCGGGTATTTTCTTTATAAATATTTATGAAACAGATACAGAAGTAACCAAGGAGACTACCAAAGTGGGGGTGGTTTTGAATGGTATGGTGGATGACCACAGTTGGAGCCAGTCTCACTATGAGGGTTTAGAGAAAACAGCAAAAGAATTGAATTTAACCATGTTTTATGAAGAAGGGGTAACAGTGGATACTATTGAAGGTATTGTTGACCGGTTTGTAAAAGATGGTTGTAAAATAATTATTGCAAATTCCTTTGAGTTTGGGGAATGTATTAATCAGATGTCAAAAAAATATCCGGAGATTTATTTCTTTCATGCAACCGGAGTGGGTGAGGGAAAGAATCTGACCACTTATTTCGGCAGAATGTATCAGATTCGTTATTTGTCGGGGATTGTGGCCGGATTGCAGACCAGGACCAATGAAATCGGTTATGTGGCGGCATTTCCTATTTCAGAGGTGAATAGAGGGATTAACGCATTTACATTGGGAGTGAGAAGTGTAAACAAGGAAGCTAAGGTTTACGTGAGTTGGACCGATTCCTGGAACGACGACCGGGCTGCAGAAGAAGCTACCAATACCCTTTTAGAGAAGCACAATATTGATGTGCTGACAATGCATACGGACTCGGTGAGACCTTTGGAGATTGCGGAAAAAGAAGGGGTAATGTCCATCGGCTATAATGTGGATAACAGTAAAAACTATCCGGAGACCTATCTGACGGCTGCGGTATGGGACTGGGCTGATTTTTACACGCCCAACATATTGAAGTGCCTGCAGGGAAAAATCGAAGGCAATCATTATTGGGAAGGTGTGGAAACAGGAATCGTATCCCTTGCACCGTTCACGGATAATGTAAATGCCGGAACTCATGAGGTGGTAAATAAAGAAATGGAACGATTGAGCAGCGGCACGTATGATGTTTTTTATGGTCCTATCATTGACAATCTGGGAAGAGAACGTGTCAAGGCAGGGGAGTGTTTAACAGACAATGTGATGCTCAATGAATTTGATTGGTATGTAGAGGGAGTTATAAATGAAAAGTAGCGGCAAGATGCGACAAAAAGTGTTACTTATATCTGCGGTGATGATTCTGTTAATTATCCTTGCGGTTATTCTGTTTATTGGTAATAGAAGGGATGCCAGACCCAAAGTGGGTTTGATTATAACCGGTTCCATGGAGGAAAGTGGCTGGAACGGTGCCCATTATCAAGGAGTAAGATATGCCTGTGAGCAGCTGGATGCCGAATTGCTTGTGAAAGAGAATGTGCAGGAAGGTACGGGAAAATGTGCAGAAGCCATTAAGGAACTGGCTACGGAAGGCGCGGGGATGATTATACTGTCCAGTTACGCTTATCCGGAAGAAGCCAGGGATGTGATTGATTCATATCCGAAGATTGCTTTTTACGGTATCTCAGCGGAGTATTATGCGGACAATATGACATCCTATTTCGGCAGGATGTATCAGGCCAGATATCTTGCCGGAATTGTAGCAGGTATGAAAACAGAAAGCAATAAGGTAGGCTACGTGGCAGCCATGCCCAATAGCGAAGTTAATCGTGGTATCAATGCATTTACATTGGGGGTTAAAAAGGCAAATCCGGATGCAGAGGTCTATGTGGTTTGGACCAATACCTGGGATGATGAAAAGATAGAGGCGGAAGCAACGAACAAGCTGATTGATGATGCGGGAGTGGATATTATCACCTGTCATCAGAACCAGAATTATGTGGTACAGACAGCAGATAAAGCAGGTATTTATTCCATAGGTTACAATAAAGCTGCAGAAGGATTGTCTGAAAAGTATCTGACGGCAGCTGTTTGGAATTGGAATGAATTGTATTTTCAGATTATGAGAGAGTATATGCAGGGCAAGGCCAATTCCGTTAAGAGACATTGGTTCGGAATCAATACAGAAGTCGTGGCACTGGCAGACTGTTCTCCTTTGGTGGAAGAGGATATTTGCACATATCTCAAATCTTTGAAAAACGAATTGTATGCCGGTAAGGATGTTTTTTCCGGGGTAATCTACGATAATTCAGGTCAGCTTCGCTGTAATGAGGGTGAATCCATAAGCGATGAGTTGTTATTGGAAAGAATGGATTGGTATGTTGACGGGGTGGTAATCTATGAGTAAAAGAATACATTTTAAGGATATTAAGACTCCTTTTTTTGGTATTTTATTAAGTTTTTTGGTTCTGATGGTAGTGTGTGTATCCATGTGGTTAAAGATGCGGGGCATTATAGACAAACAGACGGAGGAGCATATAGCCAAGGAAAGTGAAATGATTGCGGAGGTTGTAAACAATTATTTCAGAAGTGAGTTGCAGGTACTGAGTGAAGTGACCACCTTTGTAGATATGCAGAGCGGTGAAATGGAGAACTTTCTTGCACAGGAGGAAGGTGTTTCCTACGGTGTCCTGTATATTGATGGTCGTCCGGCCTTTGGAGAAGCACTTGATTTGGGAGAATATAGGGGGATTATTGATGCCATCCACGGAAATGCAACTGTTTCCTGCGGAAAGGATTCCACTATTTTGTTTTCGGTGCCTGTTTACAGTGGTGATAATGTAAAATTTGTTTTGTACAAGCTGTATGAAGGGCATGTTCTGGCAGAGAAAATAGATATCAACTGTTATGAGGGACAAGGCGTTTGCGGGATTGTAGATATAGACGGCAATATGGTTTTGCAGATGAACGAGACTAAGCTGGAGGTTTCTTATTTCGCAGAGAGCAAAAATGCAAAAGCAATGGAAGCGATTCGTAAAAAGATGAATGTGAATTCGGCGGCTGCAATCATTAGCAGGGCAGAGGAAGACAAGGTTCTCTTTGTATCGGAAACAGATTATACCAGTCTTTACATATTGGGTTATGTCCCACTTTCTTTGGTGGCAAGCAATATTGCCCTAATTATTCCGTTGGTATTATGGTGCTTTGGATTGTTATGGGTATTGTTGGTAATAGTAGCCATTTATTTGCTGGGAGCAGAGAAAAAGGTAAAGGAAAGTGATGCTTTGCGTCAGGCAAAGAGAATCGCGGAGCAGGCGAATCATGCAAAAAGTGATTTTCTGGCAAATATGTCCCATGAAATCAGAACGCCCATTAATGCAGTTTTGGGAATGAATGAAATGATTTTAAGGGAAAGCCAGGATGAAACCATTCTGGAATATGCTAATAATATTGAAACTGCCAGTCAAAACCTGTTGTCTATCATTAATGATATTTTGGATTTCTCCAAGATTGAGTCGGGTAAGATTGAGATTGTCAATCATGAATATAAGCTGGGTGAATTGCTGAATGATGTGGCGATTATGATTGAGTTGAAAGCAAAACAGAAGGGTTTGCGTTTCCGGGTAAATGTGGATGATAAGTTGCCTAGTGTTTTGTTTGGTGATGATGTGCGAATCAGGCAGGTATTGATTAATCTGTTGAATAATGCGGTAAAGTATACCAAGGAAGGCGAGGTAAGGCTAAAGGTTAGCGGCAAGACTAGTCCGGATAAGGGAGAGGCAGCACTAATCTGGTCCATTGAGGATACCGGAATCGGTATACATGAAGAAGATATTCACAAATTATTTAAAGAATTCCAACGTTTGGATTTGGAAACAAACCGCAACATAGAAGGAACCGGCTTAGGCTTGGCTATTACTCATAATCTGGTAAGTATGATGGGTGGTGGCATGGAGGTTGCCAGCATTTATGGGGAAGGTAGTGTATTCACCATAAATTTGGCGCAAAAGATTATTTCTGATGAACCAATCGGTGATTTTGAAAAGTATGATAATCGGGAAGCAGACCGTTCACATAAATATGTGCCTGCATTTACAGCACCCACAGCCAATGTTCTGGTAGTGGATGATAATCAGATTAATCTTACGGTGGTTCAAAGCCTTTTGAAAAAGACACAGATACAGATTACTGCCTGTGAAAATGGTTTTGATGCACTGGATTTAATGTGTAAGAATGAATATGATGTAATCCTGTTAGACCATATGATGCCGGGACTGGATGGTATGGAAACATTAAAACGGTCCAAACAGTTGGATAATAACCTCAATAAGGATGTGGCGATTATCGCATTGACAGCCAATGCCATTTCGGGTGCAAGAGAAATGTATCTGGCGGCAGGCTTTGCGGATTATATCAGTAAGCCCATTGACGGCGGAGTATTAGAGGCGAAACTGGCGGAGTATTTACCCAAAGAAAAGCTGGTTGCTTTGGAACAGGAAGTTCCCAAAGAGAAAGCACCGCAGGTTCAGGAAGTGCAAACAGAAGATGCGGAGCCCCTGATTGATTTTAAGGTGGGGATGAAGTATTGTGACAATAATGAAATGATTTATCGGGAAATCCTGGGAATGTTTTGCGGACAAGCTGAAAAGAAGAAAAAAGACTTGCAACGCATGAGCGATGAAGGGGATTGGAACGGTTATACCATACAGATTCATTCCCTGAAGTCAAATGCACTAAATATAGGCAGCAGTCAGCTGTCAGAGCAGTGTCTGAGCCTGGAAATGGCCGGGAAACGTATTAGAGAGGATAAGGATACGAAAGAAAATATCAGCTATATCCTGGAACATCATGGGGAAGTAATGACGCTGTATGACCAGGTGGTAGAGCTGGCAAAAGAATATTGCAAATAGATTATTATAAGGGGAATTCGGAACATGAAGAAAATACTGATAGTTGATGACGATAATATGAATTGTATTCTGGCAAAGCATGCCTTGGTGCAAGAATACGAATTGGCAATGGCATATTCCGGCACGGAGGCTCTGGAATATTTGGAAGAGGAATTGCCGGATTTGATATTGATGGACATTGAGATGCCGGAAATGGATGGAAAAGAGGCTGCAAAAAGAATAAAAGAAAAGGATGAATGGAAGAGTATTCCAATTGTTTTTCTGACAGCAGATTCCAATCCTATGACAGAAGCTGAGTGTCTGAGCTTTGGTGCAGATGACTTTATTACAAAGCCGTTTGTTCCGGATGTTATGAGAAGCCGTGTGGGAAAAATACTGGATGCTCATGAGAAACGTAAGGATTTGGAAACACTGCTGGAGCAGAATACGCAAAAATCTCTGACAGATGCATTGACAGGTTTGAATAACCGTCCTTTTTTGGAGAAAAAGCTGGGAGAATTAATCAATGATGACCGTAGCGGTACATTGTTTATGATTGATTTGGACAATTTCAAGAAAATGAATGATACCTATGGTCATATGGTTGGTGATGAAGTATTAAAGACCTTTGCAGAGGTCCTGAAAATGTTTGCCAGAAAGGATGATATCCTCTGCCGTTTGGGAGGGGATGAATTTGTAACCTTCTATACAGATTTGACGGACCGTGAGATTGTTGCCCAAAAAGCTACGGATATTATCAGAATATTTTCGGACAAGATGGGTGCCATGGGATATGGAGGAATTGTTTCCGTTTCTATCGGAGCCAAGATAACATTGGGAGAGGAATCCTTTGAGGAGCTTTACGACAGGGCGGACAAAACATTATATCTGGTGAAGAATGGCGGAAAGAATGCATACCGTATCTATGATGAAAATATTGACGAATCTGCCGACAAAATCAGTCAGATTAATACTAATGCCACATTGGAACGCATACATAACATGATGATGCAGGATATGGCTGAGAACAAGGGTGCTTTCCATGTGGAGTATAATGAGTTTAAGAAAATGTATGATTTTGCCATGCGTTGTGTGATACGAAACAGAAGAAAGGTACAGATTGTTCTATTCACCATAGAAGCGCCGGAAGAGGTGCAGGAAAAGGCAATGGATGTGTTTATCCAATCAGTGATTTCCTCGTTACGAAATGTGGATACGGGTACCCAATACAGCAGCACCCAATATGTACTAATCATTATGGATGCTGATTTGGCAGACGGCAGGGAGGTTGCCGGAAGAGTGATTGGCAGATTCCATGAAATTAACAATGGAGTACTTGAGGATTGCCGGATTACATTTGATATTGAAACCATGAGACCATCAAAGGGAAAATAGGATTGCTTACAAAAGGAGCCGTGCTTTTATGATAAAGTATTGGAAAAATAGAGTTTATATATTATTGTGGATGATTTGTGTGTGTGTTTGCTTTTCGGCATGTGGGAAGTCTGAACCTACAGAATCTGTGGACAAGGTGGTAGAGGATACACAGGACGTCGATTCAGCTGAGACAAAAGAGCCTGAAGATATGGAGGTTTCCGTTCCTCAGACAAAGGAGGATTCAGAGGAAGTTGAGCAAGTACTGCTACCTGTATTTTCTGCAGAAGCCGGCTTTTACACGGATGAGTTTGAGTTGACTATCCGTGCAGGAAAGGGGCAGGAAATCTACTATACACTGGATGGTAGTGACCCTACAAATTCAGATACGGCCAAGGTTTATGATAAGGCACTCAGAATATACAATAACACCAATGAACCCAATCGTTTGAGTGCTATTACGGATATTACATTAAATGATTACAATCCTCCCAATAAGCCTGTGGACAAGGGAATCATCGTACGGGCGGCCATAAGGAATGCGGACGGTAGCTTTAGCGAAGTGGTAACCAATAGTTATTTTGTGGGAAAGAAGGATTCTTATTATTCTGAGATGAAGGTTATATCCCTGGTCACCCATGCGGACAATCTGTTTCACCCGGATACCGGATTTTATATGGTGGGAAAAGGGTATTATGATTGGCTGGAAAGCGATGAATATGAGGAGTATGATCCCGGAGATGCCAATAATCCTACCAACTACAATATACATGGCAAGGAATCTGAATTTCCCACTTCCATACAGGTATTTGAAGACGGAAAAGAGGTTTATAGTGCCAATGTAGGTACCCGATTATCAGGCAATTGGTCCCGTGCGGCAGCGCAGAAGAGCTTTCGACTGTATGCACGAAAAGATTACGGAACCAGTAAAATGAAATATGCCTTTTTTAATGAATTGACGGATGCGGAAGGTAATCTTATTGAAAGCTACAAAAAGGTAACCATACGAAACGGAGGAAATGACAACCAGACCCTTCATTTCCGAGATGCCTTCTTTCAGGATTTAACCAAGGATTTGGCGCCTGATTATATGGATTCGGAACCCTGTATCCTGTTTGTAAACGGCGAGTTCTGGGGATTTTATCTTTTGCGTGAAAAGCCCGATGATGACTATATCGAGGCACACTACGGTATCGATAAGGATGATGTAGCCGTCCTGAAAAACGGAGAAGTGGAAAGCGGAGAAGACAGTGATTTAGAGGAGTTCAATGCGTTCTGTGCATGGGCGAAGGCAGTGGATATGAGTCAGCCGGAGAATTATGAGCGTTTCTGCGAAATCATGGACCTGCAGAGCTTTATGGATTATGTTATGGTTGAGACCTATATCAATAATGCGGACTGGATAAACGGTTATGTGAATAATTGGCAGATTTGGCATACCAGGACAGTGGATGAGTCTTTGCCAAAGGCAGATACGAAATGGCGCTTTATCTTTTATGATATGGATTTTGCCGGTGGATTATATTATAGCGAAAATACAGGATATGCCTGGGATTCCTTGAATAACAATCGTGCGGACGGTTCGGTGTATGATTTCCTGACCATTTTGGATAACCTGATGGCCAATCCGGAGTTTGCAGAGCAGTTTAAGGAAAATTATTTGCGAATTATAGATACCTGCTTTGCACCGGATAAAGTGGATGCACTATTGGATGATTATGTAGAGTCATACAAGGCGGTTACGCAGGATACCCTCTATCGCTTTGGACTGGGGTGGGCGGCGGATAGCTATGACAATAATGTGGAGCATTTGCGTGAATTCTTCCATGAACGCCCTGCATATGCGAAGAAATATCTGGATGCATTTTACAGTAAGGACCGTAGCGAGCCGAAGCCTATGGTAGCGTCTGTGGAGAGGTGGGGGTATTACGGTGATGCGGAATTTACCGCAAAGAAAGAGGAGAATACATTTTGTGTCCGTGTACCAAATGCTAAGGAGAGTCCTTGGGATATACAGTGTCAGGCATACAATATTACTCTGTACCAAGGACAGACATATAAGCTTACCTTTAAGGTTTCCTGTACCACACCGGGGGTTATGAATCTGGGTATTAACCGTAACGATAACGGTCAGTATCCCGGCTGTTTCTGGCAGGAGTTCCAAGTGTCAGAGGATTTGCAGGAATATACCATGCAGTTTACTATGGAGATGGATACCAATTATGACTGGTATTTGAACTATAACTTTGGAAACATTGCAGGAGATTATGTGATAAAAGATGTGGTGTTGGAACCGGTGGAGTAAGTTCGCGCATTATCTGCTTGAGAATTTAGCAGCAAATTATCCTTGACAGACGGTCAAGGTGGTGATATAGTAGCTACAATCCAAAAGAACAAAGGCTTTGACGAGGAATAGTAGATATCCGGGATATTACAGAGAGAAGATGGTGGGTGCGAATCTTCATGGAACGAATATCGAAGCAGCCTCTGAGCTGTGGACCGAACAGAGGATTCTTAGTAGGCTTCAACGGAGTTCCCCCGTTAACGTAGGAAGCAATATCGGAGAAATCCCGTATTGGCAGAGTGCAGAGAAATCTGAAATTAGGTGGTAACACGGACAGAGAAGTTCGCCCTAAGTTGATATATATATCGACTTAGGGCGATGTTTTTTTGGGAGAATTATCAGAAATGGAGGTAAACGAAATGACAGCAAACGAATTAAGAACCATGTATGTAAACTTTTTTAAGGAAAGAGGACACAGGGAAATCGCCTCGGCCTCCCTTCTGCCGGAGAATGATCCTACCGTGTTATTTACCACAGCAGGCATGCATCCCTTAGTGCCCTATTTGTTGGGCGAAAGACATCCGGCAGGAAAAAGGCTTACGGATGTGCAGAAATGTATCCGTACGGAGGATATTGACGAGGTGGGTGATGATACCCATTGTACCTTCTTTGAGATGCTGGGAAACTGGTCCTTGGGAGATTACTTCAAGCAGGAGTCCATATCCATGAGCTTTGAGTTTTTGACAAAGCATCTGAATATCCCTGTGGAACGTTTGGCAGTAACCGTGTTTGAAGGGGATGAACTGGTCCCGGCAGATGAAGAAGCTGTGGATATCTGGAAGTCCAAGGGACTTAAAGATGAGCAGATATACCGTTATGGCAGGAAGGAAAACTGGTGGGGACCCGCAGGTCAGACGGGACCCTGCGGACCGGATACGGAAATCTTTTATGATATGGGACAGCCTAAATGCGGACCGGATTGCGGTCCGGCTTGTCATTGCGGAAAATATGTGGAAATCTGGAATAATGTTTTCATGCAGTTTAACAAAGAATCTGACGGCAGTTTCACAGAGTTGAAGCAAAAGAATGTGGATACGGGCATGGGCTTGGAACGCGTACTGACAATTTTTAACGGTAAGACCAATGTATATGATACGGAGCTTTTTCAGCCTGTTATGAAGTTGGTAGAGGAAATCCTGATTGGTGAAGGTAAAGAGCTGACACTGAGAGAAAAGCGCATTATTTGTGAGCATATGAGAGCCATTACTTTTATCCTGGGTGATTCCATGAAAATCCTACCTTCCAACACGGAGCAGGGATATATCTTACGGCGACTGATTCGTAGAGTTATCCGATTGTTTAAGAAGGCAGGTATTAATGGCAATTATTTGTGTGAGCTTTCTAAGGTGCTGATTCGCCAATACGGGGAAGTGTATTCGGAGCTTTTGGAAAACCAGGACTTTATCCGGGAGCAGCTGCAAAAAGAACATGCTTTATTCTCCAAGACCTTGGATGAGGGCTTAAAGAAGGCACAGAAGTATTTGAATCAGGTAGAGGAGGGCGGCACTTTGAATGGTGAGCTGACCTTTAAGCTGTATGACACTTATGGTTTTCCGGTAGAGTTTAGTGCAGAATTGGCACAGGAACAGGGCAAGAGTGTGGATATGGAAGGCTTTCATAAGAAGTTTGAGGAGCATCAGAACAAGTCAAGACAGGGTGCAGCAGGGAAGTTTGCAGGAGGACTGGCTGACGCAAGTGAGCAGACTGCAAGACTTCATACAGCCACACATTTGCTAAATGGTGCTCTTCGTAAGGTGTTAGGTGAGGAAGTATATCAACGTGGCAGTAATATTACGGCAGAGAGACTGCGATTTGATTTTTCTTTTCCGCGCAAAGTAACCAAGGAAGAACTGGAACTGGTGACTCGGATTGTAAATGAAGCTATTGAGAAAAAACTGGAGGTACAGTTGGAGGAAATGCCCTTGGAGGATGCTTACAATAGTGGAGCAATGGGAGTTTTTGCTGGGAAATATCAGGAGGTAGTAAAAGTTTATACCATACCCGGATACTCTAAGGAAATCTGTGGTGGACCTCATGCACAAAATACCGGAGAATTGGGCTCTTTCAGAATCTTAAAAGAAGAGGCATCCTCGGCAGGCGTAAGAAGAATTAAAGCTGTGATAGAAGGCTAGAAAACATGGGAAGGGCTATGATTTAGGGTGAGTTTGTGGTATGATTAATATTAGATTTGTTCAGACAAAGGAGTAATCATGCATACAAAAGAGACTTTCATAAATGATTTAAAGAATATGGGGCTGACCGGAAAAGAAGCCATCATGGTCCATTCCTCCATGAAATCCATCGGTGAGGTGGAGGGTGGTGCGGATACGGTAGTAGATGCCTTCATGGAATTTTTCAAGGAGGGGCTGTTTATGACACCTACCCACACCTGGGCACAGATGGGCCGGGAGTATGATACCTTTAACCCGGCTACGGAGCCTGCTTGTGTGGGTATCATCCCCAATGTATTCCGTAAGAGGGAAGGTGTGGTACGTTCCCTGCATGCTACACATAGCATTGCGGCTTATGGAAAAGAGGCTGAGGAATTTATAAGGGGAGAAGAAAATGCTACCTCCCCCTGCCCTCCCGGTGGTTGTTGGGACAGACTGCGAGAGATTGATGCTAAGATATTGCTTTTAGGAGTAACCCACGGCAGAAACACTTATATTCATAGCGTGGATGAGGTGCTGGGTATCGGTGACCGACTGACAGACGAGCCTACTCCCATGCATATTGTGATGCCGGACGGCAGTATCAAGGATGTGAATATGTATCGCCATTATAACAGGGTATTGAAAACCGGAGCTTTTTCCGATTGTTTTGACAAGATGAAGGAAGCCTTTTACGACTTAGGCGCGGCGAAAGCGGTGAAATTCGGGGATGCGGATTGCATCCTTTGTGAGGCAAGGAAGATTTTTGAGGTCTGTGAAAAGTTTTTTGCCATAGAGGAAACCTGTATTATTGAAAGGGATGAGTTACCTCAAGAGTGGTGGAAGTAGCTGAAATTGAGTGCAAAAGGAGGGAAGGGGTATGCAGATAAAATCCTTATGTATTGTGAATTTCAAATCGATTCAGAGATTGGAAATCACAGATATAGAAAATGCATTGATTCTGGTGGGAAAGAATAACAGTGGTAAAACGGTAGTTTTGGATGCGATTCGTGCGGTTACGGGAAATTATCAGGTACAGGAATCGGATTTTAATGAAAAGAAGCAGAATATTGAAATTTCCATGGAGGTTGAAATCTCAAAAGAGGATTTGCAGCAGTTTCATGCCAGAGGAATTGTTAGTTCCTATAAGAGATATGATGCATGGGAAAGAGATTTCCTAAAAAAACTCCCCACCTTTGAGGAGGAGAAGCTGGCTTTTGTATGTGTGATAAATCGTGGCGGTCAAATTCGGTATGACGATGGAATGCATAAGAATAACCAGTATATCCCCATGATACTTCCCAAACTGCATTTTGTGGATACAACTCGTGACATAAGCTCCTTTCAGGAGGATTTGTTAATCTTTCAGAAGGCGGAGGAGCTTAGTTGCTTACGTTCCAACGCGTGTATTTTTAACGAGGCGAAGAACTGTAATCACTGTTTCAACTGTATCGGATTGATTAACAAGAAGTCTCCCGAGGAGCTTCATCTGCAAGAGACGGCAAAGCTTTTGGAATATAAGATTTATCAGTTAAATCTGAATGATTTTGCAATTCGTATGAACCAAAACTATCAGAAAAACGGTGGTGTTCAGGAAATTGTTTACTCCATGCAGTACGAACCGGATAAGCTTTTTTCTATTCAGGCGGATGTCTGGCAGGAGGATTTAAAACGTTTAGGCCCGGTAGAAAAGCTGGGAAATGGTATGAAGAACATATACATGCTATCTTTACTGGAAACCTACGTTGAGGAAGAAAAGCGGATGCAGAGTATCATTATGGTAGAGTATCCGGAATTGTTTTTGCATCCATCTTTGCAGAAAGAAGCCAGTAAAATTCTGTATCAGTTATCAAAGAAAAATCAGGTGATTTTTACTACACATTCTCCCAATATGGTCGTGAATTTTACTAGGGGACAGGTTTGCCAGATGGCTTTGGATGAAGAGGGGTATTCCATAGCTCGCCAAAATGTGGATATTGATAATGTTTTGAATGATTTGGGTTATAGTGCAAATGATTTCTTAAATGTGGATTTTGTATTTATTGTGGAAGGAAAGCAGGATAAGAGTCGTTTCCCATTACTGCTGGAGAAATATTATACGGAGATATATGACAAGAAAGGGCAGCTGTCACGAATTGCCATTATTACGACCAATAGCTGTACCAATATTAAGACCTATGCAAATCTAAAATATATGAATCAGCTCTATTTGCGGGACCAGTTTCTGATGATTCGTGACGGGGATGGCAAGAATCCGGAGGAACTTACCGGACAGCTCTGCAGTTATTATAGTGAGAGAAATCAGCAGGATATCGATAAGCTCCCCAGAGTACGGCCTCAGAATGTGCTAATCCTTAAGTATTATTCCTTTGAAAATTATTTCCTGAATCCGGAAATCATGGTCAAAATCGGTGTGGTGGAAAGTGTGGAGCAATTTTGGGAGATTCTGTTTGATAAATGGAAGCAGTACCTGCATCGTATAAAGAGCGGTATGCATTTAAAAGAGGTGCTTGGGAAGGATTTAGAATCCATAGAGGATTTGAAAGCATATTTTGAAGAATTTAAAATCTATATGCGGGGTCATAATTTGTATGATATTTTTTATGGTCCGTTCCGTGATAGGGAAACAGAATTGTTAACAAAATATCTGGAGCTGGCACCCCGTGAGGATTTTGCTGATATTTTAGAAAAGATTGATGCCTTTGTATATTTTGACAGCCGTAAGAAGGATTGAAAGGGCATAAAGCCATAAAATACAAAAGAAAGAATGAGGGAAAAACAATGGGATTATTTAACTTTGGTAAGAAAAAGAAAGAAGCAGTGAAGCCGGTAGAAAAGTTTGAAGTAAAGAAGATAAAAGAAAAGTCATATATGCTGGCTATTCCGAAGTATCCGGAGGAATTGCAAAATGTGCAATTGGTGATGGATAGAATCAGGAATGCTACAGAATTTAAGCTGCTTCAGATGGGAAAGAATGCAGAGGGGACTCCTTGGCATGAGATAGAATACATGGGAGAAAAATATGAGTTTTTAATCTATCCGGAGCCCTATCGAATTCCTGAAATGTTCCGGGTACAGCACTTTTTTGCGGACGTGGATGTAGAAGAAATCGATAAACAAAGCACCGGACTGATTGTGGCTATGGATTTTTCTGAGAAACCCTTAGAGTCCTATCATTTACAGTTAAAGATTATAAATACCATTTTCCCTGAAACATTGGCTGTGCTGGATTATGGCTCTGAACAGCTTCTGTCAGGAAAGTGGTTGGCTTTTGCAGCAAAGAGTAAGACTCCGCCGGCATCCAGATATTTATTTACAGCCCAAGCAGTTTATGCCGGCAAGGATGTATGGCTTCATACGCACGGATTGAATCGTTGCGGCATTATGGAACTGGAGGTATTGGGATCTACTAAAGAAGCCTCACAAAGCCATTACCGGGTATTGGAGGCTATGGCTTCCCGATTGATTGATGAGCCGGATGCTTTGGACAATGAAGGTGCAATGTATGTGGCCAGATTGTGTAACAATCAGCCCTTGGTAGCAACTTGGATTCCCTGGCAGCAGGCTATGGGGATGATAAAGAAGGGAACATTAGGTGGTCCCGCTGACAGAAATGATGAGGGCGGTCATAATGGATACACCGGCTGTGTTTACGTATATCAGTCACCGGATGATATGGAGAATAAGAAGTATTCTCACCTGTCGGTTTATGATAAGTTGTTGGAAAATAACCCTATGTTTATGTATACCAATGAGGAAACAGACCGCTTAAGAACGCTGGCAATCGAGCGAGTAAGTTATATGAAAAAGGCCTTTGAAAACGGTGCGAAGGCAGTGTTGATAAAGGTTGGCCTTAAGATTGACGAAGAGCATAGAACAGAGACCAACGAGCGTGAGCACATCTGGTTTGAGTTAAAGAGCGTGGCGGAAGATACCTTTACCGCCCAGCTGACTCAGGAACCTTATATGGTTAGCGGTATGCATGAGGGAGATATGGGTACCTACCCTTACGAGGATATTACGGATTGGCTTATTTTCACAGAAAAGAATCGTATTTCCCCGGATGATATTTATTTATTGGAAAAGTAAGATTGGAGAGATGCTTCATGGATTTTAGAAAGCTGATGCTCACAAGTGAATATGATTTCCTGCGAAACCATCCCAGATTGGGGGATAGAATTATCCTTATGGGTTTAGGCGGAAGCTATGCTTACGGAACCAATAATGAAAATAGTGATATTGATTTCAGGGGAATCACTCTGAATCTGCCATCGGACCTTCTGGGGCTTACAGAGTTCGAACAGTATGAGGATGGTAGTACGGATACAGTGATTTATTCCTTTAACAAGATTGTGAAGCTACTGTTGGAGTGTAATCCCAATACCATAGAGCTACTGGGGCTGGATGAGGACCAGTACCTAATTAAGAATGAGCTGGGACAGGAGCTACTGGATCACAAGGGGCTCTTTTTATCCAAACGTGCTGTCAAATCTTTTGGTGGTTATGCAAGCGCACAGCTTAGAAGATTGCAGAACGCTATAGCCAGAGATTCCATGGCGCAGCAGGAGAGGGAACAGCATATTTATAGTTCCGTGAAGAATGCTTTGGAGGATTTCCAAAGGAAGAATGAAATGTTTGATAAGGGCAATATCCGTATTTACATAGATGAGTCTCAGAACCCGGAGCTTGAAACGGAAATATTCATTGATGCAGACTATAAGCATCTTCCCTTACGAGACTACGAGAACATGCTGGGCGTGATGAACAGTGTGATTCGGGACTACGATAAAATTGGTAAACGTAACAAGAAGAAGGATGACAACCATCTGAATAAGCATGCCATGCATCTGGTCCGCCTCTTTATGATGGCTATCGATATCCTGGAAAAGGGGGAAATCCGTACCCATAGAACGGATGATTTGGAGCTCCTAAAAAGTATCCGTCGGGGAGATTTTCAGAAGGCGGATGGTACTTATGAGAAGGAATTTTATGATTTACTCAGTGATTATGAAAAACGTTTAGAGGTGGCTACTGCCAAGACCACTCTGCCGGACAATCCGGATATGGAAAAGGTGGAGCAGTTTGTGGAGTATGTAAACAGGAAGGCCATAGAGGGGGATTTCGGTGAGAGATATTAGGAAGGAAATACTGGAAAAGCTGGAAGAAATTGAAAAGAAGGAGAATGTAAGGGTTCTGTATGCGGTGGAATCAGGCAGCAGAGCCTGGGGCGTGGAATCGCCGGACAGCGATTATGATGTAAGATTTGTTTATGTAAGAACCAAGGAAGATTATTTGTCCTTGCAGAAGAAGAGGGACGTGATAGAGTGGCAGCTGGACGAGGTACTTGATATCAACGGCTGGGACCTTCGAAAGACTCTGATACAGTTTCGTAAGGGCAATGCCACGTTGTTTGAGTGGGCCAATTCTCCTGTAGTATATAAGACTACGGATGCCTGGGAGCAGATTAGTGAGGTTGGTAAGAAGTACTTTTCTAAGAAGGTGGCACTGTATCATTATTACGGAACGGCCAATAGTACCTTTTGCCAGTTTCTCCAGGGAGAAGAGGTAAAGTATAAGAAATACATTTATGCTCTTCGTCCCTTACTGGCTTGCAAATATATCGAGCAGTATGAAACCATACCGCCGGTGAAATTTGATGATTTGTTAAAGCAACAGCTTCCCAAAGAATTGTCGGATGAAATTCAAACCATGCTAACCATAAAGGCAAATAGCGATGAGAAGGATTTGAATCCCAGAATGCCTGTTATTCATAACTATATCCAAGAGGAAATCAAGCGCTATGAGCAGATTTCTAAGGAGATGGAAGACGACCGAGTGGCGGATTGGAATGATCTGAATCAGGTGTTTTTAGAGGTTTTAGAGAGCAAATAGAAAAAGAGAACGAAATCCTTTATATGGATTTCGTTCTCTTTTTTGAATCAATTACCCGATGGACAATGTAAAAGAAACTTGTAGGTAATTGAATGTACTTAATTGCAAGAACATAGTAAAATAATAAGCCTCCTTGGAAGGGTTTCCGAGGAGGCTTATTTTAAGTATTCTGTTGTTTTAAAGCAGCATAACGTAATAATTGCTTCAAGGAATTGACACCCAGTTTTCCATAAATATTTTGATTATGGTAACGTAAGGTACTTTCCTTAATCCCTGCTATGTTAATGATTTCTTTTACATTTTTTCCTTCCAGATAATACTCAAATATTTTATACTCTGTGGGAGTAAGAGTATCGATGCCGGCAAGAAACTGTTTATAATCATCTGGGTCAATTTCTTGCTTTCTGGAATATGCCAGTCTTGCTATTTCAGTTTGAGCAGTTTCATATTTGCACTGAGCATTTTCGTATTCTTTTTGTAGTCGCTCTTTTTCCTTTTGTGCATTTTGTTTTTCATGCTCTAAAGCATTTAGAGCATCTTCATGTGCTTTGTCCTGGTCCGCAAGAAAGGCAAATAAATCATTAATCTCTGGGATAGAAGATGAGGATGTGTATCGGTTGTTACATTTTGCCTGTTCCAATCCAATCAAAATAGGTGATAAGAATTTCCTGCTGAAAAATAGGCAACAGTGAATTGCAAAAAATAAGATTAAGGACCAAAGTATAATATTTTGTAATGCATTTTTATTGCGTGCGTGGTCATAATCAGATTTAGGCATCATAACTGCTAATGTATATTTAGGGTTATTAGATGATAGGGAGATGGTACGTGTTACACCAATATATGGAATAGAGTCTCCATAGAGGTATACAAGTCCGTTTCCGGCATCCTTCTTAGATAACTGGCCTTTTGGTGAGCGATAATAACCGCCGGACATTCCACAGCTAAAACCGGTAGCGGTGTCCAGGATATCCGTAGTCCCCGGTAATAGGAGGCAGGTAGGATGTGAAATATTAGTGGGTTGTGCATGGTAAGTTGCAAAAAAGCTGGTACTGATTTCATAACCGCAGATACCGATAAGAGTTCCATCGGAGTTTATCATAGGAACCACTAATAGTATAGCCGTATCAGATGTTCCTGGTAATGTAAACATATCTGTAATGTAATAGGATGTATGTAGAGGAAGTGATGCGTTTGCAGTAATTTGCTTATAATTGGGGAACTCATCAGTATTAAATTCAAGATGCCATTTTCCATGTGGCATAATATTGTGTTCCTTTCCAATATCAGATAAGCCACGGTAAAGAATTACATCTTGATTAGCTGTTTCATAGCCACTAATCTGAAGATATAGTCCGGTTTTTGAAAGAACGGAGTTGGGAAGGGTACTGTTGACGGTAGCATCCAGCATTACAAAGACTCCCGAACAATGTTCTTGTAAAAGCTTTATGCGTAGAGGCACTATCATAGATTCATGTAATGCTCTAATCTTATCAGGTGAATCATTAATATCCTGAAAAGTAATATCTTGGGACAACAAATATTCTTCCAACAGTTCTGTCATATCCTCGGATAGTTGTATGGCAGTAGCAGCTAAACGATCAAAATGAGAGGAGACATCCGTATCAAATACATCCATTTGCAGTTCTAATTATTCATAAGTATTCTTTTCGGTGCTGTCAAAACGTCCCAAAATAAATAGTCCTGACATTAATGCCAGCAAAAGTAGTGCTGTCAGAAGCAACATATATCCGAAAAGCTTCCGTTTCATAGTCCATTCGCGCACGATATCACCTTTTCCTTATCGGACGGATTGAAAGAAATTCCAAGTTTCTTTTGCCAATGCTTCGATATCCTCGCCTTTATTGGCACGGGATTGTAAGTTAGGTTGCATTTCACGCAGACCGGTATACAGTATATTTGTGCTTTCGTAGAAGTTGTCAAAGTCAGGTCTGACTACAGGGGTATAATTTTCTTTCATAGCACGTATTGCTGCATACAGACTGGCATAACCATTGTTTTCAAAGGTATAAGATTCAATAGCATCGAAAGCTTCATTATTTACAGGCATATAGCCAGTCTGTGATACAAACTCCAGATTGCGATTACCTTCTGTAAACCAGTGAACGAAAACCGAAGCGGCTTCGGCTTTTTGTTCGGTGGTCTTGTAAGCACACATACCTACTCCTGTCTGGGGCATATATTCCTGACCAGTTCCGGTTTGGGGTAAAGGAAGAACATGGACACTCATAGGCTCAGAGGTATTATCGGGATAAGTAACAATATCATTGTAATAGGAAATACCGGCTGTAGAGCCAATACCAATCAGGGTTTCCCCTGTCATGACTTGAGTACTTGAGTACTGGTCTGCAATTGCAATATGTCCCTGTGCCATAGGCTTAGCAAATTTCATCCAGGAATCATATAGGGACGGATTAGTGAAATCGTACCAGCCATCCTCGGTATATACGAATTCGCTTCTTTAGCTTGCATATCAAGTTCGATATGACGAATAAAGTAATCAAATGTACAGATGGGTTTTCCGCCTGACCATACATAATATTTTTCGGCCACATCAAAGAAACTATCCCAAGTGGATAGCATATCATAGGTAACACCCGTATCGGCAGAAAATCTTTCAAATTGTGACCCATTTACAAAGAGTGCGTAGGTAGATTTAGAAACAGGAAAAACTACCAGACGTTCTTCCATAGTTCCGTCCTCAATAAATTCCGGTATGTAAACACTCAGTTCCTCGGTTGTGAAGTAGTCATTCCAGTTGATTAGATTTTCTGTACCCAAGGCAAGGGCCATATTAGTATGACAGGAAAACAAGTCGGGCATATCGGGTACGCCGGGTTTACCTGCCTGTGCATCTAAGAGTTGATAGCGGATTTTGGATGTACTTGCTACGTTGGTGACAGTGATTACAATGCCCATATCCTGTCCTACTGTTGAATTGAATTCATCAACCATTTTGTTCATAGGGGAATCGGCTTGATCTCCGTAAACATGCCACATAGTTAAGGTGACTGGATTGTTAGGAGAAAGGGTTGATTTTTTTGCGCAACCGGTCATATAGAATACCAGTAATACAATGTTAAGCAATAGTAATAAAATTTTCTTCATGATAATTACCTCCCTGGCTTTTTCGCATGAATTCACACGATTTGTCAAAAAAAATATCATTTTCCCCTCAAAATGGAGGGGATTGAGGGGGACAAAAACGGAGAAATCATTAATATATTATGTGCATGCGTTACTGAAGGGGGATATAAGTAATGCTGGTGTATCAAATTTAGAAGGGGTATCCTCTATTAAAGTCTCTGTCTACGCGCCAACGAACGCAGAGACCACCCCCTGAAAAAATAAGCACTAATATTATATAACACGTTCTAAACACAGTCAAGAATCCGGGGGTCATTAATAGGCAGGTGGATTTGACATCAAAAAGAAGAGATAGAACGGAAAGGATTACAGCATATGATTACGAAACTGACGAATTTACAGGAATTAGTAACAATAATGAAAGAGGAATACAGCAACAGAGTTGCTTACAGATATATTGTTGATGATATGATTGTTGACAAGACATATGCAGAGTTGGCAAAAGATGCCAAAAGCATTGCTTCGTGGTTGGTACAGGAGGGATATTACAGACGTCATATCGCTATTATTGGAGCGACTAGTTATCAATGGATAACAGCCTTTTTGGGTATTACCGGTAGTGCTAATGTTGTTGTTCCTGTTGACAGGATGCTTTCTGAGAAAGAGATGATGAATATTCTGGAAATGGGTGATGTAGAGTTGGTATTTGTATCTGAGGAATTTGAGCATTTACTTAAAACTTTTGAACAGAAGGAAAAACTAAAGATGAGGGTGATTCGTTTTTCCGGAGAGTGTTTTCAGGAGATTCTGCACACAATACCTGCAATTCTTCCCCTAATCGAGTCGGAGGGACTTGCGGAAATATTATTTACTTCAGGTACAACAGGTGTCAGTAAAGGAGTTATGCTAAGTCACACGAACATTACTGCTAATATAAAGGAATATTATAGAATGAATATTCTTGAAAACATTCACTGTGAGCCTGTTGCAATGTCTGTCTTGCCCATTCATCATACATATGAGCTTACCATTGGTCATCTTGGAATGTTATATCGCGGAATAACCATATGTATTAATGATAAGCTTGAGAATATAGTACTGAACCTTAATCGATTTAAGCCTGCGATTATACTTGTTGTTCCAACCATTATAGAAGCGTTCTATAAGAAAATTATGGAAAGTATTTCATCGGGTAAGAATAAGCGCAAAATGGTAATAGCAAAGAGAATTAACCGTATTCTTAAGGTTTTCAAAATTGATATAAGTCGAAAACTGTATAAGAGTTTGCTTAATAAATTTGGAGGAAATCTTACAAGTATTGTTGTAGGAGGAGCGGCACTCCGTATAGAAGTGGCAAAAGCCTTCGAAGAATTTGGTGTAAATATATATCAGGGGTATGGTCTTACGGAGTGTGCTCCCTTGGTTTCGAGCAATTGTCCCAAGGAGAATAGACTAGGTTCTGTAGGAAAACCGATTGCTTGCATGTCAGTAAAGATTGAGCAGGGTGATATACTTACAAAAGGTGATTGTGTCATGCTGGGATATTATAAGAATCCGGAGGCCACCGCGGAAGTAATAACCGAGGATGGTTGGTTCCGCACAGGTGATTTAGGCTATTTAGATGAGGATGGATATCTTTATATAACAGGGCGCAGTAAGAATCTAATCATTCTTTCCAATGGTAAAAACATATATCCGGAGGAACTTGAATCACAACTTATGACAATTGATGGTGTCAAGGATGTAATGGTATATGAGCGGGATGGTAAAATTTGCGCTGCTGTTCATCCGGTAGATATCAGTGATACGCAAGGGATTAATGACATAAGAACAGAATTGAATAAGATTAATACAAGTCTTCCTACATATAAAAAGATTGTAGCGATTGATTTCATAGCAAGAGAATTCCCCAAAACAACTACATTGAAAATCAAACGCAAAGAAGCAATGCAGTTGATTGATAATACTATCCAAAAGAATGCGTTAGAGTATATTCCCCCGTCTACCGCTATTCAGAAAAAGATTGTTGAGGCATTTGAGGAAGTACTTGGTCGGACAAGGATTGGTATTAGGGATGATTTCTTTGATATGGGGGGAGAGAGTCTGACAGCAGTTGAAGCGGCACTTATTTTGGGAGTGCAAGTTCAGGATATTTATACGAGTCCAACAGCAGAAATGCTGGAATATCATCTTGTTTCGAAAGAGGAAAAGATGTTTATAGAAAATAATTGTGATGAAGTAAACGAACTGATTCAACACAATTCTAATCTGGATTACGATGCAGAAATGAAATGCGTGCTACTGACTGGTGCCACAGGTTTTTTGGGTTCTCACATTTTGCGTGAATTGACCAAGCATAACATAACCATTGTTTGTCTGGTGAGAGATTATTACAAGTTAAAACGGGTATTGGAAAATTATTTTCCGAAGGAATATACTGGCTTTACTTATTCTGTAGTGGAAGGCGATATTGAAAAAGGGAAGTTCGGTCTTTCTGATGAAGTATATAAAACACTTGTTAACCGAATTGATATGGTAATTCACACAGCCGCAAATGTAAGCCATGCAGGACATTATGAAGATTTTGAACGTACCAATGTTATGGGAACACAAAATGTGATTGAGTTTTGCAAGGAAGCTAATGCAATCTTACAGCATACATCTACTGCCAGCGTGAGCGGTTCCGGAACCGTTGAACAAGGATATCCTGACGCAGTATTTGACGAATTCAGCCTTAATATTGGACAAAAATATACACAGAATGTATATATCCATTCTAAGTATAAAGCAGAAGAGCTAGTATTACTTGCAAGAAAAGAAGGATTAAGAGCTAATATTTTCCGTATTGGTAACTTGACATGGAGAGTATCAGATGGTAAATTTCAAATAAACGCCAAGGATAACGGTTTTGTGAAGCGGTGCAGAGGTCTTTTGAAAATAGGTTTGTACGGGGAAGCTCTTGCAGAGTATTTAATTGATTTTACTCCGGTTGATGAATGTGCGGATGCTTATGTCAAACTATGTTTTAATAAAAAAGTAAACAATATCTATCATTTGTATAATCCGCATACATATACCCTTAAGGCATTCAGCCGAAGGCTTTTATATCGAATCAAGAAAACAGAACAGGCTGTTTTTGAAAAGAAATTAAAAGAGTGGAAGGGCGACGCTGATGTTGCAGTATTGGCATTTTATAATTCCATAGCCACACTATCGAGAAATATTCCTACAAGCAATATATTTACGGTGAGTGTGCTTCAGAAGTTAGGGTTTAAATGGTCTAAAGTAGGATTACGATACTTGCTGATATATGATTGGAAGAAATAAATGGGGGAGAACAAAATGGCATTTTTTGATATACTTAAAAACCAGTTAATGTCTCAAGTGAAAAGAGAAGTGGCAAAGACTGTGAATGAAAAGGTTAAGACTGTGGAAAAGGGAAGAAATCACACAGAAACCTTTATCTTTGCCAATTTACCTACCAATGTGATACAGTTAAAAGCATTACCTGAATCTTCCCTGGATACGGCATTTAAGTCGGTAGCCTTGTGTATAGCTGTACTTTGTAATTATGAAAAGGATGCAAATTCAACATGGGAAATGCTTGATTATTTAAAGGGACCGGAAAGTGTGAATGAGAAGGAAATGTTATTTATCAAAGAGCGCCTTTCGGGAAAACAGTATAAAACTTTGTCTTTTTTCAAAGGTGCGACAGCCGATAATGGATATACTCCTTCCGTTCCCTATACAATAACCGTTAGTGAGAATCCATATTCCTTTGATGAAGAAAACTGGGCAACACTTTATGTGACAAGTGGTGGTGCTGATTCGCCCAGACCTGTAAAGCTACGTAGAAAACCGTCAACAAATCAGTGGTTTATTAATGATATTCAGTGTTTGGCAGACATTCGGATTCCTGCCAGTCAGGATGAGTGGGCATAGTAAACAGGGGATGAAAGGTGAGATTTTGATGAAAAAGATTTTATTAACTGCATTGTTGATTGGCACAATAGGGATATTTGTTGCGTGCAGAAAAGAGCCGACAGAAGTTAAGAAGGAGAGTACACAGACAATTGACTTAAGCGAAACCGAAGAAAGCAAGCAGAAGAAGACTGTAAAAGACAATCAGTCTGAACAAGGGAGTAATCCGAAAGATGAAGTAGGAGAGAATAACAAAAAAGTAGAGATTTTGTTATTACTAAAACAGTATTTTTCTGATTATCGTTGGGTAGATGACAAACTTGTAATAATGTGTAAAAATAATAACTTGACTTTCAGAGAAGGAGAAAATCAGTATCCTCATATGAAACAAAGGTTATCAGAAATAGCCGGAATGCAGATGCGAACATATGATGATGAAGCTGAGAATATTTATAGTTTTGCTATAGAAATGGGGATGCTGGATGAAAAAACAGAGGAATTTGTAACACAGATATCGACTTTGGATGTACAGGTTAGAAGAGCAGATAGTGTGGCATTAAGTTTTTTAGCAGATTCCTATGCAGATTATGGTTTTATAGAAGATTTCAGAGGTTTATGGGGAAGTAACTATGATACACAAACCGGTGAGGCACTAGAACTGTCAGATGTTATATTGGATATGAGTCCCATTCCTGATATTGTTTTAAAAGAGCTTAATAGTCACCTTTGGGCCGGGGATTTTTACTCTGAGGATGTTGTAGATGAGTATTTTAAGAATACAACGTCGGATGGAATCAGTTGGACGCTGGATTATGATGGAGTAACCTTTTATTTTGCAGCGGGAGATTTGGCAGAACCTGGAAATGGTCATATGACAGCCAAGGTTTCTTTTGCGGAGTATCCGGAAATATTTAATCGTAAATATATGAATGTTCCGGAAGCCTATATAGTTCGGATGCCGTTGGATTTACCTTATTATGCAGACTTAGATGGTAATGGTGATTTAGAAACGTTGGAGTGCTCCGGTTATTATGATGATGCAGGGCGGTATTATACTGATTTTGGAATTTATACTGATTTGGATGGATACTATCATTATGAAGAAGTGTTTGCATATGGATTCCAGCCTTATTATGTAAACACATCGGATAATAATAATTATATTTATTTGTTCTGTGAAGGATGTGAATCTGCAAACAACCAGATACGTCTGATAGTATATAATGTAAATGATGGAAAGTTAATTAAAGTAGGAGAAAGTAATGTTGCGCCTGCGTATATGGCAGAGAATACTTACTTTTTGCCTCTAAATCCTGACTGTTTGATTTTGGATGATTTTGATACAAATGAAGAAGCTTGTATTTTTACTGTAGGAAATACAGGTATTCCTGTAAGGGAAAAATAAAATAATGGTTCTTGGATATTAAGAGGTATGCTAATGAAAGAAAAGAAGAGAAAATATTCTGTAGATTATTGTGGAGTGAAGGAATGCTATATAAGAGCAAGAGATTCTTACAGACCAGGCAAGAAAGTCAAGATTTTCTATAAATGCATTGCTTCAGATACGCAATATACTTTTTATCTGGACGGAATAAAATTGAACTGTTATTTTCACAATAAAAAAGGACTAATCATTCGATTCGTAATGCCGGAGCATAATGTAAAGTTGGAATGTATTACAAAGAATTTGATGGTAGATGACATTAGACTTGAAAAATAAAGCGGTATTATTTAATGATAAACTTTATCCTTTTCTAAATTGGGAAGGAGTCATTCCTTCATAACGTTTAAATAGTTTACAAAAGTAGCTGCTGGTACAAAACCCGGTTTCTTCTGCGATTTCTTCCACAGAAGTAAGGGTATTGGAGAGCAGCTCTTTTGCTGCCTGGATTCGGCGCTTGGCAATATATTCCATAGGACGTGAATGCAAGGTGGATTGAAAAAGGCGGCAAAGGTGCTGCTTGGATACGCCGGTACAAGCACAGAGATCGTCCATGGTTATCTCTTCACGGTAGTGAGCGTGGATATAATCCATGGCTCTGATAACAGCGGAATGGGCAGTAATGTCGGTGTTGACCTGAGAGGTAAGACGATAAAACTCGATGAGAAAATCGTACAAAAAACCGGCGGCGCGATAGTTGCCGAAAATACGGTCTCCTATCAAGGCATCGTGTAACTTTCGAAAATGATGGTCCAAAGTACGAGTGTCTCCCAGTTCAAAGATTCCGGGCTTATTCAGACCGAAATGGTTCAAAAGTTCATTTACCGCAAAGCCGGATGGTACGACCCAGTGAATGTCCCAAATATCTTCTTCTGTCCAGTATTCGTGGGGACAGCCTGCAGGCAAAAAGAAGGCCATGTAGGAGTGGATACTATAATGTCTGCCTTCCAAAATCAGGGTACCACTACCCTTTGTACAATAAAGTATCTGAGGATAGCTGAAGCCTTCTTCACGGATGATGTGGTTCTGTCTTTCATGAAGTCCTACATTTACAAGGTAGAGGGGTAATTCGCTTTCGGTACCGATAATGGGAAAGTCATAAAATGCCATAAAATTTTATCTCCATGTTCATATTGTTATATAATGACAATATCATTTATTGACTTATGCGTCAATAAATTGCAAAATGTAACTATGATAGTAATTGTGGAACGTTGGAATAAGGTTTCGTAAGGAGAAGAAAGACCATGAATTTAGCATTAATAGCAAAGGCGGGTTCCGCTAAAAGCAAAATGATTTATCACGAAGATTTGGAACAGTTACATATCAATACGTTGCCCAACCATTGTTATTTTGTTCCTTTTGGGAAGGGGCAGAATCCCTTTGAAAGCAGAGAAAATTCAGAACGATTTGAATTACTAAACGGAGAGTGGGGATTTCGTTATTTTGAAAGTATCATCGATTTGGAGGATGATTTCACATCCGTGGAGGCAAAGAATACCATTCCTGTACCCTCTAACTGGCAGCTCCATGGTTATGACGTGGCACAGTATACCAATGTGGTCTATCCCATCCCCTTTGATCCGCCCTATGTGCCGGATGATAACCCGGTAGGTGTTTATAGCAGAAGCTATACCTATAAACCGGATGGGAACAGGCGGATCCTGGTATTTGAAGGCGTGGATAGCTGTGCGTACCTTTATGTAAACGATGTATTTGTAGGATATAATCAGGTGTCCCATATGACAGCAGAGTTTGATGTGACGGACTTCTTGCAGGAGGGTGAAAATAAACTTACGGTGGTCGTACTAAAATGGTGTGACGGTACCTATCTGGAGGACCAGGATAAAATCAGACTTTCCGGTATTTTTAGGGATGTGTATATGTTGTCACGCCCTCAGAAGCGCTTGGAGGATTACCGGGTTAGGACTGTCTTGGATGCAGCAAAGAAAGCGGCTGTATTAGAGTTGACGATATACGGTGTAGATGGAGATATTGTTTTGAAGGATCAAGAGGGGCATGTTCTCTGTGAAGCTGTGGCAAAAGACGGCAGTGTGCTTCGAATCCCCGTAGAGAATCCTTATCTTTGGTCTGCAGAAGAACCCTATTTGTATGAACTGACCATTACAACGGACAAGGAAGTGATTGGAGAAAAGGTAGGCTTCCGTGATGTTTGTGTGGAAAAGGGAGTAGTGAAAATTAATGGTAAGGCCATTAAATTCCGTGGTGTGAATCGTCATGACAGCTACCCGGATACAGGCTATTATGCTTCTGTAGAACAGATGAAGATGGATTTGGAGCTGATGAAGCGTCATAATATCAATGCCATCAGAACCTCCCATTATCCGAATTCACCGCTGTTTTATCAGCTTTGCGATGAGTACGGTTTCTTTGTAATAGATGAGGCGGACGTGGAAGCCCATGGCTGTATTGATGTTTTTCAAGACTTTAAATGGAGCAAGGGACATGGTTACGGTGGTATTGCGCTGATTGCCAGCGATGACAGATTCAAAACGGCCATTATGGACCGTGCTAAGATGATGATAGTGCGAGATAAGAACCGTCCCTGTGTGATGTTCTGGTCCATGGGAAATGAAAGTGGCTACGGAACTAACTTCAAGGCTACAGCTGAGATAATCAAGGAGATGGATGACACCCGTTTGGTACATTATGAAAGTATTCATCATCTGGATGATACCTCTAATGCAGTGCTGGATATATTGTCCCAGATGTATACGGCACCTTGGGATATGAAGGACTGGTTGGAAAAAGATGAACGTCCCTTCCTGCTTTGTGAGTACTGTCATGCCATGGGCAATGGCCCCGGAGATTTGGAGGACTATCATGAGGTATTCCATTCCCGTGACAGATTCTGTGGTGGCTTCGTATGGGAATGGTGTGACCATGGTCTGCCGGTGGGTAAGACAGAGGATGGTGAGATAAAGTTTGGCTATGGCGGTGATTTTGGTGAGCGTCATAATGACGGTAATTTCTGTATGGACGGTTTGGTATATCCGGACAGAAGACCCCACACAGGGCTATTGGAGTTGAAGCAGGTATATCGCCCGGTAAGAGTGTTTAAGGGTGTAGAAGAGGGAACCTTTGTAATTCAAAACTACCAACATTTTGTGGATGCCGGTGCATGGTTGCAGGGCAGATACGAAATCACCTATGATGGTGGTGTTTATGCTACCGGAAGCTTTGACTTTACTGTGGAACCATTAGGAAGTGCCACGATTCGGATACCGGAAGCGGCAGTGGTTCGTGACAGAAGTACTTATATTAGATTTATTTTTACAGCCAAGGAAGATACTTTATGGTGTGAAAATGGTTATGAGGTATGCTTCGACCAGCTGGTTCTATGCGAAATAGAGGAGTCTGTGTCTCAGGCAGCAGGCGGTAGTGTGGTATGCTTGGAAGAGCCTTTAACGGTGAAAATCAGTACCGGTACCGTGGATTATGTATATGATAAGCGAAAAGGTGTTTTTGCCTCCATTCAGCAGCAGGGGCAGGAGCTTCTTAGTAAACCCATGGAATTCAATTTCTTCCGTGCTCCCATTGATAATGACAGTATGCGTGGGGATTGGTTTAGAGCCCATCTGAATGATTATATTGTGAAGGTTTACAGCACAGAGGTAAATAGTACGGAGAGCCGTGTGGAGATTACTGCTAAGCTATCTTTTGGCTGGAGTATGTATCAGCCCTTTGCATATATGGATGTGGTTTATGTAGTGAATGGTAACGGAGAGCTGAATATCAAATGCCATATGAAGGCCACCAATAAGCTGACCTTCCTGCCACGTTTCGGTATACGATTGTTTGTACCGAAAAGCTTTGACAGGGTGGAATACTTTGGATACGGACCCGGTGAAAGCTATATTGATAAGCATCATGCATCCTATCTGGGGAATTTCCAGGCTAAGATTAGCGAAATGTATGAGCCCTATGTAAAGCCCCAGGAGAACTCTTCCCACTATGGCTGTAAGTACATGAATTTGGTAAGTGATACCATGCAGGTACGCTTCGAGGCCGGCAAGGAATTTTCTTTTAACGCTTCGGAATATACCCAGGAAGAACTTGCGACCAAGCGTCATAATTACGAACTGGAGAAATGCGAGGACAATGTCATTTGTATTGATTATAAGATGGCAGGTGTAGGTTCTAATTCCTGCGGCCCTATGCTGGCGGAGAAGTATCGAATCGAACTGCCGGAATTGTCAGCTGAGTTTAAGATGATTATGGGCTAGGCATTGGAGAAAAGTTTAGGTTTGCAGGTTGTCAGATAAAAGGTACTGGATTATTCCGGTACCTTTTGTTATACTATTTTCAGATGATTTATTAACAGAAAGAAAGAGGATGATAATGATGGTAAAGCATGTTATTTTATGGCAGTTAAAGGATGAATTTAGTGCTGAGGAAAAGGCTGATATTAAGGCAGGTATCAAAGCCGGCTTAGAAGGATTACAGGGCAAGATTGACGGTTTGGTAGAAATCAAGGTACAGACCGATTGCCTGGCTTCCTCTAACGTGGATGTGATGCTGGATTCTACTTTTGTGGATGAGGCTTCTTTGAAAGGCTATGCAGTGCATCCCGCCCATGTGGAAGTGGCAGATACCAAGGTAAGACCTTACACCAAGACCAGAGCTTGTATGGATTATGAAGTGTGATCAATTAGAGAAGGCGTTCCCGATTGGGAACGCCTTTTTGTGTTATGGGCTTTAGCCTGGTTGAGTGCGTAGCTACGAGTTTCTCCGAAAGAGAAACGACGTACGCACGAAACATACAACCACCCGCTATGCGGGTGCGCAGTGTTTGTTATACAAAAAAATCACCTTTCCGTTATAATGAG
>JAFXFO010000011.1 GCA_017520425.1 Lachnospiraceae bacterium | reverse complement strand
GCATTACCCAGCAGAAAATCACATTTTCATAAGCAGAGCAATGTAAAAAGTTATTTAGTAAGTAACAAATATTATCTGTTACCATTGCTTTGGTTTCATTGGTTACGTGGAAAGGATTTGCATCCCAACACCAATCCCCATTAAGAAATACGCTATTGGGTAAATCAGATTTTAGTTGCTGGCTAACAGCAGTTTTGCCGACTCCCATTGTTCCGCCGATTATATATAATTTTTTCATATCCACTCACCTACAACTTCAAATTCGTACATCCTTTTACATTCTACCTTAATTCAAACCTCACGTCAAATAGGGCAGAAGAGTGTAATACACATTCAACACCCGACTGCCACCATGGAGGACATAATCTTCCATCCAAACCGCCTCCGGAACTCCTCATCCCTCATACTCCTTCCATATCCTGCCCAGCCGCCCAAAACTCAACCAGAATCATTATTTCTCTTACCTCGCCGTCAAATCTGCCGCCACGAGAGAAGAGAAGTTTTTGCAAACATTGCACTTGGCGACTATCGACTGCCAAAACACCAGATTTGGCGGCAAAAATGAGTTTTGTTTCGCCGCCACAGTGTAGGCAAGGGTTATAGCAATGATTGTTTTTTTGAGAGTTTGAGGTTTGGCGGCAACATATGTAGCGTATGTATTTATAGATATATATTCTTAATTTGATACAGATAATCTATTTAAGGAGTACTGGGTGAAGTTAACCGAGTACTCCTTTTTGCGTGGTTACAGAAAGGAGCGATTATGACGCATCGAGAATTTATGATGAAGACAACTATGGATTGTAATGATGAAGGAACGCATTGTTACTCCATCACAAAAAATCGCTTAAACCTCACGGTCTAAGCGATTTTTCTTTAGGGGAGTTTTTTACAGCCCCTTTTTGCATCAAAGCTTTTTACAACTGCCCCATTCTACAATCTGGTGGGGAATAATGATTTTGGTGGCAGCCAGTTTGGGATTCTCGGCATGGTTTATAATCTGGGTGGCGGCTTCCATACCCAATTGGATGGAATTAATATCTACCGATGTGATTGGTGGTAATGCCAGTTGGGCAAACAAGGAGTTGTTAAAGGAGATGATAGAAATATCTTCCGGCACAACTAAACCAATCTGTTGACAATAATGTTCCAGAGCAACCCCTAAAAAATCATCTGCGACCACGAAAGCTGTAGGGCGGTTTGGATAATTTAGTAGTTTGGAAAGAGTTTCGGGTAACTGATTGGGTGTATGTTCTACTGTAATATGGTAGTCAGGATGAATCGGCAGACCATGCTCCAAATGTGCCAACTCATAACCATATCGACGATCTGAGGAAAAGAGCAGAGTCTTTTCGTACCCAATAAAACCTATTTTGGTATGACCACGTTGAATCAGGTGTTCGGTAGCATCCTTTCCTGCTTGAATATTATCGGTATCCACATAAATAGTTTGATTTGCAAACTGATAGGCTTTGCCAATCAGGGCATAGAGAACTCCCTCGCTATGTAAAAAATCAATAATAGAATCCTTTTGCTTGGAATATAGAAGTATGAAGCTGTTAACTAAACCATTACGAATCATGGAACGGACAGTCTGCAATGCATCTTCTTCGGTTTCATCGGCAATAATAGTAGTAATATACTGGTGAGAATTACAATACATGGTAATTCCTCTAATCATTTCTAAAAAGAAAGAGTTTACGTACATGCTACGCTCAGAGGCAGGAAGGACTATACCTATGGTTCTTGAATTTTGTGAAGCCAGATTACTGGCCTGAAAATTGGGTTCATAACCTAATTTGGCCATAGCGGCTCTGACTTTTTCTTTTGTTTCTTCACTGATGGAAGGATTATTTTTGCATGTTCTGGAAACAGTGGAAGGTGATACACCCGCCAGTGTAGCAACATCGCGTATAGTTACAGCCATAATGGAGCCTCCTTGATTGCATAATTAGTACCTTGCTATTACTGTAATTGTAGAGGAAGCAATTGGGAAAGTCAATAGAGTTGCATAGTAGTTTGCAAAGTTTGTGCAAAAGTTGTGCAACAAGAATGCAAAGTGTACTCTCTTTTGTATAAAGTGATAAGTGAGTAGTAAAGGAAATTGTTTAAAACGTGGAAAACGCAAAAAGGTAAATAAAAGTATTGAAAAAAATGGTTGATAGATGTATAGTTAATGCAAGCGGTTGCATTAAGTTGCAGAAAGGAAGTGCAGATATGAAAAGAAAGTGGTGGCAAAACAAGATTGCATATCAGATTTATCCTAAGAGTTTTCAGGATACTAATGGGGATGGGATTGGTGATATTCCGGGTATTATTAAGAGGCTGGATTATCTGCAGGAATTAGGAATCGGTATTTTGTGGATATCTCCGGTATATGTTTCTCCTTGTGCAGATCAGGGCTATGATATAGCGGATTATTATGCTATTGACCCTATGTTTGGAACTATGGCAGATATGGAGGAACTATTGAAGGAAGCGGATAAGCGGAATATTAAAATTGTAATGGATTTGGTAGTAAATCATTGCTCTGATGAACATGAGTGGTTTCGCAAAGCATGTGAGGATCCGGAAGGAGAGTATGGCAAATATTTTTACTTTGCAAAGAAGGAAAATGGTAAGCTACCTTGCAATTGGCGCTCCTATTTCGGAGGCTCGGTGTGGGAGCCATTAGCGGGTACCGATTGGTATTATTTCCATTCCTTCCATAAAAAACAGCCGGATTTGAACTGGGAGAATCCCAAGGTGCGTGAAGAGGTATATAAGATGATGAACTGGTGGCTGGAGAAAGGCCTGGGTGGTTATCGTGTGGATGCTATCATTAATATTAAAAAACCTTTACCTTTTCAAGACTATCCGGCAGACAGAACCGATGGCTTATGTGATATGAGTGAGGTGCTAAAACATGCTTCCGGTATAGGTGACTTTTTGGGAGAAATGCGGGATGAAACTTTTTACAAGTATGATGCTTTTGCAGTAGGTGAGGTTTTTAATGAAAAGGAAGAGGAACTGAAGGATTTCATGGGAGAGAATGGCTATTTTTCTACTATTTTTGACTTCAGTCAGACCAATGCAGGCAAATCGCCCAAGGGCTGGTACGATAATCGTATTCCTACCGTAGATGAATATAAGCAGTGTTGCTTTAATAGTCAGAGAAAGGCAGAAGGAAGCGGTATGTATTCCAATATTATTGAAAATCATGATGAGCCCAGAGGGGTTAGCTACTATTTGCCTGAAGTAGCACGTCATGATATGGGTAAGAAGCTTTTGGCAGCAGAGTATTTCTTACTAAAGGGATTACCCTTTATTTATCAGGGGCAGGAACTGGGCATGGAGAATATGGCTTATACTTCTATAGACCAGGTGAATGATATTAGTAGTATAGCAGAGTATGAAGAATGTATGAGAGTGGGAATGAGTAAAGAAGATGCCATGAAGGTTATCAGTCAGTATTCCCGTGATAACGGAAGAACGCCTTTTCAGTGGGATGACACAGAGAATGCCGGTTTTACTACTGGCACTCCCTGGCTACAGGTAAATCCTAATTATGTAAGAATTAATGCTAAGGAGCAGGAACAGAACTCGGAGAGTATGTTGAATTTTTATCGTAGACTGTCATCTCTTAGAAGAAGTGAGAAGTATGAAGATATCCTTGTATATGGCGAAACCATTCCTTATTTGGAAGAAGAGCATGGTTTGATGGCTTATTTCAGAAAGGGTGGCAGACAGGACATTTTTGTGGCGGGTAATTTTCTGGAAGAAGAGAAAATAGTCCCTTTACAGGATTCAAGAGAGAAGCAGGTATTGTTATCCAACGCAGATGTGGATTGGGCAGGAGAAAGTCTGATTTTGAAGCCCTTTCAGGTAGTGGTTTTAAGTGTGGGATAGAAATAATGTAACGGATAGTGCTGGTTTAGAATGGAGGAAGTAATGAAGAAGAGATTATTGGGAACTTTGTTAAGTATGGTGTTGGCAATATCTGCCTTAGCCGGATGTGGTAGTGCAGAAAATCAAGAAGATAGTGACACCGGTAGTGTATATTATATGAACTTTAAGCCGGAAGTGGCTGAGGTTTGGGAAGAAATTGCAGAAGTTTATGAACAGGAGACCGGTGTAAAGGTAAAGGTGGTAACTGCTGCCGGTGGAAATTATGAGTCAACTTTGAAATCCGAAATTGTAAAGTCGGATGCGCCCACCTTATTTCAGATTAATGGTCCCATAGGGTATCAGGCGTGGAAAGATTATTGTGCAGATCTTTCTGATACACAGTTTTACCAGGCTCTTAGTGACAAGGAATTGGCCATAAAGGGAGAAGATGGTGGTGTGTACGGAGTACCTTATACCATGGAAGGGTATGGAATTATTTATAATCTGGAGATTATGAATCGTTATTTTGCAACTACAGGTGCTGTAGTGGGTTCTATTGAGGAAATCAATAATTTTGCCACTTTGAAAGCAGTTGTAGAGGATATGCAGTCTAAGAAGGAAGAATTAGGTATTCGAGGTGTATTTGCAGCTACATCCCTGCTTCCCAGTGAAGAATGGAGATGGCATACGCATTTGGCTAATTTGCCTGTTTATGCAGAGTATCAGGCAAATGGTGTGACTGATATGCAGGAGATTAACTTTGCATTCCAGAAGAATTTTAAGAATATTTTTGATTTGTACCTTCAGAACTCTACTACAGAGCCTAAGATGTTGGGAAGCAAGGGCGTTAATGATTCCATGGCAGAATTCGCGTTGGGACAGTGTGCTATGGTGCAGAACGGTAACTGGGCATGGGGACAGATTGCAGAGGTGTCCGGCAATGTGGTAAAGGCAGAAAATATCGGATTCTTACCCATCTACATGGGACTGGAGGGTGAAGAAAACCAAGGTTTAAGTGTGGGTACGGAAAATTATTTCTGTATCAATAGTCAGGCTTCTGAGGCAGATAGGAAGGCTTCAGCGGATTTTGTGTATTGGTTGATTAGTTCGCCTACCGGTAAGGATTATATGGTAAATAAATTGGGTAATGTAGCTCCCTTTACCACTTTTACAGAGGAAGAGAAGCCGGCGGATCCACTGGCTAAGTCTATGTTAAAGATAATGGAAAGCGGTAAGGTGTCCATTCCCTGGATATTTACCACCTTCCCCAGCCAGACCTTTAAGGATGCGTTTGGCGGTGCTTTGCTGGAGTATGCACAGGGAACCATGGATTGGAATGGGGTGGTAAGCGTAGTGCAGGAACAGTGGAAGGCTGAGAAAGCCTTACTGAATCAGTAATTTACAAAGTAAAGTATTGTTATGGATGAATGTCTTTGGTAGTGGCACAAGTACAAGTATTACTTGTGTTACTGCTTAAGATGGAGGAGAGGTATTTATGGAAAAAACGATGAAAAAATATTTCCCACTCTTTGTGTTGCCTACCCTTGTAGCTTTTCTGATTGCATTTGTGGTACCTTTTGTAATGGGTGTGTATTTATCCTTTTGTGAATTTACTACCGTTACCAATGCAAGATTTGTGGGAACTGCCAATTATATAAAAGCATTTTCTAATCAGGATTTTTTGAGAGCACTGATTTTTACGGTGTTGTTTGCGGGGGTGGCCATTGTGACAATCAATGTATTTGGTTTTTTACTGGCACTAATGCTGACACAGAAACTGCCGGGCAGAAATTTGTTCAGAACAGTGTTTTTTATGCCCAATCTTATAGGAGGAATAGTATTAGGTTACATTTGGCAATCCATGATTAACGGTGTGTTGTCCGGCTTTGGAATGACCATGTTGATGGATGCAAAGTATGGTTACTGGGGATTGATTATTCTCATGAACTGGCAGATGATAGGATATATTATGGTAATCTATATAGCAGGATTGCAGAATGTCTCTACAGATGTATTGGAAGCTGCAAAGATTGACGGAGCAAATAAGCTGCGGACTTTATTTCGGGTGACGATACCCATGATGATGCCCTCCATCACAATATGTCTGTTTTTGACCATATCTAATTCCTTCAAGATGTTTGACCAGAATCTGGCACTGACCGGTGGAGGACCATCGGGTAAAACCACTATGCTGGCATTGGATATTTATAAAACTTTTTATGATAAGGTGGGATTTGAGGGTGTAGGACAGGCCAAGGCAGTGTTGTTTTTCCTGATTGTGGCGGGAATAGCCATGGTACAGCTGGTTTTAACCAGACATAAGGAGGTGGAAAGCTGATGAAAAGAAGAAAAACTTTGCAAAAGACATTCATATTCATGCTGTTGTGTGTTTTGGTATTGGTGTTTGTGACTCCCATTTTCTTCGTACTCATGAATTCCTTTAAGGGAAGGTTTTTTATCAGCGATCAACCGTTCGCACTTCCCAGAGGAGAATTGTTTGCGGGATTGGAGAACTATGCTAGAGGAATAGATAGGGCCGGATTTTTTTCGGCTTTTGGATGGTCCATGTTTATTACGGTTATTTCGGTGGGAGTAATCGTACTGTTTACCTCCATGACAGCCTGGTACATTACAAGAGTAAAAACAAAAAGCTCAGAAGCATTGTATTATGTCTTTGTATTCTCTATGGTGGTGCCCTTCCAGATGATTATGTTTACCATGTCCAAGCTGGCAGATATGTTGAAGCTAAACAACCCCTTGGGGATGGTGGTATTATATCTCGGATTTGGTGCCGGCTTGTCCGTATTTATGTTTTCAGGATTTGTGAAGGGGATTCCGCTGGAAATAGAAGAAGCAGCCATGATGGATGGCTGCAATCCTGTGAAGACCTATTTTCGAATTGTACTACCTATTCTGAAACCCACAGCTATAACCGTAGCAATTCTGAATGCAATGTGGATTTGGAATGACTATTTATTGCCCTATCTGGTAATCGGCGTAGGTACTCCCTACAAAACCATACCGGTAGCAGTCCAATACCTGATGGGCTCCTACGGAGCCAAAGACTATGGTGCACTGATGGCACTGTTGGTTTTATCTATCATCCCCATAATTGTATTTTATCTATTCTGTCAGAAATACATCATCGAAGGTGTGGTGGCAGGCGCAGTGAAGGGATAAAGTGGAGGGAGGATTTTCGGTAAGAAAGTTTCGGTCCGAATAGGGTATATAAGGGCCGGAACTTTCTTGTCGGTATTTCTCAGAATGCTGATATTCTACCCCAATTTCCATTATACATATTGTTTAATCAAAATAGAACACTTCTTCAAACTGCTTATCTAAGGCAATACATATAATCAATGCCAGCTTAGCAGTGGGACTAAACTGTCCTGTTTCGATAGAACTGATGGTATTCCTGGATACACCGACCATATTTGCCAGTTCATCCTGAGATAGCTTCTGTTGCTTGCGAAGCTCCTTCAAACGATTTTTTAATACCAAATCCTCTTTCATATAGCTACCTCACTTATAAAATACCTGCTGTAGTAATTAAACGATAGAAATATTCAACGGTAAGGCCGACTGCCAATATGGACCAAATGATTCCGGTGATTAACTTGTTGCGGTCGTTCAGCTTGATGCCTTTCATGGTAAAAAGGACTGCGTTGTAGATAGCCGCGATGTCAAAGAATCCGGAATTCTTCGTACCTGTAATCAAAAACACAGCAATATGTAATACGATGCACACAGCTGTCATAACCCGTCCAGCAGTTGCAATACTCTTAATTTCAATTTCCTTATCAACCAAATCTATATTTTTGTTTTCCTGTCTGCTCATTGCTAAAATTTCTTCTTTGTTCATTTTGTTGTTCTCCTGATATATTTTTGTATTTTTTCAAAGTATACTTTACATTTTTGGCCAAGTGTACTTGGCATTTTGGGAAGCTATACATTAGGATATACAAAAAGTCTTGCATAATCAGTGCAAAGCACATATAGTTGTTGATAGTAGAATAGGAAAGATAAGGGGGAGAAATGATTATGAAAAAAGGAAGAATAATTTGGATTATTGTTATTTGCTTTTTATTAATTACAATACTTAGGTCTTGTAGTGATGACAGGCATATTACTCAAAAACAGGCAGAAAAAATTGCTAATGATTTGATGGGTGGAGGGGTTACCTTTGTTGAAACGAAAAAGATTAGTGCTACAAACATCCATTACGTATTTACAGATTCCAAGGGAAATACCTTTAGTATCATAAGCACTTTGACAAAACCTAATATAGATGGGGCGACGGTTGAAATACTTCCGCTGGAGAATAACGTAACTGATGATTACAGCCATGCTGTTTTGGCTTGTAATGAGGATGCGATTATGGAAATTCTTGAAAAATATGAGTTAGATGATTATCTAAAAGGTAAAATTTCGACGAGCTATTCCTTCTCCTTGGAGACATATATAGGAACACCGGAGGAAAATCAGAAAATAGTGAATAATTTTGTGGCAGCTGCAGTAGAGATAGATACCTTGTTAAGCATGACCTATGATAGAGATTATCGCAAAAAAACCAAATATCCATATGATTCATACAAGTTTGCAGGTATGAGTCTTGGGTTTAATAAAATACTTGAAAAAAAGGATATACCTGAAATATGTGTGGATATAGCGCATTTTGAATTTTCTACAACTGCGGATACTCGTTGGACAGTTGACAGCTTATACGAAGAGATAAAGAAAGATCTGGATAAGGTAGAATTGGCTGAGTAGGGGTAGTAGAATGTAGCAAAAAACTCTCCCACTATCATATAGAATAGTGGGAGAGTTGCTAGTTTCAGGTAAAATTATTTGTTTTCCATCTGTCGATACTTCCCTATGGTCTTATCGCTCCAAATATGTGCTTCCACATACCGCTCCGGGCCGAACTTGCCGTCATCGTTCCACTTCTGGGGCAGATCATATTTCTTGATGATTTCCAGGATTTCTTTGTAGGTGTATAGCTTACGGCGGTATTCCTTCCAGTCATCATCTCTTGAAGCGCACTGCACATTCGGTTTGGTTTCCTTTATGCGCTTTATGACATTGTTGGCCTCCTCCCGGGGTAACTCCGAAAGATTCTTAAACGGGCCCAGTGCTTTTTCGTAATAGTGGTATAGATACATTTACCTACTTTCTCCTCAATTCTTCCTCATTTCCAACTGATCCGAGAAATACCTTGCTGCAATAGCGTACTCTATATCATCCTCGATATACATAACAATAGGATTATGATCTTCATCTTCTTCCACCTCATAGAGCATGAAGTTTTGAGAAAAATCCAGTTCCTTTTTCCCCTTCAGCGGAAGTAATGCAAAATATCTTTTGTGGTTAACCTCGAAATAAGAATAAACGCCGCACTCCATACTTGTCCCGTCCTGAAAGGGAAGTGTCACGATAATATCCTCTAATTTTTTACCCATGAAATCCATAATATATTCTCCTACAATAATTTATTCCAGCCTTCAAGAAGCACGGTATGATTTTCCACATATTTGTTCCTGAAAATCAATGCCGTTTCTTTGTCAGCTTTAATTTCGTTCGGATATTCCTTGATGATTTGTTTGTATTCTTCTTCGCTAATTTCTGCTGTTGTAAAAAGGTCGAAATTACGAACTGGGATTCCGTGAAAAGCAAAATATTGTTTTTTGCCGGATACCATTCGATATCCACAGCCAAACCTAACACAATTGGATATTACATATAGGTACCTATCATCTGTGTTTTGCATACAGTCCTCCTTTAAGCTAAAAGTTAGAGTATTACTATTACATTTTACCCTAATTCCAACTACACGTCAAATAGGGCAGAAGTGGCATTTTTGACCGGGAAAGCTTTATTTTAGACAATAAAAAGGGGGAGTACAGTGTCCCCCCTTTTATCCGACTTTTTCATTGTTCCAATGAAAACCGGCTCTCGTTTCTTCTGTTAGAGGTGTAATAATGGGCTTACCGTTTTTGTCTAAAAGCGGTGTAAAGCTTTCTGCATAACCCGAATAACAGAACAGATAATTTACACCTGTTACTCGATCTAACCAAATCTCGGTTCCCTTAGTGTTCCCTTCTGCATTAGGTTGTGAATATACTTTAATAAATCTTTCTGTCTTGTTTACCATTTTCATTTTCTCCTCATAAAAAAATAACAATTTGTTATGCTATGATTATAAGGCAGAAAAACTCAATCATCAATGATAAAAAAAGCACGAATGGGCACTTTAATGTGCAATTCGTGCTATATACTTACTGCTTATCCGAGTATATTATCAAAATCTTAATTCTCTTTTCATACTACCCAAATTCCATCTATATGTCAAATCTTTGCGCCTGATGTTAAAATAAAACATCCCACTACCTTGTGGGGGAGTGGGATGAGAGTCAGAATAGCTAGTTACAAGCAATGTAGATGTCCATGGTATCGCCATCTGTTTCAAAACAGGGGATGACACCATCATAATCATGGGTGATTCCATTGACTTTCATATAGTCATTTAAGGTTTGGTATGCACCCGGGATGGTTACAAAGGGATTATCAAAGGGTCTGTCAATATGGATTGCCGCATATTTGTGTTTGGGCTGTTCCTTGATTTCGTATCCCTCAGGGGTAAGACCATCCGGAAGAACCCAGGCTGCTGTATAGCCATGCATATTGTAAACATTGGTTTGTTCCACGGAAACATGTGGGAAGTCCCAGCCGATTACTCTTGGATCCTTTATACCATGTTCTGCTGCGAACTTGAATACACGGTCTAAAGCATCGCCTTCCGGGTCAGAACTGACAACCGTATGGGCTATATAGCGGAAGCCTGCCACTTCCTCCACACGAAGATTGGAGTAGTTGTCACTTCGCTTATCCATTTCTTCACGAAACAGATTATCCAGTGAACAGTTAAATATCTTACACAGCTCAATTGCGTTCTCTATTTCCGGTTGTGCGGTATCCATTTCCCACTTGGAGATGGTCTGGCGGCTCACATTCAGCTTCTCAGCCAATGTTTCCTGTGTCATATCCTTGCTAAGACGACGTAAATACTGAAGATTCTTTCCTAAACTCATTTTATGTTCTCCTTTTTATCTGATAAGAAGTTGTTCGAGTACAGTACTGCTTCTCTTTATGTGCTACGCGTTGCAAGTATTATTGTAGCAGACACCGATTATTATTTGCCACCATTTTTTCGGTGCTATTTTTCCGGATTACGCAACTAGGGGTTGCGGAAGGATACGGCTAACCCCTAAACCGGATCCGATGAAAATGCCTTCCGTAATTGGTCTCATATGAATCATACTCCGACTTGTCGGTGACAAAGACATAAGCCGGGTAAGCAGTGATATGCTGTTCTTTCAAGGAGACTAAATATTCCTTGGTGCCTTGGTAGTAAAAACGGCCATTCTGAAAACGAATGATGAGCGGAACATCTGCTTGCAGCAAGTCTATATTATCCGTGTCAGCGATGAGACGCAGGGGGATATGAATTAATCCGTCGCAGACCCATTCTTCCGGGTAAGACTTCTCTCCATAGGTTTTTATGTAATAGGTACGCAGCCATTCTTCCGCAAGTCCCGCTTCATTGTACCGGATTGCATTTTCCAAAGTGGGTAAGAAAGAGATTCGATTCTGATTCGCACCATATACGATTTTACGGATGGAGTCTACAGAGAGGAAATATTCTTCCGAAAGCTCCCCCACGCCTTTGCCGTTCTTGTATTCGTCGTAAATACGCTGGTTCCGTTTTCGCAGTTTCTGTCTGGAACCGGACAGACTTCCCCAGGCGACCGGCTCCTCTTTTTGCGGAATATAAATCAATTTCCCGGCTGCATATTTTTGTATTTCACGGATTAGCTCCGGTGGCAAAATGTTATTTGCATTCTCATACTTCATATTTTCACCTATAAATTCAATATACGCTGCTCCAAAGCACGGATGGATTCCATAATGGTCTTGCAGGATACGTCATCCTGTATGGAGGCATGCCAACGTAATGCATCCAATCCTTTGTAATAAGCCATACACAGGAACCGCTCCTTGAAGTTTTCTACCTCGATTCCCTTTTCCTGAAAATAAGTTACTAACTTTTCGGGAATCAGGAAGTAGGGGCGATGCAAATCTATGCAGGCAAAATCAAGCAGCCAATCGGTAACCGCAACTCTGCTCCAGTCTAAAAATCCCACCGAATTCTCCATAATAACCATATTTCCGAAAAATAGGGCATTATTGGTAAAATAGCGTTGCTTCTCGCAATGCTTGCTGTAATGAAGCATCTTTTCATAGTAGGTTTCAAAGAATTCTTTGGTCATTATGGATGTGTCGAAAAGCTCTCTCCAGTTTTTCCAATAATCATCCCGGTCATCAGCAAAAGTATCCGTGATAAATTCATGGAAAGTAGCATACTGGGGCTGATTATTCTCATCCAGCTCCCCAAAGCCTTTCAGGGAAGATATATCTGCTTTCTGAATTTCCATGATGCTGTCAAAAAACTTCAGATAGTTCTCACCAAATTCCTCGATCCAAATATTCCCCGCATCCCTTCCAATAGGGTTGAGTGATATGCTCTCCGGTAACCACTGTCTTAATAAATGATCTCTATTCATAATTTTTCCCTTTCATCATATATTCTTCAGGTGCGCTCCCGATAACCATACTATACAGGATGCAGATACATGATAAAAGGGAAAGAATGAGTAAACTCTATTTTTACACTTCATTAAAGCTTTTCTGCAATATCAAGTACCAGGCGTTCGGTCTTTTCCCAGCCGAGACAGGGATCGGTAATGGACTTGCCGAAAACATGCTCGCCTACGCTCTGGGCGCCGTCCTCCAGATAGCTTTCAATCATCAGACCCTTAACCAGTCTTTTGATATCACTGTTCTGGTTACGGCTGTGTACGATATCCTTGGAAATACGGATTTGCTCTAAGTACTTCTTGCCGGAATTATTATGATTGGTGTCTACGATGACGGATGGATTTTTCAGGTTTAATTCTTCGTACAACTCCTGCACCCTTAACAAATCCTCATAGTGGTAGTTGGAAATGTTTCTGCCGGCATAGTCGATGTAGCCGCGCAAAATAGCATGAGCATAAGGATTGCCGTCACTTGTGACTTCCCATCCTCTGTAAATAAAGGTATGGCTGGACTGGGCTGCCACGATGGAATTCATCATAACACCCAGGTCTCCGCCGGTAGGATTCTTCATACCCACGGGGGCGTCGATACCGCTTGCTGTCAGTCTGTGCTGTTGGTTTTCAACTGAGCGCGCGCCTACTGCAACGTAGGATAGCAGGTCTGAAAGATAACGGTAGTTCTCCGGATAAAGCATTTCATCCGCACAGGAGAAATCATAATCACGAAGTGCAGCCAGATGAAGCTCACGGATGGCTACAATACCCTTGTACATATCCGGCTTGGCATCCGGGTCCGGCTGATGAAGCATTCCTTTATAGCCGTGTCCTGTGGTTCTGGGCTTGTTGGTATAGATTCTGGGGATAATGATAATCTTGTCTGAAACCTGCTCCTCCAGTCTGCGAAGTCTTGAAATATATTCAAGCACCGGCTCGCTATGGTCTGCAGAACAGGGACCGATGATCAGGACAAACTTATCCAAGGTTCCGTCAAAGACTGCTTTAATCTTTTCGTCGCGCTCTTTCTTTACTTGTATCATTTTTGCTGTTAAAGGATAGTCTTCCTTGATATCTCCTCCGGAAGGCAATTTTTTGTGAAAATTCATTGACATAGTTCTTACCTCTTTATCCGAAAATCAGCCTCCAACCCGGTATGCAGGATGGAGGCTGTTGGAATTCATTTGTCTTTTACAGTTTGCAGATATCAGCTTCCGTAATCAGATGATATCCGGCATTTTCAAGTGCAGCTTCAGCCTCTGCGTTATTACCTACACGGAGTACTACGTATGCATGCTTTTCTGTACGTGCCATAAAGGCATACAGATATTCTACATTGATGTTGGCCTTATCAAGTACGTCCAAAGCGGTAGTAAGCTTGCCGGGTGCATCACCGATTTTTACACCTACCACGTCGATGGATTTTACAAGGTAATCCTTGTCTGTCAATGCTTTAATAGCAGTTTTATCATCGTTTACAATCAATCTCAAGATACCAAAGTCCTTTGTTTCAGCGATGGAAAGTGCTCTGATATTTACATTATTTTGGGATAAAATATCGGTTACGGAAACCATAGTTCCCTTTTTGTTTTCTACAAAAACTGTTAACTGCTTAATTGCCATTTTCTTATCTCCTTTCGTTCTTACACTAACTTACGTGTATCAATGACACGAACTGCCTTACCTTCACTTCTTGCGATGCTCTTAGGTGCTACAAGATGTACGGTAGGATTGATACCCAGCATGGTCTTCATGGCATTTGCCAATGATTTTTCCATAGCCAGAACATCACTTACGATATCGGTGAACTGTTCCGGATTCATTTCTACATTGACATCAAAGGTGTCGGTATTATTTACTCTGCCTACCACAATCTGATAGTTGGGCTGGTAGCCTTCATTTAAGAGAACGGTTTCAATCTGGCTGGGGAATACGTTTACACCTCTGATAATAAGCATATCGTCAGTTCTTCCCATAGGTTTAGCCATTTTAATCAAAGTACGTCCGCAAGAGCATTTTTTTCGGGAAAGTACACAAATGTCACGGGTACGATAACGAAGAAGAGGGAATGCTTCCTTGTCCAGTGCAGTAAATACCAGCTCACCCTTTTCGCCTTCCGGAAGAACTTCTCCGGTATCGGGATCAATGATTTCCGGATAGAAGTGGTCTTCATTTACATGCATACCGGTCTGTTCGCAACATTCGAATGCCACGCCGGGACCGGAGGTTTCGGTCAGACCATAAATGTCGTATGCCTTAATTCCAAGGGTTTCTTCGATACCTCTTCTCATTTCTTCTGTCCAAGGCTCTGCACCGAAGATACCTGCCTTCAAAGGAATATCTTCCGGCTTGTAGCCCTGTTCCTTTAAGGTTTCGCCAATGTATGCAGCGTAGGAAGGAGTACAACAGATTAAGGTTGCGTTCAGGTCCATCATGAACTGAATCTGACGGTCGGTATTGCCGGATGACATGGGGAGGGTTAAAGAGCCCACCTTGTGAGAACCACCGTGAAGGCCGGCACCACCTGTAAATAAGCCGTATCCGTATGCTACCTGGCATACATCCTTCTCATCACAGCCTGCAGCAACAATAGCACGTGCACAGCAGTCTTCCCAAAGGTCTACGTCGTTCTGGGTATAGAAAGCAACCACGCGACGTCCTGTGGTTCCTGATGTGGAATGGATACGTACGCACTCGTTAAGGGGCTTTGCCAAAAGTCCGTAAGGATATGCATCTCTCAAGTCCGCTTTAGAAATGAAGGGAAGCTTATGTAAATCGTCGATACTCTGAATATCTTCCGGTTTTACGCCCTTTTCGTCCATAAGGTTACGATAGTATGCTACGTTTTCATAAACATGTTTTACCTGCTTTACAATTTTCTCAGACTGAAGCTTCTTTAAGTCTTCCACAGGCATGGTTTCGATTTCTTTCTGGTAATAGTTTTGTGCCATTTTTTTCATCCTTTCTTTTTCGATACTATATAACGAGTTACATCGGATTGTCGAAAACAAAAAAGTCCTCTGCATTCCGATTAAGAATACAGAGGACGAGATATCTATGTTTCTCGTGGTACCACCTCAGTTCGTCATTATCTCACGATAACGACCTCGTCGAGTACTAACATACTCTAGTTCTGTGACGGGAACGCCCGTTGCATCCTACTAAAGATTTCTCTCATTCAGCGCACTGCTAACAGAATGAATTCGTGAAGGACGCCCCCATTGCCTCGCACCAACCGGCAACTCTCTCCAGGTTCTTTCCAACCTACTGGTTTCTGCTCATCGCATTTGGTTCAATATGATGTTTACAAGATGCACTATACCACTTCACTGTGACATAGTCAATAGTTTTTTTGAAAAAATTGCTAAAAGGGTTGCTTGTGACGCAGGGTTATGTGGTAGGATACATGAGAAAGGCGGTGGAGTTATGCTTAGAATAGAACATTTAACAAAGCATTACAAAGGAAGTAATAAAGGAGTGACGGATATTTCTCTTCATGTAGAAAAGGGAGATATTTATGCCTTTATCGGACATAACGGTGCCGGTAAGACTACGGCATTAAAGTGTATCACCGGGATTCATGATTATGAAGCCGGAGATATTTATATTGATGGGGTGAATCTGAAGGAAGACATGCTGGGCTGTAAAAGAAAGATGGCTTATATTCCGGACAACCCGGATTTGTACGAGTATCTGACGGGTATCCAGTACTTGAATTTTGTGGCGGATGTATTTGAGGTCCCTGCAAAGGAAAGGGAAGAAAGAATCCATAAATATGCAGATGCTTTTGAAATCACACAGTCCCTGGGGGATTTGATATCCGGCTATTCCCACGGTATGAAGTAGAAGCTGGCATTGATTTCGGCATTGGTACATAGTCCCAAGCTGCTTATTCTGGATGAGCCCTTTGTAGGGTTGGATCCCAAGGCGTCCCTCATACTAAAGAAGGTGATGGCTCAGATGTGTGAAGCGGGAGGTGCGATTTTCTTTTCCACCCATGTACTGGATGTGGCAGAGAAGCTTTGCAATAAGGTGGCTATCATCAAGGATGGTAGCATAGAAGCAAGTGGTGATATGAGCCTGGTGATTAAGGAAGGAGAAACGCTGGAGTCCATGTTTATGGAGGTGCTGGAGAATGCTTAAACAGATTAGGCTTTTGACCAAGCTGGAAATGTATAATTTCTGGGGCATCAATGTTTTACGACACACGGCAGATAAAAAGGCAAAGCGGAAAGCCATCCTCATGGCAGTGGTGTATGGGCTGGTAGGACTTGTCGTAATGGGCTACATATGTGGTCTTTGCTACGGCCTCCATACATTAGATGCAGCCGGGGCTATTCCTGCATATTTGATTACCATAACCACAGTGTTTGTATTGCTTTTGAGTATATTTAAGGCAGGAGGAATTCTGTATCGGAAACAGGGGTATGAGCTGGTGGCTTCCATGCCTGTTAGAAATTTGGCGTTGGTTTGTGGCCGGTTTTTCCGTCTCTATTTTGAAAGTCTGACATTTACGGCCCTGATCATGATTCCGGGATTGGTGATGTATGGCTATTTTACCATGCCTAAAGTAAGTGCGCTGCTCATAGGGCTTGTGGTCATTCTTACAGTACCCCTGATACCGGTGGCTGTTTCAGCGGGGATAGGGATGATAGTTACAGGGATTTCCCAGCGTATGAAGCATAAGGCGTGGGTGGAAGCAGGATTGACAGTTCTTTTGGTAGTTGTGGTGTTCATGCTTCCCATGACATCCTTGGGAGAGACTGAAATCACTCCGGAAATGATGAAGAATTATGGAGATGGGGTACTGGTTATACTGGGGAATTTGTATCCTCCCGCAGTATTATTGGGTGATGCCATCACGGAAGGAAGTATAGGCAAGCTGGCTTTGGTATTAGTGGGGTCCCTGCTTTTACTGGGTGTGGTAATAGGACTGATTACGGTAGGGTACCATGGTATTTGTATACGTCTTTTTCATATTCAGGCAAAGCATGATTATCAAAAGGAGAAGCTGCAGAAAAACTCCCTTTACAAAGCTTTGGTGGTACGGGAGACCAGACGGTACTTTGCTTCGGGTACTTATGTGATGAATACCATTGTGGGACCTGTCATGGCAGTTATCTTAAGTATCAGCTTTTTCTTTATTGATATGGAAGAGATGGTGGGGGATGTGCCTGCACAGATGAATATGAAATCTGCATTTCCTTTTGTGCTGGGAGCTGTATTTACCATTCTTAGTGTTACATCCGTGTCCATTTCCATGGAGGGTAAGGAGGTATGGATTTTAAAAAGTCTGCCCCTTAGCAGGAAAGAAATTTTAGACGGCAAGATTCTGTTTCAGTTATGCCTGTCAGCACCCTTTTATGTGGTAGCTGTGATGATAAGCTGTATTGCTTTGAAACTTCCGGTGTTAGAGTTTATTGCCATGGTAGTCCTACCGGCTATTATGATATTATTTGCTGCGGTATTTGGTATCTCCGTGAACCTGTGGTTACCCAAAATGCAGTGGGATACGGAGGTATCGGTAGTAAAGCAAAGTGCTTCAGCTATGATTGGTGGGTTGGTGCCCACTTTGATTGGTGGTATCAGTGCGGTTATCATCATGTTAGTCCCTAAGGCTTATACAGGAATCGGGTATGTGGCAATTGGATTGGTGATACTTACTGCAACAGGACTATTATATCGGAAAAATGTGCTGAAATAGTGCGAATTTTCGATATAAAAGTCATTGTACCTAATAAAAAACATTGCAATCTGAAAAAAGTGTGTTAAAATAATAACAACAATTGAATAGTGAGAGGTTTATTAATCGAAGAGGAGAATAGTAACATGAGAAAAAAGCTAACGAGCTACTTACTTATGGCATTTCTATTAATGACCACACTGAGCGGATGTGCAGGTGGTACAGGAGAGTCTTCGGGGGATAATTCCTCTAAGGAGCCGACTTATGGAGGCTCCGTTGTTGTAGGCATACAACAGGATGTAGATAGTCTTGACCCACACAAAGCAACCGCGGCAGGAACTAAGGAGATTCTGTTTAACATTTTTGAAGGCTTGGTAAAGCCGGATGAGAATGGTAATTTGATGAAGGCAGTGGCAAGTGATTACAAGATTTCTGAGGATGGTCTGGTGTATACATTTACCTTGAGAGAGAACGTAAAGTTCCACAATGGAAATGTAGTGACCGCTGAGGATGTGGAGTATTCGCTGAAGAGAGCTTCCGGACTTTTGGACGGAACACCGCTGATTTCAGCCTTAAGCGTGATTACAAGTGTAGATATAGTTGATCCTAAGACGGTTCAGGTAACAGTGGGCAGTGCAAATACAGAGCTGATTTACAGCTTTGTAGCGGCTATCATCCCTAAGGGTAGTGGAGAAGACGCAAATGCAGACCCCGTTGGTACGGGACCGTTTTCTTTTGTTTCCTACGCACCCCAGGAAGGTATTGTTCTTGCCAAGAATGCAAATTACTGGCAGGAAGGACTTCCTTATCTGGACAAAGTAGAGTTCAAAATCGTTAACAGTCCGGACACCGCACTCCTAAATCTGCAGGGCGGTTCCATTGATATTTACCCTTATCTGACCGACTCTCAGGCAAATGAACTGAAGGGCAAGGGTTCCTTCCAGATTCTGTCAGCACCTTCTGATGTGGTGCAGGCATTATTCTTAAACAATGCAGTGAAGCCCTTGGATGATGTAAGAGTACGTCAGGCCATCTGCTATGCTTTGGATAAGGATTCCATCAATGCTTTTGTAGCAGGCGGCGGTGCTATGCTGGCGGGTTCTGCCATGCTTCCCGCTTTGAAGGATTATTATGTGGAGTTGAATGATGTGTACGGCACCACAGCCAATGTGGAGAAGGCAAAGCAGCTGATGAAAGAGGCAGGCTATCCTAACGGCTTTGATTTGGAGATTACCGTTCCTTCCAACTATGCATACCACATGCAGACCGCAGAGGTGGTGGTGGAGCAGCTGAAGGCAGCGGGTATCAATGCCAAGATTAATGCTGTGGAATGGAACACCTGGTTGACCGAGTGCTATCAGGGACGCAATTATCAGTCTACTATCTGTGGTATTACCTGCGACATGACTCCCGGCTATTTGCTGAACCGTTTCCAGAGTGAATCTTCCAAGAACTTCATCAATTACAAGAATGCCGAATATGATGAAGTATTCAAGAAGGCACAGTCCAGTCTGGATTTACAGGAGAAGTCAAAGTATTACAAACAGCTTCAGGAGCTGTTAACAAAGGATGCGGGAACTGCATTTATTCAGATTCCCCCTATTACCATAGCTATGAAGAATACACTGGGCGGATATAAATTCTACCCTGTTTATGTTCAGGATATGAGTACGGTTTATTACACAAAATAAGACAAAGATAAGAAAGGAAAAGCAGTCATGAAATATTTCGGAAAAAAATTTATTACTCTCATTATGACATTGTTTATTGTTTCAGTGGCTGCGTTTATTGCCTTTCAGATTATACCCGGTGATGTGGTGACATCCATTTTAGGTACGGAGTCCACACCGGAGAGAGAAGCGCAACTGCGGGCTGAGCTGGGTCTTGACCAGCCGCCCGTACAGCGCTATTTCAGTTGGATGGGCGGAGTGCTGCAGGGCGACTTGGGCGTCAGCTACCGCTACTCCAAGAATATGAATGAAATGATGCCGGTAGCGGAGCTCATAGGCGATAAGTTGCCTGTAACCCTTTGGCTGGCAGCTATTTCACTGGTTTTAATCATCGTATTATCCATTCCTTTGGGTGTTTTATGGGCCAGAAGTAAGAGCAAATTGTTGGATGTGCTGATGGGTATCGGTACCCAGACAGCCATGGCTGTACCCTCTTTCTTTCTGGGTATTTTAGTAACATACTTTTTCGGTATATTCCTAAGGTGGTTTACACCGGGGGGATATGTAAGTTATCATACGGATTTCTGGAGATTCTTGGGTTATTTACTGTTTCCGGCCATTTCCATAGCTATTCCTAAGATAGCCATGACAGCCAGATTTTTAAGAAATTCCATGATGACAGAGATGGATGCGGATTATGTCCGCACTGCATACAGTAAGGGGTGCTCCAAGCGTCGTGTGATGTACCGTCACGTACTTCGTAATGCCATGATGCCGGTAGTTACCTTTTTAGGCATGATTATAGCAGAGATTATTGCAGGAAGTATTGTCGTAGAGCAGGTATTCGGCTTGCCGGGCGTAGGCAGACTGCTCATCAGCTCTGTATCCACCAGAGATTTTCCGGTGGTACAAATCCTGATTTTATATATTACCTTTGTGGTTATTTTTGTTTATTTTCTGGTGGATATCCTCTACCGAGTGATTGACCCCAGAATCAGTAGTAAATAGTAGCACGGAAACAAACAGCTGTCGGGGAAGCGTATGAAAGCATTAATCAAGGATTATTTGAAAAACTTCAAAGGGAACCGATATTTCTGGGCAGGTCTGGTGATGACTCTTATGATACTGCTTATTGCAGTGGTAGGATATTTCTGGACGCCTTACAGCACTACTGAAATGTCAGCCACAGAGCGGTTTCAGGCACCTTCTTTCCGCCATTTATTCGGTACGGATAATTTTGGAAGAGATATTTTCTCCCGTGTAATGAAGGGCATAGGCACCACTGTGTTTATCAGCTCTTTGGTGGTGATTTTGTCCGGCGCGGCAGGTATCGTAATCGGTGCTTTGACCGGATATTTCGGCGGCATTGTGGATGAAATAGTGATGCGTATTACGGACGCCATCAATGGTTTCCCCAGTATTTTATTAGGTCTGGTGATGATTACTCTGATGGGTAGCGGTAGTCATAATCTGATTGTATCCCTGGCCATCGTATTTACCCCCAGCTATGTACGTATCGTACGAAGTGAGTTTATTAAGCTGCGAGATGCGGATTATATTAAGCGCGCCCGCCTCATGGGTGTGGGACATATTCGTATTTTGTTTGTGCATATATTGCCCAATATTTTCTCTGTATTCTGGGCATCTATGATGATTGGATTTAACAATGCCATACTGGCTGAGTCCGGTATGAGCTATCTTGGTATCGGCGTACAACCACCGGATGCCAGTCTGGGTAAGATGCTTTCCGATGCTCAGGGGTATCTGATGACAGCACCCTGGTATGCATTGTCCCCGGGACTTGCCATCGTGTGGATTGTACTTGGATTTTCACTGCTGAGTGAAGGAATCAGGAGGTTACAGGAATGATTAAGATTGAAAACCTTTCCGTGGCCTTTGAGGAAACATTGGCTGTAAATCAACTGAATTTGGAAATATTTGACGGTGAGATACTGGGTATCGTAGGAGAGTCCGGTTCCGGCAAGTCCGTGACTGCACTGTCCGTTATGGGACTTTTGTCCTCAGAGGCCACCATCAAGGGCGGTAGTATCCGCATGGGTGAGGATTGGCTGATTAAGGATGGTAAAGCTCAGGATAAGGAACGCCTCCGCAAGGCACAGGGCAACCGTATGTCCATGGTATTCCAGGAGCCCATGACCTCTTTGAACCCTACCCAAAAGGTGGGAGGACAGGTGGATGAGGTATTGTTACTTCATACCAAGATGGAGGCGCAGGAGCGCTATGACAAGGTGCTGGAGGCATTTAAGAGCGTAGGGTTAAAGAATGTGGAAAAGGTCTATGACAGCTATCCCCATCAGTTGTCCGGCGGTATGCGCCAGCGAGTGATGATTGCCATGGCCATCATCTTAAAGCCGGAGCTTCTGATTGCGGATGAGCCCACCACAGCCTTAGATGTGCGTGTGCAGAATCAGATTATCCAGGTGCTTCGTAACATTAACAAAGAGCAGAAGACCTCCATGCTTTTTATTACTCATGACTTAAATCTGGCCAGAAGAATTTGTAACCGGATTGCGGTTATGAAGGACGGTAAGTTGGTGGAAATCGGCCCAACAGAGGAAGTATTCGGCAACCCGAAGGAGCCTTATACCCGTAAGCTGATCGAGGCAGTTCCTTCCCGTGTAAAGGAGAAGGAGGATGCTCCGGAGTGTACGGAAGAAGTAAGTGTAAATATATTAGAAGTCCGGGACCTGAATATATACTATCATGAAGGCAGTAACAGTTTATTCGGACAGAAGAAGAAACGATGCGTGGTGGAGAACGCTACATTTACCTTAGAAAAAGGTGAAACATTGGGATTGGTAGGTGAGAGCGGTTGCGGTAAGACCTCTCTTTGCAAGGCTATATTAGGTATGAATAAGCTGGTGGAGGGGGAAGTAAAGCATTTTTCCACTCGCCCCCAGATGGTATTCCAGGATCCATACAGCAGTTTAAACCCGGCCAAAACCATCGGTTGGCTTTTGCAGGAGCCTTTGCGTGCAGCAGGCAAGCTGGACCCTGCATGCAAGATGACGGATGCGGATATGAAGGCTGCCGCCTATGATATGTTGCAGAAAATCGGTATGCCGGAGAAATATTTTAACCGTTGGCCTTCCCAGCTGTCCGGTGGTCAGCGTCAGCGTATCAGTATCGGTCAGGCATTGATTACCCGTCCGGGACTGGTGATTGCAGATGAGCCTGTTTCTGCATTGGATGTGACCATTCAGGCACAGATTATGGAGCTGATGCAGAAGCTTCAGGAGGAATTGCAGCTGTCCTATTTATTTATTTCCCATGATATCAACGTTATCTACAAGATGAGCGACCGTATCATGGTTATGAAGGACGGTAAAATCGTGGAAATCGGTGACAAGGAAGTATTGTTTACCAATCCCAAAGAAGAGTATACACGACTACTGTTTGCAGAGTCGTAAGTTAAGTAAGGTTGTTTATACACCTTGACAAGTTCATAAACATATGATATTCTACAAGAACTCTTTGCACTGCATATAATCTACAGTACAAACTGAGCAGACCGTGACCGTAGGTCATGGAGTCGGGTCGCTGAAGCGACAGTGGAATTGATGTCAGACATCCACGGGACAGTAGTTGCTACGTGGGTGTCTTTTTTTACCCACAAATAAGTGCCATAGAGCTATCTTTTACATTTTTTGGAGGTAACTATTATGGAAAGAACAGAAACTGTAACTGCAAACGAATTTCAGAGATTGGCGAACCGGGTGTCGGTGATAACCATTGTTGCAAATGTCTTCCTCTCGGTATTTAAGTTGCTTGCAGGTATCGTAGCCCACTCCGGAGCTATGATTAGTGATGCGGTACATTCCGCATCGGATGTATTCAGTACCTTTGTGGTGATGATAGGCATTCATATGGCAGCCAAGGATTCCGACAAAGAGCATCCCTATGGTCATGAGAGATTGGAATGTGTGGCAGCCATTGTGCTGGCTATGATTCTTTTTATGACCGGTTTGGGGATTGGTATCAAGGCATTCGGCAACATAATCAGCGGTGATTATGCGGATTTACAGGTGCCGGGAATGCTGGCATTGGTGGCTGCAATAGTTTCTATCTTGGTCAAGGAAGGCATGTATTGGTATACCAGGCATTATGCCAAGAAGATTGACTCCGGTGCTTTGCTGGCGGACGCTTGGCATCATCGTTCGGATGCTATGTCTTCTATTGGAGCATTGGTTGGTATCGGTGGTGCCCGCATGGGCTATCCGGTGATGGATTCCGTGGCCAGCCTGGTGATATTCTTCTTTATCCTTAAGGCAGCCTTTGATATCTTTAAGGACGCCATGGATAAGATGGTGGACCATGCCTGCGATGATGAGACAGAAGCACAGATGAAGGCTTGTGTCATGGAACATTCAAAGGTGCTGGGTATTGATATGTTACAGACCCGTATCTTTGGCAACAAAATATATGTGGATGTGGAGATATTGGTGAATGGTGATTATACCCTAAGAGAAGCCCATGCGATTGCAGAGGATGTCCACGAACAGATTGAGCTAAGCTTTCCGAAGGTAAAACATATTATGGTGCATGTAAATCCGGAGGAAGAATAATGAGGAATGTAAAAGGGAGCCTTGTGTAGGCTCCCTGATTTTTTAGGAATTGGATTTTTTTGTCATATTATGAATAACTTCCCTCAGAAGAATCGGCACAAAGGGTTTGGTGATATAGTCATCACATCCCAGCTTGGCGAAGTCTGAGGAGGTATTCAAGGTTTTGTTGCCGGTCATAAGAACCACCGGTACATTGCTAAATTCACGGATATGTTTTAAGGTTTCCAATCCATCCATATCAGCCATCTGTACGTCCAGAAGAATAAGGTCATAGGAATGAACCTTCATTCTCTCCAGGGCATCTATTCCGCTGCTGGTAAAGAATAATTTGTATTCGGGCTCTTCCTGCATAATATGCGAGATAATCTTGTGATTCATGGCATCGTCATCCACAATCAGTACATGATGGTTTAAGGAGTCGGTCTGACGCATAAGATAATGGGTATCCTCATCAATCAACTGTATCATAATATCCGCTATATCAGGATCGAATTGCGTGCCCTTTCCTTTTTCCAGTTCACCACGGACCACATCCTGGGAAAGTGCTTTTCGATAGCTACGGTTACTGGTCATGGCATCATAGGAATCGGCAACGCAAAGAATTCGGGCGATTTCCGGTATATTGGTGCCGCTTAAGCCGTTAGGATATCCTTTGCCGTCATAGCGCTCATGATGATACTTGGCAGCAATGGCAATGGAGCTGTTTTCGGAAATACTTCTTAAAATATGATAACCGGTGACGGGGTGGATTTTAATAATATTATACTCTTCATCAGTCAGTTTGCCGGGCTTGTTGATAATGTCAACGGGAACACGAATCTTACCCACATCGTGGAGGAGACCGGTATAGTAGATATCGTCTAGCAGCTCCTCGCTTTTGCCCATACGGGCAGCAATTTTGCGAGAGTATTCCGCTACTCGACGGGAATGACCGCTGGTATAGCGGTCTTTGGCATCCACTGCTTCACTGAGTGCGATTACCGTTTGTAAGAAGAGCTTATTGGTTTGCTGCTGTTGCTTGAGAAGCTCACTGGTTTTTGCGGCAATCTCCTGCTCCATGCTGATATTGTATTCCTCCATCATACTGAAGTAAGTCTGTTCGGAGGTACAGTCAGTCAATTCTAATAAATATCCTACATTTTCCTTGCGGCCATAGGAGATGGTTCGAATATGCAACTTGAGGAAAGACTTTCCCACATTGATGGTCCGGTCGCCGCTGTCTTTATCCTCCCAATCCATTAAGTATTTTATTACCGCTTGATATAAATAACTGTCTGAAGCAGGTACCACCTGATCTATAATCCATGTCTTGATTTCAGGAAATAACTCCTTTGCCAATTCATTGGCGTGAAAGAAGCGGTATTTATGGTCAAAGATTAAGTAGGCGTAGTCCTTCATTTTTTCCATGGAAACAGAAATGTTAGAGGACAAGTCATACATGTTGATACGGGCATAATATTTGGAAATCAGTCCCAGACCGAAAATATAGCCCAAAGGAGCCAAAGCCATGTTAACATTTAGGAGCTTTTCGGCAATGTACAAGGAGATAACCATAACGCCGGTGGCACCGATAATCAGAATAACCTTAATGGATACTTCTTTTCTTTTTTTGTTGGCATAAATCATGCAGTACAAAATTATAAGGAAGTATATTGCAAGCATTATAGGATATAAGATATGGACGGGACCATACTCTTTTGCCAAATAGGTGTAACCATTACCCTGACATAATTCTATGTTTGTGTAATAAATTTGCCATTTGCCTATTGTTAAGACAAGACCAAAAACAATGGAGGAGAACAGTGTCAGGAAAGTGACCAGCAATTTGGGAATCCGAATATTGCTAAGTCGATATATTAAGAGCACCGTAAAGAGAGGTAAAAAGCATCCTCCCACATATAGTAATTTGTTGAAAAAAACAGCCGCTTCCAAAGTTTGGGAAAGACTCATAAAGTAATAGCCGGAGCAATTTGCCAGTACTAATAATGCAAACGTTATTAGTAGGGAATCTACTTTCCTATTGTGGATAAGAAAGGACACAAACATATAAAGCGCCAGTAAAAAAGCAATAAAATAAAACCAACTTATCATGGTAACCTCCCGGGTATAAGGATATACCCAAAGTCTGATTAAGGAATCAGCATCTTAATGGTAGTGCAAATATGGTCATATTGTGCAAATAACTGTTCCTGTAAACCAGGAATTTCAGTCAAGTCATTATTACGGCTAAGCTGTTCCATCTTGAATGCCAAGTCACCAAGAGCTTTGGCCCCTACGGAGTAGGCATTGCTTTTAAAGCCGTGAATACGGGTACAGTAATTGGGTGCGTCTTGAGCTGCCAGGAATGTAGTCAGCTCTGATTTAATAGGCAAAGTAATGAAGTCCTGCAAAATTTCGCCATAAAAATCCACATCGTCGCTACAGGTCGCAAGACCCATGTGGGTATCGATTTCCGGTAATAATTTATTCAGGCGTTCCAGAAGATTGTCGGTTTCAAGGATTGCCTGTTGTACGGGTGTAGTTTCATCGGTATCGCTGTTAATATATTTATCAGGTAAATGTTTCATAAGCATCTGATCCAGCCTTTCCGGTAAAATGGGTTTTGACAGGAAGTCATGAAAGCCTTCCTGCAAATATTGCTCCTTGCTACCTAAAATAGCATTGGCAGTTAGCATGATGATGGGGGTATGAGGCGCCAAACGTTGTTCTTTAATGGTACGGAAGGTTTCGATACCATCCATTTGCGGCATCATATGGTCAAGAAAAATAATATCATATGTATTTTGTTCTAAGAGGGATATACATTCCTGACCGCTGGTAGCTGTGGTAACCTGTACCTTACTCAGCTTCAATAGGTGACAAAAAACATTCAGATTCATTTGGTTGTCATCTACCGCTAATACTTTGGCACCGGGAGCCGTAAAGCTTGACTCATAGGGGCGGTCCCAATCCGTATTCGTTCGTATGGTACTAAAGTCTGATAAAGGATTGGCATCCACAATAGGCTGCAGGATAGAAAAGGCAAAGGTACTTCCTCTTCCGGGAACACTTTCAATTTCTAAGGTGCTGTCCATAAGTTTTAAGATTTGTTGGACAATGTTGAGACCTAATCCTGTGCCTTCTATATTGCGGTTATGAGCCATATCAAGGCGAAGGTAGGCGTTAGTCAGTCTGGCAATGTCATCGGCGTGGATACCGACTCCGGTATCCTTAACGCTAAAGTACAAGCGTGCATGACCACGGTCTACAGTGGCGGTTAGTTGAAGGGTCACGGTTCCTGCATCCGTATATTTTACAGCATTGGTCAGCAGGTTTATCAGGACCTGGCGAAGCCGTAAGTCATCCCCGAAATATTTGGAAGGAATGGAAGGGGATATTTCAAAAAACAGCTCCAATCCCTTTTCCTTTGCTTTCGCATGAATGGTATTGTAAATATCATTTAAAAGACTACCCATATGATATTTGACAGGTACCAGCTCCATCATACCGGCTTCCAATTTGGTGGTATCCAGAATATCGTTAATGATATTCAGCATGGACAGGGATGAATCCTTGGCGTCATGAGCATAGTGTCTGATTTGGGGGTCATCACTCTCTCTGAATATCATTTCGTTCATACCCAGGATGGCATTCACGGGGGTGCGGATTTCATGGGAAATCTTAGCCAGGAACAAGGTCTTGGCATGATTGGCGGCGATAGCCTCTTCCTTTGCCTTTTCCGCTTCTTTCATGGCTTTTTTCAATTCATCCGCAAGATGTGCCTTTTCTAAACTGTTGCTGAGTATATTGTAGAGACTGCTGCATAAAACGGCACAAGCCATATATATTAAACAGCGGGGGACTATATAATAAAGCAATAATTGAACGGGGGTGGTGGCCACCGTAGTTAAGGTGAATTGGTCCCCAACAGTGTGAGTCTTTAAATTACTGTATGTTAACAATGCCATATTGGCATCGCAAAGTCCGAAATAGTAGCCCCCGTATACACTGATAAATGTACCGCAAACGGTCAGAACAGACAAATACCACATGATTTTTTTGGAGGAGTATAATGTAGCAAATATCAGGGGGAACAGGAATAAAAGGACGGAATGATAGGTAAGGAATATACCAATAATAGTGAAGTTAAGTATAATGCCTGTCAAAATAAAATATTTGGATCTTCTGCTGTTCAGCGGAAGATACATAGAGGTAATAATCACAACCAGATAGATGATTGAGGTGAGTATATAGGCAGTAAGCATCAGCTTTTTGTCAATAATAAATATGTCAAGTATATTAAAAACAAAAGAAATCGTAAGAAGAACCGCCAATACGGAAAAACAACGCAGGACATATTTGTTGGCGGTAAGTTCTTCCTGCTCCTGTAAAGATAATTCGTTAAGGTTATATTTCCTGATTTTCATAGGTATCCAATCTGCCGTATTAAAGGGCTGAAAACGTATTTTGCATCACCCTATATTATACTATTAGGAAAGCGTTTCGTCAAATAAAATACGAACATCACCGGAATGTTCGGCGATGTTCGCTTGAAGTAATATATTAATGCTTTTACGAGAGCTTACAAACATCCACCCAGGCTTCAAAGCCGGAGTATTTTTCCAGGTCATCCATGGTCATTTCAATGGCACTGTTGGAGCTTCCGCAGGCCGGGAATACGGTTTCAAACCGTTTTAAGGATTCGTCCAAATAAACCTTTACGCCGTCATTTACAGCGAATGGGCAGACACCCCCTACTCCATGACCGATAAGGGGCTCCGCTTCCTCGAAGGAAAGCATTTTGGCTTTGGTGTGGAAGGTAGCTTTGTATTTGGAGTTATCGATTTTGGTATCGCCTGCAGCGACTATCAGTATCACATGGTCCTCCACATGGAAGGAAAGGGTTTTGGCGATACGGCATTCCTCCGTGCCCAGTGCCTGTGCGGCTAATGCCACGGTGGCGCTGGAGGTGTCAAATTCCAGGATGCGGTCTGCAATCCCCTGAGTTTCAAAATATTCACGTACCCGCTCTATAGACATGGTTAAGTCTCCTTTGGCTGTTTCTACAGTAGTTTTATCATTACAATTTCATCCGCATAGGTACCATCATCATATTTCATGGCACGCATTCTTCTGCCGGTTTCTACGAAGCCACATTTCTCATAGAGCTTTCGGCCGCGCTCATTATCGGCCACCACATCCAGCTCCATTTGTTCAAAGCCGATTTGTTTCGCCAGTTCGGTTAGGTATGTAATCATGGCGGTGCCGATGCCCAGATTCCAGAATTCCTTCTTTAGGGCAATTGCCATGCTGCAGCGGTGAAGAATTCTTCTTTTATTGCCCATCCCATTGATGCTGCAGTTTCCGGCTACCTGGCCGTCTACAACAGCCAGCATCATGACGGAGCCTTGGTCCTCCAGCAGATTCCCCAGGATTTCTCTCTCCTGTTCCAAAGTATATGTTACTTCGTCCGGGTTGCGTAGGACAAAACGGGTTTCTTCAGAAATCATTTTTAAGTAGGTTATCATTTCTGCTGCATCATCAGGATGAGTGGGACGTAAGATACAGCTTCTGCCATCCTTTAGGGTGATTGTTCTGGGTTCGAATTTCATGACGGGTCCTCCTTTTGACTGCCTTTATTTAGTACGATTAGCGGTATCAGCATTTCATCTTCCGTTACACTGCCATGCATGGATACCCATCTCTCCTCATTATAATAAATCGAAAGGTCGCTGATTGCAATAGCCAGATAGTCCCCCAGCATGGAGCGGAAATGTTCGTGAGGGGTACCGGTACCGAAGAGTTTCTTTTCGATGGCTTCCTCCATGGGCATCAGCAGAAATTTGTCGCCGAATTCCTTGTTAAACTCTGCTTCGAAGAAGGCATGTTTTCCTTCCTTTACGAAGAAATTAAGTACCCGAGGTTCCAGGGAAGGAAGTCGCACCAAACAGTCTGCAAGTTTGGGATAGTCCTGCCACACCACATAATCCGTATCAATATGACCATGGTCCGCCGTGACAAAGATAATGGTGTCCTCAAGCTCAGCAGTCAGCTGTTTCACGGCTTCTTCCAGTAGCATAAGTTCCTCTTTTACCACGGCCGAGGTACAACCATTGCGGTGTAGTAAGCCATCCGGCTGGTTCCAGTAGGCATATATGTATTTGCGTTCCGGCTGTTTGCAAAGAGCCTTGATTTGGGCACAGATGCCTTCAAAGCTTTGGGGAAAGGGTTCTAAAAAAGGGGCACAGGTATAAGCATGACCACCGGCTTTATTGATTTTATGCATTACATTTTCATAGGGTGTTACGGTCCAAGGAACATTATAGTCTGCCACCGGTTCCTTGGTGCCCTGGATGGTATTGAAAAACACGGTGACATTCTCATTCACCTGGGGATAATAGCATTCCCAGCCCAGCCAGCTGTGTTCACAGGGCTGTAGTCCGGACATTGCGGAGGTGGTAGCGGCTACTGTTGTGGATAAAAATACGGACCTATAGGTTCCCGCCAGATTCTTACGAAAGAGGCCCTGTTCCTCCAGACAACTGTCTAAAATACGCTGCCCCATACCATCCAGCAAAAGCAGAACCACATTCTTGTATTCCTTTTGCAAATATTTGTCTGCCAGAGGAAGGGTACTTCCCACGGTAGGCTGACCGAAGTGGTTTAAGATGGAATTGGGCAGATTGGCCAGGCAGTTTTCGTAATCCGGCCATACTAAATTCTTTTTTGTCATACCGGTTGCTCCTTTCGATAGATAGCGTATTTCTGTATATTTTCCTGGAAGGTCTCGCTGTAGAATTCATCTAACAGCACACCGCCGCAGTTTTGAATGACACCTGCGGAAGCCGGGTTTTCACAGCTGCAGGAGAGCAGTACCTGACCGATACTTAACCAGTCATAAACCTTCAGGGCTTCCTGAAGCATGCGGCTGCCGTAGCCTTTGCGTCTTTCAGTGGGGCGGATACTGTAGCCGATATGTCCGCCCTCCGTACGCAGGAAATCATTCAAAGCCAGTCGCAGATTAATCATGCCCAGGATGCGGTCGTCTTCCTCTCTTACAAAAAAGTAAGTCAGTGCGGGGACTCTATCGGCCTCCACATTGGCTATGTCTATGTCGGCTAAGACCTTCTCCAACCATGCTTCATAGGTGGATTCCTTCAAAAACCAATGTAAGGCACCAACTCCGTTGATTTCAGAGTCGTATTCGTAGAATTCATTGATGAATTCCATGGCTTTTTCTTTGTAGGCTAGTGTGGGAAATACGAGTTTCATAGAGTTTCATCCTCCTTTTTCATTCTTCAGTTAAAGCTGATTAATATGCCGGTAGCTTCATAGCCTGCGTTGATGTAAGCGGTGTTAGAGGCCGGGTAGTTGTAGTCTGTGTACAAAAGAGGTGTCAGTCCCATGTCCAGTAAAAGCTTACTCATATCGTGAATCAAATTGGTGGCATAGGCTTTTCTGCGTTCCTCCTTGGGCGTATAGACGGAAGTGATTTTAACCAGCTTGCCGGTAATGCGGTAAGTAGCTTGGCAGACCACCTTTCCCTCAGCACTGCGCCAGACAAAGAAAGTGTCAGACTCAATTCGTTCTTTTGTCTTTTCAAGAGCACGCTCCGTGGTAATAGAGTCTACTCCATCCATTTCTACACAGGCATCATAGAGATACCCGGCCAGGAGTTCTAAATCGGCCATGGTAGCTTTCTCCATTTGTCCGTCACATTTACGGGGAGTTTTCAGCTTATGGCACTCCAGGGTGCCCATTTCAAAATAGCGGTCTTTATTCAGATAGGGGAACTTCTTTTCAACCAAATAATCGTAAAAGGCTTTCTTGGCAGTCAGCTTGTTACTATCAAGAGTTAAAAAGTTTGAGGCAAGAGCTTCTGCTGCTTCGGCCATCTGCTTTTGGGTAATCTCATCCGCTGTCCATATCCATGTGGGATATTTTTCAGAGCCTCTGGCAATGACATAGCTTTCCTCATCACTATAAAGGATTAATTCCTCACTTGGAAAATTTACCTTTATGTTGTAAAAGCGGTTTTCATCCTTCTTGTAGGCAGGGGATTCAAAGATTTTGTTGTCTCTTTCGATTTTCATAAGTACTCCTCCTTAAATGCGAAGGGAGCTGATATCTGCACCCTGCAAACATCAGCTCCCGAATGGTTTCTAATTTATCAAAAGGATATTACGAAATACAAGAATACCGTGGATATAATGTTTGCGTATGACAAATAAGACTTAAGTGTTTCACGTATCTATGAATGAACACAAAGCCTCTAATCACATATGCAGTTAAAATCATTTCTGTTAACGCTGCAAACATTACAGTTCTCCTTTCGTAGAGTGGTAATAATTTTTCTTAAGATAGCACCTGTGGGAGGATTTGTCAACTGATTTATTTCAAATCGCAATTAAGTCCCAACGCCTTTACAATATCCATATCCAAGTCGTCAGGGAAAAGGAGCTTGAGCTCTTTACCGGCGGCTCTTATCTTAAAGCGGTCCATACTGAAAGGTCCAAAACCACCGTAGTAATCCCAGCTGGTACGGGCGATGCCGCGTTCTTCCAGTAAGTTGGTGACGATGGTGTACCAGTTTACACGGTCAGTGTGGTCAGCGAAAGGAGCGAAGCAACCGAATTCGCCACAGAATACAGGAGCCTGACGTTCCTGACTGAAGGCCACATACTGGTCGAAGAATTCTGCAACCTTTTCTACGGTGCCCTGCTCAGGGTAAGCGGCAAATTTTTCCTTCTCCTCCTCGGTAGCATCCTCGGGAAGTGCAGGCATACGGTCTGCATCATAAGGGAAGGGAATATGAATCACACGTTGCATATGGCACCAGGAAGCGCCCTGATGGGTGAAGGTATGGGGGTCGTAAAAATGGAAGGTGTAAATCACCTTGTCATCCTGAAAATCAGGTAAGGTCTTCATGGCAGCAAAGCTGTTCCAATCCGCGCCACCGGCAACAATGTAGTGGTTGGGGTCGATGCTGCGAACCACTTTAAATACACGTCCGATGATGTCGTTCCAAAGGGGAACTTCAATACCGTGGGGCTCGTTCATCAACTCGTAAATCAGGTATTTTGTTGCATCCTTGTAGCGGGAAGCAATCTGTGTCCAAAGGGGAGTCAGCAGATTTTCCACCTCAGTAGAGGTCTGGGAACCGATGTGGGTAGCGTTATGGAAGTCGAAAATCACATAAAGCTCTAACTCTTCTGCCCAGGCAGCCACCTTGTCCAGAATGGCGAAAATCTTCTCGGGAATCCTATAATCTGCGATGCCTTCACAAATCTCTTCAAAATGGATGGGAAGGCGTATGCAATCACATCCCAGCTTCTTAGCATTCAGAAAATCCTGCTTAGTATAGTAATCAGGGTCAATCAAATCCGCTCTTTTGTACTCCAGCCAGTTGGTGAAGTTGATGCCCTTGGTAAAGGGGGCGGGGATGGCTTTCTTCTGTGTCATAAAAGTACCTCCTTATATAAGTAATGCATGATTATCCTTGGAATGTAGGATATTTGTTTTTGTCTTCTTCCGTAATCTCGCGTAACACCTTGCAAGGCACGCCTACAGCAATTACGCCGGAGGGAATATCCTTGGTGACTACGCTTCCGGCACCGATAACCGTATTGTCGCCGATGGTCACACCACCCAGTACAATGGTGCCTGCGCCGATCCATACATTGTTACCTATAGTAATGGGCAGAGCCACCTCAAGTCCTTCGTTACGCTGTTCCGCATCCAATGCATGTTCCGCAGTGGTGAAGGTACAGTTGGGAGCGATAAATACATTGTCTCCGAAGGTCACCTTACCGCCATCCAGAATCTGACAGTTGTGGTTGGCGAAGAAATTATTACCTACCGTAGTATTGTAGCCATAATCGCACCAGAAAGGAGTATTTACAAAAACCTGCTGTCCCATTTTGGCAAAAATTTGTTTCAACAAATCTGTTTGTTCAGCACGTTGGGAGGGGCGCAGTTGATTAAACTCGTGGCATAAATCATTACACTTGTGGAGGTCCACAAGGAGCTCCATATCATAATTCGGGTTGTACAAATAGCCCGCTGCAGCTTTTTCTTTTTCGGTCATAGTATGGTCTCCTATTGCTTGGTGCACCAGTTGATTGCATTTTTCATAAGCTTAACATATTCCTCACACAGAAGATTCTTGGTAGTGTGTCCGGGAGTGATGCAACAGATTCTGCCCTTGCCGGATTCCTTTACCCACATACCGGGGCGTGTGCCATTGTGAGAAATGGTTTCAGCCAGCATAATGACATCTGCGTCAGCATTCATTTCCATCACATAATGTTCATCATTTTCCGGGAAGGTGAACTCATTGATGCCTTTTGTAACAGGATGCTCCTTGATGGGCTTCATGGTCACGGGACACTGCATGGGGTGAGTAATAAACATGGACTGAATCATATCGGTGACTATAGGATGGTCAGCTTCCATATCTGTCAGGGCAGCGTGAAGAATCATCAGTCCGGTGCCATTCTCTTGCACATTGGTAAATAAAGCCTTTGTCCACTCTTCATCACACCATACAGGGGTGGGAATCTGGTCGTTTTCGATAGGATCTTTGAAGGTAAGAATTAGGTCCCAGGCCTCCGTAGACAGCATATCTGCGGGATTTTCAGAAAAGGTTACCTGCCAGGTAGCCTTATCAAATAGTACATCCACCAAAGGTTCGATGGTATCAGCGTGATGCCAATAGTCACCGGTTAAAAAGAATGCTTTTTTCATAGTTGTAACCCTCTCTTTTTGGATTTTGATAATTTTATATTCTTGTGCTATATTGTACGACAATTTAGATGTGACGTCAAATAAAATTGATAACGTTTTCCGTAAATTTGTCGATAAAAAAGCATTGACTTTTCTGTTTACATGCTTTATAAATGTCTGTGGAATGAATCTTTGACAGAGTCTTTCCAAGCAATTTTTACGGACCACTCCTACGGGAGTCGAGGCCATACGGACAGCCGGGTCCACTGCCGATTGGCGGCTTGCCGCCTTATTGATTGAGTTAGAAGCTCAAATTTCTGAGTTGGTTACTTTATAACCGAAATGTGCATCCGCACAAACTTGTGAAACGGTCAATAAGAGTAGTAAAAGTATTGTTGCTATATAGACTCTGAAATCCTATATATTCATCCAAAGACTTTAGCGAGGTAAAGTGTTAGCCGGACTGAGTGCCGGTCTCATTGCCTTAAATCGGATAAAAACAGATGAATGGAGCGCAAGTTGTGTAAATGACTTGTGCTCTTTATTTTTTTGGAGGAACCCTATGTTAAATCAAAATGAAGCACCTATTTATGAAGCCTTACAGACTTTCCGTCAGATGAGGGTAGTACCCTTTGATGTGCCGGGACATAAGCACGGCCGGGGCAATCCCGAACTGGCGGAGTTTTTAGGAGAGAAATGTGTCAGTATCGATGTAAACAGTATGAAACCCTTGGACAACCTGTGCCATCCGGTGTCCGTCATACAGGAGGCGGAGCAATTGGCTGCAGAGGCCTTTGGAGCGGCCCATGCTTTTTTAATGGTGGGCGGCACCACCAGTTCTGTCCAGAGTATGATTCTTTCCACTTGTAAAAGAGGGGACAAAATCATACTACCCCGAAACGTTCACCGCAGTGTCATCAATGCACTGGTGCTTTGCGGTGCGGTACCTGTGTATGTAAATCCGGAGGTGGACCATAGGCTTGGCATCTCTCTGGGCATGCAGCGGGAGCAGGTTGCCAAGGCTATTGAAAAGCATCCGGACGCAGTGGCAGTGTTTGTGAACAATCCTACCTATTATGGCATTTGCAGTGATATCAAAGCTATCGTTAAAATGGCCCATGATGCAGGCATGTATTGTCTGGCGGATGAAGCTCACGGGACTCATTTTTATTTCGGGGAGAATATGCCGGTGTCGGCCATGGCGGCAGGAGCGGATATGGCAGCCGTGTCCATGCATAAGAGCGGTGGCAGCCTGACCCAGTCCAGTTTGCTTCTCATAGGCCCCAATATGAATGTGGGACATGTGCGCCAGATTATTAATCTGACCCAGACCACTTCCGGAAGCTATTTGCTCATGTCCAGTCTGGATATCAGCAGGCGGAATCTGGCACTTCGGGGCCGGGAAGTTTTTGATAAGGTGATCCGGATGGCAGAGTATGCCAGGGAGGAAATCAATGAAATCGGTGGATATTATGCCTTTGGCAGGGAGTTGGTAAACGGCAATTCCATCTATGATTTCGACCCCACCAAGCTCAGTATACATACCAGGGACATCGGTCTGGCGGGCATTGAGGTTTATGACCTTTTAAGAGATGAGTATGACATCCAGATTGAGTTTGGTGACATCGGCAATATATTGGCTTATCTATCCATCGGCGACAGACCTCAGGAGCTGGAGCGTCTGGTAAGTGCCCTGACGGAAATCCGGCGCAGATTCCAGAAGGACAGCAGCGGATTACTCAGTCAGGAGTACATCGACCCGGAGGTGGTATGTAGTCCCCAGGAGGCCTTTTATGCGCAGAAGAAGAGTGTACCCATTCAGGAGAGTGCGGGATTGGTTTGTAATGAGTTTGTCATGTGTTATCCTCCGGGGATCCCGATTCTGGCACCCGGAGAACGGATTACCAGGGAGATTTTGGATTATATAGAATATGCACGTGTGAAGGGCTGTTCCATGACCGGACCGGAGGACCCGGAAATACAGCATTTAAACGTGCTTTTGTGAGGAGGAGAAATAAGTGGAGCTATGGTTTAGTGAATATCATGCACCGGATGTGAAACACAGCATCCGTATGAACAAGCATTTGTATTCCCGCAAGAGCGATTATCAGCAAATTGATATTTTTGAAACGCCGGAGTTTGGAAAGGTGCTGGCTTTGGACGGCAATGTGATGCTGACGGAGCGGGATGAATTTATTTATGATGAAATGATTACCCATGTGCCCATGTCGGTACATCCGAATATTCAGGATGTGCTGGTTATCGGTGCAGGAGACGGCGGAGTGGTGAAGGAACTGACCCGTTATGAAAGCGTTAAGCGTATCGATTTGGTGGAAATGGACCCACAGGTGGTGGAGGCCTGCAGGGCTTATCTGCCGGAGAATGCCAGCCGATTGGATGACAGCAGAGTCCATATTTATTATGACAATGCGCTGCGGTTTATCCGACGTTGCAAAGAGGAGTATGATTTGATTATTGTGGATTCCAATGATCCTTTCGGTCCTTCGGAAGGGTACTTTACCAGAGAGTTTTACGGCATCTGTTACAATGCACTGAGGGAGGAAGGCATCATGGTGAATCAGCAGGGGAGCCCCTTTTACAAGCACGATGCGGAGGCCATGCAGAGAAGTCACAAGCGTATCGTGAATACATTCCCCATCAGCCGAGTGTATCAGGCCCACATTCCTACCTATGCGGCAGGGTATTGGCTCTTTGGCTTTGCCAGCAAGAAGTACCACCCCATTGATGATTTCGACGGAGAGAAGTGGAAGAAGCTGAATCTGGGGACCAGGTATTATACCACCAAGCTGCATGTGGGGGCATTTTATCTGCCCGCCTATCTGGAAAAAATGTTAGAGGAGGTAGAGGGATGATCAGAAAAAATATAGAGACCTTTATCGGTTGCGACCACGAATATGAGGAAGCGGATTTGGTGTTGTTTGGAGCACCTTTTGACTCCACCACCAGCTTCCGGCCCGGAGCAAGATTCGGCTCCTCAGCCATCCGCCATGAAAGCTTCGGGCTGGAAACCTACAGCCCTTATCAGGATAAGGATTTGTTGGATGTAAAGGTTTTTGACTGCGGGGATTTGGAGCTTTGCTTTGGCAGTGCGGAAAGAGCTTTGGAAGATATTGAGACGCGGACAAGGTCGATTTTGGAGGATGGTAAGCTGCCCATCCTTTTAGGAGGCGAGCATCTGGTGACCTTGGGAGCAGTCCGGGCGGTTTATGAAAAGTACCCGGATATACACATCATCCATTTTGATGCCCATGCAGATTTGAGGGAGGATTATCTGGGGGCAAAGCTTAGTCATGCCTGCGTTATGCGACGATGCCATGAGCTGGTAGGGAACGGACGAATCCACCAGTTCTGCATCCGTAGCGGAGATAGGGAAGAATTTGCTTTTGCCAAGGAACATACGGATATGCATAAGTTTACTTTTGAAGGACTGTCGGAGGTGGTGTTTGATTTGAAGAAAGCCGGCGTACCGGTGTATCTTACCATCGATTTAGATTGCCTGGACCCGTCAGCTTTTCCCGGTACCGGCACACCTGAGGCAGGAGGCGTAAGCTTTTTGCAGCTTTTGGAAGCTATCCTGCAGGTTAGTAAGTTGCAGATTGTGGGAGCCGATATCAACGAGTTGGCCCCTATGCTGGACAGTAGCGGCGTATCCACCGCCACTGCATGTAAGGTGCTACGGGAGCTACTGTTAGCACTTGCAGGGTAGTAAGGCATGGCTTGTTGAGGAGAACTCATCCCAAAATCGAGAAATCTGAAAAGTGGCTTAGTTTTACAGAAAACCAAAGGGGAAGTAGGGAAAAAAGTAAGCCAAAAATTGAGAAATAGAAAAAGTGGCTTAGTATTTGGAGTGAACCAGAGGTGGAAGAGAGAAAAAAGTAAGCCAAAAATTGAGAAATAGAAAAAGTGGCTTAGTATTTGGAGAAAATCAGAGGGGGAAGTAGGGAAAAAAGTAAGCCAAAAATTGAGAAATAGAAAAAGTGGCTTAGTTTTCGGAGAAAACCAGAGGCGGAAGAGAGAAAAAAGTAAGCCAAAAATCAGAAAACAGAAAAAATAGCTTAATTTGGAATCAAAAAGAGGAAAAGGAGAAAAAAATGAGCAGAGTTTTAGTAATCGGCTGCGGCGGTGTAGCTTCCGTAGCAATCAGAAAGTGTTGTCAGGTAAGTGAAGTTTTTACAGAGCTGTGTATTGCCAGCAGAACTAAGGAAAAGTGTGATAAGCTGGCGCAGGACTTGGCAGGCAAGACTGCCACAAAGATAACCACCGCACAGGTGGATGCAGATGATGTAGGGCAGGTGATTGATTTGATTAATTCCTATCAGCCGGATTTGGTGATGAATATTGCCCTTCCCTATCAGGATTTAACCATTATGGATGCCTGCCTGGCTTGTGGGGTAAATTATATGGATACGGCCAATTATGAGCCGGAGGATACGGATGATTCTGAGTGGAGAGCTATTTATGAGAAGCGTTGTGAGGAGCAGGGTTTTTCGGCGTATTTTGATTACAGCTGGCAATGGGCTTATAGAGAGAAGTTTGAAAAGGCCGGACTTACCGCCCTTCTGGGCTGTGGATTTGACCCGGGTGTCACCCAGGCTTACTGTGCTTATGCAAAACAGCATGAGTTTGACACCATCGATACTATTGACATTTTAGACTGCAATGGTGGCGACCACGGCTATCCCTTTGCCACCAACTTCAATCCGGAGATTAACCTTCGTGAGGTATCCGCACCGGGCAGCTACTGGGAAGATGGTCACTGGGTGGAAATCCCTGCCATGAGCATTAAGAGAGAGTATGATTTTGACTGCGTGGGGGAGAAGGATATGTACCTGCTCCATCATGAGGAAATCGAGTCCCTGGCACTGAACATTCCGGAGGTGAAGAGAATCCGCTTCTTTATGACCTTTGGTCAAAGCTACCTGACCCATATGAAATGTTTGGAAAATGTGGGGATGCTTTCCACCACGCCCATTCTTTTTGAAGGTAAGGAAATTGTGCCCATTCAGTTTTTAAAGGCACTGCTTCCGGATCCGGCCAGCTTAGGTCCCCGCACTCACGGCAAGACCAATATCGGCTGTATCTTCACCGGCAAGAAGGATGGCAAGGAAAAGACTTATTATATTTACAATGTGTGTGACCATCAGGAATGCTACCGTGAAGTGGAGAGCCAGGCCATCAGCTACACCACCGGTGTGCCGGCCATGTGCGGCGCTTTGATGCTGCTTACCGGACAGTGGAACAAGGCCGGCGTATATACAGTGGAGGAATTTGACCCGGATCCTTTCCTGGATGCGTTGGATAAATATGGTCTGCCCCGCAGGGAAAATCACAACCCTGTGCTGGTGGACTAATGAAGAGGGGAGCAGAAAACCGTCCTATGTTTGCGGCATTGGGCGGGCGAAAACCCACGGAGGTGTTCGGGGATATTCCTACACCCTGCTATATCATTGAGGAAAAGAAACTGCAGGAAAACGGTCGCATCCTGGAAGCAGTAAGTAAGCGTACCGGCTGTAAAATACTGCTGGCTCAGAAGGCTTTTTCCAATTATGATTGTTATCCCTTGCTGGCTCCTTTTCTGGCCGGTACGGAGGCCAGCGGGCTCTATGAAGCCAGACTGGGGGCGGAGGAAATGCCCGGAAAGGAAGTTCATGTCTTTTGCGGGGCCTATCGGGAGGAGGAGTTTCAGGAGCTGTTACGGTATGCGGACCATATTGTGTTTAATTCGCCGAGGCAGTTGGAAAAGTTTGGACTACAGGCAAAGCAGGCTGGGAAGAGCATAGGACTTCGCATCAATCCGGAGTGTTCCACCCAAGAGGGACATGCCATCTATGACCCCTGTGCACCGGGAAGCCGGTTGGGAACCACCCGGGCCATGTGGAAACAGCTGATGACAGAGGAACTGGTGGCACTGTTGGAGGGGTTGCATTTTCACACTCTTTGCGAGCAGGATGCGGAGGATTTGGAGACTACCCTACAGGCTGTTGAGGAGAAGTTTGGGGATGTACTGCCTGCCATGAAATGGTTGAATATGGGTGGGGGACATCATATTACCCGCCCCGGCTATGATGTGGAACGTCTGGAGAAATGCATCCGCTACGCCAAGGACAAATGGGGCGTAGAAGTATATCTGGAGCCGGGAGAAGCGGTAGCCCTAAATGCAGGCTATCTGGCTACACGAGTGCTGGATGTGGTGCAGAATGAGGACACCCGGATTGTCATCCTGGATGCCAGTGCAGCCTGCCATATGCCGGATGTGATTGAGATGCCTTACACACCGCCTTTGTACGGAGCCGAGGCTAACGCTACTACACCACACACCTATCGCCTGACGGGACCCACCTGTCTGGCAGGGGATGTAATAGGAGATTATGGATTTTCAGAGGAATTACAGGAGGGAGATTTACTTCTCTTTGGGGACATGGCCATTTATACCACCTGCAAAAACAACACCTTCAACGGCATGCCCTTGCCCAATATCTGGAAGAGAACTGTGGCAGGCAACCTTGTCAGACTGACGGATTTTGGCTATAATGAATTTAAAAGTCGGTTGGGAAGGTGCAGTGATGCTAAAGTGTAAAAAAGAAAAGAAACGTTTAGAGAAAATATTGAAGGGTTACGGCCCCGGCTTAGACCCGGTAGCAGCTACCCGCTCCTTTGTAAAGGAACTCCTTGATCCTCAGCCGGACCGTTATGATAAGACCTACCGGTATGAGCATTCCTTACGTGCCGCCCTTTGGGGAAAGAGGATTGCAGAAGCGGAAGGCTGGGACAGTGAGCCCCTGGTAATGGCCTGTCTTTTGCATGATACGGGCTACCCGTTCTGTGAAACCATGGAGGAGTGGAACATGCACCCTACTTATGGTGCAGAGGTGGCAAAACTGTTTTTGCAGAAAATTGGTTATTATGAGGAGCTGACGGAGAATATTTGTCAGGCTATCCGCATTCACGATAGATGGAATGATGTGCCGGAGGATGCTACGCCTTTTGAGCTGAGCGTCAGAGATGCGGACGATTTGGACCGTTTTGATATTATGCGTGTGTGTATGATTGGACGGAGTGATATTGGGGAGCGTAGCGCCAGAGAGTTGATTGAAGTGTGCGAAAAGCGTCAGCAAACCTTGACAGACTGGCAGGACAGAATCTGCGGTACGGATACCGCCAAAGCCTTTTGGGAAGAAAAACTGCAGATGCGAAGCCGGTTTTACGAAGCTTTGCAGGCGGAAATGCAGGGGACGTTGGATATAGAAGAGCTTTTGCAGGGTGAGTAGAGGTGTGAATCATGAGAGATGTACATGTGCACTTTTTGCATGGAAATCCCATAGGCTATCAGATGGATTACTTTGAGGGCTTTCTTAAGGTGGCACAAGAGGCAGGCCTGGATGAAATATACTTGCTTGAGCATACCCATCAATTTATGGAGTTTGAGAGAGTATATGAACCTATAAAGGCATATAACGATTTTCAGTATAACTGGATCACAAAAAGAATGAACGGATCCATAAACGAGTACATTGATTTTATTAATAAAGTAAAGGATACGAAGTACCCTGTTAAGGTGAAATTTGGTCTTGAGGTCTGTTATATCCCTGAAACGGCTGACCTTCTGGTAGATATTCTTAAGAATTACGATTTTGATTTCCTGACAGGCTCTGTGCATTGGATTGATGGTTGGGGATTTGACCACATGGGGCAAAAAGAGCTTTGGGAAAGCAAGAACGTGGATGAAGTATATAAAAGATATTATGATATCATGTTTCAGTTGTGTGAGAGTGGTCTGTTTGGCGGCCTTGCCCATCCTGACTCCATCAAGTGTTTCGGCTATAAACCGAACATTGACTTGACGGATTGTTATCAGAAATTGGCGGAGCTGCTAAATAAGCATGGTATGTATGCTGAGAATAGCGGCGGATTACGATTGAATTATAGTCCGAATCTGGAACTGGGCTTAAATCCTCAATTGTTATCTATTTTAAGAAAAAATAATGTGCAAATTGAGACGGCTTCGGATGCACACAAGCAAAGGGATGTAGGGGCGAATATCCGGGATCTGGAAGGGATGTTGAAGTGTTGTAAAAAGTCAGACTGATGAAGTCTGGCTTTTTCAAAATTCAATAATTTTTAAAGTTTCGAAAGTGAACAGACTCGTAAGCCGGTGCTTGACTTTTCGTGCCACTATGCTATAATGAAACCACGTCAAGAGGGAGTAATCAGTACACTTGGGTGTATAGTATAATCGACATACTGGTGCGGTTACGTACCCGGTTTTACTTGAAATGATGAGACTCAAGATCAGTTGAGGTAGCTGATTTTGGGTCTTTTTTTGGAGGCAAATGTATGAGCTTATTTGAACTGTTTTGGTTGGCAGTGGGCCTGTCCATGGACGCTTTTGCAGTATCTGTTTGTAAGGGCTTGTCCTTAGGCAAAATCATGTGGAAGCATATGTGTATTGCCGGATTGTGGTTCGGTGGATTTCAGGCTCTGATGCCAGCCATAGGTTACTTTTTAGGTAGCTTCTTTACAGTGTTTATCAATAAATGTTCTCACTGGGTAGCATTCACACTGTTACTGATTATCGGTGGTAATATGATAAAGGAAGCCCTCAGCAAGGAAGAAGAGGAAGTGGATGCTTCCATGACCATTAAGTCCATGTTTATTCTGGCCATTGCCACCAGTATTGATGCACTGGCGGTGGGTGTGACTTTTGCCTGCATGAAAGTGCAGATTGTATGGGCGGTGTTATTTATCGGCGTGGTGACCTTTACTCTGTCAGCAGTGGGTGTGAAGGTAGGAAGCCTTTTTGGCATGAAGTATAAATCCAAGGCAGAGTTTTTCGGCGGTATGGTGTTGATTATTATCGGCTTGAAGATTTTGCTGAAGGGCTTGGGAATTTTAGGACAGTAACTAAAAAACCGGTACAAGAAACGGACGCATCCGGCACATAAGAAAGGAATGGAACAATGGAAAACCAGACTGGCGAGCATAAGCGGAGAGTGCGGTACTCCGGTACCCATCCGAAGAAATACAGTGAGAAATATAAAGAGCATAATCCGGAGAAGTACGGCGATACCATATCCAAGGTTATCAGTAAGGGCAGTACTCCTGCGGGTATGCATATATCCATCATGGTGCAGGAGATACTGGATTTCCTGCAGATTAAGCCCGGACAGTGGGGGCTGGATTGTACTCTGGGATATGGCGGACATACCAGGGAGATGTTAAAGTGCCTGCAGGGAGAAGGGCATATTTACGGTTTGGATGTGGACCCAATCGAATCGGCAAAGACGAAAGAGCGACTGGCAGACCAAGGCTTCGGTGAGGAACTGCTTACGGTGAAGCTGATTAACTTTGCAGAAATTGATAAGGTGGCAGAGGAAGCCGGAAGAAAGTTTGATTTCGTGCTGGCGGACTTGGGTGTTTCCTCCATGCAGATTGACAACCCGGAGCGAGGCTTTACCTACAAGGTGGAGGGACCTTTGGATTTGCGTTTGGACCCCACCAAGGGTATTAGTGCGGCGAAGCGGTTGGAGGGTATCAGCAAAGAAGAGCTGCAATACATGTTGATAGAAAACTCGGACGAACCCTATGCCTATGAGATTGCAGACAAAATCGTAACCGGTATAAAGCGTGGTAAGAAAATCGAGACTACTACCCAGTTAAAGGAAGCCATCGAAGAGGCTTTGATGGGCATTCGGGAGGTGGCTAAGGCTTCCGAAAAAGACCGTAAGGAAATCGTAAAAAAGACTTGCCAGAGAGTGTTCCAGGCTTTGCGTATCGATGTAAACAATGAGTATGAGGTGTTGCACAGCCTGTTAGAGAAGCTTCCGGATATCTTAAATCCCGGCGGCAGAGTGGCGATTCTTACCTTCCATTCCGGTGAGGACAGACTGGTGAAGAAGTCCTTCAAACAGTGGAAAAAGGAAGGGGTATACAGTGAGGTGGCAGAGGATGTGGTACGTCCCTCCGCGGAGGAGTGCAATCGTAATCCCAGAGCCCGTTCCACCAAGATGCGCTGGGCTGTAAAGGCCTAGAGAGAATTACCGAAAGAGAAAGTAACAGTACATAAGAAACTGTGAGGAGATACATATGCTGTTCAATTCCTTGAGCTTTTTAATCTTTTTTCCCATAGTGGTTTTACTGTATTTTGTGATACCACCTAAGGTCAGATATATATGGTTATTGCTTGCCAGCTACTTCTTTTATATGGGCTGGAATGCCAAGTATGCCCTGCTTCTGCTGTTTTCCACAGTAGTAACCTATGGGGCAGGACTTCTCTTATATAAATGGCGGGAAAAGCCCGGACGGAAAAAGACCGTAGTAGCGGTGGGATTAGTCGTAAATTTCGGTATCCTGTTTTTGTTCAAATATTTGGATTTTGTAATAGATACCATACAAAGCCTGGTAGCTAAGGTGGGAATCACCATCGCAGAGCCTTCCTTTAATCTGCTTCTGCCGGTAGGAATTTCATTCTATATTTTCCAGGCAGTGGGCTATATGGTGGACATTTACAGAGAAAAACTGGCACCGGAAAAGAACTTCTTAAAATATGCTTTGTTTGTATCCTACTTTCCCCAATTGGTGGCGGGCCCTATTGAAAGAAGTACACGCCTCTTGCCTCAGTTAAAGAATCTGGATAAAATCAAGGTTTGGAATTTGGAACGGATTCGCAGTGGAGCCCTGGTGATGCTGTACGGATATTTCTTAAAGATGGTGATTGCAGACCGGGCAGCCCTTTTGGTAGATACCGTGTTCCATGCCAATTACTATTCCCAGTATGTGGGTTTCACGGCACTGGTGGGAGCGATTTTGTTCTCCGTTCAGATTTATTGTGACTTTGCAGGCTATACCTATATTGCTATCGGTGCCTCGAAAATCCTGGGTGTGGAGCTGATGAACAACTTTAACACACCGTATCTGGCTACATCCGTTAAGGACTTTTGGGACAGATGGCATATTTCCCTGACCTCCTGGTTCCGGGATTATTTGTATTTCCCATTGGGCGGCAGCAGAAAGGGAAAGCTACGTAAATATGTGAATATCATGATTGTATTTTCCGTAAGCGGCTTGTGGCATGGTGCGGCCTGGCATTATGTGGTATGGGGCATGCTTCATGGGGGTTTGCGAGTGGCGGAGGAAATCACAGAGAAGCTTCGAACCAAGGTTACAAACCTTTTGCAGATTAATACAGCGGTGTTGTCATACAAAGCATTCCGTGTGTGTGTGACCTTTTTCCTGGTGACTATTGCCTGGGTATTTTTTCGGGCGGAAAGTATTGGTCAGGCGCTGGATTTGATTAAAAATATGCTGACGGTTTGGAACCCCTGGGTATTGTTTGATGATTCCCTTTTGTGTTTGGGTTTGGACGGTAAGGATTGGAATGTGCTTTTGTTCGCGTTGTTGGTAATGTTTGTAACGGAATGCTTCCAATACAAAAAGGTATCCTTGTCCGGGAAGTTTGCAGAGCAGAACCTAATATTTCAGTGGGGATTTTTTCTGGTGGGCATCCTGTTTATCATGGTATTTGGTATCTACGGACCGGCTTACAGCGCGGCGCAGTTTATTTATTTTCAGTTCTAACGGAGGGTACGTAATATGAGAAAGAAATGTTACATCATTATTTTGTTCCTTCTGTTTTGGGCGGTTTTGATTCCGGCGGTACTCAGGATTTCCTATGTACTGCGGGAGAAGGAAGGAACCAATATTCAGGACAATTTTAAGCAATTAGAGCGGGACAGTGTGGATGTGGTCTTTATCGGCAGCAGTCATCAGTTCTGTACCATCAATCCGGATTTGCTGTATGAGGAGTATGGGATTAACAGTTTTATGCTGGCCACTTCAGCGCAGACCATACCTATGTCATATTATGCGGCTATGGAAGCCATAGAGCTACAGCATCCCAAGGCCATCGTATTGGAGGCACTTTACTGCACCAATGATTTCCGGACCGTGACGCCGGAGATGTCTCATACCTTCTTTGACGGCATGCCCCGATGTGAAGCCGGGAAGCTGGCCATTGAGGATTTGATAGAGCCGGAGGAGCAGATTTATTATTATTTGAATCTGGGACGTTATCATACCCGTTGGAAAGACTTGACAGAGAAGGACTTTATGAGCAATCTTGATTCGCCCCGGGGAGGATTTTATTCGGAGGAAACTAAGTATAACTGGCAGATTCCGGTGATTTCCAAGGATGAGAAGGAACCTATGCCGGAAGAGATGCTGAAATATCTGGACATGCTGGTGGAGCTTTGCAAGGAAAACAAAGTGGAGCTGATTATGTATGTAGCGCCCTTTAACTCCCTGTATGATGAAGAAAACACCAGAGAAGATTTATTCCGCAGACAGAGGATATTTAACTGGCTGGAGGACTATACCGAAGAAAAGGGTCTTCGATATTATAATCTGTTTTATGAAATACCGGAAATGAATCTGGATGGTATGACAGACTACAAAGATTCCCAGCATTTCAACTGCTATGGACAGGCAAAAGTCACCCGCTACATGGTGGAGAAGGGATACTTGAGCATTAGCGAAGAGAATCAGGAGTAATATACTGTTTGCAGTGTGAGAGCAGACAAATTTCATAAAATCAAGCCCCTACAGAGTGTGAGTATCCCTGTAGGGGCATCTATAAAATATCAGTATTTCAAAACTATCTGTAAAGAAATCCTAAAAAAATAAATAACATATATAGTTACATTTTTGCGCAATCTATCGGCTGACTGAGCGTGGTCGAAATGGCATAGGACATATAGATGTGCCTATTTTATGACATCTATATGATGAAAGATACATCAGAAATGGGGTGGCGGCATATAGAAATGAGTATTTAGCGCAATCTATCTGCCGAAAAATATGAAGAAGTGGAGAGGGCAACAGATATATTAGCTCAATCAAGACAATCTATCTGTTGTAAGGCGAACCACAGATGCAAAAATGACATATATGAAAGCAGATATAGTGACAACTATCTGTCGTCGTAACAAAAGAAAGAAATAAAATGACGGATAGAAACTCATATAAGGTTAGTTCTATCTGCCAAGAGAGTAAGGTGAGGGAAAGAAATGGCATATAGATATAACTGAATAACAATATCTATATGTCGTGATAAGTTGGAGCGTGGAATTACGCCATATATCCCACGCGAATTACAAAAATCTATCTGCCTTAGGCGGATGATTCATAAATTAGTTATATAATAAGGAGGTCATGAAATATGAAATCAATCAGAACTGCGCTGGAAGAGCGTAAAGAGCAGTTGCTCAAAATCAAAAAGGAGAAAGAAAAGGCACTAAAAAATGTGCCCGCGGGCCATTTGCGAATTTGTCAGAGGGGAGAGAAAGTGCAATACTATCACAGGACCGACCCAAAAGATTTTAATGGGGTATATATTCCTCAAAAAAGTATTGGTATGGCGCATAAGTTAGCGCAAAAGGATTATGATGAAAAGGTGTTGGTCAGTGTGGATAAGGAATTATATGCACTGGATAAATATCTGACGGTTAGCCCCTCAATTCCCGCAGAAGAAATTTATAGTAGGTTACAAGCAGAGCGTCGTAAGCTAATTTGTCCCATTATAGAGTCGCAAGAGGAATTTGTTGCAAATTGGGAGAATGTGGAGTACACGGGAAAAGATTTTGATGTATTTGCACCGAAGCTATATACTGCGAAGGGGGAAAGAGTACGCTCCAAGTCAGAAGTGATTATAGCGGATTCTTTGAACAGAGAAGGTGTGCCCTATCGTTATGAATGTCCCATTTACGTGGAAGGATGGGGGACGGTGTATCCGGATTTTACCATGCTGAATGTTAAGGAAAGAAAGGAAGTTTATTGGGAACATCTGGGAATGATGGATGATTTGGAGTATGTAGAAAAAGCATTGGAGAAAATCAACATATATGCCCAGAATAATATATTACCGGGCATAAATTTCATACTAACCTATGAAACAGCAAAAGCGCCGCTTAATCAAAAGATAGTACAATTAATGATAGAGCAGTATCTGGTGTAGGAGGGCAATAAAAAACCGCCACAGTATCATATTCATAACACTGTAGCGGTTCATACATTCTTACAAACTTTCTACGGTTTTCTTTACATAATCAAAAATCGGTCCGGCAGCTTCGTTGCCATGTTTTGCGATAATATTTACGATAGCATTTTCTACCACAAATCCATCGGCGATGGTTTCGTATTCAGCTTCCGGATAGTGTACGCCGATTTCCAGGATAACAGGTGTATCGGTTACGCTGCGGACCTCCGCTACGATACCGGAGATATCGGTGATGATATCATTACGGGCATCGGAGGCATTCATGGAAGGTAATACATAAATATATCCCTTAGCTTCCTCTGCGATCATGCGGATGCGGCTCTTGCTTGCAGGTGCTACCAAAGAGATGATATCCACATTATACTTTTCTGCGTAAGGAAGAAGTTCGCTTCTTTCGTCGTAAGGCATATCAGGAATAATCAGTCCGCTTACACCGGTCTCGGCACATTTTGCCATAAAAGCTTCGTAACCGTATTTGTATACAGGATTTAAATAGGACATAAGCACGATGGGCACGGATATCTTATCCTTTACACGGGTCAGCATGTCGAAAATCATATCGGTGGTACAGCCACCCTCCGCAGAGAGGGCACGTACGTTAGCTTCCTTTACTACAGGGCTTTCTGCGATAGGATCGGAAAAAGGTACGCCGATTTCGATTACAGATGCACCGGCCTTTTCCATGGTGATGATAAATTCTTCGGTTTTTTCTAAAGAAGGGTCTCCTGCGGTAAGGAAGCCCACAAAAGCTTTTTTATTTGTAAATGCGTCACGAATCTTACTCATGTAAATCTACCCCCCTATATCTCGCGATTGCGGCAACGTCCTTGTCTCCACGACCGGACAGACAGCAGATAATAATCTGGTCCTTACTCATGGTAGGTGCCAGCTTCATCACATGTGCTACAGCATGGGAGCTTTCGATAGCAGCGATGATACCTTCGGTTCTTGCAATATATTCAAATGCTTCTACTGCCTCTTCATCGGTAACAGGCACATACTGTGCTCTGCCGATATCATGCAGATAAGCATGCTCGGGACCTACACCCGGATAGTCCAAACCTGCGGAAATAGAGTATACCGGTGCAATCTGACCGTATTCATCCTGGCAGAAGTAGGACTTCATACCATGAAAAATACCTAAGCTGCCGGTTGAAACGGTAGCAGCAGTTTTGTCCGTGTCCACACCAAGTCCGGCTGCTTCACAGCCAATCAGCTTCACGGATTCATCCTTGATAAATTCATAGAACATACCCATAGCATTGCTTCCGCCGCCTACACAAGCCATAACCACGTCAGGAAGCTTACCTTCCTTCTCCAGAATCTGCTCACGTGCTTCGCGGCTGATAACGCTCTGGAAATCACGTACAATCATGGGGAAGGGATGGGGCCCCATTACGGAACCCAGTACATACAGGGTATCGTCCATACGGGTGGTCCATTCTCTCATACATTCGTTAACGGCATCTTTTAAGGTACGGGTACCGGTCATAACCGGGTTAACCTTTGCACCAAGAAGCTCCATACGATATACATTCAGGGCCTGACGGATGGTATCTTCCTCACCCATGAAGATTTCGCATTCCAATCCTAAAAGAGCCGCAGCAGTAGCGGTTGCCACGCCATGCTGGCCGGCACCGGTTTCTGCGATAATACGGGTCTTGCCCATTTTCTTTGCCAAGAGTGCCTGACCAAGTACATTGTTAATCTTGTGGGAGCCGGTGTGATTCAAATCTTCACGCTTGAAATAAATCTTCGCACCGCCCAAATCCTTGGTCATCTTCTCCGCGTAGTAGAGAAGAGAGGGTCTGCCTGCATATTCCTTTAATAAGGTATTCAGTTCTTCGTTGAATGCAGGGTCATTTTTGTAGAATTCATAAGCCTTTTCCAGCTTCAAAACTTCGTCCATAAGGGTCTCGGGAATGTACTGACCGCCATGAACACCATATCTTCCTTTTGCCATGTTGAAATCCTCCTGATTTTGAGTAAAAAAAACGTCCTTGACAATAGTTCTGTCTATTGTCAAGGACGGTAAAATCGTTACCGCGGTGCCACCTTGATTTGTGGAATCCACACACTCTACAGAATACTAACATATTCCTCGCAACTTACGTATGCGTACACGTCATAGAATACTGAGAAAGCAGGCTTTCCGTTGACTATGCCCTCCGTGGTCCATTTAATAAATAGCATTCTGCCGGCTCTCAGCCCCCCGACTCTCTGTAAGTGCCCGTTTATTTTTATCTCCACTTCAACGGTTTCAAAAATATGCAATTGTCAAAAACTCTTTTCACATATTATATGCAAGAGATTTAGAAATGTCAAGTGAGTAAATTAGATTTTTGGCATATAACTAATATTCGTCCAAAAGAAGCTGTACTCTGTTTTGAATAATATGAATTACTTCGTCTTTCCCTTTATCTCCTGAAAAATACGCGCCGGATTCTTCATAAATGATATTAAGGATTTCTTCTGTATTTGTAGGACAGTATTTTCCGGCTTCATAAACCTGTATGGAATCTTGCATGACTTCTTCGGTATATTCAACCATGGTATTGGCTATACCGGCATCAAGGTCTTTTAATAATTCTTTGTTTTGTTCGATAAACAACTCCTTATGTGTGGGAACTGCGCAGTAGCTTTGCCCTGTTTTGGACATGACATAGGATACAAATGCCCAAGCTCCTTCTAAATTGGAGGTGCCGGAATTGATTACAAGAGTTTCTACACTGGGATTATATTTGGGGTAATTGCCATCGTCAAAATAAAAATCCAACATCACCCGTCCTTCTTTTTCCAAGACTTTTTCACCGGGATAGAGCCCTATGTAACAGTGTTCCATGCGCATAATCGGCGCATATCCTTTATTTCTGTTATCTGCAAATTTCTTGGACACGTCCAGAATCTTGGAAAAAAGTTCTGTTGAGAAATCACAAGTTTTGTTTTCCCAGTCAATCATGCCCCAAAGGTCTTGGGAACCGCAAAGAAAATAGTCCATAATATAGATGCCTTCTTGATAATCATTTAAGAAAATAGTGGATGAGGAGTATTTTAACAGAATATCCACCAATGATTCCAAATCCGGAATTTCTTTGTTTGGAAGTACATTTTTGTCGATTGACATACGAACTACTTCCATGGATGGGCAAAGGCCATAAACTTGGTTATCCTTCGTTAAGGCTTTGTATGCAGGAAAGTATTTGTCATCCGTAATGTTACTTTTTGCCATGAGAGGTGCCATATCCAACAAATACCCATCTGCAATGATTTTCTCGGAAACCGGAAAAATATCTAAGGACATAACATCCGGACCTTTTCCTGTGGAAACGTCAATCCGTAAACGTTCTTGAACATTCTTAAATTCTGTGTCATAGGGAAATTGGGTCATTTCTATATGAAAGAGAGGATTTTCGCGATTAAAATCCGCAACTAAATAGTTTAAAAAGCGGGTTTCATAGCCACCACAATAAAAGGAGATGATGTTTTTTCCCTTTTCTATAGCTTGTTCTTTCTCTTCCTTAGGTTCCGTAGAATAAGTGTCTTTTCGAAACGCACCGTCATCCGCCTGATAATGAATGGTAATCTCCTCTAAATCAGGTGTAGGATTTGGTGTGGTATCCGTCTTGTTGTCCGAACAGCCGGCCAAACATAAAATACTTCCCAATATAATTGTTAGGATAAATACTTTGTAAAAGTTATTAGATAAATGTGTTTTTTTCATTAATGTATACCCCTCTTTTGTATTGATATTATAAACATAAATTCTTTGAATGTCGAGATATTTACATATAAATTATGTTAAGCAACAGATGTCAGATGTCACCTTAGAAGATGGATGCTAAACATGGGGAAACAAAATGTATGGACAAAATAGGGGATAATTGGCTAAAATGAATTGGAACAACGCATTCAACAGAGTGCTATTTTGTAAATGAAAAGGTAAGCATTATGACCGAAAAAGATTGGGACAAAAAACTGAAAATCGCTACCTGCGGGCGCATGGCTGACCATGAAGACGAGTACCATTACCCCTATGAGCCCACACCTTACCCGGTATTGGTGCGCTTGGCAGAGAGTGGATATATTGGCAAAGAACACAAGGTGATGGACTACGGTTGCGGCAAAGGCCGTGTGGACTTTTTTCTGCATTATAAGCTGGGTTGTTCGGTAGTGGGGGTAGAGTATGAGGAGAAAATTTATGAGCAGGCCCGAGACAACTTGAGAAACTATGTGCGAGGTACTTCCGATGAGGTAGAGTTCGTGTGCCGGGATGCCAAGGATTTGTCGGTAAAGGATGTGGACCGCTTTTATCTTTTTAATCCGTTTTCTTTGGAGATTTTACAATCTGTGTTGGGGAGAATCCTGGAGTCCTATTATGAAAATCCCCGAGAGATGCAGTTGTTTTTCTATTATCCGTCGGATGAATATGTAGCTTTTCTTATGACACAGGATGAGCTTATGTTTGTGGACGAAATTGATTGCAGCGATTTGTTTGATGGGGAGAATCAGCGAGAAAGAATACTGATATTTGAAGTGATATAGTTTAGATTAGCAGGGCGTTATAAGCGCCCTGTTATTTTTGGAGAATAATCCTTGACAACTATATTGCACTGCGATATAGTTGTATCACACCAGGATAGTCGCACTGCGATATATCTTGGTGCGATGCAGAAAAGTGAAACAAAAATAACCGGTAAATGCGTGGATTACACAGGGGAGGTGTAGGATGAACGCACACATTAAGAAAGTTTATGTTCCTATGACAGAGACCGGCTTTTATATCCTATTGTGCCTGCAATACCCTAATCATGGCTATGGCATCGTACAAAGGGTGGAGCAGATGACGAAGGGGGAGATTCGTCTGACGCCGGGCACCATGTACGGAAGCCTGTCCAAGATGGAGAAGGATGGTTTGATAAGCTTTGTCCGGGAGGAAGAGAAGCGTAAGATTTATCAGATGACAGAGTTGGGAAGACAGGTGCTGGAGTTGGAGTTAAAGCGGATCGAGAGGTTGTACCGCAACTCCCGTGAAGGGATATAGGCGATCCGAAAAGTCAGCTTTCGTAGTAGGGTAGGAGACAAAAGAATGAAAAAGCAAAAGAAGGAATTTAAGTGGTTCACTATTGCGGATTATGAAAAAGAGCAGGATTATTTAAGGGAAATGCACAATCACGGCTGGTGCTTTCAGAAGGTAAACGGCCTGGGTATGTATCACTTTGAGGAATGTGAGCCGGCGGATGTGATATACCAGTTGGACTATAACAAGAAGGGACTGGCCAATAAGGAAGAATATGTACAGCTGTTTGAAGATTGCGGCTGGGAATATATACAGGATTTTTTTGGATTCAGCTATTTCCGTAAGCCCATAGGAATCATGAACGAGGAGGAAGGGATTTTCTGTGATGATGCTTCCCGGCTGGAGTTTATGAAGCGAATTCTGATAGGAAGGATGACACCTTTGTTGGTTCTGTTGTTTACAATTGTGATTCCCCAACTGATTACCAACGGCTTGTTGGGAAATCATTCTTTATCATCATTTTTCCTGGGAATGTTTACGGGAATCCTGGTGGGATATTTGGTGGTTTTCATCTGGTACATGAAACAGTATTGGAACTTTAAGGCGAAGATATATAAAGAATAAGTCGGTTTAAGAAGTGAAACGTCCACAAAGTAAACAATTGTGAATTATGAACAATTTATTAAGATTATCAAAATATATTGTCAATTTATGTTGGTTACCATATAATAATTTCGTATGGCTTTATCATGGTAAAGCAATAAGGTGGAAAGGATGGGAGTATGCTTATGGATTTCAAAGCAGTGGTTTTTGATATGGACGGTATTATATTTGATTCCGAGCGCTTGGTAATCGATTGCTGGAAAGTGGTAGCAGAAAAATACGCCATCCCGGATATCGAAGAGGCTTGTAACGAATGCTTGGGCGTGAACGGTGTGGAAACCAAGGAGAAATTCTTAGACCGCTACGGTTGTGATTTCCCCTATGATGCATACAAAGCTGAAATGTCCAAGATTTACCATGATAATTACGATGGTGGCAGACTACCCATGAAAATCGGTGTGGTAGAATTGCTAAAATATTTGAAGGAAACAGGCATAAAGGTGGCTCTGGCCTCCTCCACACGTACAGAAGTGGTGGTACAGCAGTTGCGTGACGCAGGCATCCTGGAATACTTCCAAGTGATTGTGGGAGGAGATATGGTGACCCGCAGCAAGCCCCAGCCGGATATTTTTCTAAAGGCATGCGAAGAGTTAGGCGTTGCACCGGAAGAATCCTTCGCCATCGAAGATTCCTACAATGGTATCCGTGCCGCGGCATCCGGACATTTACGCCCCCTGATGGTGCCTGACCTCATGCCCCCCACCGACGAAATGCGAAGCCTTTCGGAAGCAATCCTCGAAACCCTTTTAGAAGTAAAAGGGTATCTGAGAAATATTCAGAACCCTTAAATTGATATATTATTATAATGTTTTGTTCCATAACCCAGTGTTTGGGTATATAGGTAGTATGTAATGCACCGTATAAAAGAACAGTCGACGAAATCTGTGTGTCACTGACTGACAAACCTGTCCGGCATATGGCACACAGATTAAGGAGAATGTTTTTTATCCGGTGTGTGAATACTACCTATATGCCCAAGCACGGAAATATGCGAAGGAGGCCCCACATGAATAATTTCAGATTGCCCTATCATTTAATTGTTCAGGAAGGTATTTTTGAGCGGGTGGATGAAGTGATGGCCGATTGTGTGCCGGATATGAAAAAGAAGAAAGTGATTATTGTGACAGACTCTAATTTACAGACTCTTTTTGGAGATATTATCGGGGCGCTTCAGAACGATTTTGACAAGTCGGAAGTGTATCTGGTACAGAATAATTATTTCGAGGATGCTGTGGCTTTGGCCAAGTATGCCTGCATGAATAATGTGAATGTAATCATCGGCTTTGGTGGCGGTACCGTGCTGGATTTGGCTAAATATGCTGCTTTTGTCAGCAAGGCAATGTACCTTTGCCTGCCCACTACCTTGAGTAATGATAGCCTGGCATCTCCCGTGGCAGTACTGGGTACCGAGGGCAAAGCCCGTAAGACCTTCAAATGTACCATTCCCGATGCCATCATCGTAGATGTGAATGTGATAACCGGTGCGCCGGACCGCCAGCTTTTGGCAGGAATCGGCGACACTGTCAGTAAATATACCGCACTGAATGACTGGAAGCTGGCTCATACCGTGGGCAACAGCAAGGTGGATGACTTCGCCTACATGATTTCCAAGATGGCATTTAATACCATTTGCTATAGCGAGGAGTTACCCTTAAAAAGCAAGGACTTTATCAAGCTGCTGACCCAGGCACTGGTAATGGGCGGATTGGCTATGGAAATCGCCGGAGATTCCAGACCTGCAAGCGGTTCCGAGCATTTATTCTGCCATGCGTTGGAGGAGAATTTCAGTGAGCAGGTGAATGTGACACACGGTATTGCAGTGGCTATGGGAAGCTACGGAGCATGTATTTTCCAGAACCGCAATATTGCCAAGATTACCAGATTGTTGAAACAATATAAATTACCTGTGAAGCCCTCAAGCTGGGGCATCACCGAAGAAATATTCGTGGCAGCCTGGCAGCAGGCTTCAGCCAGCAGACCGGACCGTTATACCATCTTAAATGAGACGGATTTGTCCTATGAAAGATTGGCCGGTCTTTATAAAGAGATGGAGGAAGTGTTTGGATGATCATCGATACACATGCCCATTATGATGACAAGGCCTTCGATGAAGACCGTGCAGAATTATTGCAAAGCATGCAAGGTGCAGGAGTAGAACGCATTGTGAATATCGGTTCCAGCCTGGGTGCCTGCAAGCGGACCATACAGTTAATGGAGCAGTATGACTTTGTTTACGGCGCCTTGGGGATTCACCCCACGGACAGCGGCGAATTGACCGAAAGCGATATAGAATGGATTCGGGAAAATTGCGCATTGGAAAAATGCGTGGCAGTAGGTGAAATCGGCCTGGATTATTATTGGGATGAGCCGGACCGTGCCATTCAGAGAAAATGGTTTGTCCGTCAGCTGGCACTGGCCAGGGAAGTGAAGCTTCCCGTGGTGATCCATTCCAGGGATGCAGCCCAGGATACAGTGGATATCATGAAAGCTGAGAATGCCCGGGATTTGGGCGGTGTGGTGCACTGCTATTCTTACAGCAAAGAGCTGGCTAAAACCTTCCTGGATATGGGCTTTTACTTCGGCATCGGCGGTGTGGTCACCTTTGGCAACGGCCGCAAACTAAAAGAAGTAGTGGAATACTTACCCCTTGACCGCATGGTATTGGAAACCGACAGCCCTTATCTGGCACCGGTACCTTTCCGGGGCAAACGCAACGATTCCCGCAAACTAACCCACGTGGTGGAACAAATCGCCCAAATAAAGGGCATATCTCTTGAAGAAGTACAAAAAACCACCACGAGGAATGCATACAACCTATACCCCAAACTGAAATAACTACTCAAAGCGATCTAACAAACCGAACTTGAGTATTTATTAATATAATTTCTATGAGGAACCGACTAGTGTCGGAGGGTATACTTGTCACGTAATGCACCGTATAAAAGAACAGGTACCGAAGGAATGTGTGACCGGTGCGGACGTTACGTCCGAACAGGGCACACAGGACAAGGGACATGTTTTTTATCCGGTGTGTGAGTGACTGGTATACCTTCCGACACGGACGGAAAACAAGGAGGAGAAAATGTCTTTAGAAGTCAAGAATCTAACAAAAACCTACGGCTCAAAGACGGTTGTTGACAACCTGTCATTTGAACTCAAAGAGCCCGGCGTGTACGCACTTTTGGGTACCAACGGTGCCGGCAAAACCACATCCATCCGTATGATCTTAGGCATGCTTGCCAAGGACAGCGGAGAAGTTCTCTGGAATGGAAAGCCCATCGACCCCATGAATATGAACGTGGGCTATCTGGCAGAAGAAAGAGGTCTGTATCCAAAGTATACCCTGATGGACCAGCTGCTTTACTTTGCAAAGCTGAAGGGCGTGGATAAAGCGACTGCCAAGCAGCGTATTAAATACTGGGCAGAGCGTCTGGAAGTGGAAGAATACCTTTATCCCCCTAAGAAGGTAAAGGGTAAGAAGCCGGAGAAACCTAAGACAGCAGAACAACTTTCTAAGGGTAACCAGCAGAAGATTCAGCTTATGGCTGCACTTCTTTCCGAGCCGGAATTATTAATATTAGACGAGCCCTTAAGTGGTTTGGATCCTGTAAACACCGATTTATTCAAGGGTATTATCCGTGAAGAAATCAGCAAGGGCAAGTATTTGATTATGTCATCCCACCAGATGTTCACCATCGAAGAATTCTGTAAGGATATCACCATTTTGAATCGTGGTAAGGCAGTGCTTCAGGGTGACTTGAACGAGATTAAGAAAGGCTACGGCCGTGTAAACCTGATGGTAAAATGTGACGAGTCCTTTGCAGACCTGATTGAAAAGCATGCACTTCCTGTTGTAAACGATACTCCCGACGGCACACAGCTGAAGGTAACCGGTGAAGAACAGGCCAATGCATTTTTGGCTGATTTGTTGAAGGAAAACAAAAAGGTAGTCCGCTTCGAATTGCGTGAGCCTTCTTTGCACGAAATATTCGTAGAGAAAGCAGGGGCAGCAAATGAGGAAGAGTGAGTACATAGGCTGGAAAGAGGTCTTCCGCTTCACTCTGGAACAGGGAATGAAGGGAAAGGCTTATAAAGGCTTTTTAATTGCAGGTTGCTTGATACTGCTTCTGGCCAAGCCCGTGGTGAGTTTGTTCAATAACATGGATAGTGAGGAAGAAGCATATCATTGCGAAGTAACGGAATTTACCGTTTATGACGAGGTGGGCTTGCCCATCGATTACACCCAGTCCCTTGCGGATGAAGGTTTTAAGGATGTAAAAATAAATCTTGCCCCCACTATGAGCTTTGACGATCATGTGAAGGCTTTGGAGGAAAAGAGCAAGGATAAAGAAGGCGAAAAGAGCAAAGAGGTTATCGTGCACATGACCTATGAAGAGGCAGGCTATTTTAACCTGACCTTCGTTAAGGCCTCCAATGCAGACTTGAAGAATGACGATGCCCAGAAGCTGGCAGATACCTTTAAGAATTATTTTGATGAAGAAAGAATCAATGCTATCCAGGTATCCCAGGAGCAGCTGGATTTCTTAAATCGTCCCGTGGATACCAAGCTGGAGTTTGTGACAGAAGCCGGAGATACCGTACCGGAAGAGGATGAGGCACAGGCAATCAATGAGGATGAATACAATGTGATGTATATACTGCAAATGGTGGTATTCATGATTGTTAACCTTTGTGGTAGCAGTATTGCCACATCCATCATCACCGAAAAGTCCACCAAGGTGGTAGAGTATCTCATGATTAATGTGCGTCCCATGGCTTTGCTTACCGGTAAGATATTAGCAAATTTAGTGATGGTAATCATTCAGGCGGTAGCTATGGTTGCCTGCTTTGTGGCTTCCGGTTTCATTAACAAGGCTATGTTTGGTGAGACTGAGAAAGTAGCTGCAAGTGCCGGTACCGGAATGGAGGTATCCGTCATGGACTCGTCAGATATGCTGGAATTACTTTCCGGTGTAAATGTGGGCGAAGCTTTGATTGCATTGGTGGCTGTAATATGTGGTATGCTATTTTTCTGTATGCTGGCAGGCTTATGCGGTGCCACAGCAAGTAAGCTGGAGGAAATGGCAGAAAGTATCAAGCTTTACACGATGCTGCTTTTGGTTGGTTTCTTCTTAAGCTTTGGCGTAGTAATGATGATGTATAGCGGTGCAGGCAATCCTACCTTTACTAATATTTGCTGTCTGGTTCCTATTTCATCTCCTTTTATATTGCCTGCATGTCTTTTGTTAGGCAAGGTACCTTTGGGAATCAGTATTATCGGTCTGTTGATTTTGGTGGTTTTTGTGTGGGCATTATTCACTCTTGCCGCAATGGTATATGAGTCATTGATTTTCTACAATGGTAAGGTTATGAGCTTTAAGGATATCTTACAGATTGCAAAGAATCGCAGACAGGTGGAAAGAAAGGGGGAAAAGAGTCATGAATAGATCCTTATTTCATGGTTGGAGAGATGTCTTTTCTTTCACCTTTAAGCAGGGTGTAAGTACGAAAAAGTATAAGAGTGTTACCCTTGGTGTGGCTATCGCATTGTTATTGGCAGGTATGGCTATCAGTATTATTATGGCTTTTGTCCAGCAGGATGATGAAGAGGAGATATCAGATCTTAAGGTAGTACACGTTATTGATGAAAGTAATCTTCAGGTATTGTATCTGGATGGTTTTAAGGAGGCTTATGGTGAAAAGTATCCCAATGTAAGCTTTAAGACGGAAGAAGGAAAGGCAGAAGAGCTTGTGCAGAAGCTTGCCAAGGAAGCGGATCCGGATACCGGAAGCAAGGATGCGGTACTCCATATTACAGAATCCGACAAAGGATATCTTATGAGTATGTATCTGCCGGAGAATTCTGCAATATCCAAGGATGACGGAGAAGATTTCCTTTCTGCATTAACTGTTGTAATGGAGCAGAGTAAGCTGTTTTCTTCTGACATCCCCATGGAGAAGCTGGGTGTGGTAATGAGTGCTGTGAATACCACCCTGCTGGATGCCGGTGAGGATGAAAAGAGTATAGGTGAGGAATTGGTAGCTTTCGCATTGCCCTTCATTTTCGTAATATTCCTATATATGATGACTATTTTGTACGGACAGAGTATCGGTAATGTGGTCAGCTCGGAAAAGGTGACCAAGCTGATGGAAATGATGTTGACCATGACCAGACCCTATGGTTTGATTTGGGGTAAGATTTTGGCTACTGCATGCAGCGGTATCCTGCAGATGGTTGTTTGGGTCGGTTCTTTGGTAGGCGGCTTCTTTGCAGGCCACTGGGTTGCCAAAGAAATGATTTATCCGGAGTATACTAATTACCTGATAGAGGTGTTTAATCTGTTAAAGAGTAAGGATGGAAGCACGGCCTTTAGTACAGGTGCTTTGATACTGGGACTTTTAACAGCTTGCCTGGCATTCCTGTTCTACTGTGTATTGGCAGGTATGGTTGCCAGCTTTGCAGATAAGGCAGAAAGTCTGGCACAGACAATGGGTTACTATACAATGGCGGTAATCATAGGTTACTTTGCCGGTATCTTTTTACCATTGTCAAGCCTTACAGGCGGTGGACCCGGTGGCCTGTTAATGACCTTGGCGCGTATTTTCCCTATTACCAGTGCTTATTTATTACCCAGTGATATTGTAGTGGGTAATATTACCGTAGTGGAAAGCATATTGTATGTGGGCATTTTGTTGGTGACAACCATTGTCTTAATCCTTGTAACCGGTAAGGTTTACAAGAACCAGCTCTTCTATAAGGGTGCAGGCTTCTTAAGCCGATTTAAGAAAAAGAAAAAAGAAGAAGCGTAAAGAAAAAATAACGCGGGAGCAGTCAAATGCTTCCGCGTTTTGCGTTTGTAACTAATCTAATCTGGTACGGTTTCGTCGTTGCTTCAGACTTAAGTAAGAGGATAAATCCCTGCAAAGGTTAATGGTTTCAAAACCGTATACGGTCATTTCTTCCCGTTCTTCGATACGAACCAGCTTGCCGGTCAAATCAATGACACAGCCCGCATCTTCAAAATAGATGGAGAGAAGAGTACCCTTGCTAAGCTCCAATTCCTTCTTGCGATCCGCAATGGCAAAGCCGGTCAGACTGATGTCTTTCACCAGCACGTGCTTGGCACCGTTGCCGCTTGACCGCATCTGCGCGACTATACCGATAGCTACACGGAAGCAACCGCGACGATTGTGCTTCACACCATCCGTAGGAGCCTGGACAATATAGTCCTCCTTATAGGCCACTACCTTCACATTACGCCACATAATGGGGATACTGTCTTCCCCCATGGCTTCCATATCCACATGCACATTTTCGAAACTCAAACGTTGGTTGTACAGGATGGTGATTAAGGCAATATTCTCTTTTAAATGTCTTTTTACTATGCCATACAGGTCAAGTGAATTGTTGTCGGCGGATATATGTAATACAAAGCGATTCCCTTCTGCCACTTCCGATAAAATATGTCCCACAAAATACCCCCATTAACAGTTTCTAAAAAAGAGGGGATGTTTAAATCCCCTCCTTGCGTTTGCTGAGTTTAGATGCCTACCGTATCCTTCAGCCAGGTTAATACTTCTTCTACGGTTGCGAAATGTCCTTCCAATACGCCGGTTTCGGAACGTTGTGTATTTTTCTGTGCCTGAAGTTTCAGCATTACGGAACTTCCTTCTGCAAAGCCGAAAGCCTTACATCCGGCTTCTACGAACTTCTTGGTCATGATAACCAGTTCACCGCCTTCTGCCGGAGTGACCGGATTCATCTTGGAGCAGTCTGCGATGTAAGCCCATCCGGTGGATTTCCACGCGGCTGCTTCTTTCAAAACGGTTTCACTGAGCCATTTTAATTCATCAATATTAGTTTTGCCTACTCCTGCGGAGAGAACGATTTTTCTGCCGGGAATTGTTTCTACTGATTGTGCACCATTTACTTTTGCCATAGTGTTTTCTCCTTTTCTTTATAATGTATAGTTTTTTTTGACACAATAAAGTGATAGAGTATTTGTGCCACTCAATTGGGCTGAACAATTCTAAATATTCTGTCTATTTACATTATATGAGGTAAAGATTTATTTGTCAACGAAAAAGGGAAAACGTTTCGTAAATAATTTGTGAATAAATATATCACTAATAACCAAAATGGTGGCACCAGTAAGGGGTTCCGTCTGCGGCCAGGTAGTATGCAATGGCGGTACGTGTAAAGCTGCTTCGTAATATGTTTTCTTTATGTCCCTGAGAACCCATCCATCCGTTTACCACACTGGCGGCGTCGGGATAGCCGGAGGCTATGTTTTCACCATGAAGAACATCCGAAACGGTGAAGCAATCGGTTCCGTCCGGTCGGGTATGAGACCAGAAAACACTGATTTCTTGCGAACGGATTACAGCAGCCTCGTATAATCTGTCATCCCAGACTAAAGCAGGCAACCCGTTTTCGGCACGAATGGAATTTACCAGATTAAATACTTCTTGAGCCTTCACCAAATCATGTCCTGTTGAGGGTGCCTGTGTAGGAACAGGCGTCGGTGCAGGAGTTGGTACGGGAGTGGGTGCTGGTGTAGGCACCGGTGTGGGCGCCGGAGTCGGTGCCGCTGTGGGTGCGGGAGTGGGTTCCGGAGTAGGTACAGGTGTCGGTGCTTCTGTAGGTACAGTAGTAACAATAGGAGTTGCTTCCGGTTTCGGTGTGGAAGTACTGTCCTGATCAGGTGTAGCAGTAGGTGCTGAAGTAGGAACTTCAGACACTTCCGGCTCATCGGTAGCAACGGGAGTTGGTGTGAATTCGGGCACTGCAGTTGTGTCAGGAGTCTCTGTAATATCGGGATATGAAGTCGTGGAAGGAGCTTCCGTAATATCAGGCACTGCCGTAGATGCGGGAACTTCGGTCTGATCCGGTACGGTGGACGGAGTCTCTTCCGGAGTAGGAATAGGTGCATCCGTAGGAAGCGGTACTTCCTCTGAAGCAGGTTCTGTAGGCGCGGTCGTGGCTTCCGCAGTTGGCGTACTATCAGGAATAATAGGTGAGTCGGACTGCACGGTTTGCCTACCGCAACCGGTTAATAAAACAAGTAGGGTAATAACAAGAAAGAGTCGAAGTCTATTTTTCATAGGATTTCCTCCGTGTTTGTATGAATAAGTGCTATATAAATATATCGGATAGATGGAGGAGGGAATTTAGGAATGGGTGTAGAGGAAATCAGGCCGAGCCAGACTCGAAAATGCTGCGCATTTCCTCGTTGGAAGGCGGTCGGCAAGATGGTTACTCTTTTGAAGTAGCTAAAAGCAGATACGGCTACGGTGCTGTTTCACATGCCACAAGCGGCATGTGAGGGCTGCGCCCTAAACGAAGATAAAAAAAGCACGCCCTTGTGTGCAAGCACCCAGGGCGTGTTTCTTTATCTTCTACAGCACCTTCGCTGGAAAAGGTGCGAAATATCAATTAACCGAAGTATCTCTTCAACAATCCTTCAAATGCCTTACCATGTCTTGCCTCGTCTCTAGCCATTTCATGAACGGTGTCATTGGAAACCGCAGAGGCAAATTTGAGGAAACCTAGTGTTTATGGGAAGAACAAGAGAAGAAAAGTACACTTCTAAGTACAACTTAACAACAAATTTCATGGAACTTTCTGTAGAAAAAGTACACTAAAGTACAACTTACAGGAGGTTTTTTATTATGTCAGAACAAGAATTAGCAGGAGTTTTTCAGTTGGATAATGGTTATTGGGGTTATCGGTACGCAATTGTAATCAATGGCAAGAGGACTGAAAAGAAAAAATTGAAAAATGAGTTGGGAAAACCTTTCAAAACTGCAAAGCAAGCCGCAAGAGAGAGGGGAGTTGCTATTGCAAGAGCACAGGCAGCTGCCAAAATGCCGACTCAAAAGGAGCTTGTGAGAAAAACAGTAGAGGAAGTATTCAAAGAGTACTGTGAAAAGGGAAGGAGCGGCAAGGCTTATGCCACAATTAAAAAGCAGGATAGCTTGTGGAAGAACCATTTAGGTAAGAGGTTTGGGAAAAGGTATATTGATGATATTTCAGTGGCAGAGATACAGGACTATCTGGAAGAGTTGTATTATGTAGAGGACAGGGCATATTCTTACACAGAGTCTTTTCTGAAAATGTTTTACCTCTTGTTCGGACAGGCATACTCTAGGAATTATTTGTCTGTTGATGATTACAACAAACTGTGTGTAAACAAAGATACCAAAATTCATATGCCCAAGTTAAAGGTGGATGATGATTTAGACATAGTATATTTCAAAGAACAGGAGATTGAACTGTTGGATAAGTATTTTGAAGGAACTAATGCGGAAACCGCTTATATGTTGGGAAAGTTTTGCGGATTGAGAATAAATGAATGTTATGGGTTGAAGTGGGAGAATGTTGATTTAGAGAATGGTATTATCACGATTGACAGGCAAATGCAGTATCAAGAGGGCTTGATTAAACTAGTGCCGCTTAAAACCAGAAATGCCAAGAGAAAAATATATATGTGTAGCAAGTTAAAGGAGTATTTCAGAGAGCTGCAAAGGCAGCAGGCAAGAGATAAAGAGGAGTTAGCATTGCAACGGCAGCAGAACCAGACTTTTATACAGGACATTGACGGAAAACAGGTGTCCTCATTGGAGCTTGTAAACTCCCTGCCAAATGGGAAAATACAAACTGTTAATTCTATGAAGTATCATTCCAGAACTTTACAGGGGGAGTACAATATTATGTTTAAGTATCACTATTTGCGACATACTTACGGAACAAACCTTGCAACCTTGAATACCCCAGAGCATTTATTGTGCAATCAAATGGGGCACGCAAGCAGTAATGTAACACATAAATACTATATTGCCATTTCCGAAAAGGGTGTTGAGGAATTGCTCAAAAACCTAGAGAAAATGTGATTAAGTACAATTACTAAAATCTAAAAAGGATGGTGCAAAAGATGAATGAATTGTATTTGATTATGGATGATTTCTTGCAGGTGGAGTATAGGCAAAAGGCTTTATTGTCTGTTCTAAAGGCTTTAGAGGGCTATTACAGCGAGGATGAACAAGAGGAGCTAAAGTTATTGGTAAGCAATGGAAAATGGGCTGTAGAGGGCTTACAAGAGCAAATGCAAAGCAGCATTAACAGGTTAGATAATTACATAGCTCTGGCAACAGGTAAGGAACAATAGCAAAAAGGCAGCCTCATTGAATGTTATAAATGCGGCTGCCTATTCCTTTGGGTATTCGGTTTTGATGTTGCTTGCCCCTGTGATATAATCAAGGGAAACATTGTAGTATTTGGCAAGAATTAACAGGTTGTCCACAGGTATTCTAGTCTTGCCGCTCTCATAGTCAGCATAAGTCCTCTGCCCTATGTGCAAAAGGTCTGCCACTTTTTGTTGTGTCAGAGAACAATCCTCTCTGATTTCTCTTATTCTTTCATTGTATTTCATGTTCTACACCTCTGAGAATAATTATAAGAAAAATAGGTGCAAAGATTGACAAATAGAGTTAAAAACTCTAAAATAAACATGAGTAGAGTTATTTGCTCTAAGGAGCAAAACAAGAGAGGAGGGCAGTGTAGTACATGGAATACATGGGAACAAAAGAAGCGTCAGAAAAGTGGGGCTATTCGCAGGCTGTTATTTCCAAATGGTGTAGAGAGGGGCTCGTTGATAAGGCTGAGCAGGATAAGAAAGGCAGTCCTTGGCGAATACCCATAAATGCGGAATGTCCGAAGAAAAATGGAATTAAGATTTTGAAAGGAATGTGAAAATGGACGAGAAAGTATTAGTGCAAGGCGAATTGGGACATATCAAGAAAATGAGAAATACTATATTGATTATAGGAATGATTTTGGTTGGTATAATGGCTATAGTGACATTGGGGCTATATTTTGACTATTCAGATTTTGTCTTAAATTATGGAAGTTCTCCGTATGTTGCTTACTCTGTTGTACAGCAAAAGCAATTAGGGGTAATAATTAGTGGTGTAATTACCGCTTGTTTGTTAATAATTTGCATAGTGGCAGCAAGTATTGTATACAATGGTCTTTCAAAGATATTGATTGTGGTTACAGATAAAAGAGTATATGGAAAGGCAATGTTTGGGAAACAGGTTGATTTGCCATTAGACAGCATTTCAGCATTAGGAATGGGAATGTTTAGTTCCATAGCTGTTGCAACTTCCTCTGGAAAGATAACTTTTTGGGGTATCAGTAACAGAGATGAAATACATAAAGCAATTAGTGGGTTGTTACAGAACAGACAATCTGGAAACAAAAAAGAGGCTGCAGCTGTTACTCATATCACACAGCAGGCACAGAGCTCCGCAGATGAATTGAAGAAGTACAAAGACCTTTTAGACAGTGGTGTTATTTCACAAGAGGAATTTGACGCAAAGAAAAAGCAGTTATTAGGTTTATAAATTGAGCAGAATATATAGGAAAATGAGGAGTAGTAAATGTCTTTAATAATATGTCCAGAATGTAGTGGTAAGGTATCAGATAAAGCGGATGTGTGTGTTCACTGTGGATATCCCTTGTCGCCTAATACAGAAGTAGATAGTAATTTAAGTTCCAACAATGTATCGACTACTGAAATTGTTGAGGAAGAAAGTCCATCAAGGGTAAGCAAAGATGATAATCAAGAAAGCAAAAGCAATTTCTTAAATAATAAAAAGGGGATAATTGCTATAATTGCAGTTGTATGTATTGCTGTATTTTTAGGAATTAGTATGACAAAATCTTTTTCTTTTGATAAGTTTACTGCTGATATGACATATAACGATATTCATAATATGATGGGTGAGCCGGATGACTGTTATCTCATAAACGAAAATCTTTTTCATTGTCGGCGTGATTACTACAGTAGTAATAAATATAGATTTTGTGGTTTAGACGGAGAAGTAACATTTGAATATGATACAGAGCACGCATTATTTCTTTATATGGTTGAATGGAAATTTAACATACCGGAAAACAAAAGTTTAGGTGACTATAATAAGTATGTTGAAAAAATAAACGCTTATTTTACAAAAAAATATGGAGAACATGGTAGTAGTTACTACGAGGATAATACTTGGACGGATGCAAATGGTGATATATATACACTTTATACGAATGGCTCACACATAATAGTGTGGAAAGAATTAAAACAATAAACAAGGCAGCAGGGCTCATTGCTCTGCTGCCTCTTTCAATTCTGCCTTGTATTTGTAAAAAGAGTTTCTGGAAATTCCTGCAATCCGCATAACCTCTGTATCGGAGTTTGTTCCGTTAAAGTCCTTGCTGTTTCTCAAAATGATTTCTTTTGCTGCAAGCTCTTTTTTTGTGGTGTATTTGTTGCCCTTTACTCTGCCTATCTGCTTGCCATTGAGCTTTGCTGTCTTGATACCCTCAGAAGTCCTCTGGTGCAGGTCAAGAACCTCTTTCTCTGCCTGCTCAAAGGCAATGCGGATTTGGGCTTTTGCAAGGTCAATGGTGTACTTGTTCAGTGCCTCTATGATATTGTTGATAAATTCGTCTGTTGCCCTGTTTCCTGTGTTGAGCTTTATGTCTATCTGGTTTTGTAAAGCCTGCTTGTAAACCTCTGTGTTGATGTGGGGCTCTTTCAAAAATACAAGGGTTATATTTCTGTTAAATAAATCCTCGTATAGTTCGCAGCCCTCATCCGCATTTCTGGAAAATCTGGAAACCGAGTCGAAAATTATTCGAACTTTCTTTGTTTGTGCTTCTTGAGTTGCTAATTTGTATAGTTTGTTCCAGTCTTTTCTACCATTTATCTTTGTTCCTGTGAAAGTTTCTTTGACAATATGTGCATTTGGGAAAACATCCAAAATGTTTCTTTCCTGTCTGTCAATGTTCTGCTTTGGTGTTGAAATTCTGCAATAGCCATAATCAATATATTCCATGTTTTCAATCTCCTTCAGTATTAAAATAAACGAACCTCTTTTGTGGTACTTAAATAATACCACTTTTGAGAGTGAAAGTCAACAATTTTGGTACAAAATTTATAAGGTTTATTTTGGTACAATAATAAAGAAAAAATAATTTTAAAAAGTTTTACAAGTTGTTATCGAAGGTAAAAATTTTGTACACCTGCCGCAATATAATAAGTACATAAGATGAAGCAAGAACAAAGCAACATCAAAACAACAACTAATAACAACAAGAGAAAAGGAGATTAGAATTATGAACAAGACAACAAACAAAGGATACAATGTGGATTTAGTAGAAAAGAAGATTGTAATTACCAAGGCTTTTGCAAAGGCAGCAGGCGTGTATGGAACAGCAGAATTTGAGGCTTTTGTAGGTTTGAGAAACGCATTTCCGGATTTTAAAATTGAATATAAGGACATTACAAAGAATAAGGACAAGGTATCTTACAGCGGTCTGAGCATTTCTAAGATGAGAGCTTTCATGCAGATGAAGCATGGCGAAGAAGCATTGGTTTCTTTCGATAAGTTTGTAAGAGCACATGAGGGAGAAAAGGGAAAGTATGCAGTTGTTAAAAAGGCTTTCTTAAATATGTACAAGGAAGAGTATAATGCTCTTACAACAGATGAAGTTATGGAATTGGATATTTTAGCAAGTGAGTTACCTTCTGTAGCATAAACAATAGATAGGAGAATGAGAAAATGAACGGAATGAAGATTGATTTTGTAACAAACACGATTACTATTACCAAGGCTTTCAGAGAGGCTGCAAATGAGTATGGCTCAGAGGAATATATTGCATTAACATTGGTACAGCAGGAGCACCCTAACATGAAAGTAGTTTTGCGGCAGTCAAGAGCTTGCCACAGAACAAATGAAAACAAGGGATTGACATACAAGTACATGAGAAAATTTATTGCTGCAATGGATGAAGAAAACCTTGTAAATTTTGAGAAAACCATTCTTCATTTTGAACAGTATTATGAGGAAAGTGCAACAGTGTATGTTATGGTAAAGGATTGGTTTTTGGAGAATTACCCCAACCACAGAGAATTGATTTTTGCTGCAAGACCACAGATAGCAGCATAAGCAGTGTGGCAGCAGGCAAAAACCCTCCCAAGAGGGAGGGCTACAATTCGGGATTTTGTAAAATGGTTTTCCGTTTCCCTTTTCCTCCTGCATTACTCTGTTACCAAAAGTTTTTTGAAAAATAAAATATGGTTATCAAAAAATTATCAGTTTTCAAAGTTTTTCTGAAAACGGAAAACACGGAAGTTTCGGAAATTTACGATTGATATTTGGTTAGTACTTCTTTGGCTGCCTCTGTGAAGCCTGTAACAACGGACTCTGGGGAAAGGATTTTTACACCCTTACCAAGTCCGAAAACCCAAGCATAGAATTGAGGGCTTATATTCACTGTTGCTCTGGCAATAAAAGTGTGTGGATTATCTAGGTTTTTTCTGAGGCGTACTGCCTCTCCAAACCTTTCAATGAATACACCTGCAAGAGAGTTATAAACTTCAAAGGTAACAGTTTCCTCTTTACCTGTGAACATTCCAAAGGTTTTCTGGGTATAGTCAACAATATCAAAGGTTTTGAAATATTCCTTTCCTGTGCGTGCCTCAAAGGTTTGTTTGATGTTTTTCATCTTGTCAATCCTGTAATGCCTTAGAGTGTTAGAGGTAGTATCATAGGCAATGAGGTAATAGTTATCATCACTGAGGGAAACGGCAAAGGGACTTACTGTGTAAAGTTGTCCGTTCTTGAAATATTCAAGTTGTCTTTGGTAGTTCCATTTCATATATTGGAAAGTGATTTGGCTATTGTTGCTGAGTGCCGCATAAATCAAGTCAAGGTTTTTGAGTACTTTTTCATTCATGCTTTTTATTCTTTTGCCAAGCAAAATATTTCTGTTAAAAGACTCATTATCAAAAGTACTTCCTAAGGTTTTGATTTTTGTGATAAGTTCTTTTGACTTCTTTTCGGTCAGAAATTTTGAGGCTGCAACAGAGTCAATAAGGAATTTCAACTCATTTGTGCTAAAAAGTCTGGATGGGTGGTGGTATTTATATCCCCCTTTTTCCTGCACACCAACAATTTCAAAACCTGTGTAATCAAGCAACTTTAGGTCTGTGTAAATTGTTCGTCTGTCAACAAAAACTTCTTTGCTTGCCAGATAGGACAAAATTTCAGGCATTCTTACATAATGTGTTTCGTCCGTCTTTTCTAAGAATAGTTGCTGCAAATATATTAATGTCAATTTTTTACTATCGGATGTGCCCTTACTCATAACTTCTCCTCTTGTTATGCTTTGGTGCGGAGCACCAAAGCAGAGTGTTTGTGAAACCTGCGGTTTCACAAACAAGTGTAGCACTTTATGAGGAGAAAATACATAATTTTTTGAAAGGTATTATATTTATAAATGTGTAAATCAAAAAATTATATTATTTTTCAAAGTTGAGTACTTGCTCATAGGTCTGCCCCAGACAATGAATAGTTCCGTCTGGCTGCTTTTTGGAAACAATATTTTTTTGTATCTCAAAATCCCCAAAATCAATAGAACAAATGGTTTTTACACACCTTTCCACAGTAGAAGCACTGATAGATAAAGCAGCCCCTATTTCCGCATAAGTGGTTATATTATCTGGTGGAATGTCTACAAGGTGGAGAAATACTTTTAAAGTATTTCCCCAATCAGTTTTCCCTGCATTATTTCTTATCAGTTGATACCAAGCCTTTTTGATTTTTTTTATGGTTGGATTTTTTTCGGCTGCCGCAGCTAGTGAAATAGTATATATTTGATTGTCAACAATAAGTTTAACATAATCATTTGCCACCAAAAAGCCAAGAGTTGCCTTAATTTTGTTTTTATTGCCAGAAGAATTTTGTATACCAAGGTGTTCACAGAATTGGTTCAGTGTTCCTCTAAAGGCTCTTTGCTCATTGGCAAGAATACTTGTAATGGCTAAGATTTTGAATGGATATTGTTCGAGAGTCATCCATTCAGTAAAAATTTCAACTTCTTCTTTTTCTGTTGCCATAAATTTATTTAAATCCTTTCTTCGTTAGTTCTTTTTCAAGTGCAGCAAGTGCTTTTGCGGCTGCCTCATTTGCGATATAATCAGCAATTCTTTTAGCATTTACTTGATTATTGGCATATTGATGAGCCTGCATATAATTTCTATACATCAATGCCTCTTGTATATTTTCATCTGATACAAGAGTGTAATATGGGTCATTGTTTCTTAACATTCTGTGCATGCGAGTTCTCCTTTCTTCGTTAATTTTTTTTCTTTATTACATATATATTTTATCATAATTTTTTTAACAAATAAAATCACAGGGATTTACTCTGGGGCTGTCAGAGCAAGCCCTGCATTTTGCGTTTTATGGCTGTTTTTAAGGTCTACGTTATTGTAAAACTTATCAATCTTGTGTTCTCTCTTGTACCGCTTTATCAAGGCACTTTCCGATAAATGAGTTTTGGGAGAGAGTTTCAGTTTTTCTTTTGTTTCTTTTGCCCCTATTCTATTTGCAAAATAATCTTCCAAAACAGGCAGGGCAGTTTCATAGGCAATAGAAGTGCGGCAGTTTGGTTTCTGAGGGTTGTATACTTTCCCATGCACAGTAGCATGGCAGCAGGCACACAGTAGCAATAAATTGTCTGGTTCATCAGTGCCGCCTGCGGATTTAGGCTTGATGTGGTGGAATTGTAAATAATCGGTTTTGTGGCAGTAGGCACATTGATTGTGCCAGAACTCTGCCACTTTTCTTTTGTTTGCTTTTGTAACCATTTTGAAATACTCCTTTCAGAGATATTTCAAAATGGCAGCAGGATTTTTATTTAAACTTGTCCTAAGGATGATAAATTTTAATAAAAGTACTTGTGAAACATAGAAAAGTTATTAAGAGTTGTTGTTGAGTTGATGTCAAAGAAATGCTTGAAAAATGGGCATTTCTGGAGTAAAATGGGGGAGTAAAAAAGTACACTCTACAGAAAGTACACTTTTAAGATTTTTTGAGTGTTGTACAATAGAAAAAGTACACTTTTCTTCCACTCTAAAGACATAAAAAGAGAGCAAACCATTTCTGATTTGCCCTCTGGGGTTATTCAAAAGTATTGAATTTACTCGGCTTGTAGCTTAACCAAAGTATCTCTTTAACAATCCCTCAAATGCCTTACCATGTCTTGCCTCGTCGCGAGCCATTTCGTGAACGGTGTCATGGATAGCGTCTAAGTTAAGAGCCTTTGCTCTCTTAGCCAGGTCGAACTTACCTGCGGTAGCGCCGTTTTCAGCGTCTACTCTCATCTCTAAGTTCTTCTTGGTAGAAGCAGTTACCACTTCGCCCAGTAATTCTGCAAACTTAGCTGCGTGCTCAGCTTCTTCCCAAGCAGCCTTCTCCCAGTAGAGACCAATTTCAGGATAGCCTTCTCTGTGAGCTACACGAGCCATAGCCAGGTACATACCTACTTCTGAGCATTCGCCTTCGAAGTTTGCTCTTAAATCCATCATAATATCTTCGGGAGCACCCTGTGCTACACCTACTACATGCTCAGCAGCCCAAACCTTTTCGCCTGCCATCTCAGTGAACTTCTCTGCAGGAACTCCACAAACGGGGCACTTCTCAGGTGCTGCATCTCCTTCATGAACATAACCACATACACTACATACATACTTCATAATCTTGTTCTCCTTTTCTTTTCAAAAATTGTTTATAGTTCTGCGTTTTTTAACGCGTGTACCGGACTGGCCGGAGTAAATTCTTTGTTACATTTTACCCTATTTCACTGCTTTCATGCAACAATTGCATGTGCCGTAGAAATGAGTGACATGACCTGTAATATGACCATCAAACTTCTTTTGTGCTACCTCTTGGATGGAATCAATATTCTCCATCTCCAAATCGATCACACCTCCGCAATCATTACATACGAAATGATAATGTTCGGAAATATCAGCATCAAAGTGGTCTACTCCGTCTCCCAGGCGAAGCCTTTGGATCTCACCGATATCTGCCAGAAGAGTCAGATTCCGGTATACGGTACCTAAGCTGATATTGGGTTGTATCTGTCTGACATTCATATATACAACGTCAGCTGTGGGATGATCCTTACGACTCATTAAAAAGTCTTTAATCATATCCCGCTGTTTGCTATGCTTTAGTGCCATTTTTCCTCCTTTCAAATCGATATCAGTAACGATTACTGATTTTATTATACAAAATTTGCGGGAAAAGTCAATAGGTTTTTCGAAAAAAGTTGAAAAAATTTTTTATACTTTTTTAATACTATTTTTTCGAGGTTTTTTTTGACCTTGGAGCAGAATGTGTTATACTTATTTATATTGAAGAAAAACGATTTTATGATTTTATGGGAAGTATAGGAGTGAATCATGAAATTTAAAACACGGTTACAGATTACATTGATTACCATTATCGTATTGCCTTTGGTATTAACGGTACTGGCATATTGCTTTATCGGGGCTATCCTGGTGAATTATCGACAGGGTCACTCCATACAGGAGTGGGATTACTCACTCATGACGGAAAGCTTTGAATCCTTTGCCAATGCGGCAGAGCTTACTTATGAAGAGATAGTGACGCAGGCAAAGACGGATATTACGAAATTAGAGGACACTGCTTATCTGCAGGAGCTGAATGATAAAATAACCAAGAAGTCCGCATATCTCCTGGTTCGTAAGGATAAGGAGCTGTACTATACAGGCAATCAGGAACTATCGGATAAGCTTTTTGATAAGCTGCCGGATTATGATGAGGCGCCGGATAAGGATTCGGGCTACTATTTTAAAGCTTTTAATAAATATGTAAAGCAATATGATTTTGTGTTCCGGGATGGGGCAAAGGGAAGTATCTTCGTAGTGACGAAGATGAACACCCTTATTTCCAGAGAGCTTCTGGTGGATATGTTTATTGCGATTCTGCTGATTCTCATCTTTACGGGTATCATGCTGACTCTGTGGTTTCGAAAGAGTGTGTTTACCCCTTTGGATAAGTTGGATGTGGCCATGGCGAAAATTAAGGATGGCAATTTCGACTATATGCTGGAGACGGACTTAGAGGGAGAAATCGGTGATTTGTACCGCAATTATGAGGATATGCGTCTTCGTCTGAAGGAGACCACGGAAGAGAATAAGCAGCATGTCCAGCAGAACAAAGAGCTGGTGAGTAATATTTCCCATGATTTGAAGACTCCTATAACGGCTATCAAGGGCTATGTGGAGGGTATCATGGACGGTGTGGCAGACACGCCGGAAAAGATGGATAAATACATTCGTACCATATATAATAAGGCTATGGACATGGATAAGCTGATTAACGAGCTGACGATTTATTCCGGAATCGATAGCAACCGAATCCCTTATAATTTCCACCGTATCAATGTGGCAGATTATTTTGGGGACTGCGTGGAAGAAGTAGGTTTGGATCTGGAGTCCAAGGGCATCGAACTGAATTATACGGATTTGGTACCTGCGGATACCATCATCATAGCGGATCCTGAGCAGATGAAGAAGGTTATCAACAATATTATCAGCAACAGTGTGAAATATATGGACAAGGCCAAGGGACGCATCGATATCCGCATATTGGATGAGAACGATGCCATCCGTGTGGAAATCGAGGACAACGGTAAGGGCATCGCCCAAAAGGATTTGCCGAAAATATTCGAGCGTTTCTATCGGACGGATGCTTCCCGTAACTCCGCCCAGGGCGGTAGCGGCATCGGGCTATCCATTGTAAAGAAGATTATCGAGGACCATGGAGGATATATCTGGGCCACCAGTAAAGAGGGGGAAGGCACCTGTCTCCATTTTGTAATCAGAAAATATAAAGAGCTGCAGGCTTAAGCTATGAGGAGGAAGAAGTATGAGTAAGATTTTAATTATTGAAGATGAAGTGGCAATCGCAGATTTAGAAAAGGATTATCTGGAATTAAGTGATTTCGAGGTAGATATCTGCAATACCGGTGACGGCGGATTACAGATGGCTTTGACCGGTGAGTATGACCTGATCATTCTGGACTTGATGCTTCCCGGTATGGATGGCTTCGAGGTGTGCAAGAAGATTCGTGAGGAAAAGGATATTCCCATCCTCATGGTTTCAGCCAAGAAGGATGATATCGACAAAATCAGAGGCCTTGGTTTGGGTGCTGATGACTATATGACCAAGCCCTTCAGTCCCAGCGAGTTGGTGGCAAGAGTGAAGGCCCACATGGCCAGATACGAGCGCCTGGTAGGCAGCAACCAGAAGGCGCAGAATGATATTGTGGAAATCCGTGGTATTCGTATCGACAAAACTGCCCGCAGAGTATATATCAATGGAGAAGAGCGCAATTTCACTACCAAGGAATTTGACCTGCTCACCTTCCTGGCGGAGAACCCCAACCATGTATTTACTAAGGAAGAGCTGTTCCGTGAAATCTGGGATATGGATTCCATCGGTGATATCGCCACCGTAACCGTACACATTAAGAAGATTCGTGAAAAGATTGAGACTGACACCGCTAAGCCCCAGTATATTGAAACTATTTGGGGTGTAGGGTATCGGTTTAAGGTGTAAGAGGCGCCTTTGCGAATGGCGCGATGTGAACTTGTTTAGATTTTGAAATAATTAAGTTGTCTATGTTGTGACAGAAACAAACATAGACAACTTTTTCTTTGCTTTTTGGTATAATAAAAATAAATATGTATAGTCTTTGACGAAAGGAAGCTTACCAAATGAAATATAAAAATGCGGCAAAAATACTGCCACCTGAAATGATAGAGTAGCTACGGGAATATGTGCAGGGAGAGTATCTTTATATCCCCATTAAGGAGCGGGAAGTACATAACAATATAACAGACTATGCATTAGAGGTGAAAAAAAGGGATGAGCACTTTGGCAATTTCCTCTTTGAAGGAGAGTGTTTTAGCGGTTACATTGATTTCGACTTAAGCCAAAAGAATATACGAATTTTTGATTTGTGTTATTTCCTGCTGGGACTGCTGTGTGAGGAGGCGGCAATGGCAGTTACAGAGGAACAGTGGTTTCGGGTGTTACATAAGGTGTTTCGGGGATATATGGAAATCAATCCATTGCAGTTGCAGGAGATTCAAGCGGTTCCTTATGTGATGAAGTCCATAGAGCTACTTTTCATAGCCTGGTTTTTAGGACAAAAGGATATGAAATGCTGTGAGGATGCAGTGAAACTTCTTGATTTTGTAGACCGTAATACGCAAAAGATACTTAGTGTGTTAAAAGACTTTGAGGAATAGTTGATTTAAGCAGGATTTGAGGTATAATCTATATAATGGTAATTTAGACGACTCTCTTCTATGGCGTTTTATTATGAGTTATAGTGAAGAAAACCGGAGTTGGGCATAGAAGGAAAAAACTCTATTTCGTGCCCAAAATAGAGAAGAGAATGTGGTCATAATGGATGATTTATGACGCTTTTGGGCACCATTCTAGGAAATCCATATTTTATGCCCAAGGTAGAAGGTTTATTTTGGGCAGAGGCAGTTCGAAATTGTGTATTATGCCCAATCGTCAAAAATTTTCAAATAGATATTTAAATTAGCTGTGAAACAGGGACGGAGGATATCATGCGAACCAAAATCGTATATGAGGATGCCCATATTCTGGTGGCACATAAACCCGCGGGGCTGGCTACCCAGAGTGCTAAAGTGGGACAGACGGATATGGTCAGCGAATTGAAAATTTATCTGGCCGGTCAACAAAAGAAAGAAAAAAGGTCAGGGGCACCGTACTTGGGAATCATTCATCGTCTGGATCAGCCGGTGGAAGGGCTTTTGGTATTTGCCAAAACCAAGGAGGCGGCGGCAAAGCTGACGACTCAGCTGGCAGGCGGTACCTTGAATAAAAAGTATTATGCTGTTGTTTGTGGAAAACCTGACAAAGAAAAGGGAGAGTTTGTGGATTATTTGAGCAAAGAAGGGAATCTGGCGCGAGTTTCCAATGCCAACGATAAAGAAGCCAAAAAGGCAGTTCTGCAGTATCAGACCCTATCCGGTACTCAAACAGAAGAGGGAGAAAATATCACCCTGTTGGATATTCATATCGATACCGGACGTTTTCACCAAATACGTGCTCAGCTGTCCCATGCAGGTTGGCCCATTCTGGGAGACAGCAAGTATGGGAATGAACAGTCCGCAAACATAAGCAAAAAATTAAACATACGAAACGTGGCACTATATGCTTATCACTTGGAGTTAAAGCATCCGGCCACCGGAAAATCGTTACTATTTCTGATAGAACCGGCAATGCCGCTGACAAAATAAAATATTAATTTCCAATATGTGATAGGTTCACAGCATCATAAAAAAACGAGAAAGCATCATACTAATCTTAAAAGAAACCGAGAGCCGAAACAGGCTTTCAAAAGGAGGCAGGTATGATGCAGATTTGGAAAAAGAGTCCCTATATTACACTACTCGCCATCATCGGAGTAGTGTATTTTTTTCTGCAATATATTGTGCCCTTGGTATCGCCCATACTGGTGGCCATGCTCTTTGTCACTATGTTTGGGACGCGTCTGAAGAAGATACAGGACAAGCTTCATGTACACCGACAAATCGGTGCGGTGATATTACTGTTACTAATCGGTGGGGTGATATTGTTGCTGCTTTGGTGCCTGATTACCTGGGTGGTAAGCAGTCTGCCCCAGTGGCTAAACGGTTTGGATGGTCTTTGGGAAAGTCTGTTGGATTCCGTGGAACAGCTTTGCCGCATGGGAAGCAGGCTTACCGGCATGGATACGGAATATCTGGAGGAGATGCTGCTTGGGCGGATACAGGAGGGAGCAGATTATATTGAAAATCATGCCCTGCCGGGTCTTCTTTCCGGATCCTTACAGTATGCGAAGGTTATAGCATCTATTAGCGGTTTTCTGTTGGTGTTTACCATTTCCACCATATTCCTGGCAAAGGATTATGACAGTGTTATGAACAAAATGCTGAACCGACAGGAATGTCATATTGCACTGGAAGCCATTTGTGGGATTATCCGCTATATTGCTACGGTAGTAAAGGCGAATCTTCTAATCATGTCCCTGGTTGGCAGTATCTGTGCCTTGGTATTGTCCCTGCTTCGGATTCCAAGCAGCATATTCTGGGGGATATTGGCAGGATTTTTGGATGCTCTTCCCTTTTTAGGGACCGGGATTGTGTTGGGCCCCTTGGCTATCGTACAGTTTTTTGGTGGTCGTTATGTAACAGGTATCTTCATAGTTGGTCTTTATGTGATATGCATTTTCTCAAGAGAGCTTTTGGAACCCAAGCTCATCGGAGGCAAGATTGGGATACCACCATTGGCGGTCCTGGCCACGGTTTACGCCGGCATACAGCTTTTCGGCATAGCAGGCATTATCAAGGGACCGCTGGGCTTTATATTGGTACAGCAAGTCTATACCAGTCTGCAAAAGCAGGGTTTTTGGAAGGAAGCAGAGGGAGTGCAGGAAGGCGAAAGCAGTTGACGAAAGGACGGGTCTTGACTATCATTAGGATATAGGATAAATACGGAGGATGAGATGGGAAGCCATAAAGTAATATCAAAAAAAAGAAAACAGAAGAGAAAGCCGGATTTACTGGTGGATTTATCTCAGCTGCTGGAGTTGGGGCAGCATATGATAGTGACCTTTTATATGCTTTTGATGATGGTACTCCTGCCCTTTTATTATACCGACGGCTATGCACAGATTGGTACGGATAAGTATAACTTTTTTTATAAAGGGACCTGCATTGTAGGCATCATTTTTTTGATTTTCTGGATAAGCTATCTGGGAATCCGGGCGGCTCTTTGTAAGCGTGAGGGTGGTTTTAAAAACATAAAAGCCATCTTGATACAATGGTATCAAAAGCTGTCCGTGACGGATTTACTCGTGCTGGGTTATGCCGTGATAGTGATACTGTCTTATTTGTTTTCAGATTATAAAGCGGGAACGGATTGGGGAGATGCCTATGTGGGAGTAAACCGCTGGTATTTGGGGCTTCGAACCCAGCTTCTATTGGTGGCAGTGTATTTCGCTGTGTCCCGTTTCTGGCAGAAAAACAAATGGCTGCCGGCGATTTGGATACCGGTGACATTGGTGGTCTTTGCTCTGGGATATCTGAACCGCTTTGAGGTACGGCCCATGGAGATGAAGAATACCACCATAGAGTTTTTGTCCACCATCGGCAATATGAACTGGTATTGCGGATACATAGTAATTATTTTTTTCGGAGGTCTGTACTATCTTTGGACCATATCGGAGGAAAAGCCTTGGATAAATGCCCTGCTGGGCGTTTGGATGACCGTGGGCTTTGCCACGCTCGTGACGCAAGGAAGCCGTTCCGGCGTGGTGGCACTGGCTGTGATGCTACCGGTATTGTATCTTTTTTCCGTGAAACAGGAAGAAAAGCTGCTACTGTTCTTCGCCTGCTGTATGAGTCTGGGATTTGCCTGTATGGTCACTTGCTTTGTCAGAAGCTTCCTGCCGGAGCGATTTAATTATGAGGATGGATTGACGGATTTACTGACCTACAGCCCTTTAGCGTTTGTGCTTTTGGGTGGAACTTCTGCGGTGTGTCTGTTGCTGGTGTTTTGGCAGAAGAGAGGAAAGACACCCATGAAGGCTTTTCGGATATTAGGCTATGTGGGCTGTGGTGTAGCGGTTTTGGCCATTGTCGTATTTGTAGTGCTTGGATTGATTAACACCGCATATCCCGGTAGTTTAGGCAAGCTGTCTCAGGTTTCTGCCCTGACTTTCAACAAGGAGTGGGGAAGCTATCGCGGCGCCACCTGGGCGGCAGGAGTGCAATGCTTCGGAGACCAGAATTTCCTAAGGAAATTGTTTGGTGTGGGACCGGACAGTATGGCCTTCTACATACGAAGCGGTGCCAATCCTCAGTTGTCAGAGATGATAGAAGAATGCTTTAAGGGACGTGCCTTGACCAATGCCCATTGTGAATGGCTGACGGTGTTGGTAAATAACGGACTGCTAGGAATGTTTTGCTATGCAGGTCTGTTTGTGACGGCTATCGTACGTTTTCTGAAAGCCGGAAAAACCAATCCTTTGGCAGGTGCCTGTGGCTTTGCGCTACTGGCATATACGGTGAACAATTTGTTCAGCTTCCAGCAGGCCATGAGTGCCGTGACGATTTTTATGGTGCTTGGCATGGGTGAAGCATTTGTGAGGAAAGAAAATAACTTGTTTTTCTTGAAATGAGGTGTTATATTTATACTGCCGATGTGCAAAAAACAAATGAGGGAGAGAAAACCAGTGTTTGTAAAGAATGTAAGGAAGGATTGAAAGAACTTGATAATATGTCGGCTGTAGAAATTTTTACCCGTTGAGATCCTTGCTTTAGAATTTAAAAAATGAGGAGTAACTATGAGAAAGAGTAAATTATTAAAAGCAATTGTAATCATATGCATGATGACCTTATTACTGGCAGGTTGTGGCGAGAAGAAAACTACCACCACCTCCGGACAGTATACGGACAAGGCAGATGGTCAGGAAGTAAGCAAGGAAGCTGTACCGGCAGAGAATGCAGATGGATTGCTTACCGGTAAGCATCATGTGAATATCGTGATTAAGGACAAGGGAACTATCAAGGTAGAGCTGGATGCAGACTCTGCACCCATTACAGTTACCAATTTTGTGAATCTGGCAAAAGAAGGATTTTATGATGGCTTGGTGTTTCACAGAATTAAAGACGGTTTTATGATGCAGGGCGGTGACCCCACCGGTACCGGTAACGGCGGTTCCGACCAGAATATCAAAGGTGAGTTCACAGAAAACGGAGTAAAGAATAAACTGTCCCATACCCGTGGTGCTATTTCCATGGCTCGTGCCACGGACTTCAACAGTGCCAGCTCACAGTTTTTCATCGTACATCAGGATTCTATTTTCCTGGATGGTGCTTATGCCTGCTTTGGGTATGTAACCGAGGGTATGGATATTGTAGATGATATCTGTGAAAATACCAAGGGTGGTGACTACAACTATATCATCCCTACCGGTAACCGTCCGGTGATTGAAACCATCGAGGTAGTGGACTAAGGCTCCAATACCTGCCTCATATCCTCCGGCAAGGGAGCCGTAAAGTCCATGGACTCTCCCGTGATAGGATGGGTAAACTGCAGACGATGTGAGTGCAGTGCCTGACGGGTTATGTATTCCATGTCCGGATTGTAAAGATGGTCCCCGATTAAGGGGAAGCCCATATGCTTCATATGAACACGTATCTGATGGGTGCGGCCTGTTTCCAAGTGAATGGAAAGCAGGCTGTGCCCGTTTTTATATTCTTTCAGGGCGTAATGGGTAACTGCCCGCTCGCCGCCCACATAATCAATCTGCCTTTCGATGATGGAGTCCCCCTTACGACCGATGGGGGCGTCGATGGTACCCCTTTCAGGAGTAACCTGTCCCCGCACAATGGCCAGATATTCCCGATGAATGGAGCGCTTGACCACCATGGAGGAAAGAATCCCCGCACTGAGCATATGCTTGGCCACAATGGTAAGTCCCGAAGTGTCCCTGTCCAGACGATTGATACAGCGGAAGACAAAGGGCTTGTCCTGCTTGGCAAAGTACCAGGCCAGGGCATTGGCCAGAGAGTTCTCATAATTATTTAAGGAAGGGTGTATGGGCATGTCGGCAGGCTTGTTTACCACAAGCAAATCCTCATCCTCATAAACAATATCCAGAGGCAGTTCTACGGGAGGAATCTTTTCGGAAGAGCTCTCCTCCTGAATCTGCACGGTCAGGGTGCTGCCTTCCTGTAAAGCGACCCTCATATATTGGGGCGTGCCGTCTATTAGGATGCTTCCCCATTGCTTTTTTAATTCCTTGATGCACTGGGTAGAGTAGCCCTTTGCACGTAAGAATTGCTCAATGCTTTGGCCGGCGTCCTGTGAAGTTATGGGGTAGGTGAGGGTTCGGTTCATCCGTTTTCTCCATTGTGGATTTATTCATTGGTTTGGTCGGAAACAATCACACCGTCCGCAATCTCAATGATTCTTCGGCACTGTCCGGCTATCCCCGGATCATGGGTGACGATAATGACGGTTTTACCTTTGGCATTCAGGGCTTTGAATACATCCATAATTTCTGAAGCGGTTTTGCTGTCAAGGGCACCAGTGGGTTCATCTGCCAGAAGGATACCGGGCTCATTCACGATAGCCCTGGCAATGGCAACACGCTGTTTCTGACCGCCGGAAAGCTTACTTGCATAAGAATGCAACATAGTTTCCATGGCCACGGATTGCAGTGCTTCGGTAGCCGACTGCTTGGGATTTGCTTTCTTTTTGGAGGCGAAGTCCAAGGGAAGCATCACATTTTCCAGCACGGTGAAATCATCGATTAAGGCAAAGTCCTGCATTACGATTCCGATTTTTTCATTTCTGATTTTAGCATATTCTTTTTCGGAAAGATACTGTATTTTCTGCTCATCGATATAATATTCTCCTTCATCAAAGCCATCGATGCAGGCAAGGGTATGCAAAAGGGTGGACTTGCCGGCACCGGATTTGCCTATGATAGCCACCAGCTCGCCATCCTTGATTTCCAGGGAAACACCCTTCAGTGCTTCTAATTCATTGGGTTTTCCGGCATTATAAATTTTATGAATGTTATTCAGCTTAATCATAGTTTATCACCTCGTTAATATTTGTTTGGGAGTGTTTTGGGACAGCATAAGGAGGGGCATCAGCAGGGACATCAGCACGAAGAAGCCGATGATTGCAGCTACACATAATATGGTTTCCCATTGCAAAATAAGTAATATACCCACATCAATTTCTACCAGCTTCAGGACCCAAATACAAACCCCTGACAACACAAGAGCAGAAGCCGCTATAATCAGCGAGTGCAGCAGGCTTATGAGGGCGCATTGTTTCCAGCGAAGGCCCGTGATATAAAGCACTGCGAAGCTTTTCAGCTCACGCCGTGTGGACAAAGCAGAGCTACTGACACCGCTAACCACCGTCATGACCACCAGTACGATAATGATGGGCAGAAGATTTTTCACCTGTTCAAATACATAAGCCCGGCTGTTTTTATTCATATCCGAAAACGAATAGGAAATGATAGCGTTATAATCGCTAAGCTGCGTTCTGGCCTGTTTTATTTGTTCGGCTGAGGTTCCTTCTTTGAAGGTGATAAGGGCGGGGCCAAACATGCCTTGTATAACGGTGGTATGCTCGGAAAGGTAGTCAGAGGATAATAAAATTAAAAGATCTTCTTCCGCATTGAAAATACCGCCACCGTAAAGGGTGGTAATATCGGGATTTCCCATAGTTCCTCTATTTTGCTGATAGCCAATGATTTTGGTACGTTCCGTCAGCATACCAACAATAAGAACTTCTTGAAATAAATCTTTTTCTTCAAATGCGGTAAAAGCTATCTTTACTTTATCACCCACCTTTAAGCCATGGTTGTTTTCAGAAATGATGCATTCGATACAGTCGGCTTCTGTGCTGGTTTGTAGCCAGCGCCCTTGTGCGATCTCCGGTTCATATCGTTCAATCATATCGTTATCATAGAAGAGAGATGAAAAATTGAAATCCAAAGGGAATTGATTTTCATCAACAAACCAGCAGGGACCAAAGTTGCAGGAAACTACATCTTCTACATAAGGAATCAGATTTTTGATTTCATCATCAGCTATGTATTTAAAAGGGTCTTGTAGTTTTTGCTCATCATAGTTAGCCGGTAGCGAAAAATCACAAAATATACCATTTGATTGTAAAATGTCCTTAAATGGTGCATAATACCGATAACGGATGAGCACGGAGGAAGTCATGATAACCACAATCACAATCACGGCAGTAAGCTGTAAAATGGTTAGAATATTTACCACAGGCTCCTTTTTAAAATTTTTAATCGCATACTTAAATAGTGTCATATATTACCCTCCAAAAGGTATTCCTTCACATTAGCGCAAGTGTTTTTTCGGATGATGATTCCCAATACAAGCATCATCGCCAGCAGATAGGTGATAAAAATCAGTACGTATACGGTAAGGCTGTAGGATTCCTTCATATATGGGAAAATCTTAGCAAAAACCATGTTCAGCAGGATGTGAAAGGTCAGTGTACCCAAGAAAAACATGGGAATGGTTATCACAATACATTCTGACAGGTACAGCTTTACTACCTGCAATTTCCGGGCACCGCAAAGTCGCATAACAGCCAGAGCATTTCTTCGTTTGCGAATCACAAACAGATACAGCATGGCAAAATTCATGACCGAAACAAGAGCTACCATCACGGAAATCAGAATAATGTTCCGGTACAAGGAGAATACATCATCATCCGGTAGTTGAAGTTCAGGAAAAATCAGCTTGTTAGGAATGGTTTCATTAGCTGCACGAATTAAGTCTTCATATGATTGACGAGTAATAAACTCAGGAAAAGTAAAGCAGCACCTAACAATTTCAATTTCATCCGGAACGGTCAAGAAGGGTACAAGCGGAGTAAAACTTCCTGCTCTGTAAATACCAACAATTTTATAGGTATGTCCTAAAAAATCTACCGTATCTCCGATGGATTTATCACCATGCTCGTCTTCGGATACCATGGCAGAATAGGCACCTGTCTCTTCATCGACATTGCTTATAAATTCACCACGCTTAAGGAGTTTTTTACTTTCCCATAGGTCTTTAATGTAATCGGAAGTGCAATATTTTCCTTTATTTATGTCAAAACGCATGGGAAAAAAGGCATAGGATTCATCATTATATCCGTGTTTGGTCAGGTCAGATTCGGCATAGATTAAGTTGATTTTATCATGTGTCTCGTCATCAATTGCTTCTAAAAACTGACGAAATTCCCCTTTGGTAAGTGTTTCATTTTCAGTTATATCAAGATAGATGTCTTTTAGTTCTTCAATGCTTTCATAAAGAGATGTTTTGTAGTTTATATAAAGACCATAAGAAAAGTTCATAACAAAGGATGATGTAATAATACAAACGATAAGTACGATAAAAATCACTTTCTCCTGTTTGGCAAAGTTCTTCAGATTCTTAAAAACATATTTCATGGTATTCTCCCCTTTTACAGATTTCTCGTGTGATATCCTCAGCCTAATATGGGAGATAAGCCCTGTCAATGGACTACCAAAAATCTTAAAATGACCTTAAACAAATCTTAAAGAATGGATGGTTTATAAGCAGTGTTTCACGAAAATATGGAATCTTCAAGTAGGTGCCCTTGACATAAAAAAAGGTGAGGAGTAAAATTTTCATATTGTGTAGATTGATTTAATGTGTAAGAGGAACCGGATATGAAGTTTATTCTAAAGTATTTAAAACCCTTTGCGAAGAGGATGTCCTTCGGATTTACCATCAAGGTCTTAGGAACCGTGGTGGAGCTGTTTTTGCCCTATATCCTTAGTCATATTCTGGAGAATGTAGTATTGAACGGAAAGATTCAGGATGTGGTATACTGGGGACTTTTGATGGTGGCTTGTGCGGGCTTTGCCTGCTTGTTTAATGTGGTGGCCAATCGTATGGCCTCCAAGGTGGCCAGGGATTTTTCGGAAAAGGTGCGAAAGGCTTTGTTTGCCAGAATGCTGCAACTTTCACCGGCGCAGGTGGATCGATTCACCATTCCTTCTCTGGAATCCCGTATTACCACGGATACCTACAACATTCATAACTTTGTGGCTATGATGCAAAGAATGGGTGTGCGTGCTCCCATATTGCTGATTGGTGGTGCGGTGATTACCATGATTATGGACTGGTATCTGAGTATGGTTATGCTGATTACCATGCCCATTATTTTTGGTATCATCTATTTTATCTCCCGTAAGGGTGTGCCGCTGTACACTAAGGTGCAGCAGTCCGTGGACAAAATGGTCCGTGTGGTACGTGAGGACGTACAGGGCATCCGCGTGATTAAGGCGCTGTCTAAGACGGATTATGAGCACAGACGATATAATGAAGTGAATCAGTCTTTGGTAAAGGATGAGAAAAGAGCGGGTATTATCATGGGTTCCGTAAATCCTGTGATGACCCTGCTGATGAACAGTGGTATCGTGGCGGTAGTGGCTTTAAGTGCTTCCCGTGTGGCAGGGCATAAGTCCGACCCGGAAACGGTTATCGCTTTTATGCAGTATTTTACCCTGATTTCCATGGCCATGATGGTTATGTCACGTATGTTTGTTATGTTTACCAAGAGTGCCGCTTCTGCCAATCGTATTGCAGAGGTTATGGATGCACCGGAGGATTTGGTGGTGCAGGATGAGAAGGATTATCCCCCTTGTAACACAGCAGCCCATATCCTTTTTGATAACGTAGATTTTTCCTATTTAGGAAAGTTAAATAATTTAGAGGATGTTTCCTTGGAGCTGCCCAAGGGCGGTACGCTTGGTATCATCGGTGCCACCGGTAGCGGTAAGTCCACATTGGTGAAGCTTTTGCTACGTTTTTACGATGTAAGCGAAGGCGCCATTTACATAAAAGGAAGAGATATCCGTACCATCCCTTCAGAGGAATTTTGTGCCATGTTCGGTACGGCCATGCAGTATGATTTCCTCTATGCGGACACCATTTTTGAAAATATCCGTTTCGGCAGGGATTTAAGCAGAGATCAGGTAGAACAGGCGGCTAAGGTGGCTCAGGCTCACGACTTTATTACTTCTTTTAAGGATGGGTATGAGCATATGCTTTCTTCGAAGGCCACCAATATTTCCGGCGGACAGAAGCAGCGACTTTTGATTGCCCGCGCCATTGCAGGAGCTCCGGAGATTCTTATATTGGACGACAGCTCTTCTGCACTGGATTACAAGACCGATGCCAACTTACGTAAGGCATTGAATGAACATATGAAGGATACCACCATCATCACTGTGGCGCAGCGTGTCAGCTCCTTAAAGAATTGTGATCTGATCCTGGTGCTGGATGAGGGAAAAATCATCGGAAAGGGCACCCACGAGGAGCTTTTGGAGACCTGTCCGGAATATAAGGAAATCAGTGATTCACAGATGGGAGGTGCTTTCGTTGAGTAGAGGAAATATGGGAAGAGATCCCAGAATGGAAAATAACCCCAACAAGCACGCTCAGGGAGGAAAGCTGGGTAAGAAACGAACCAAGGACGTGTTATTACGTCTGGGGGAATATATTATGCAGCAGTGGCCCCTGTTTCTGGTAGCTATTGCCCTGACCTTACTGTCTAACCAGCTGTCCCTTTTGGGACCCATGTATTCCGGTGAGGCCATCGACGCCATGTCCGGTTCCCAGGGAGTGGATTTTGAGGCAGTCAAATTAAATGTAGGAAAAATGTTGATTTGTTATATTGGCTCAGCTATTTTAGCTTACGCTATGGCAGTTCTGATGATTCATTTAAGTCAGAGAATCGTATATACCATGCGGAAGCAGCTGTTTGAAAAGCTGACCACCCTGCCGGTGAATTATTTCGATACCCATCCGGTGGGAGATATTATCAGCCGTATCTCCTATGACATTGATACGGTGAACAGCTCCCTGTCCCATGATTTGGTGCAGGTTATGACCAGTATTTATACGGTACTTGGTTCCCTGATTTTCATGTGGCAAATCAGTAAGCCCATGATTGCGGTGTTTGTGATTACCGTGCCCATATCCATATTGTTTACCAGATATCGTTCCAAGAAGGTGCGCCCTCTGTTTTCCAAGCGTTCCCAGAAGCTGGGTGAGCTGAACGGTTATGCGGAGGAAATGCTTTCCGGATGTCGGACCATAGCCGCTTACGGCCGTGAGGAGGTCATCGGCGAACGATTTAACAAGCGTAATACGGAGGCCATGGATGCCTACTATGCAGCAGAATACTACAGTGCTACCATGGGACCTTCCGTCAACTTTATCAACAACCTGTCCATTTCCCTGGTCATGATTCTGGGTGGTATTTTGTATATGTTCTCCCAGAACGGAACCGTGGCGGAAACCTCCCTGTTCTTTATTTCCCTGGGTGGTGTGGCACAGTTTGTACAGTATTCCAGAAAGTTTGCGGGACCCATCAATGAGTTTGCCAATATTATCCACGAGTTCCAGTCAGCTTTCTCCGCAGCGGAGAGAGTGTTCCGCATCATTGATGAGGGACCTGAGCCGGCAGATGTGGAAAATGCATTACCCTTAAATAACGTGGAAGGTGAAGTGATTTTCCGCCATGTGGATTTCGGATATGTACCGGAGAAAAAGATTTTGCAGGATATTTCCGTGGATGTAAATCCGGGGCAGACCATAGCCATCGTAGGACCCACCGGTGCGGGCAAAACCACTATCATCAACCTGTTGATGCGTTTTTATGATGTGAACAGCGGTACTATCACCGTGGATGGCAAGGAGATTTGCAATGTAAAGCGAGAAGACCTGCGAAAGGCTTATACCATGGTGCTTCAGGATACCTGGCTGTTCCAGGGCAGTATCTATGAAAACATCCGCTACGGCAAGGAAAATGCTACCATGGAGGAGGTCAAGGCGGCAGCAAAGGCAGCACGAATCGATTCCTACATCGAGCATTTGCCGGAGGGCTATGATACCATCCTTTCCGACGAGGGTATCAATATTTCCAAGGGTCAGCGCCAGCTGATTACCATTGCCAGAGCCCTGCTTTCCGATTCACCCATGTTGATTTTGGATGAAGCTACCTCTAACGTAGACTCCCGCACGGAGATGAAGATACAAGAGGCTATGAACGAGCTCATGAAGAATCGTACCTGTTTTGTTATCGCTCACCGTCTGTCCACCATTCAGAATGCGGACTGCATCCTGGTGCTTCAACAGGGTAAGATTACGGAGAAGGGCAACCATGAGGAACTGATAAATTTAGGCGGATTCTACAGTACCCTGTATAATGCGCAGAAGGAATAAAGGGCCGGCTTGGAACCGACATTTGCCCGGAAGGGAATGAGGGTTTTTATGAGAAGAATATTGGTATATATTTGTTGTATTTGTTTGTGTCTCAGTCTGACGGCTTGTGAAAGTACGGCGGACATTTATGCGGACGGAACACATTCCAGAGATTTTAAGGATTATGAATCCATGGCAGAGCTTTTAGGGGAGTACGGTATCCGATTCGGAACCAGTTTGAATCCTGATACCGCCGTAAGCAGCAGAATGCAGGAGCTGATTGCACAGCATTTTAACTCCGTTACCGCCAATAACGAAATGAAAGCTTACAGTTTGTTAGACCAGCAGGCGTCCATGAATGCTGCGGACGGTATGCCGGTGATGGATTTTAGCTTGGCGGATGTTATTATGCAGGCAGCCATCTCCAATGGAGCTAAGGTGCGTGGACATGTGCTGGTATGGGATGCCTATATGACGGACTGGTTTTTCAGGGACGGCTATCAGACTAATGGAGGCTTTGTGGATCGGGATACCATGCTGAAGCGGCTGGAATCCTATATCACCCAGGTGGTCACCTATTTTGAAGAAAAATATCCGGGAGAGGTATACTGCTGGGATGTGGTAAACGAGGCAATCGGGGATGCTGAGGGGGACTATAATCCGGCAGATGAAAGGCATATAAGGGTGTATCGGGAAGGCGGAGAAAATCTGTTTTATCAGTACGTAGGTGATGACTATGTGGAGCTGGCTTTTCTCTATGCCGGGAATGCGGTAGAAGCCCTGCAGGCCAAGAATCCGGAAGTGGATATTAAGCTGTTTTATAACGATTACAATGCTTTTTATCCGGAAAAGCGGGAGGCTATCTGCAGGCTGGTAGATAGTATCAATAATTATGCAACAGACGAAGATGGTCAGCCCAGAAAACTGTGTGACGGCGTGGGCATGCAGGGATATATCGGTGGTTACGGTACACAGCAGGGATGCCTGGATCCGGAACTGATTCCCATGATAAAGGAAGCGGTTTTGAGATATGCGGATTTGGGTGTGGAAGTACAGATTACGGAAATGGCAGTACGTAATTACAGCAGCGATAAGCAGGAGATTCGTAAGCATGAGGAGTTTTATACAGAGCTGATAAGCACGCTGGTGGATCTCAACAGCGGGGAGGAAAAACCTCTTACCTGTATCGCTATCTGGGGACTGACGGATTTGGTGGATTTGCCCAGAGACCACTATACCTATAAGCTGAACAGTCCGTATTGCGGATTATTTACATCGGATTACCAGGTGAAGAAGGTTTTCAGTGATGTGTATGAAATGTTGAAAAGCAAGAAAGCAAAGTAACAGAAGAAAGGTTAGGGGAAAACTATGAAAATGGGGATTATGGCAACCGGATGGATTGCAGATGTGATGGCAAGAACCATCGCAGAAATGCCGGAGGTGGAAAGCTACGCAGTGGCTTCCAGAAGTGAAGAAAAGGCCAAGGCTTTTGCAGAGAAATATGGCTTTCAAAAGGCTTACGGCTCCTATGAGGAGCTGGTGAAGGATGAAGAGGTGGAGTTAATCTATGTGGCTACACCCCACTCTCATCATTATGAATGTGCCAAGCTGTGTCTGGAGCATGGCAAGCCCGTATTGGTGGAAAAAGCCTTTACGGTCAATGCAAAGCAGGCAAGGGAATTGGTAGAGCTGGCACGTGAAAAGAAGGTATTTTTAGCAGAGGCCTTCTGGACCCGTTATATGCCTTCCCGTAAGATGATTGTGGATTTGATTGACAGTGGTATCATCGGGGAAGTGACATCTGTTATGTCCAATTTCGGTGCTGCTTTGGAAAACAGGGAGCGTTTGGTAAAGCCGGAATTGGCAGGCGGTGCCCTTTTGGACTTGGGAGTATATCCCATTAACTTCGCCCTCATGTATGTGAAAGGGGAGGTAAAGAATGTATCCGCAGTATCCATACAGACTGAGGCGGGAGTGGATATGACCAACAGTGTGACACTGACCTTCGAAAACAATGTGCTGGCACTTCTGCATAGCGATATGCGTGCCCAGATGATGGGTGGCGGCGTGATTTACGGTAGGGAAGGTTACATAGCCGTAAAGGGAGCCATCAATCCGGAGGAAATCCTGGTGTTCAATCGGGACAGACAGGTGATTCGGAATTTGGAGATTCCCAAGCAGATTACCGGTTATGAGTATGAAGTGAAGGCTTGTATGGAGGCTTTGAAGGCAGGGAAGTTAGAGTGCGAAGAGATGCCTCACAGTGAGACCCTGAAGCTTATGGAGCTTTTAGATGAAATCCGTAAGCAGTGGGGAATGAAGTATCCTTGCGAGGAGTAAGATTGATAGAGTATAAAAGGAGCGTATCCGGGTGGTACGCTCCTTTTTATGTATTAGTTTATTCAACTGTTTCCTCTGTAGCCTCAGAAAGTTCGAATAGCAGATTGTATACGCCGTCCTCAGACAATACACCACGTTTTAGGTCCGAAGGCAGCAAGCCGGCTTCGTCGGCTTCATAGTCTGCCAGCCACTGACCATTTTCGTAGTATTCTATCAGCTCCTGCAGCATAATGCCCGCCGGGGCTTCTTTTATTATGAAATCAGGGTTGATTTCCAAGGCCTTCTGTATGGTATCAAAATAAAACTCCATCTTGGTGATTCGGTCTATGGTTTCCTGTAAGGTATCCGGTGTGAACATAAGAGTCTCCTTTGCGGGTTTCTTTTGTATAACAGTGTATCATGTTCTATGTGTTGCAGGCAATAAGATTTCTTGTAAGACAGAGGAAAATATGGTATTCTGAAAAGCAGAAAAGAATGTATTGGGATGCACCCTATTTCGGTGCGGAAAGGAATATGTATGCGTTATATTTTAGAAAATGAATCCATAAAAGTAGAATTTGAAAGCTTTGGTGCGGAGATAAAGTCTTTGGTAAAAAAGGCCACGGGACAGGAATATATGTGGGGAGCAGACCCGGCTTACTGGGGCAAGACCGCTCCTTTTCTTTTCCCTTTCATCGGGAAGCTGGTGCAGGAAGAGTACACCTATGAAGGCAAGGTGTATCCTGCGGACAAGCATGGCTTTGGTCAGAGAGTGGACTATAAGATAGTGGCACAGGAGGCGGATAGAATTGTATTCCGAACCACGGACAGTTCGGAAACTTTCGAAAAATACCCTTTCCATTTTGTGCTGGATATCGAGTATGTATTAGGCGAGGACAGCGTGCAGGAAAACTGGTATGTAAAGAATACCGGTGAGAATACCATGTATTTCTCCATCGGCGGCCATGCGGCTTTTGCCTGTCCGTTAAGCGGTGCCGGCAGAATCGGTCAGAAGGTGAAGCTTTACGGAGCGGAGCATAAGACCCTGATTTTCTCTCTGCGTATTAATGAAAAGGGACTACTTACGGATGAACTGCTGACCCTGGATGTGGAGGATGGTATGATTACCATCGACGAACATACCTTTGAAGCGGATGCGCTGGTATTTGATGGGGAAGGTGTGACAGCAGCAGGCCTTTGTGACGAGAACGGGCGGGAATATGTGCGCGTGGAGTGCGACGCACCGGTGTGGGGTGTCTGGTCCGTGCCCAATAATGATGCGGGTTATGTATGTCTGGAGCCCTGGTATGGTATCTGTGACTATGAAGGCTTTGAGGGTGAGATTTCGGAGCGACCTTACACCAATGTGGTGGAAAGCGGAGAAACATGGACAGGCGGTAATGTGATAAGGGTGATGTAAGAGAAGTTGTAGGGGGAAGTTATGGAATATTATAAGGCGCATTACAAAGACGAGCATCATGATGTGGATATTGTAATTGAGAATACACAGGGGGAATATAAAACAAATCCTCTTTCCTTTACCTTGGATGGAGTGACCTTTCGGGGAACGAGCTTGGGAGATTTCGAATTGGCGAATCCGGAACAATATGAGGAAGCGAGGGAAAAGTTTCGGATTCTGAAGCATGGGGGATACAATGAACTGGCGCAGGATACCTTTCCCTATTTTTATGCATTACAGGGTTATGGTTTGGATTTAAGAATGCCCATAAAGTTAATTCGAAAGAGTGATTATCAGGAAGTGCCCGGTGAATTGAAACTGGCTTTTTCGTATGAAAAGCGTGATGATGAAAAAACAAAGCGAGGTATTTGTTATCTATGTGATGGTGAGCGAATTTATCCGGACAATTGCGAGGTAGAAGAGTTTGTCTTATTGGTGGAAGATGAGTTGTACAGCAGTAGTAGGAAAACTTTGTATTTTGAGTCGGCCTTATTGGATATCAGCAGACAGATGCAGGAGAAATATTATCTGAAATGTTGCTTTACCTGCCAGTATTCGGAGTATTCCCCTTATGGAAATGATGATTTCGGGAATATGCTTTGTTACCGCAGACACAAAGAAGCTTGCTTAAAGGTAAATAGCAAGGATGAGTATTTTGAATATCTTGAGGATAAGGATTTTGACATCTATCAGGAAACCTACCTTTGTGAGGAATATGCGGAACGAAGGCAGAGTAGCGGGTATCGTGGATTTGTGGAGGGTGTGAGATGATACATACTCAGGTAAAGTATAAAAACGGCTCGTCTCATCCCGCGCAGCAACTAGCACTTGACAAAACCTTTTCCTTTGCATATAGTAAGCATATATAGGATGTGGCTAGGAAGAGGACCAGTACAGATTGGATGCATCCCAGAGAGGAAACGTGTGGTGAGAGTTTCTATGCGGAAGATTTGGAACCTACCTTGGAGCCCTGTATGAAAGTACAGCGTAGCACCGGCGTTAACGGTAGGATGAGTGAATATTAGGGTGGTACCGCCGAGTTTGGCCCCTTTGGAGGGGTGCTTGACGTACCACCCTTCGTGCGTTCACAGGAAGCCGGTAGCATGACAGAATAGAGAGAACATTTAGAAGAGTTTACATGGTATTATATTTTTCAGCAACCGGTAACACAGAATTTATAGCCAGGGAGTTGGCTAAGAGAACGAATGATGAATGTGTTAATTTACTTGAACGTATAAAGAAGGCCGAGAAGCTATGTGGCAAGTGACTCTTATCCTATGTTAGAAAAGGATGAGGTGGAAAAAAGAATTTGATTGCGTTTTTCTTCTTTAACTTATATAATAGAACAAGATAATAAGCAAGATAATAAGCAAGTCGGAGGCGAAAAATGAGCGGATATAAACCACCATTTCATATAACAAATGAGATATTAGCTTATGTATCTTCTATTTCTGAAAAGATTGGTAAGATATCTGTAGCAAACAATCTTGAGACAAAGCCTCATCTTAGAAGAAATAATAGAATTAAATCTATACATTCATCATTAAAGATTGAAGCAAATTCGTTATCTCTTGGTCAAGTTAGAGATGTAATAAATGGAAAGTTAGTTCTTGGAGAACAAAAGGAAATACAAGAGGTTAAAAATGCCTATGTTGCTTATGAAAAGCTTAACAATATTAATCCATACAGCATAAAGAAGCTTAAAGAATTTCATGGTATTATGACGAAGTATATTGTCGAGGAGTCCGGAGATTTTAGAAAAGGGGAGGAAGGTGTTTTTAACGGAGATGTATGTATTTTTATGTGTCCTCCTGCAAGATTTGTTCCGGGTCAGATGGAAGAACTTTTTTCCTGGATGAAAAAGGAAAGAACCAGTATACATCCTCTCATCTTAAGTAGTGTTTTTCATTATGAATTTGTGTTTATTCATCCTTTCTCGGACGGTAACGGAAGAATGGCAAGGCTATGGCATACCGCAATTTTATCTCAATGGAAACCAATCTTTGAATTTATACCGATAGAAAGTCAGATTGAAAAGTTTCAAGATGACTATTATGAAGCAATTGCGAAATGTCATGTAGAGGGAGAGTCTACTACGTTTATAGAGTTCATGCTTATGCAGATAGATAAAATCTTAGATGAAGTATTGGTACAGATATCAGAAAGTGGCGAACAAATGACAGAGTATTTAAAAAGAATGCTAGATGTCATGGAATACGATGTGCCTTATACAGCGACTACTATTATGGGAATGTTAGGATTAAGGTCAAAAGAAACATTTCGGAAAAACTATATGAATCCGGCATTGGAACTTAATCTTGTAAGAATGACGATACCTGATAAGCCAAATAGTAAAAATCAAAGATATGTTAGATGTTAATGAGAGGGAGAATTACGAATGGTGCAAGGCAGAACAGAAAAGAGAATTTGAAGTTGGTGGAGAGTAAATCTACTTAAAATTTGATATAAATCCGAAAGGTGGAATGAATATGCAGTATATAGAACGATTTATGGATATGGCACATGAGGTCATTGGTATGGAGGATTCAATTCTTGTTGTGAAAAAAATTGGACAGAGTTGTTCACAAGGTCTATATCGGATAGAAGGAAATATTACAAAAAGTGATAATGAAGCTCTTACTGCTCATCCTGACTATAATGAGCTTGTGTGGGGGGGATTTGAGTATTTCGAAAGTGGTATACATCTATATAGATTTTCAAAGGGAGAGTATATTGAAAAGCGTTATATTTCGCATTTTGTTCCTGAAACAATTTTTTCCGGAGCTGTAGAACTTGCTATCTATCAAGAGTATGGATTCGAACCAGCTAATGAATTTCAGAAGAAATGGCTTGCCGATGCAATAAAAGCTGAAAAAGTAAAAAATACTCTTGTATGGGCATGTTATACAGGAGATAAAGAAAAGATACATGAGTTTTTGGAAAGTCCTAAACTTAATGCTTCACAGTTAAATAAGGTGCTGAAGTTAGAAGGTACTCCTCTAATAATCTGTGCAAAAAATAATGATTTGGAGTCTTTTAAAGCACTTGTGGAAAAAGGTGCGGACTTATCAAAAAGCATATCGGGCGAGCAAACCCCTTTAATGACAGCATTTAGATTTTCGTATGATATTGTTAAGTATATTTTTGACAATTATCGCGAGCAGTTTGATAAGGAGGTCAAGGACTTTTATTGTGCTGGAGTTTCAAGAGATATACGGATATATGAGCTTTTGAAGAGTCTTGGGCTTGATTTTTGTTGTGAAGGACAGAAACAACCATTGTTGCATAGTTGTGCACGAGGGGAAAATATGGTGGGGCTTAAATTCTTGTTGGATAATGGAGTAGATATCGAACTTAAGAATAGTTTTGGACAGACTGCACTGGAGTGTGCGGAACGTGATGGTAATATTGAAGTGGTGGAGTTTTTGAAAAATTATTCAAAAAAATAATAGCGGACTATTGTTGAATTGATTAGAACTATACAATTATTGAACTTTTAATGGATTGGCAGTCAATATAACATTGGAAGGTAAAGTTGGATAGTAAGACAACTTTCAGGCTTCTGGAGAGTCTGAAAGCACGCATGAATTTTGATGAGTTTGAGGGCATGTTAACATTTGGAGTTAATGGAGGAAGAATTCGGAATGAACGACGCAAAGACAGAAAGAAAAATTGAGATTGAAAATTACATCAAAGAAAATAATGTAACAGCTATACGGAAGTTGTTAGATGCTGGTATGGCACCAATGGAGGAGATATCGTTTGTTACTACGTATGAGGGGAAAGAATATGAAGGTAATACCAATTTACTCAATCTGGCGTGTTTACATGACAATCTGGATGTTGTGAAGATATTAGTTGAATATGGGCTGGACTTAAATCCCGCTGGTGAAAGCCTGCTTTATGTACCGCTTACTTGGCAACGTGGTGTCATATTTTCATATTTGGTGGAATGCGGAGCAAGTATCAATAAAAACAAGGATGAAGTAGAAAGACTATTTTTGTGGTTAGAAAAGTGCGATTTTTCGCAGATACAAGAGGCTGTTAAGAAATTAAAGCTTCCATTAGCGAATGGAGGAAATATGCTTCGAAGCGCTGCTTCAAAAGGAAATATACCTATGGTTCAGTATTTATTGTCTGAAGGTGTGGATATCAATTACCATAAATCTAATATGGTATTTCCATATGCATCTACAGCAATTACAGAAGCAGCAAGACATGATAATATGGAGATGGTACAATATCTGGCAGAGCAAGGTGCAGATATTTTGATTGAGGATAAGTATGGTGACAGACCTTATACATTGGCAGTAAAGAATAAAAATGCAGAAATGGTAGAGTTCTTGAAACGGTTGGAGCCTGAGGATTTACATAGTGAATTAGAAAAGACGAAAAAGCTGAAGTCTTACAAATTACCTGAAAGTTTAAGTGATTATCTCAAGACTGGTCCTTTGTTATTGGAGTTCCCGAATGGAAGATGTTTGAAATGGATGAAGTTATATTCCTATACAGATACTGTAGAAATGAAATGGGGGCGTAAGAAGGTACTTTCAATTATGGAGGATTTGGACCAATATAGTGATGTGCTGTTGGTATGGAGTCCTAAGGATAAAAAAGTATGTTTCATAGATGTAGAGCATGAACAATTTCAGCCTGTTTGTACATGGGAAGAGTTTATTGCAAATCCCGAGGGATATCTACATGATATGGTAGAAGGAAAGTATGCTTAATAGGAATCTGAAATATAGATGAATGGTATGGGTATTGATTGGTAACATGAAACTTTCAGTTTTGTGGAGAGTAGCCATGCCGACAGACTCGCAAGCAAGCTTGCTCGTTGTCGCGGCATTCGCCGTATACATCTGAAAGCGAATATGCCTGCCCGTGAGCAAGCTCCCGACAGTCAATTCGTTTCATCTGTGCATGGCTCGTTACTACGCGCAAATATATATAAAGACTAACTATTAAAAGTCAAGTCTAAAAACAAAATTTTATGAATGATTTGCAGAAATGCATTTCAGGATATAAAAGAACTCTTGCAGAGTTCTTTGAACATTGAAAACTGCATGACAAATAGAGCATCATTATAGGTG
>JAFXFO010000001.1 GCA_017520425.1 Lachnospiraceae bacterium | reverse complement strand
GCTACCAAGACCTACAGCGAAATCATCGGTAACATTGCAAGAGACTGTAACTCTGCAAAGAAGTACTGGCATTTCATCAAGGTTATGGGACGTTCTGCATCTCACGTTGCTTTGGAATGTGCTTTGGAAACCCAGCCTAACATCTGCTTAATTTCAGAAGAAGTTGCAGCTAAGAAAATGTCACTTTCTGCTATCGCAGATTACATTGCTGACTCTGTAGAAGCAAGAGCAGCTAAGGGAATGAACTTCGGTATCGCAGTTATCCCTGAAGGTGTAGTAGAATTCGTTCCTGAGTTCTCTGTACTCATCCAGGAAATCAACGAATTACTTGCAGGAAGCAAGGCTGATGAATTCAATGCTCTTCCTACCTGGGAAGCTAAGTATGCATTCATCGAGAAAGGCTTAACCAAGGAATCTATGGAAGTATTTGCAATCCTTCCTCAGGCTATCCAGCAGCAGTTATTCTTGGAAAGAGATCCTCATGGTAACGTACAGGTATCTCTGATTGAATCTGAGAAGTTATTCTCTGCATTGGTAGCAGATAAATTAGCAGCAAGAAAAGCAGCAGGTACTTATAAGGGCAAATTCGCTACACTTCATCACTTCTTAGGTTATGAAGGAAGATGTGCATTCCCTTCAAACTTCGACTCAGACTACTGCTACTCACTGGGTTACAACGCATTCATGCTGATCCAGTACGGTTACAACGGATACCTTTCTAAGGTTTCTAACCTTTCTGCTCCTGCTAATGAGTGGGTTGCAGGTGGTATGCCTATCACCAAGATGATGAACATCGAAAGAAGACACGGCGAAGATAAGCCCGTTATCAAGAAGGCTCTTGTAGAGTTAGACGGTGCTCCTTTCAAGTACTTCGAAGCACATCGTGAAGAGTGGGCTCTTGAAACCTGCTTCAAGTATCCCGGTGCTATCCAGTACTACGGACCTTCAGAGGTTTGTGATATCACAACCGTAACTCTTGCTTTAGAGCAGGCTAAGTAAGATATAAACACTTACAAATATTTAAGGCTGATACGAAATCGTATCAGCCTTATTTTTTGTCCTGCTATTTCTTAAATTCTATCTGAATACCGGTCAAACAGGTATCCTCATACTTAGTACCCGGATAAACATCCGCTATCTCAAATCTAAAAACTGCTTCCCTGCCATTGCTAACCGTCATGTTCACTCCGGACACATCGATATACTGGGGCTCCATACGGTCCTCTAAGGTAATGGTACCCATGTAAGCTTCACCGTAATATACCTTCAGTTCCTTCACCCTGGCATTTTTCTCCCAGATGTCATTATTCTTGGCATATCCGTTGACAATACAGAAACGGGTAATGCTAAGTCTGTCCGCTCCCGGTCCCATATACATCTGACGCAGCTCGATGGACTCACCGATTCCTACGCCTTCCGCACCTTCTGCCCAGGTGTTCTGCCTGTCTGTAAGTGTCACATTATTGGGATGATAAGCATTGGTACCTATCGGGTCTAAATAGGAGGTAGCAGCCGCAACCAAATAATATTCGCTTCCGCTTTCGTATCTGTTTTCCACAAAGCCGAAATCCTGCTTTCCCCCGGTATCAAACTGACCTACCACCGGCTTGGGGAACTGATAGTTCCAAGTCCCGTTAAATTCATAAGTGCAACCTAACACATCATTAATATCCGTAATCAGATAATAGTAATGATACTCCTCACCGTTTAGTTCTCGAATCAGCTGAATGGTATCGCCCTTTTTCTTTCCCACGGCTTCCTTGGCCACATAAGTAATCATATCCATAGCCATGGAGTTATTCCGCTCAAAGGAGATTACATCTCTATCAATCTTCGCATATATCTCATGCTTATCCTCTATGGTGGTGAAAGTGCCCGAACCATCAGAATCCTTTCTCATAAGCTCCGCACAGAAATATACCGTATCTCCGTAGTCCACCACATCATCCTGAGACAGGCTGTTCTCCACACCGGCTTGTGACTCCTGGGATTCGCCGACTCCGTCCCCATGGGAAGGAAAATTGCCCTGTGTTTCCTCCTGAACTTCCGATTCAGAATCTGTCGATGCAAGCAAATCACCGGCCTCCGCCTTCTGCTCCATAAATCCGCAGCCGGTGGCCAATAGCACTGCCACAGCTGCCAGGAACGCCACCAATGCACTCCCTTTACGGCCGGCCACAATATTCTCTATTCTGGCACGTATGAGCTTCTTAGGGGCCTTCATATTGGTAGACAAAAGTACTCTCTGACCCAGTCCCCTATTCTTCTTAATCACATCCAACAAACTGCCGCCGTAAGCCTTATGTTCCGTAGCTTTTATTCGCCTCATTACCGATTCATCGCAAGCCAGCTCACAGTCATATCCCGAATACTTAAAGGCCAGCCACACAATGGGGTTATAAAAGAACACCGCCAGCAAAACATAACGGGTAATCACCCAGAAAAAGTCGCCATGCTTAAAATGGCCTTCTTCATGAAGCATGGCATATCGTAACTCATCCTCTGTCATACCATCCGGCACGTACATGGTAGCACACAGCAGGAATGGGGAAGTAATATTCTCCAACTTATATACAGGAAGCTTTGACCGGGGTGTCTCGCCCAAGTACACTCTGTTATGCCTGCATCTGTATTCAAAACGTACATTGGTGGATACGATACCTGCCACGATAGCCAAAACAATCAGCACATAGATTGCCACAATCACCTTTGCTATGATGGTAGCCACATTGTCACCGGGCATCTTGGTCTCTACCATGCCGCCTTCAGATGACTCAGTATTACTGTTCATCATCTCTCCGCCGGCCGTTTCCCCGTTCTGAAGAGCATCCGCCAGAGTATCCACTTCCAGCTCCGCATCGGACGGCAGGATAATGGTATACACCTCACCCTCCAGTTTTGCATAAGTCTCCCTTCCCAAATCCGCCATAAACTGGGGCATGGGAATCCTGACCAACGGCACCAGTAGCAAAAATATGGGGATAGCCAGCCACATTCCGTATGCAAAACGTTTCGAAATCTTCTTGCCCAGAAAAGTACGAATCAGCAAAATGATTGTGGAAATCAAGGTCACGCCCACCAGGCATTTTATGTAGTACTCATCCATGCCCCTCATCCATTCCCACATGGTTTATTCCTCCGCTTTGCCCTTTTCCAAAATCTCATACAACTCATCCAAGTCCTCTTGAGAGATGGCCTCTTCCTTAATCATGGTATTAATCATCAGGCCCAGTTTACCCTTAAAGGCCTTCTGCAAAAAGCTCTTGGCTTCTTCCACTACGGCTTCATTCTGGGGAATCTTAGCGTAATACTGCTTGGCACGCTCGCCTTCTTCATAGTAAACAGCACCCTTATCCTCCAGTCTCTTTAAAAGGGTCATAACCGTATGCTTGGTCCAACCGGTGGTTTCATACAAACCCTTGGTAATCTGCATAATGGTACTGGGTGACTTCTCCCAAAGTACATTCATAATCTTCCATTCCGCATCTGAAATATTTACCATCCTATTTACCTCTCCAATCTAATAATGGGTATACAAGCATGTCGGTTTACGCTTGTATACCCATTATTTTAGCACTCAGGTTCACCCATGTCAACCTTGATTTTTTATATTTTCCACCACTCCAAATGGTCGAATACGTACTTATCCGTTTCATCCTTTGTCAAGTAAGCGATTCCCTTAAATTTCAGAATCGGACCGGATGCCCCATCCACGATGGTATGCTTTTCCGCAAGAAACTCAATCACAATTTCTCCGTTTTCTCCATAGTACATGGATGCCAAACCGATAGCAGTAAGCTCATGCTGATAAAAGGGTTCCGTATAGGTGGTCAATCGGTTTCCGCTAATGGTACTGCCTTCATTCAGGTGCTTTTCCGCAATCTTTTCATCGGTCAGGAAAGAAAACATATTATTCAACTTATCAATATCATACACATTTTCTGTTCCCTCTATAGGCTCGTATACATCTGTCTGATAATACTCATAACACATTATGTACAACGCTTCTTTCAAATAATCCGCATGCCCATTCATATCGGCAACCAGGGCAATCTTAATCATTTGGCGCATCTGGTTATAGCTGGAACCACCCTTAATCAGTGCCGGGAAATCATCATCCATAAGATATACTTTATGGGTGGGAGGCGTCACAGGGATTACCTCTTCGCCACCTTCCGAGTCACCGGACACCGCGCCGCTTCCTTCCGGCTGAGCAGATGTGCCTTCATTGCCCTCCGGCTTCACGATTTCAACGATAGCTTCAGGATCCGCCAGCTTAATCTCAGCACCTTCGATTACAGCCGCCTGACCGGCTTCTACCGTAACGGCATCCTCTTCACTCTTTACCCTTACTTTTCCTTCGGTTACAATAAGTGTGGTAATCTTGGAAATCTTATCATATACCACTTCAAAGGTAGTACCTCTGACACTTAAAGATGCATTGGGTGTCTCCACTTCCACATCATAGCCGTCGGGCAGTTTATTCTCTATCTCCACTAAACTGGTACCGTATTCCAATTCTATGGTCAGCTTGCCCTTTTTCTTATTGCCGCTTGATTGAATGGTAAAGCTGGTATTCTCCTTAGCCAGGATATGCTTATCATCATCCACCAAAAGCTCCAGCAAACCATCCTCGCCGGTGGTCATGGAATCCTCTGATTTCAGCTTTAATCCTTCGAAAATCTCCTTCTCCGCTGAGGCTCTTTCCAGAGTTACTTCACCTTCCACAGAATCCACCTTAATGACTCTGTAGCCCTTGCTGATCATCAAAACAACCACTACAGCCACGATTGCCACAACAGCCAATACGGCAACCGCAATTATTCCTTTTTTCTTCATAACAATCTCCTCTCCCTTAGGCCTTTACGCCTGTTCCTTCTTTTCATCTTTCAAGTATAACTCTTTTGCATACACAAGTAAATCCTTATCTATTTTACCTGCTGCTGCTTCCTCATCCAATATATCAAAAGCCACCTTAATGGGCTTAGCCTTCTTATAGGGTCTGTCATCCGCAATCAGGGAATCATAGATATCCATGATGGTCAGAATACGGGTCATCACATCCAGCTCCTGCTCGCCCACACCACGGGGATATCCCTTACCATTCAAAAGTTCGTGGTGGTCGGAAGCCATGGCGCGAACCTTATCAAAATGTTTGCCAAACTGGATATGGGACAGAATCTTATCCGTAAACACCACATGGCTTTGCATCATCTCACGTTCCTCACCGGACAAAGTACCGGCCTTAATATACAGGTCTGCGATTTCCGCCTCATTCAGATAAGGAATCTCGGTACCATCAACACCTACATATACACTTTCCGCGATTTCATGAACCAGTGCCCATTCGTCCTCCTTAAGCGGTCTTCCGCAGTTAAAGGCACCCAAGCTTTCCGTAAACTGACGTATCTTCTCCTGTTTCGCATCTGCCTCTTCCCGGCTCAAAACGCCCTTTAAAGCATCCTGCTCCAACCGTAAACGGATAATCTCCAGACGGTCCTTCAGCTCCTTCTCACGGGCACCCAGCTTGGTGGGCTTGTCCATGATTTCCAAAGGTACATCCATCTTACCCACATCATGGAGCATGGCTGCCAGATACAGCTGGCGCTTATCATCCTCCGTAAAGTACATCTGAGTCTTCTTCTCTTTGTACTTCTGATTGATGTAATCCAGCATTTCCACACAACGCTTTGCCACATTCTTGGTGTGGTTGGCATTGTAAGGGGTTCTGCCTTCAATAGCCTCTGACATAGCCTCTGCCATGGAGAAAAGCATTCCCTGCATCTCGTACACACGCTTCTTCTGAATCTCCACGTAGTACAACATGGCTGCCCCCACAAAGGCCACTATCACACCCATGGGGAAGGCCAGCAGATTGATTCTAAAAGAGGTAATAACAAATATCAATCTGGCCAGCAATAGGTATCCTAATATAAACACCGGTGCGCCTATGGCTGCATAACGGATTTCCGTATTCATCATCCAGAAAGCCATCACTGCCACCACCAGTACAAAAACAAGCAGAAACCAAGCATTTGTACTCAAGGAATAAATAATCTTGTCATTCAAAAAACCGTAGATATGGTTGGCATGTATTTCCACTCCGTACATCTCCATGGAAGCATCAACCGGTACCTTATAGGAATCTCGCATCCCTTCTTCATAAGCACCTATCAATACAATGCTGTCCTTGAAATGTTCCGGCTCTACAGTACCATCCAAGACATCTGACATGGAGACAATCTCAAACTCACCCGGTCTGCCGGTGTATGCCACCTCCACTCGTGAAGGATAATCCTTCACTTCTCCCACCTTAGAAGCAATCAAATAGGAAAAGCTGTAATAAACCTCCGTTTCTCCCTCATAAGTGGAAACATACTTGGTATAAGCTTCTCTCACAACACCATCATCATCAAGGATGGCATTGGTAAAGCCATGGTCCGTTACCTCTGCCAAAGCGTCATAGGGTTCACTCTCTCCGGCCACATACTGGACATTATAATACTCACCATCTTCGTCCTCATAGAGATAGCTGTCAAAAGCCACGGAGGTAGCCAGTACAATATTGTCACTACGGCTACATACTTCTGCCAAACGTGCATCTTCAGAACTTCCGTCAGTACCGCTGAACATAATATCCAAACCGATAATCTTTGGGGCATTCTCAGGATTTCCGTTCAAAAGCTCCACCAAATCCGCAAAGTATCCTCTGTTCCAGTTGGAATAAGGCCCCATTCTGTCCAAGGAGTCCTCATCAATTGCGATAATCTTAATTTCATCAGGAATTACATCCGGTCTTCGATACATGGCATCCTGCGACATCTTTTCCAGCTTAACCGGAAAAGACATGTACGCCGCCAGACCTGCCAGCAAAGCAATCAGTAGCGCAGCCAGCCCTGTAACCAACATCTTTTTCTTTTTATTAATCTGTCTGATTTCCATCCTCTATCATCCTATCTGCCAAACTATAGTAACCGTATCCGATATCTGAATATCATCCCTTTCAAATCCCAGCTTCTCAAAGTAATCCTTCAAAAGCTCCACCTATTTGGCAGACTGCTCTAAGGTATCCTCATACTTCTCCCTGGTATCCTCTAAGGTAAGATTCAGACGGATCAAATCCAGCTTTACTGCAATCTGACCTTTGCCTGTGACTCTGATGTATTATTCCATGGTGGTTCCTCCTTGGTTTTCTCCACTAGAGTATACCACTTTCTTCCTCATCTGTCTTGTATTCTTGACAAATTCTCCCAAGAACAGTGAAGATTGTTTTCCCTTTATCCGATAACATTATATAAGTACTCTTTTACAAATAAGGATAAATGATTGGAGATTTACATATGGCTAACACAAAGAAAGATGCACGAATTAAAAAACTAAAGAGAAAACGAATCTGGCCCTCCATATTGGGCCTGTTTATTATATCCACGCTCCTCTCAATCCTCTTGGCATTAGTGGTAGCATTCCTGATTAACAATGTTATGACCAATAAAACCCTTGAGGGAATGAGTAATCTGGAAGAAGTGGCTAAGATTATGGCACAGATAGATTCTCCGGAAGAAATTGCCACAATCGAAGAACATTTATTGCAATATATTGAGTTTGACACCGATGTGGAAGGTATCGCCGTGTTAGGAAAAGACCGAACTCCCATCTGGTCCGGCGATAATCGGTATCCTTCCTTAGAATCAGAATACGAGTTGTTCCTCAGCAGTAACTTACGGGGATTCATAGAAAATGATCCGGACAGCTCCTTCACTATAAAAGAGGAAACTCTTATCTTTAATGAGAACCTTTTTGATAAACTGAATATTCTGGAACTGCTTGGCTCCGATGACTTTACAACTGCTTCCGCTATTCATCTGGGGCAATTGAAGATATGGTTGGAACGCCCTTCACAGCTGGGCAACATATATGTGTTGCAAAATGTAACCCTCAATTTTAACGACATATTTTCCGTTGTCGTATGTGCCGCGTTGGTAGCAATTATTATCGCCATATTTGTACTGTACTATCTGATTTCCTTTATCAGCTTAATCTGCAATATACGCAAGATTAACAAGATCATCTACACGGATATGATAACAGGCGGTCCCAATTGGATCTACTTTGAGAAAAAGGGCAACTCCATACTAAAAAGAAACCGCCACGGTGGCAAGAATTATGCCGTGGTTCACCTGCGAATGCGCAAATACAGAAGCTATTGTACCTGCTTTGGCGTAAAAGAAGGCGAAGCACTGATCGAAAAGTATTATGATATACTGAAGAAGAAAATCAAACGGAAAGAGCTTTTGGCGCATCGCGAGAATGCCCACTTCGGTCTCCTTCTTACTTACGAAAACAGAGAACAGTTAGTGACCCGAATCAAAGAAATGGAAGTGGCACTGGATACAATTTCTCCCAATATTAAATTATACTTTGGCGTGGGAATTTATCTGACCGAGAAGGGTGATAAGGATATCGAACAGCTTTACAATAATGCCTTACTGGCCTGTGATTTGCCCGAAGACGAAGCAGAAAGCAAAATCGCCTTCTTTGATATTGAGATGAACAATCAGCGAATCTGGGAACGTAAGGTAGAGGATGATTTAGACCGTGCCTTGGCTAACAAAGAATTCCAGGTATATTTACAGCCTAAGATTCAGACCTCGGAAGAAACCCTGGCAGGAGCCGAAGCACTGGTTCGTTGGATTCACCCTCAGGATGGTTTCATTCCGCCTAATAAATTCATACCTATTTTGGAAAAGAATGGTTTTATCACCAAATTGGATGACTATATGCTGGAAGAAGTGGCTGCCTTGCAGGCCCGTTGGATTGCGGAAGGTCGTAAGATTGTACCCATTTCCGTCAATGTTTCCCGAGCACATTTCACCAGAACGGATTTGGCAGAGCATATCTGCGCCATTGTAGATAAATACAATACGCCCCATGATGTTATCGAACTGGAGCTGACAGAAAGCGCCTTCTTTGATGATAAGAATCTCCTTCTCAATACGGTTAAACAGTTAAGACAGGCCGGCTTTAGCGTATCCATGGATGATTTCGGTGCAGGTTATTCTTCCCTGAATTCCCTGAAGGAGCTGCAGATTGACGTACTGAAAATCGATGCGGATTTCTTCCGTGGTGCAGATGCACAAGAACGTGGAATGCTTATCGTTTCTGAGGTAATCGACCTTGCCAAGAAGCTGGATATGAAGATTGTAGCAGAAGGTATTGAAAGCCGCGAGCAGGTGGATTTCTTAACCGAGCAACAATGTGATTTGATCCAGGGCTACTTCTTTGCAAAGCCCATGCCGGTAACAGAATTTGTAGAAAAATATAAGTAACCTAAAAGATGCGATCCGTTAAGGACTCGCATCTTTTTACTTTTTATGTAGTTAAGCAGATACTGTCATTTTGGTATCTGCCATCACCAAAACATCATCCACCTTTACCCCTAAAACAGCCGCCAATACCACTAAGTTGTCGATGGTGGGCAATGCTGTTCCGTGTTGCCACTTGTAAATGGCCTGGGGTGTACCAAAGCCGAATATATCCTGCAACTCTTTTACAGAGATGCCTGCTGCTTTTCGTAATCGATTGATGTTTTGGCCTGTTCGTACCATATCAATGATAGGAATAGCCATAATTTCTCCTTCCCGGCACGGGGCCGGGGAGAATTATCTCATGCTCTTATCGAACTTCGCCGGCTCTGATGCCTTATAGTTGTATATCGGTTTTAATACTTCAATCACTTCTACAGAGTCCTCAATCACATCGATGATGTCACTTAAGGACTTGTATGCCATGGGTGCCTCGTCCAAGGTATCCTCATTGACGGAAGTGGTATAAATACCCTCCATTGCTTTTTTGTACTCTTCTAAGGATAGGCTCTTACGAGCACCTGCTCTGGACATGACCCTGCCCGCACCATGGGGTGCAGAGTAGTTCCACTCCGGATTGCCCTTACCAACAGCCAGTACGCTTCCATCCCTCATATTAATCGGAATCAGCACTTTCTCACCATTGTGGGCTGCGATAGCCCCTTTTCTTAAAATCATTTCACCTGTATCGATATAATTATGAATGGTATGAAATGCGTCCACTGCTGTAAGTCCGCATCTGCCTAAGATGACTTCCGCAATTAACTCACGGTTTCTCTTGGCAAACTGCTGGCAGATTTCTACATCCGCCAAATAATCTTCAAAATACTTGCCGTAAAGGTAGCACAAATCCTCCGGCATGGTAGCTTCTTTTACTTCCTTTTGGTGTAAAAGCTCCTTTAATGCCGCCTGGATTTCACTTCTTCTGCCCTGTTCCTTGTAGGTGCGGATGATTTCCTCTCTCTGCTTAAAATAGTCCTCCATTCCGCGATGCAAATCCACTGCAAGCTGCTGGTAGATTTCTGCTACCTGCTTACCCAGGTTACGGCTTCCTGTATGGATGACAAGGTATTTGGTCCCGTCTGCAGCCTGATCCACCTCGATGAAGTGGTTGCCTCCGCCCAGGGTCCCTAAGCTTCTCTCTAATCTCTTACTGTCCTTTAATGCCCTAAAACAACGGAGCTGCTGTAAATCGAACCGTTCCTTGCGGCCTTCCCACACACTCATACCGGAAGGTACGAAGTGACAGGCCTCATCCAGCTTTTCAAAATCTATTTCAATATTTCCAAGCTTCACTGTATACATACCGCAGCCGATATCCACGCCTACGATATTGGGTACTGTTTTATCCACTACTGTCATGGTAGTACCGATGGTACAGCCCTTGCCCGCATGCACATCCGGCATGATACGGATTCTGGAACCTTCCGTAAATTCGTAATCACACATTCTCCGAATCTGCTCAATGGCTTCCTCTTCGATGACGGAAGCATAGCAAATGGCTGTGTTTACTTTGCCTTTGATCTCTAACATTTTTCTTCTCCTTTCTTAGACTATTCAGAGCCAATTCGCAAAATCGCTGCTTCGACCCCAAAATAAAACCGCTCACCCATTTCTAGGTAAGCGGTACGTAATAAACATGTTCTTTTGCCCTGCCGTCCTATGACCGCAGTCCTTTATCGCAAACAACATTTTCCCGTATTAGCTTATCCATAGATGAGTGCATGAAATACAAGCCCAGCTCGCGTTCATCGAGTTGTGCTTTCAGGTATTCACTATAGAAACTATATCTACGTGTCAATGCTGCCATGTCTCTTTCCTTTCCGGAACGTACTACGTCCCCGCTTTTCTTTCTTACATATCGTCATCATAGCATAAAAAGTTTAGATTGTAAATTATACTTGTGGTATAAAATTTACTCCTTCTCCCCTTCATTGGCCTCTTCCATCTCCAGCTGCTTCTCGCCCACGCCCTCTTCAAAGCGCACACGCAAGACTGCCTGGGGCCAATTGACAGAAACATAGGAGCGCTTATTCTTCGCCCGGGCTTCTTCGTCAAACAGCTCCAGAAGCTCTGTCAAAACCTCTTTGGTCAGATATCCGCCACGCCAATGAAACAGAAGCACCTTCCCCTTCTTCACCGCCTGCTTGGTACGGTTGCGCACCTCGTCCATGGTGGTCCAGGAGAGCTTCTTCTCCTTGTAATAAAAATGGTCGTTATCGCTGCAGGCCGGTACCTTCCAGATCACCGGCTCATGATCTCTGAAAACCTGCTTGTCCGACAGATTCACATAATCATACCTTACCGTATCGTCCTTGGAAAGAGTATTGTCAAAGGTGGCATCCAAATGATAATACTGCCCGCCGATACGAATCACATTCCAGGCATGACGATATTTGATACCCTTATCCGGATTGTTCTCCGACAAGGCGATGATACACCAGATGTTCAGCTCATCGCAAAGAATCTTCACCGCCTTCGCCATGCCCTCACAGACCGCCACCCCGTTGCCCAGGGCGCCGATAATCTCATGGGAATACTCCTTCTTCAGCTTATCGTACTTCACATTCTCCACGATAAAATCATGGATAAAAAGCTCCTTGCCCTTTTCATCCAAATCCGCCGCCTGGCGGGCCAGCTTTTTCACCCTGGACTCCAGCGCCTGGCGATGCTCCCTGATCTTATCCTTAGCAAAAAGATACTTGGGAATCATCTCCACCGCCGTGGAATCCGGATAATACCGGTAAGAATAGGTCACCGAATAAAAGATGGACGGACAATCCATACGAATCATAAAGTAAATATCCGCCAGCTCCTTCCCCGAAAGCTTGGGCACTGCAAAGGAATCCTGCAGATTCAAAAGCCCTTCCTTCATGGCATAGTAAGCCCTCTGCTGTTCTTTATTCAATTGGTCATAATAAAAACTACCTGCCTTTGCCACGTCACTACCAACCTTCTCTAAATCACGATGCCTGCCACATGATCCAACTCATGCTGTATAATCTGCGCCGTCCAGCCGGTATACTTCCCATGCTGAGGCTTAAAATTCCGGTCCAGATAATCCACCTCTATCTCCTTATACCTGGTACAAGGCCGCACGCCCTCCAGAGACAGACAACCTTCCTCTGTCTTGAAGGGAAACTTCTTCTTCGTAATCGTGGCATTCACCATAGCAACCATAAAGGGGCCTACCGCTACGACAATAATATTCTTTTTTATTCCTATCATGTTCGCCGCCATGCCCACACAGCGGTCCTGATTAGCCTGTAATGTATCCAAAAGGTCCTGCACTATATGTAGGTCTGCTTCGGTTGCAGGTTCGGACTTTTGGGATAGGAATAGGGGGTCATGGATGATTGGTTTTATCATTGGGGGTCTCCTTTGTTGATTTCGGTGGATACTTCCTTCAAAAGTATCCTCTTTTCAAAGCCGCCACGTTTTTCTGCCTTTTCAAGACGGACAGCCTCCAATTCTTCACGTGAATATCCCCTTGCCTTAACAACCGCCAGAAGCACTTCCATAAGGTCCGCAAGTTCTTCGATATTCTGATCCTTGTGGTACTCTGCAAGTTCCTCATCCAACTTAGCATCCAGCATCTCTAAGTATCTTTCCTCAGAAAGAGTCTCTACTACACAATTTTTACCGGAAGCTTCTATAATCTCCGGAATTCTATCTCTTACAAGTTTATTATAAGTGATTACACTCATGGTATGTCCACTCCTTAAATCCCTGATTTTTAGCCGAATCATAAACCGGCTTCATAACATTGGCAAGACGTTGTCTGAAATCCTCTTTTGCCAATCCTTCTTCATATAAGCTGTTTCTTATTTCCTGATTATTCAAATGATACGGAGCTATTCGTTCAAATGCTTTAGCTACAGCTTCTTCTTTAGCTTTTAGCTCATATGCTCTGTACTCTAACTCACTAAGAGATACAAAATAAACATCCCATGTCGGAAGGCAATTGCTTTTGCTACTATTGATAGAACGTGTGGTAGGATGTAAGTTCCAAAGCTCATCATGAGCAACATACTGCCATGGCACAAAATGGTCCACGGAAATACTCTTCTCAGCCAGCGTAATCTCTCCATAGATATCCTTAAGCGAAGGGTCTAGTTCAACAATCAGTCGCCAGTACTTTCTCACACGTTCAATATCTCTTGCAACAGGCGCTTCTATTTTATCTGCGATACCCGGCACACTGGGATTCTTATTCTGCAGATACTGAATCAATTTCAACTGCGTCCATCCCTTTAAAATTTCCTTGTTTTTGGTCAAGTAATCCACCCAAATACTATCGACTTCAATCCTTGAACCAAGCCCTGAAATCTGAGTAAAATAATACATCAATCTACGTTGACTGTTAATCACATTAGTGAGTTCTATCTTAGAACCGCTCCATAATCCTTTTCCAATGGTAATCTCATCATAAAAAGGCACCTGCAGACGATATGGCACATTTAACGTAAGGTCTGATTTATATTTTGCAATCTGCCTGTCTTCAGTACTATCCAGAAAGGATAAAATATCCTCTCTCTTTTGCGAAGAGCGAAAAGAATAGTTCGCATGGATATACTTCACTACCTCTTCCAAATTGTCAGTAATCCCTAATGGTCCCAAACGCAAATGATACTCGGTCACCATATACCAGGCATCCGCTATCATTTCGTTTATTAGTTCATCAAACGTAAAGCTGTTATGTATAGTATCCACCTTGCGAAGTATTGCCTGAAACCAGAAAAACTTATAGCAATTCGAAGTGTTATCAAACAGCCTGCTTAAATAACCAATATTCAGTTCTTCTGAGTAGGGTAGTTGCATGGAATACTCCTTTCCGCGAAAATAATAATCAGACATCACCAAAACCACGATATTACTGATTCAGTTCGTTAAATAATGTCCATTTATATATTCAAATTATACAAATATCTTTTCTTAAAATCAACCCTACTATCATTAATGCGACCCCAACAACCCCTCAATCATCTTCTCCGGTGCATCCATAAATCGTTTCGTTACGATGAAATGCTCCGTCTCTTTGTAGTCTACGCTTCGGATGCCCTCGTCCGTTATTTCCAGCACCTCCGCTCCCGGGAAGGTCATCAGCACCGGTGAATGGGTGGAAATGATGAATTGTGAATTCCGATTGACCAGTTCCTGCATGCAGACCATCAGGCGCATCAGCCGCATAGGGGATAGGGCAGCCTCCGGTTCGTCCAGTATGTACAGCCCATTTCCTCCGAAGCGGTTTTCTACCAAGGCTAAGAAGCTTTCACCGTGGGATTGCTTGTGTAGGGATTTGCCACCGTAATAAGTATTGATGGCGGGACCGAAGGACGGGGCTGCATCCAGCTCATCCATATTGGATGCCACATTATAGAGACTCTCCGCCCGCAGGAAGAACCCGTCTCTATGACGCACATAGCCCCTGCTGACTGTCAGGAAATGGTGCAGATCGGAGTGGGAATCATTGGTGGAGAAGTGAAAGTTGACCGTGCCCTCTTCCGGGTTGAAGCCCATGGCCACTGCGATTCCTTCAATCAGTGTGGATTTGCCCACACCATTCTCCCCCACCAGGAACGTCACCTTCTTATCGAAGTGAAGGCCGCCCGACTTCATCAGATTACGCACCACCGGCAGTTTGCTCAGATAGTTATCCTCCGGGATCTCCTTTGTGATTTTCACATCATTGATATACAGATTGCTTCGCATCGCTTGTACCACCCTTTACATTAAAATAGGAACCGGGATAAGGGTATACTCCCCCTATCCTTGGTTCCTATTATACATCGTTATGAGTCCTATAATACAGACTTTATCTAATTAAAGTGTCGTAAAAGTGTCATTAACAGCCCCTACAGGAATCGAACCTATATCAAAAGATTAGAAATCTCTTGTTTTCTCCATTAAACTAAGGGACCATGTGACAGGAGTTTATGGGCTCCTGTAAAGTGGGCAGGATTGGATTTGAACCAACAGAACCCGAAGGCACCGGATTTACAGTCCGGCCCGCTACCAATTACGGTTTACCTACCCTTAGTGACCCCTATGAGAATCGAACTCAATATCCCGGCTGTGAAAAATGAATTCTTCGAATTCATGCCGTGTCCTAACCTATAGACTAAGGGGCCATGTAATAGTGCTCGCACACTATCCTGAATAAGCAGACTCGAAAAGCTTCGCTTTCCTCGCTCGCGTTGCTCGTCAAGTGCAAAATAAAACCGCCTACCTTTTATCAAGGTAAGCGGTACACAAAGACTTATCTATATTTCCTAATGAATTACGTATTGAAATTGCTGGTAAAATTATAAATCCTTACAACATACTTATCAGTTGTTGGAAGTAATTTATTTCCTCTTGAAAAATATATATCCGCCATCTGTCCTACTCCGTATTAGTTATTATCCTTTTCAGCAACCTCAATCAGATATAGTCATTTTCTCATAATGCAAAAAAGCCACCTCCAACAATTTCGTCATTCTCTCCAGTAGTTTTTTATTATGAAGTTTGAACAAGAACAAATCCCCTGATTCAATTACTTTAAATTCTCTTGTCCCTGGTGTCCCAAAATTAACCTGTTTAGCTAATATACCTTTACCGAAATCTTCCCTTAAAAGAGAAAACCAATTTGAATCTGTAATTCCAACATAGAAAGTACTCACTGATATATCCTCCTCCAAATAAAATTAATTATTTCAGAACCAGTTCCTTTTTATCCTTCATAGTATGCCCATCTATATCCACCAGCTGTCTTCTGCTTACCTCTACAAACATTACCAATACAATTTCGATTTATGTTTAATTCCTTTTCTGCTTCAAGCATACTCTCATATATCGTATTGGTATCCAAGTTTATTACAGGTTTAGCATTCCGGTAATACGACGCACACTTGGGACAACCCGTCTTCATTCTAGTTCGACTATCTACTTTCGTTCTCCATACATTAGAACACTTTGAGCATTTCCAATATATAAGTTTGTCCGATGATTTTGTTACTTCTGATGGTAATATACTATTTCTCGTATAATCCCATTCTTCTAACAGTGTCATATCATTTTCTTTACACCAAGTTTCAAAATCATTAAATCCTTTTAGAATTCTCTTACCACTACAATATGGACATCCACAATTCTGATTCGCCCTAGTCCCAACTCCCATCTGATATTCATGTCCACACTCACCTAGCCACCAAACTTTTTTATTTGCCATAGGCGCAACCATCATAGATGTCAATTGTCCATTCTTTGTCGGATGCCATTCTTTTGCAATATGCGGAAAAACAGATGCTAAGCTTTTGGCTTTTCGTGTTTCAATATATGACGAATAAATAAATGCCGAATCCCTATCAACATCTACATCCGTTTCGATGTTACCGTCTATCATTTGTAATAATTCATCTATCACTTTTGATAAGCTTTCATTAGAACGAGTATCCTTACGAACTAAACACACACAATCATCATACAACTTTAAGCCATCTTCTCTAATACGAATTAGCAATACATTTTTCTGTTTGCAAACTTTATTCTTTTTTATTTCATAAGAATTATTGTTGTGCCACGTTTTTCCATCGTATTCGATTGCTGTATCTAGTTGTGGAATATATATATCCAACTCCATACCTATTCTTTCTTTGTCAGAATTTATCGCATCCGTGAAATACTTCTTAACATAATACAAAACTGCCTGCTCCGGAAATGATGTATGGTTTTCTTTATCACATATTGGACACCCTGTGTGTTGCTTTCCACATCTATTAGATGGATATGTTTGATACGAATGCCCGAAGGGACATTTCCACCATATTTTTTTGTGCGTGCCTACTCCTATCTGTGTCGGTAAAATATCATTCTTCTCATAATCCCATTCATCAAGAATATATGCATGCGTGGTCGCTAAATCATTATATCCCTTCATTAGTTTCTGATGAGAACAGTACGGACAAGTTGATTCCAACTCAGATTTCACCTTATATACTATCGATTGTTCGAACGAATGACCTTTTCTACATTTCCACCATACCTTCTTAGCACTACCATATGATACTTTATCTGGTCTTATCTCATTCTTTTCATAGTCCCATTCGCTTAAGATGTATGGATGTGTCGTAGCTAAATCATTAAAACCTTTTAATACTCTCTTACCTCTACAATACGGACATCCACATTCTTGCTTTCCTACTCTTAAGCTTATTTTCATATCATATGAATGTCCCAAATTACACTTCCACCATGCCAAATAATTAAGCGATGATACATCCTCTGGTAAAACATCATTCTTTTCATAATCCCATTCAGATAACAGTTCTGGGTATAAAGTTCTTATATCATTAAACCCTTTTAACCTTCGACGGTTAGAACATATAGGACAACCTGACCCTCTACTTCGTGCACCTACTGTAGCTTCCCATTCATGACCACATTCTCCAAGCCACCATACTTTTATATTGCAATTAGGCGTAACCATTTCCGGTTTCAATTCATCATTTTGGGTAGGATGCCATTCTAATGCTAATTTATGATTCAAAAATAGTAATGAGTTTTCGGAATTAGCTATTTTATCCAAACGCCTTTCCCGTGATTTCTTTTTTTCTTGACAGCCACATGATTTTTTCTTTCCAGATAACAAACGATATTCTTCTACGGAAATATTTGTCTTTCCACATTTACAGTTGCATAGCCAATATCTTCTCTTATTAATGGTTACATCATACCTTTCTACCATTAATTCTCCAAAAATATATCCACTCAAATCTCGTCCTATATCAATATATTCTTTCTTTTTTCTTTTAGATTCTTCTGTTTTATTACACGAACATTTTCCAGAAAATTTTTTTAATTGACTTGCTCGAATATCCCTCTCCAAACCACAATTTATACATCTACACCTCCATACTCTTGTTGGTTGTCCAGATGGAGTCATTTTATTTGGTGCACGTTTAACTACAACAAAATCACCAAATTGTTTTCCAGTCAAATCTTCCAATCCCACACTTCTTTTTCTTGAAGATTGACATCCGCAAGAAGTAGTATTTCCAGATTTTATATCACTTGCGCGAACATCACATTCTTTCCCACATTCACAAATACAATGCCACATTCGTTTATGCTGTCCAGATGGTTGAACCCAATCTGGTGCTCGATGCAAAACAGTCAAATAACCTATTTTTTTCCCAGTCAAATCTTCAAACACTGGCACTACTTCTCACCTCCTTAATACAAAAAGAGGACAGAATAACCTTCCGTCCTCCTTATACTGTCTTTCATATATTTTTTGAGCATGTTCTCTTTAATCAGTCGCAAATCGGTCGCAATTTCCGACCTTCAATCTCTTAACCCCATGTAAATAATGGATTTATTTATCCAAACTCTTCATCGTCGGGAAGAACAATACGTCCCTAATCGCCTGTGAGTCGGTTAATAACATACACAATCTATCCAGACCATATCCGATACCACCTGTAGGAGGCATACCGATTTCCAAAGCATTCATGAAGTCTTCGTCGGTGGTGTTGGCTTCGTCGTCGCCTGCTGCCAGCGCTGCTTCCTGTGCCTTGAAACGCTCTCTCTGGTCGATAGGATCGTTTAATTCGGAGTATGCGTTACACATTTCCCATCCGTTGATGAAGAGCTCGAAACGCTCTACATAGTCCGGCTTGTCCGGCTTTCTCTTGGTGAGAGGAGAAATCTCCACAGGATGGTCCATGATGAAGGTTGGCTGAATCAAATGCTCTTCTACGAACTCTTCGAAGAACAGATTCAGGATATCGCCCTTTTCATGGCGTGCTTCGTATTCTACATGCTTTTCATCAGCGATTTTCTTAGCTGCTGCAGTATCAGGGATTTCATCGAAATCCACGCCGGCATACTTCTTTACTGCTTCAATCATGGTCAGTCTTTCGAAAGGCTTGCCAAAGTCGATGGTATGAGGACCGTACTGGATCACGGTAGAACCGCAAACCTCCTGTGCCACATACTTAAACATGCTCTCGGTGAGCTCCATCATACCGTAGTAATCGGTATATGCCTGATAAAGCTCCATCAGGGTGAACTCAGGGTTGTGTCTGGTATCCACACCTTCGTTACGGAATACACGGCCGATTTCGTATACACGCTCCAAGCCGCCTACGATTAATCTCTTTAAGTAAAGTTCCAGAGAAATACGAAGCTTCACATCCTCATCCAATGCATTGAAGTGGGTCTCAAAAGGTCTTGCTGCTGCACCGCCTGCGTTTGCCACAAGCATCGGTGTCTCCACTTCCATAAAGTTACGTCCGTCTAAGAAATTACGGATGCTCTTCATCATCTTAGAACGCTTGATGAAGGTATCCTTTACTTCCTCGTTCATGATCAGGTCCACATATCTCTGACGATAACGGGTATCGGTATCGGTCAGACCGTGGAACTTCTCAGGAAGGATCTGCAAGCTCTTGCTGAGCATGGTCAGCTCCACTGCATGTACGGAGATTTCACCGGTCTTGGTACGGAATACATAGCCCTTGATACCGTAGATATCACCGATATCGGACTTCTTGAAGTCTGCATAAGCATCTTCGCCGATAGCGTCTCTTGCTACATATACCTGGATGCGGCCTTCCAAATCCTGAATATTGCAGAAAGATGCCTTACCCATAACACGCTTAAACATCATACGTCCTGCAATGGATACGTTGATGGGACTTGCGTCCATGATGGCTCTTCTTTCGTTGTAATCTGCAGTTACAGCTTCTCGTGCTGCTACTTCATCCAAGCCTTCCACATCGACAGCTGCTCTGCCTGCCAAAAGCTCTGCCTCATGAGCCTCATACTGTGCTCTTGCTTCTGCAGTATGATGGGTCACATCATACTTGGTAATCTGAAAAGGGTCCTTGTCCGCTGCCTGTAAGTTCTGAAGCTTCTCTCTTCTGACCTTTAATAACTGATTTATATCCTGTTCCTGTACATTGTTATTCTGTACTTCTGCCATTTTAATTCACTCCTCTGTTTTTAATAGAGCTTGCTCCGCAAACTCTCATACGAAACTTAAAAATCTTAGGTCGCGTCCTTTGCGACCTTAGTTTTTCTTTTCGTATTTTTATGCGCGTCTGATTTCCAATACCTTGTATGAAATCACGCCTGCCTGTGTGTCTACAGAAACGGTAGCACCCACCTTTTGACCCATCAGGGCCTTACCTACGGGACTCTCGTTGGAAATCTTACCCTTTAAGCTGTTTGCTTCGGTAGAACCAACAATCTTGTATTCTAATTCTTCGTTAAATTCGATATCTAAAATCTTTACCATACAGCCGATGTTGATCTTGTCCAAATCTACTTCGTCTTCATCCACAACTTCAGCATTCTTCAAAATCTTCTCTAACTCTTCAATACGAGCCTCGATATCTCTCTGCTCGTCCTTTGCTGCATCATATTCAGCGTTTTCTGAAAGGTCTCCCTGCTCTCTTGCTTCTTTTATTTTCTGGGCAACCTCCTGGCGTTTGACTACTTTAAGATGCTCTAATTCGCTCTCATATTTCATCAATCCTTCATAAGTTAAAATGTTTTTCTTTTCTTTTAATGCCATTGTTTTACCCTTCCTTTAATCATATATAGTATTATGCCAATCTATAATGTGCCTATTTTAACGTCCGTATTATACGCAAATTTACTGATAATGTCAAGGGGTTGCTGCATATCTCTTTTACAAACTGTCCTTAATGAGTAATAATGCACCCCTGTGAACCGATCTTCGGTGGCATGTCGCTTGGCATCCGACGCTGTCATATCCACCCAGATACTGCCTTTTTTCAGACCGCTTACTGCTATGGATTCCTGCCCGGAGAAGTCAATCACCAGTACCGGCTCCTCACTGCGCAGGCGAAGCTTCTTAAACTCCCCCGCACCAATCAGCAGTACCTCCGTCAGCATGCCGTATTCCTCCAAAAGCATTTCCTGCAACTCCTCCACACCCCTGGTAGCAAACTCCAGATAAAAGCGGATATGATGTACCTTGCCGGCCACAAGGGGAAGCCACTCCCCCATGCCCATACCGGTTCCCAGCACATAAGCCTTATCGGGATATTGGTTCTTGGGAATCTGCTTCAAAATCCATTGTAAATTCTCCGGCGTGGCAAAGTCCTGATAGACCGGGTATTTCCATTCCTTCGTCCATCCCCTAACAGTGCCTTTCTGCTCCAGCCACTCTTCAAAGCCGGGTTCATACAGAAGATAGGTATCCATGCCCTCTTCCTTCTTCCGATACCTGTCCTGAAAATGTTCAAAGGCCTTGTACATCTCCTTACACACCGACTCCGGCTCCATCTGTTCATAACAGCCGCAAAGCTGCAGATAGTACAAAACAAAAGGGCCTGATACCTGCCGAAAGATTTGCACCTTATGAGCAGGCATTTCTTTTCTATTTTTTGTCATCCTGAAAAATATGATTCTTTCCATGCTTCATTTTATGTGGATGACACTGTCTTCATGCATTCATTAAACGAATATTTCCTCCACACTGGCAATCAGCTGTTCCATACTTTCCATGGAGTTAATCATCTGGCGGAATCTGGCAGAATTCGGGTACCCTGCCGTATACCAGGATAAGTGCTTGCGCATTTCCCGGACTCCCGTGTATTCGCCCTTGTATTCCAGTTGCAAGTGGGCATGACGGATGACCGTTTCCTTTACCTGCTGAGGCGTGGGTTTCGGCGGTATCACACCGGTCTCCAAAAAGGTGACCACTTCCCGGAAAATCCAGGGATTGCCCTGTGCTGCTCTTCCTATCATCACACCGTCACAGCCGGTTTGCTCTAACAGGGCTTTGGCACTGTAAGCATCCACCACGTCACCGTTGCCGATAACAGGTATTTTTACCGCGTCCTTTACGGCACCTATGATGTCCCAGTCTGCCTTGCCGCTGTAGTATTGCTCCCTGGTTCGACCATGCACTGCCACTGCTGCCACACCGCAGCTTTCCGCAATACGGGCGATTTCCACGGCGTTTACGCTATTGTCATTGAAGCCTTTGCGGATTTTCACCGTTACGGGCTTATTAATGGCCTTCACCAGCTTGGTGAGGATTTCCTCCACCAGCTTGGGATTCTTCATCAGTGCCGAACCTTCTCCGTTATTTACCACCTTCGGTACCGGACAACCCATATTGATATCCAGGACGGCAAAGGGCCTCTCTTCGATGCGTTTCGCCATATCTGCTATGATATCCGGATCCGAGCCGAAAAGCTGCAAAGATACGGGCATCTCATCGGGATGGATGGCCATCAGCTCTTCTGTGTTTTTGTTGTTATAATAAATCGCCTTGGCACTAACCATTTCCATACAGATCAGGCCCACTCCCTGTTCCTTGCACAGCAAACGAAAAGGCAGGTCTGTTACACCTGCCATGGGAGCCAAGATACAATTGTTTTCGAGAGTTACATCTCCAATTCGTAATTTACTCATTTTCCCTACCGTCTGTTCTTCTCGTATACAAAGCGCAGTCCGTCCAGCGTCAATGTACCGTCATAAATACTGTTGGTTTCCAGTTCGTCAGCTACCGTTCTGCCCAAACCTCCGGTGACAACCACCTTCATATCCGGGATACCGGTTTCTTCCTTCACCTTCCTGATGATATATTCTGTCTGACCGATTTGGCCGTACATCAGGCCCGCCTGCATACTGGTGATGGTCTCCTGTGCCAGTATGGACTTGGGCTTCTTAATCTCTATATTGGGCAACTTCGCCGTAGCCTTCCACAAAGCCTCCGAGCTGATACGGATGCCGGGAGCCGTGATTCCTGCCGCAAAATGTCCCTGGGCAGTCACATAATCGTAGGTGGTGGCCGTACCGAAATCAATCACCAGGATGGGGCCGCCGTACTTCTCATAAGCCGCTACCGCATCCACGATTCGATCCGCACCGATGGCACGGGGATCCTCCGTAACAATCTTGATACCAGTCTTCACACCGGGACCTACAATCAAGGGCTCTGTATTAGTATAGCGCACGATACCGCCTACCAGAGAATGCATCACATCCGGCACTACACTGGCGATGATGCTTCCTTCGATACTCTTAAGCTGCAAGCCCTTCATGTTCAGAAGCTGCGAAAAAATAGCACCATATTCATCTGAGGTTCTCTTCGTCTTAGTGTTAATACGAAAGGTAGCCTTCAGGTCCTTTTCCTCGTATACACCGCAGGTAATATTGGTATTGCCCACATCAACTACTAAAATCATCCCTTACTCCTCCAACATATCGGAAATATCTTCCTTCAGGATAAACACTCTGTAAAACAGGCTTAAGGATTCCAAAAGCTCCTGACGCTTTCTGCGGATTTCGGATACCAGCAGACCGCTGGAGATTTCATCATAGTAAATATCATCCTCTTCTGCCTGCGTCTCCAAGGATATGGAGCCGTCCTGTTCAAATACTATGGTAAAAATCCCGCCCACCTCTTCGGTAAACAGCACACAAATAATATGCAGCTCATCCTTGATGGAATCGGGGATTCCGTTAAACTTTTCGTTAAAATAATATTTCTGTTCGTAGGCATTGGCGCCGCAAAGCACGATTCTTTCTTCCAACTTCCTACCATCCTTTCTAATATGGCTTGATTTCTTCAAACCTATACATAACCGTACAAACCTCTTACGGAGACTTCTCCGGCATAAACCTTTTGTACCTGACCGTCCGGACATTCTACCAACAGCTCGCCTGTGGAGGTAATCCCTTTGGACATACCTTCATAGGCCCCCTGTGGCTCCAGTACCCGCACCTGTCGGTTAAGATTTGCCAGCCATTCATTGTATTCTTCCCGTAGGAAGCTCAAATCCTCACAATGCAGGAATTCCTCATAGCCTCTCTCAAACCGGCCTAAAATCGCCTGTAACAGCCCTTCACGGTCAATAGGACCTCCAAGCTGTTCTTCCAGGGAGGTAGCCATGGAACGAATCTCCTCTGCAAACTCCTGCTTTCCCACATTTACACCCACGCCTGCCACACAGTAATCCAGTCGGGTGCCATCCAACTTCATCTCGCACAGGATGCCGCAAACCTTTTTGTCATTTACTACGATGTCATTGGGCCATTTAATCTGTGCCGGCAGACCAATGTACTCACGGATTGCTCCCGCCACCGCATAAGCCATTACCAGGGTCAGCATGGATGCCTTGTCCGGTGATATGGCAGGTCTTAACAATATACTAAAATACAGATTTCCTGCCTCATGGGAGTACCAGCTACGCCCTCTGCGACCTTTTCCGGCGCTCTGCACATCCGCCCGGTATACCGTACCGTGGTCTGCACCTGCATTACCGGCCCGCTTGGCTTCTTCGTTGGTAGAGTCCATTTGTGCTTCGTGGAGGATGGTTTTGCCTGCCCACCCGGGCTTATGTTCATTAACCATTATAGCCTAATGTTGCAGCCATCACTGCCTTGATGGTATGCATACGGTTCTCTGCTTCTTCAAATACCAGTGACTGTGCGGACTCAAATACTTCGTCTGTAACTTCCATCTCACTGATACCAAACTTCTTCTCAATCTCCTGACCGATACCGGTCTTCAAATCATGGAATGCAGGTAAGCAATGAAGGAAAATAGCCTGCTCGCCGGCATTGTCCATAACTGCTTTGTTTACCTGATAAGGAGACAGCTCCTCGATTCTTTCTGCCCATACCTCGTCCGGCTCACCCATGGATACCCATACATCGGTGTAGATGACATCAGCACCCTTGGTACCTTCTTCCACGCTATCGGTTAAGGTAATGGTAGCACCTGTGGTAGCTGCGATTTTCTGGCACTCCTCTACCAATGCAGGGTCGGGGAAGTACTTAGGTGTGGTACATGCTGTAAAATGCATACCCATCTTTGCGCAGGTAACCATCCAGGAATTACCCATATTGTAACGGGCATCGCCCATATATGTTAATTTAATACCTTCCACCTTGCCGAAATGCTCTCTGATGGTGAGCAAATCTGCCAACATCTGTGTAGGGTGGAATTCATTGGTCAAACCATTCCAAACAGGCACCTTGGAGAACTTCGCCAGTTCTTCCACGATTTCCTGACCATAGCCTCTGTATTCAATACCGTCAAACATACCTGCAAGTACTCTCGCAGTATCTGCAATACTTTCCTTCTTGCCGATCTGGGAGCTGGAAGGATCCAGATATGTGGTTCCCATACCCAAATCATGTGCTGCCACCTCGAAGGAACATCTGGTACGGGTACTGGTCTTTTCAAAAATCAGGGCAACATTCTTTCCGCGAAGGCCATCCACTAAAATACCCTTCTGCTTCTTCTCCTTCAACTCTGCTGCCAAATCCACCAGATAAGTAATCTCCTCAGTGGTAAAATCCAACAATTTCAAAAAATCGCGTCCCTTTAAGTTCATCATGATTCCTCCTTGGGTTCAAAAATAAAAAATTAGCGTGTACTCGCACAATTTCCAGTCATTAAAAAAAAGATACTTCAACTATATTACAAAAACAGGAAATTTTCAAGCACAAAAAGAGGGCGCTCATTTGCGCCCTCCGTAGTCTATTTTTAGTTTTCCTTGCTTGCTTCCTTAAAAGTAGTCGCCAGACTTGCAATACCTGACAATTCGGAAGGAATCAGGATAGTAGTAGCCTTACCGTCTGCTACCTTTTCAAATGCTTCCAGGCTCTTAATCTTAAGAACTGCTTCGTCAGCACCTGCTTCTTTTAACATCTTGATACCATCAGCGTTAGCCTGCTGCACCTTAAGAATTGCTTCCGCTTCACCTTCTGCCTCACGGATCATCTTTTCCTTCTGCGCTTCTGCACGTAAGATTGCAGATTCCTTTTCAGCCTGTGCACGTAAGATTGCAGATTCCTTCTCACCTTCTGCCTGAAGGATATTTGCCTTCTTTTCACCTTCTGCACGGGTTACTGCTTCACGTCTTTCACGCTCTGCCTTCATCTGCTTCTCCATTGCATTCTGGATTTCTGCAGGAGGAATGATGTTCTTAAGCTCTACACGGTTTACCTTGATACCCCAAGGGTCGGTTGCAATATCCAGTGCGGAACGCATCTGGGTATTGATGGTCTCTCTGGAAGTCAGAGTCTGGTCTAATTCCAAATCACCGATGATATTACGAAGAGTAGTAGCTGTTAAGTTTTCAATCGCCATCATAGGATTTTCCACACCATAGGTGAAAAGCTTAGGATCGGTAATCTGATAGAACACAACAGTGTCAATTCTCATGGTTACATTATCCTTGGTAATAACGGGCTGAGGCGGGAAATCCGCTACCTGTTCCTTCATGTTTACTCTTCTTGCCACCTTATCAATCAAAGGCAGCTTCATATGCAAACCGGTATCCCAAGTATCCTGATAAGCGCCCAAACGCTCCACTACATAGTTCTGTGCCTGAGGTACGATTTTAATACAAGATGCTAAAATCACTACCAACAGAATCAATAAGCCAATAATAATTGTTGTTCCCATTTCTTTTCCTCCAATTTAATTTCTCTTTTATTTCGCAGGCGCTGTAAACTTCACCTGTAAGGTAACGCCTTTTACCTTTTCAATAGTAACAATTGCTCCCTCAGGAATCACTTCGCCCTCCGCCATATTTCTGGCACTCCATTCCTGACCGTTCACAATCACCTGACCGGTGGCTCTCAGATTGTCAATCTCTTCGGTGACAATCGCCTGACTTCCTGCCAGAGTACTTACATTAGTCTTTACTCTGTTTCTGTTAAAGTGTTTCATGGCAATAGGTCTGGTGAAGTAAATTAACACACCTGATACGATCAAGGCACCGATTATCTGTAACCACCATGGTGCATGCAGTGCTGCGAGTATCAAACCCACAAAGGAACCGCAGGCAAACCAGATGCTGACCAGTACTACGGTACATGCTTCCGCAATTACAAAGAAAACAATTAATGCTAACCATGCCCACAATGACATATGCTTCCCTCCTTCTTTTTAAATCCCATCTATACTTAACCTAACTATACTACAACCACCCCAAAACCGCAATGGTGATTCTTGCCACTTTACGTCTTGCTAACGTGCAGTTTTATGCACGTTCCTGCATTTTCTTATCGATTAGGTTGTAAATCAGACTGATTACAAAGCACAGTACACCGGAGACAAAGAAGCTCAGCGCATGTCCTAATGTATTGGCATAGCTGATATCTATCATAATCAGCTTAAAAATACTAATCATGGAAAGCACCAATCCATAGATTCTGATGGATTTATAATCCCCTGCAAAGCCGATAATAATACTTGCTATGGCTAATAAAAGACAGGCAATACTCATTACAAAATTTGCAGAATCAAAGGAATTCAGTACAACCAACAAAAATACCGTAAACTTGATACCCACATAAACACCGGCTGCCATATTGTCTCTCTTTTCCAACAGATTTTTGCTGTTGATTAAGAATGCTGCCAAAGTAAATATGATAAAGAAGAAATGGTATGCACCATCCTCTTTTTCACCAATAGCTATCAAACCGATTATCATCAGCACGGCATTTACAAAGTTATATAGTGACATACAGTCCACTTCTTTGGTAAGAGGATTGGTGGCAAATATGCTTTTCATCATCACAATATTGAACGGTACCAATACCACAAATGCCCAGAACAATTCCGGCACATAATCGGCCGCCAGAAAATCAATCAGGGCCGGGAAAGCGGTACAGAAAACAAGCAATGTCAAAATATACAGTCCGCATTTAAACCAGGTGCTGTACTGTTCTTTCTTCCAATACAAAACAACGAAGCCTGCTGCCGACGCCAAAAGCAATAGCAGGAAATGTCCCACCTCACCAATGGGTTCTCCCGCAAACAGATAAATGAACATACTTACCAGGCTTCCCAACTGCCAGATCGGATTCTTTAAGAAAAAGCCTGCTGCCATAAGGGGCAATACCAGCATGGGAATGCCACCGTAGCTGTATACATCATACCAGATGGCCAATCCGATAATCATCAAACCGGTCACCACACATTGGACCATATATTTGCCTTCTTTGCGCTCCATTTTGCGCCACTCCAATAAGGCAAGAAGCAAAATACCCGCAAAGTAATAAACAGCGCCGCAAATATTATCATTGGCACAGATACTCTCTACCAGATAGGAGGCTATCAGCAAATAGACAAATGCCATGACACCAAAGCCTGCACCGTCCTCCTCCTGCTTGTGAGTCAGGGCACCGGCAAAGCTTAATAATACGATGATAAGAATTAATGCTTCACATTCAAATTCAATGCCGGCCAGCATTAAAGCCACAACACTTATGGTGTTGCAGATGTGATGCAACAGATTATAGTTAAACTCCTTCTCATAATGCAGAAAATAAAGTACACCGGAAGAAATCATATAGTAAATGGTCAACACCAAGAATTTTTCCCCGTCGTCTGTATCCAAACAAAGTGCACAGCCAAACATCATGGATATGAGGATACCCAGCTCTGCGATGACCTGAAATACCTTGCTGCGATTCTTGGCAAATACACCAATTCCGATTCCCCAGGCGGCAATCAGTACATAAAGCGGGATATCTCCCAATACCTTAAAATACATATTGCTCAAAAGCAGGGATATGTATAGTGCCCCCATACCACAGCCGGTGAGGGCGATGAAAAATTTGTTGTCCGGATCTTTTTTCATCTTCCAGACACCAATACCTAAGAATACAAAGCTCACCACATAGGTAGTAATCATCTTGGCTGTGTCGTTGAAGTAAGGCAACAACAGAGTGGCAAATAAAATCAAACTGATGAAAATCAGCACCGATGCGAAAATACCCATAAGGGATTTTCCGATGGTTTTCTCCAAGTCCTTTTTGCTGAAAGTAGAAGTCGGTTCCGGATCTGTATACGCGGAAGTATTTGGCTTCCATGTCTTGTCAGCAGTGGTTTCCTTCATAGGTTCTTTTTCTGCCGCCTTGGATTCCTGTGCGGTTTCTGTCTTAGGTTCTGCCACAATCTGCGGCTTGACCTCCTGAATCTTAGGTTCCGTGACTTCTGCCTCTTTATCCTGTTCAGACAAAGCTTCCTGTGCAGCAATTTCCTGTTTCAACAGATAGGTCTGACGTTCCAGATATTGCAATTCCTTCTGGAAACTTTCCAGCTTATGGGTCAGAAGCTCTGATTCCTGTTTCTCATTCAGGTTACATTCTTCCATCAGTTCCAACAGCTGCTTACGGTCTGCCATCAAGCGTTTTTCATAGGTTATTATTTGATTTAATCTTATGCTCATAATTCACCCCCCTATGTTTCGATTATATTTTAATGGAGGGGAGGTGTCAAGTTTGGGGAAGTTAGCGCTAGAAAAAAAGTCCCGCTACACGATGCGGCACTATATATCCTAATGAGGTAACCCTGAAAGACGTCGGTTCTTAGCGAGGTCTTTTCGAGCTTAGAACCGCTACGCCTTTCACAAGCGAGAGCGGGTCCGAATAGGATATATAGTGCCCGCGTCGTGCAGCGGGACCTGCTTCTGTTTTACGTTAACTTTTCTAGTGGAACACATGGTTTCCGATTACCAAACCATCACGTCCGTCATTTCTTCTAAAGTGGGTCAAATCGCCTACATTGGATACACCGGATAAAGCTTCCTCTGCTGCCTGGATACAGCTGGGATAAATCTTACCGGATGCCAATACACGGTCTACCTTGCCGCTCATAGCGGGGGAGAACTGACCGGATGCATAGATAACTCCGCGAATGGTATCGGGGTATGCCTTGCTTCTTACTCGGTTCATTACCACCGCACCAACTGCCACCTGACCTTCATAAGGTTCACCGCCTGCTTCGCAGTGAATCAGCGCTGCCAGGAGCATCAGAGTCTCCTCATCTGTTGTATATTCACCATAATTTACATATCTCTTTGCTTCACGGTCTGCGTCCTTACGAGCTTTGATTTCTTCATTGGTTTCGCCATAATCAAGCTTGAATTCCAAGTCCACAAACTCACTCAGTACAAAGGCATCCTGTCCTTCATACTCAATACGCACCCATCCGTTTTCCTCTACCAAAGTCACATCGAAGATCTCTCCCTTGGATACTACGCTGAGTACCTCTGCCTCTTCATGAGCTTCTTTACGAATATTGAGTGCATCTGCATTGGTCACCGCAATGGTTCTTCCCACGCTCTCAGCAAGGGCCTTTGCCTCTTCGCCGAATAACAGGTATTCATCCTTTGCCCAACCAATCAGGTTGCCGGATTGTAATTTGGTCCATCCATCCTTTTGTTCCAGGATTTGACCTCCGCAATCCTTATACAACTTTCCTACTTTTTTTGAATTTCCGCTGGCTTCTGCTCTGACATTCAGAGCATTTCTTACATTGGCCATCACCAATGTGGAGACATCGATTTGTTCTGATGCCTTCTGACTTATTTCTTCCATTGTGGTATTAATCAGTTCTGCTGCGTTGTCATTTTCCATACTCAGCAGGGCCGCCACACCGCCGTTTAATGAATCCAGGTAATTACGATTGCTGCCAGCTTCCACGGTCATGCCCATCACACTAGTGAGACATAAAGAAACAATCAGTCCCATCACAGTGACAAGCAGCCTTCTGCTTCTTGCCATTTTTTACCTCCAAACAAATAGCTCTTTATTGTAATTTTACTCCTTAATATTTTAACAATATTTGGCGGAATTTATTACAACATTGTTAAATTTGTTACCGAGGCACATAATAGCAAATAGATTTTACTTTGTCAACAAAGAAAAAATATTCAGAAATCTTTACAAATTCTTTGACTTTTCGACACATGCCTCCATGGCATCCATCACTGCAGCACGAAATCCTTTCTGCTCCAACACCTTTACGGCATCGATGGTAGTACCTCCGGGAGAGCATACCATGTCCTTTAATTCTCCGGGATGCTTGCCTGTTTCCAATACCATTTTGGCACTGCCAAGTACTGCCTGTGCGGCAAAGGTATAGGCCTGATTTCTGGGCATTCCCGCCGCTACTGCCGCGTCTGCCATGGCCTCAATAAACAGGAATACATAAGCCGGTGAGCTACCGCTGACAGCCACTACTGCATCCATCAAACGCTCCGGCACTTCCTGTGCCACACCAAAGCTTTGAAGCAGATTCAGCACCTGAGACAATTCTTCTTTTGTTACACTTTCACTGGCACAAACACCGGTGCATCCTTCCCCTACCAGGGCAGGTGTATTGGGCATACAGCGGACAATTTTCCTAGATTTACCACCCATTCCCTGCTGAATAAAGTCAATACTCTTGCCGGCTACGATACTTACCATAACCGTATTTTCCTTTACGGAATCGGCAATTTCTGCCAGTACTTCCGGCAGGAAAATAGGCTTCACTGCAAAGAACAGTACATCAGCCCCTGCTGCTACTTTTTTATTGTCTGCACAGGCTTCGATGCCAAATTGCTCCGCTGCCTTGGCACGTCCTGCTTCACTCACATCCGAACCGATGATATCCTGACTGTTTACCAATCCTTTCTTTAACATACCGCCAATCATGGCACTTGCCATATTGCCCAGTCCGATAAAACCTAATTTCATATTTTCTCTCCTCCATAATTCATATATTTTTTCACGGTTTCGTCACTCCAAACCTGGACCTCGATATAACGCTCCGGTCCGTATTTGCCGTCATCATTCCAGTCCTGGGGCAATCCGTATTTCTCTATGACCTTCAGGATTTCCTCGTAAGTATAAAGCTTGCCCCGATACTCCTTGTCATCCTTTACGCCCCAATTCGGCATGGAATCCCCATAGGTAAAGGATAATGTGGACAAATCAAACTCCTCAACGGGAATCTTCAGGTAGTCACCATCCTCAAACCAGGTAGTCATCCACGGACTTAACTCCACTGTCATATAATGTGGCACAAATCGGTCCATTTTTCCACCCTTTTTTGCGAATTCAGTCCGTAAAATATTTTCACAGTTGCGTCTGTACTCCACATATTTGTCATGCCGGCTTGCACATTGGGTGCCGGGCCGCTCTTCCTTCACCCTCCTCACAACCTCTTTCGCTTCCTCCACGGATAGGTCGGACAGATTGCGGAAGGGACCTATGGATTTTTCAAAACAATGGTATAGGTACATGGTCGCCTCCTATTCTTGTCTATTGATGGATTTCGACCTGCTAAAACCTTCCGGATAGCGTTTTTTCAGCTTCTCTATGTTGCGGATGAACACTTCCTCCAGCTCCACATCCAGTGCAAAAGCTGTTTCAGCCAGATACCAGGCGACATCTCCCAATTCCTTTATCAAATTATCCCTATCCAGTTCATGTCCCTGGGCCAAATGCCTTTTTACGATATCGATGCATTCCCCTGACTCACCGCACAAGCCCATGACACCATTGATAAGCACATCCTTTTTATTTAAGTCCGGATTTAATGTAGTCATAGCTAATTTCTGATATTCATTGATGGTCATCTATTTCTCCTCCTCTTACCATTATGGCTGTTTGGGCGTCAAAGTACCTTTTTGTTCATTTTCTGATATATAGTACCACATTTTATCATAATATGGATACGAAATAACCAATTTCTTTCATATAGATACTTCTCATTGCCAAATTCAGCTATAATCCACTGTTTTCAGGACTAAAACGGATACTATTTTGAGAATTATTTTGGTATAGATACTTCAGCATTTTTCATATTATAGTTCCTCATCTTCCAATCAAAAAAATCTTGTTTTTTATATGGAATCGCCCCTTAATATGGCACAAAACGCCAAATCAAACAGTCCTTGGTTATTCCTTCCGGCTTTCCGAAGGACACCTTCCTTTTGCATTCCAACTTTTTCAAGGACTCTGCCGGATGCCGGATTATTTACATCGTACCCGGCCTCAATTCGATTGACCTGTACTACTTCAAACAGATAAGTAATAACCTCCTTCAAGGCTTCCGTCACAATCCCAAGTCCCCACCATGCGCTGCCGATACAATAGGTCACCTCTGCCGTCTCTGTACGATTTTTGATAGTGGGTGCTGCTATGGTACCGATTAGTTGATCATTCTCTTTTAGGACGATTGCCCAGCAATAACGTTCCGGGTTTTCATAACGCTCCACCCAGCCGGTTAACAATTCTCTAGTTTCCTCCACACTCTTATGAAGAGACCAAGTCAAAAATGTATTCACTTTACTGTCGGATGTTACATTCTGATAAAATGCTTCTGCATCTTCCAGTCGAAAGCGACGTAATGCCAGCCGCTCTGTTTGTAATGCTTTTGTTCCTTGATGGTTCATTTCCGGCTCCTCATAACTATGTCCTTCATCCTCTTCTCCCCAAACTCCAGTAGCAACGGATAAACATCCGGATACCTCCAATTTGTGGGCAATTCATCCATTATTACAACCTTTTCCATTTCACTATGTAGCTCAGGTTCCAGCTCCTCCACCCGGGCAAAAAACAATTTCCCGAAAGTCTCCACACCCTCAAAGTCATGGGGTGAAGTCATGGAATAAATTCCTATGGGCTCTATAGTATACCGAATAGCTCCTGTTTCTTCGTACAGTTCCCGCCTTGCGGTTTCTTCAATGGTTTCCCCCGGCTCCCGATGTCCGCCGGGCACCTCTAAGGTATCACGTTCTTTATGCTTACAAAAGACCCATTTCCCCTGATATTTGGCAATAATCACTGCAAACTTCAGCAAAGAATCATCTATTTCTTCGTAAAACTTTACCACTGTCATCTTTCTATACTTCCCCTGCTTCCTGCACCCATTTCAAATCCTTGGCTGCTACCACTTCGTAATTGTCCGCACCCTCGCCTACGCGGAGGTACACATTGTTGATGCCTGCCTGAATGATACTTCTGGCACACAACGGGCAGGGCTTGGCACAATGGATGGAGTTGTCCTTAGGATTGATGCCTGTCAGATACAAATCAGCACCCATGGTCTGCTGCCTGGAACAGTTTAATAAAGCATTGGCCTCTGCATGAATGGCACGACACATTCCATATCCTTCCCCCTGATGCAGATCCTTCTCTATCCTGGGACATTTCCCGATGTCGCAACAGTTCTCAAATCCCCTTGGCGCACCATTATATCCGGTAGATATGACCACATCATCCTTCACAATCACTGCACCGTATTTGCGTTTCAGACAGGTGCTTCTGTAAGCAAACACCTCCGCACAGTTTAGGTAAGTATCAATCTTAGAGATTCTTTTTTCTCCCTGTGGGCTAACCATCTTTTTTCCTCCAAATACTATTTATTTGCTATTCAATCCACTGTATAAACGCCGTCTTATCCGCACTATTATACCCGGCATTCTTATAGAAATTCAGTGTCTTTTCCTCCTTGGAACCGGTCAGCAGCATCATCTTATAGCAGTTGTTTTCTTCTGCAATTTTCTTAGCGTAGTTAAGACAATCCGTGGCATAGCCTTTGCCCCGATAGTCCTCATGGGTTACTACATTTTCCACAAAGGCATAAGGTCTGACATTTCTGGTCAGATTGGGGATGATGACACAAACACAGGAAGCCACGATTTTCTCCTCCACCTCACATACGATTAAATGGTGGGCCGGGTCGGTGATAATCTGCTCCCAGGTCCTTTGTAAATGCTCACTGTCCTGTGGTACTTCTTTCTCATGTAAATATAAATACAGCTCTAAAAGAGCCTGTAAATCTTCCTTTTTTGCTTCTCGTATCATGGTATTTTCTCCTCTTTCACGTTCAACTAAGCCTTCACATAATACTGCTTTGCCGGCCTGTTTTCTTTCCCCATTTTCCACTTTTCTATCTCTTCTGCACAAACCTGCACACACTTATCGATATAAGCGGTTATCACTTCCCAGGTATAAAGCTCCAGTTCCTCCTTCTTACAAGATGTAACCGCAAAATAGCTCTTTACCGACTCTATCATTGCTTCAACCAAATCCTGTCGCACTTCCTCTACCGGAACCTTTCTACTTAGAAATGTAAGACTCTGTAAGCCATACTCTTTCAAAAGCAGATAATTCAGCCTCTCATAGTCTTTATATCCCTTTTGGTAATATGCCTTCTTCACTTCACCGGTATAGATACGGACATACTTATCCACCACATCATGAAACCATATGGCATCCTCCATCAAATGACACCAATAGCCCAAATAGAAGTCATCCGCTTCAAACCCGTCACCATACTTGTCCGCAAATCGGTTAAAATCAATCCCTTTCATGGTTCGGTCCTGTAACCAGCCCTGAAAATGGGCCTTATCATAGGATCCATCCGAATGGGATGATGCATCCGGTGCCACCACTGCTCCTAAAAGAAACCTTTCTAAATCTTCTATCCCTACCTGATCTGCTACTCTCCTTGAAATCACATAATGTATCATATTGGAAGCCATAAGACCTACCTCCTTGAATTCGTCTGATTATACCAACTTCTCTACTCCATTTCCCGTGGCCTTCCATATTTTTCCTTGGTTTTCCGTGTAATACTCCGCATGTCCGTTGGTTACCTTTATCAGACTCACATCTGTTTCTCCGCTTTCCCGCATATGGTCCTGTATCAAATAAAACTCACCGTATTCTGCCGCCACTTTCAGCAAATCATTTCTTACATAGATTTCATCCCCAGACACCAATTTTTCAGGGTATTCCTCTTCCTCCGTATTGTTGTGGGGATAAATGGATATACCATCCAGATTCAGACCTTCCTCCACCTGAAAGTCAGGATATTCCTCACTACAGGGCGTAACAATGATGTATTTTGACATGAACATGGCTCCGGCACTAAGACCTACCATGAGCCCCTTATACTCACGGAGTTCCTTTATCAGATCCAGTTCCGCGCAAAAGTCTTTTAGCTGAAAGGGATTTCCGCCCAAAAGCATAAGCATATCTGCATGCTTAACAGCTTCCCTTGCTTGTTCTTTTGTAAGCTCAGGTGTCATCAATATGCTCTTTTCAAACTCTATACCCACATTTTTCAAATGCTCTAAAAAAACAGGGACTGTCTTATTCTTCGCTTTTTCTACCCGTTCCACACCGCCGGGGATAAATACAACACTTCCGTTACTCTTCAGTTCCTGCCGAAACAGTTCTCCCAGTCCATGCCCAAAGGCATTTGCTACATCAAATCCACTACAATAATATCGTGCCATCTTATCCTTTCAAATGCTCCTTACGCCTGATTTTCCACCCATTCCAAAATATCCCAAAACCGTTCCTCGGTCAGGGCATGTGCCCCCGGATATCTCTTGTGGTATAAGTTCTGAGAAGCACCTAACTGCGCATATTTCACTCCTGCTTTTTCCACGATGTAGGGTGCGTCTGCGGAGTACTTATCCTCCTCTGAAGAAACCAAAAGCAGTTTTCTTGGTGCGATACATTTTACCAAATCATCTATATCATATTTTCCGTGAAAACCGGGGATAACACTGGATAATTCGATACCCGTACCGTTCTTCATACGATGCTCATAGGTGCAGGCATTTCCACTGGCACAGGCAAAGGATATTCTTTCATCCATGGCTGTCAGAAACAATACCGTATTCCCACCGTAAGAATGCCCCAGCGTGCCGATACGCTTCCGGTCCACATACGGAAGGCCTGCCAGCAAACTGATACCCTTCATGGCATCCTCCAGTACCTTCTTCATGAGCCATTCACCGCGCAATATACGATAGGTCATTTCATGTAAATGTTGCCAGAAGTCAAAGCCTTCTACACTGGTATCCTTTCTTCTGGATTCAAAGCAGATGGAATCCGGTGCCAGCACCACAAAACCTTTTTTCACAAGCTCCGGTCCGAAAGCCTGCAAGGGATTCCCGGCCAGACCACAAACCTCACTTTTCCCTAAATGATGCTCTCTGTTGTGCTGATGATTGATTAAAATGGCCGGATTGTTTCCTAAATTCTTAGGCAGTAACAAATAGGCACTTACCTTATCCTCACCGGAAGCATACTCTATCAATTGTCTGGTGTAGCCGTCCTCTTCTACGGTTTCCAATACCTTATAGTCAACATGTTCCTCCACCAAAGGTAATTGAATTCCAATGATTTCTGCAATTTCTTCTCTTACATTCTCCATATTACATACCTCTCCGTTTAATAAGAAAGTCTCTTCAAGCACCCTTCCCCGAAACCATACTCCGGTGTCCGGATGCTCTCGGTCAGTTCTGCTTCATAATACCAAGGACTCTCCTCATGCAAAGGATTCTTCAGCACATGAAACTCCTGGGCCGGCATATAACCCTGGGCCAGTAAAAATGCCTTTTCTCCCTGCTCGTTTTCGCACATATCCACAATCATTACTACATGGCCGGGACTGCCGCCCTTTAAGATTACATCACCCACTCGGGCTTCTTTCACAGAAATCTGCGTCGACTCCTGCTCCATGGACAAGGTTCCTGCATAGGTAAATACCATGCGCATAAACTTCACGAAGGTTTCGTAAGAATCATCATAGCTTGCAGACTTCACCCAGCTTACGTTATTCCCTTCCACGGAGATACGATACCCATCCCTCCATTTGCCGTACTCTGCTAAAAAGCCGTTGGTAAAATGGAAACGTATCTTCTCATATTGCTCTGTTTGAAAATAATACTCTGCGTACACACGCATCACGGAATCCGCACACTGTTGCAGGTCCCTTTCTTCTATAGGTAGCTGAAACACTGCCACATGGGCGTCCTGATTCCACTTTTCGCTACCATCATACAAAAGCACCGCACTATCATGCACTTTTAGCGGATAGGTTCTTAAGAATTTTGTGAGGCTGCCTGCTTCCGTCGAAGTCCGCTCGTATCCTTCGGGTACATGGATACGACTTTCCAATGTCATACCCTGTGTATTGAAATATTCATAGGGTGCCTGCGTTGCTACAGATTCTGTATTAACCTGTGATGAATCTTCTTGGAATTCTGTTTCTCCTTGTAATGGTTCAAGCTCTGATTCATCCACAGGTTGAGGTTCTACCTTTACATAATTATCCTTTTTCAACTCATTATCTGACTCCTTAGTTCCGCAGGCACTCAACAACACACCGATACTTACGCAATATATCCATATCCTGATTCTTTTTTTCATAAAATCACTCTTTCACAAACACCAAATGATGGAAGAAGGCAACGGCACGAAACTCTTCTATCTGAGATACCCTCATCTCCAACGCCACCATTTTATCCTGCCATTCATCCAAACCATGCTTTTCCTGCTTCTGCTGTAAATCCCAAAAGGTACGGATACCGAAACTCTCCACCAACTTAAGCGACGGTGCCCAATCAGTAACTGATGCATCCTCATAATAACGAATCGACCCAAACTTAGAAGCTGCGCTATCCTTACCGTCCAGCAAGTCATGTGCCTTATCAAAGTCATCCAGAAGCACTGCCATCTGCATGACTCTTCCGGCGCGGTTATGCTTCACTAAGGAAAGCTTTCCGCCGGGCCTTAAAACACGACAAAGCTCCTTTATCACCTGCGCCTTATCATCTATATATTCCAAGACATTGTGGCAAAATACCATATCAAAGGAATCATCCTCCATTTCGGCAATTGCCGAAACATCTCCCTGTATCTGTAGGTACTCATAATCCTGCCATCTATTCTGTAGCATTTCCTCCCAAGGTTCCACTGCTACCACTTCATTGTCCTTGGCAAACCGGTTTGCAGTAATCCCTTCTCCACTGCCAAAGTCCAGTATTTTCTTACCCTTAATATCGCCTAACTGAGTCCAAAGTATCCTCTTTAGCAGTCTGTCCCAGTCTGTCAGTTCCGATAATTTACGCATAAGTCCCTCCCTATATTTGCAATTTTCAAAAGGATAAATTACTTCCTCTGCCTATGCGCCTCATACATCAAAAGCGACGTTGCTATAGCTGCATTCAGGGACTCCACCCGGCCCTCCATAGGAATCTTCAAATAAGCCGACGCTGCATCAGCAGTCTCCTTCTTCAGTCCGTTCCCCTCATTACCGATCAAAAATGCAGTACCATCTTTAAAAGAAAAGCAGTCATAATAGTCCTTCCCTGCCAAATGGGCCGCATAGGTCTTCACTCCGGCCATATGTAAGCTTGCAATAGCCTCTTCTACATCTTCTACAATTGCAAAAGGTACTCTGTAGATAGAACCCATGGTAGCACGAATGGTCTTGGGATTGTAGATATCCACCGTATTCTTGGTCATAAATACCGCAGATACGCCGGCCCCCTCTCCCGTACGGACAATGGTGCCCAGATTACCGGGGTCCTGCAAATCCTCCAGGATTACAAACAAAGGATTCTCTATTTTCAATAGCTCTTCAAAAGAATACACAGGTTGTTCTACAATTGCCAAAATCCCCTGCGGAGTCTGTGTATCAGACATTCTTTTGAAAACCTCCGAAGATACTACCTCGAAACCAACCCTTTCCAATTTCTGATAAGCCGCACCTTCTTTATCCAGCTTCTCCAAAAGAGTTTCTTCTATATAAACTTCCCGTATCCACTTTTCCGGTGCTTCTTCAAACATCTTCAAGCCTTCCACCGGGAAAACATTGTCCTTTCTTCGCTCCTTAGCCTTGGTCTGCCAGGCCACCACCTGCTTCACCTTTTGATTTGCCACACTAGTAATCATTTGAATCCTCCATACCTTCTGCATGTAGCGCAGATTCCTATTAGAAAAAGAAGGCTGCTATACTCCCAACCTAAGGTGCATAACAGCCTGATCCATTCATTACAGTATACGAGCCGTATTGTACTGGTACTCGTCAATATCCTTATGCATATTCAATGCTTCTTCAATATCATAATCCACGAACTCGCCCTTTTGGAATGCTACCACACGGTTGGATTTGCCCTGAAGCAAAATATCCACTGCGTAGGCACCCATCATGGACGCATAGTAGCGGTCCTTACAAGTAGGACTACCACCACGCTGCATATATCCTAAAATAGTAGCACGGGTCTCAATACCGGTAGCTGCTTCAATTCTTCTCGCCATGGAAGTAGAATGTCCGATACCCTCCGCATTGATAATAATATGATGGGTCTTACCACGCTTACGATTCTCAATAATATTGTTGATAATCGTCTGTTCATTATAGTCATACTTTTCAGGAATCAGAATATCCTCCGCACCGTTTGCCACACCGCACCACAATGCAATATAGCCGGCATTTCTACCCATTACCTCGATGACGCTACATCTTTCATGGGAAGAAGAAGTATCCTTTACCTTATCGATAGCGTTCATGGCCGTATTTACCGCAGTATCAAAACCAATGGTATACTCAGAGCAGGCAATATCCAAATCAATGGTACCCGGTACGCCTACGGTATTGATGCCCAATCTGGCAAGCTTCTGGGCTCCTCTGTAGGAACCGTCACCGCCGATGACTACCATTCCGTCGATACCGTGCTTTCTACAAACCTCAGCACCCTGCTGCTGGCCTTCCAGAGTCATAAACTCTGAACAACGTGCCGTACCTAAGATGGTACCGCCACGCTGAATGATATCGGATACGCTCTTACGCTCCATATCAATGATTTCCTCATTGAGCAGACCCTGATAACCCTTCTTGATACCTTTTACCTTTATTCCCTTAGCCAATGCCGTACGAACCACTCCACGAATGGCTGCATTCATGCCCGGTGCATCACCGCCACTAGTTAAAACGCCGATTGTTTTAATTTCTTTTTCCACAATATCCTCCTTGCATACCACCCGAAATGCCTGTGGTACTGCCAAAATCAAAAGTATCTATGACTTCTGACAGTTTATTGTAATTCATTTTTTAGTTGTTTTCAATAGGTTTTAGACGAAACTTCACATTTTCCGCACCAAACACCGCTTCCAGCCGGGCTTTCAGCTCTGAGTCGGCACATACATTACGGTTGGGAGGCAATACCTTGATTGCCTTGGTCTCCTTGATAAATACCACCAAAGAATCCTCTCCCTCTGATTCTGCCGTAACTTCATATAAAGTCTTCTCTACAGCTTCAAAGGCTGCCATGGTAGCAAACTGTACCCAGACACCATCCGGCAACTTGGTAATCTTCTGCGGTGCTGTCTGCTGACTTGCCGAAACCACACCGCCACCCTGCTGTGCGTAAGGATTTCGTCCCTGCCAACTGTTACCGGCGCCTCTGTTAGTATTCCCGGATCTTCCGTAACGATTCTCAAACAGGGGACCGCCTTTCAAAGCCTCTTCAAAGGCCACAATCTGCTCACAAATCAGCTTGCCGTCCTTTTCCTCTTCCACGGAGATTCTTCCCTTGATAAACACCTTGGAATCCTCCACCAGAAGAGGTGCATACTTTTCATAATCCCTGGGGAATACCACCACTTCCACGGTTCCCACCAGGTCTTCAATATTTAAGAACGCCATGACCTTATCATTCTTTGTATATTTTATGGTTTTATCCATAATCATACCACCGATAATAGCAGTTTTCTGGTCCTCTGCCACCACCGCACCGGTTTCCTCATCCAGCATAAAGTCCGTGGTCCGGTTGCTTATATTCCGCTCCCAAATCTCCTGATACTCCTCCAATGGATGTCCGCTGACATAAATACCCAGTACCTCCTTTTCAAAAGAAAGCATCATTTCCTTGGGATACTCGCCCACGTCCGGCATCTTGATATCAAACTCATCCTTATCCTCCTCGGAGGCAATATCAAATAAGCTCAGCTGTCCTGCCAGATTGTTCTTTTTATCCTTGGTAATATGGTCCAGAATCTGCACATATACGCTCATGCACTGCTTTCTGGTACCGCCCAGACTATCCAAAGCACCTGCCTTGATAAAGTTTTCAATGGCACGCTTATTCACATCCAAATCCGCCACACGGGTGATGAAGTCCTTTAAATTGGTGAATCGGCCCCGCACTCTTCTTTCCTCTGCAATCGCCTCAATCACAGGACGTCCCACACCCTTTATCGCTGTCAGCGCATAACGGATAGAATTATTGGATACCGAGAATCCGGCCTCGCCTTCATTAATATCCGGTGCCAGGATTTCGATACCCATATTTCGACAGGTCAGAATATACTCCGAAACCTTCTTGGCATTATCGATTACAGAGGTCAGTAACGCCGCCATAAACTCTACGGGATAATAATATTTCAAATAAGCGGTCTGGTAAGCCACCACCGCATAGCAAGCCGCATGGGATTTGTTGAAAGCATACTTGGCGAAGTCCATCATATCCTCATAAATCTGTCCTGCCACAGCCTCATTGATACCGTTAGCCACACAGCCGGGCACGCCTTCCTCCTCATTACCGTAGACAAAATTGGCACGCTCCTTCTCCATCACCGACTGCTTCTTTTTACTCATGGCACGGCGCACCAAATCGCTTCGTCCCAGGGTATATCCGCCCAGGTCACGCACAATCTGCATTACCTGCTCCTGATACACGATACAGCCGTAGGTAGGTGCCAAAATAGGCTCCAGCTCAGGGCATGGATATACAATATCCTCGCTGCTGTCCTTACCCTTGATGTACTTAGGGATAAAGTCCATGGGGCCCGGTCGGTACAGAGAAATACCCGCAATCACATCCTCCAGATTCTGGGGCTTCAGCTCCTTCATGAAGTTCTTCATACCCGCAGATTCCAGCTGGAACACACCGTCCGTCTTGCCGGTACCGATGGATGCCAGCACATCCTTATCATCATAATCAATATGGTCCACATCTATGAATTTGCCTGTAGATTTTTCCACAAAATCCACCGCGTTCTTAATCACGGTCAAAGTACGAAGGCCCAGGAAATCCATCTTCAAAAGGCCCAGTTCCTCCAAGGTAGTCATGGTAAACTGGGTTACGATGGAACCGTCACTGCCGCGGGACAAAGGCACAAACTCATCCGCCGATTTCTGACAGATTACCACACCTGCCGCATGCATGGAAGTATGTCTGGGCAAGCCCTCCAGCCTCTGACACATATCAATCAGGTACTTCACCTGTTCATCCTGCTCGTAAAGCTTTCGCATCTCCGGATTCATTTCCAGTGCCTTTTCCAGCGTAATACCCAATTCATTGGGCACCATCTTGGCGATGGAGTCTACAAAGGCATAGGGCAGGTCCATAACACGTCCCACATCACGGATGACACCCTTAGCAAGCAGGGTACCGAAGGTAACGATCTGTACCACCTTATCCGCACCGTACTTACGTCCTACATAATCGATGACCTCCTGCCTTCTTTCAAAGCAGAAGTCAATATCGATATCGGGCATGGATACACGTTCCGGATTTAAGAAACGCTCAAACAGCAGATTGTATCTTATGGGGTCGATATTGGTAATCTTCAAACAATAGGAAACAATACTTCCGGCTGCGGAACCACGTCCCGGTCCAACGGGGATACCATTCTGACGAGCATAGTTGATAAAGTCCCAAACAATCAGGAAATAATCCACATAGCCCATATTTTTGATAACATTTAACTCATAATCCAGTCTTTCCGCCAGGGTAAGACCGGTATTAGCCGCCGGTTGGTTCACATCTCCATAACGTTCACTCAAACCGTCCTTACACAATTTATTCAAATATGTCCAGGAATCATACCCTTCCGGCACCTCGTATTTCGGCAATTTGGTAACGCCGAACTCGATTTCCACATTACAACGGTCCGCAATCCTCTGGGTGTTCTCCACTGCTTCCCAGGCGTAAGGGAACAAGCCCTTCATTTCCTCTTCACTCTTCACATAATACTGGCCGCCGTCATAACGCATACGGTCCTCATCCGCCAGCTTCTTACCGGTCTGAAGGCAAAGCAAAATATCATGGGACTCTGCATCCGTAGCATAGGTATAATGCACATCATTGGTAGCCACCAAAGGAATCTGCAACTCCCGGCTCATCTTCATAAGCTCCATATTCACGGTCTGCTGCTCTGCAATACCATGGTCCTGCAGCTCCAGGAAATAATTGCCCTTACCGAAGCACTGCTCATACTTTAAGGCAGCCTGTTTGGCTTCATGTAAAAGGCCCTTGGTAATATATCTTTGCACCTCACCTGCCAGACAAGCTGAGAGTGCAATAATGCCCTCGTGGTATTGATTTAAAATCTCAAAATCCACTCGTGGTCTGTAATAATATCCTTCCGTAAAACCGGCACTGACAATCTTCATCAGGTTCGCATAGCCCTGATTATTCTCTGCCAGAAGCACCAGATGATAGTATCTGTCCTCTCCGCCGGTCAGTTCCTTATCAAAGCGGGAATTGGGCGCCACATACACCTCACAACCCAAAATGGGCTTGATGCCCTGCTCCCTGGCTGCCCGGTAAAAGTCGATGACACCGTACATGACACCATGGTCCGTAATGGCTGCACTGTCCATGCCCAGCTCTTTCACACGTTTCACATATTCTTTTATTTTATTGGAACCATCCAACAGGGAAAACTCTGTATGGACATGCAAATGTGCAAATGCCATGGTCCTACCGCTCCTTATTCTCTCAAAAACTAAACTTAAACGCTATTCCTGCTTCAGTTTTAATCCGTCCGCAAAGGCATGTCCTACCACTTCACCCAGACTCATATAGGTATGATTCACCGGGTCATAGGCAATGGGCTTCAGCTTCTTGGGATCCACCTTGCCCTCTGTAAGAATGCTTTCCTCCGCATTTACATTGACGATTTCTCCTACCAGGATTTCATCCTCATAGCACTTCACCTTACACTCCAAAGCCATAGGAAGCTCTGCAATCAAAGGTGCATTTACAAATTCACTTTTCACCGCATGGAAGCCGGCTTTTGCAAACTTATCCGGCACTTTGCTTGCGGACTCCACGCCCACATAATCACAGGCAACCACCGTATCCTCTGTGGCAAAGCTGACGGTAAAGGCTCCCGTATGGGCGAAGTTTTCCGTGGTTTTATGAGGGGACATACTGATGGTAATTTCATTCATATCCGTAATAGCTCCCCAAGCCGCATTCATGGCATTGGGCACGCCCTTTTCATCATAGGTCCCCACAATCAGTACGGGCATGGGATAGATAAATGGTTTGGGTCCGAAATTCATTCTGCTCATGGTTTTGTCTCCTCTTGTTTGCGAAAATATCACAAATACAGTGTATCACAAAACAGGGAAAGATAAAAGAATTTTTAGACACTTCTCTAAAAAGAAACCGGCCGAAAAGCACTCTCGCACTCCCCGGCCGATTTCTTTTATATTTTATCCCTTTTACGCGTGACTGACAATGGATTTTGTTCTCCATTTTCCTTTGAAATATCGGATGACACATACCACTCCGGTCAGTGCCCAGGTAAGTCCCGTGGTCAACCAGATGCCCCAGTAACCAAGGAAAGGTATCCTGGTCAGAATTAGGGAGAATCCCACTCGGCAAACCACTTCCGTGACACCGTTTATCATAGCAAAACCGGTATCTCCGCAACCATTCAACACAGATCTGGGTACATAAATCATTCCCAGTCCGAAATAACACAAACTATTGATACGGATAGCCTTCGCACCGATAGCGATGACCTCCGGGTCGTTTACAAATATTCCTACAATATTCTCACCAAAAATGTAAGCAATGGGCAACAGACACATACTGAAAATCAACACCATCACCGTACCTTGATGGAAGCCCTTCTTTACGCGGTCGATCTGACCGGCGCCCATATTCTGTCCGCTGTATGTGGTCAAGGCACTTCCCAAAGACATATAGGGCTGCTGCACTACCTGCTCGATACGGCCGATGACCGTATAAGCTGCCATGACGGTGGGTCCGAAGGTATTTACTACTCCCTGAAGCACCATGCAGGATACTGCAATCAAAGAGTTCTGCATGGCAATGGGCACGCCAATTTTGAAAGAATTCGCTATAATCAGCGGTTGCATCTTAAGCTGTTCCCTGGTCAATCTGAAATACTCTATCTTATGATAAGCATATATAATACAGCTGATTGCCGATGTGGCCTGTGCGATGATAGTAGCCAATGCCACTCCGAACACGCCCCATTCAAATACCAGCACAAATACCAAATCCAGCACCACATTTACAATACTGGATACAATCAGGAAATAGAGTGGCGTTTTGGAGTCTCCCAATGCTCTCAAAATAGCCGCCACACCATTATATGTAGCGATGAAAAGAATGCCTGCACAGGTAGTCCTCATATAAATGATAGAATTGCCTATGACAGTATCCGGCGTTTGAAGGAGTCGCAGCAGTGCCGGACAGAATACGATGCCAATGATACTTACTGTAATTGCGGCCCCCCACAATACGTAAATGGAATTGGCAATGGTATTCCTAACATTCTTTTCATCCCCTGCTCCAAAGAACTGAGCCACTATGATTCCGATACCTATGGCCAAGCCTGAGCTTAAAGAAAAGAACAAAAAGTTAGTGGAACCGCAGGCACCCACTGCCGCCAAAGCATCCTCACCCACAAACTGACCAACTACGATGGAATCCACCATGTTGTATAATTGCTGGAACAGATTACCCAGCAAAAGGGGCAAAGTAAACTTAATAATGTGCCTGGCCGGGCTTCCCACGGTCATATCTGTTATTTTTTTACGATTCATTTCACAATCTATCTCCTATGCAATATTGTAACCCCTACAATACTACAGTCAGAACTTCCTCTTCAGAAGTTCTTAAATCAAATGAGGCTTCTTTTTCCCCATTTTTAAGTACGTAATCACCCTTAAAGCCTTCTACATAAACCATACCGTTTTCATCGGTACATACTTCTGCATCCGTCCACCATTCTTCCTTGAACAGCTTCTGTAATCTCTTATAAACAGGTTTTACGGTATTATCCTTGTAAATCACACCGCTGGGTGCATTGAGCCACATGCCGTCTGCGAAGTCCCAGCCTGTCACAGCTTCTACCAAAGGATGTTCAAACAGAATACGGTACAGATTCTCCCATTCCTTAGTCTGTCTTTCTTCTCCCTCAGGAGTAGAAGGCCAAACATCCGGCTGCCAGTCATTTAAGTCTACAATGTGCGCCGGCAGCAAATCACCTGACACAAAGGTATTCTCCGTAAAGTGAATAGGCTTGCCAAATCCGGAGTATCTGTCCAATACCTGGTACAGCTTTTCATCTCCCCAGTAGCCCTGATGCTGATGGGACTGGATGCCGATTACATCAATAGGCGCACCTGCCTGCAAAGCACCATCAATCAAAATCTCATAAGAAATAGATGTGTTAAAATCATTTAAAAGTAAGGTGGAATCCGGGTTGGCAGCCTTGGCCTCCTCAAACACCTTCTTAATCAGATTTACTCTGCCGTGCTCTTTACAAATACGGGTAATCGCATTGTCATATCTGTCATAGTCAGGCATAATTACCACTTCATTGATTACATCCCACATATCGATGGTTCCCTTAAACTGAGTCACATCTCTTTCAATACGCTTTAACTGCTTATCCAAAATGGTAGCATTGTCATATTCCATCAACCAATCCACACATGCAGTATGCCAGCAAAGAGGATGTCCCTTTACCTGTACACCCTTTTCCTTCATAAGCTTTGCTGCTGCCATACGGCTCTGCCAGCGAGGTTCGCCCTCCACCGGTTCATAACCGCCCCAATAAAAAGGCAAGGTTCCGTAATTAAACAAATCAAACCAAAGGTCCATTCTCTCCTGATACATAGCCTTTTTGTCTGCATCTTCGGTTTCAAAGTAAGAATTAATATCAAATGCACCACAACCAAACAAAAACGCATGCTTCACCTGCTTCAACTGCAATTTGGTATTCTTCAAAGGATTCCCGAAAAGATCTGTTACACGTAAGGTTTTTCCTGCTCTACGATGAGCTACTTTTTCAAATTTGTTCATACTCACATCTCCATTTCTCATTGTTGGGGAGCTTTTATGTTACTATCTAGAGTATAATCATATTTTGCTATATATTCTCCTAAAACCTTGCCTATTTTTACTCATTTTTTGTCATTTGACCTTTTCACATTTCTCCTCCCAACATATTTTTACATATTAGTACAATAAAAAGGACCTCTGTCCCGCTTGACAGAAACCCTTTTCCCCTGTATTGTTTAATTAGTATCAGAAAACAAAAACGATTACACAGAACGGTGAAAAGCAATGACAAAAAATGAACAATTTGAAAAACTATATCTTAATAGTTCCGTGAACCCTATTCTTGCTACAGACTGTCCGGAAAGCTTTCCTCTGCACTGGCATCAGTATGTAGAAATCATGGCCCTGCCTCACGATGCCGGTATCGTCACATTTCCCACAGTCACCGTTAATAATTCCAAATACATTTTGCAGCCGGGAGATATCGCCATCGCCTGGTCCGGTGAGTTACATGAAATCCATCAGAATACGGACAAGCAGGTAGTAGCCCTACAGTTTCCCGGGAATCTGATTTCGGAGCTGCCGGAATTTATGCCTTTACTAAATGCCTTCCGCTCCATTCATATGATTTCCGCCCAAAACTATCCTGAGCTAAGCCAGCAATTACATGCTCACCTGAAACATATGTCCGAATTAAAAATCTCCGGAACAGCCTTCAGTAATGTGGAAATCCTGATAAGTCTGTATGAATTATTCATTGCTCTGGGCACTTATATCCGCAACTATCAGTCTTCTCAGGCCTTTGACCTTGCTGAAACCTCCCACCAGTCCCTCAGTAAGATGACCCGCGCTTGTGCTTATATCAGTGAAAATTGCGAACAGTCCATCACCCTGGATCATATCGCCGAGCAGTTCGGTTTCAGCTCCTACTATTTTTCCAGATTATTTAAATCTGCCACCGGTTATAACTTCACCGAATATCTCACACTCCAGCGTGTGAAGCGTGCCCAGCTTTTTCTGGCCGATTCCGATATGAACATCACAGAGATTGCTTTCTCCTCCGGCTTCAAAAGCATCTCCTCCTTTAACCGGGCCTTCCGCCAATTTCGTGGCTGTGCCCCCAGAGATTATCGTAAATATCATTCTGCGGAATAAACAATTGTTTCTTCGAAAGGCTTCCAAACTCGGAAGTCTTTTTCTATTCAACCAACATATTCTCCCCCAACAACGACTCAAAAATTTCTTGAAAAACCATCTTGACAAATTCTTCCACCCGATATATTATGTCAATACAAGACATGTCGAGTCTCGACATATCAAGAAAAGACATAATATAACAGGAGATATTAATTAACACAGAAAGGACACCGGAAAAGTATGGAAGATAAGTTACTCAAAAAGTACTGTCCCATGACGGAAACCATCTTCTACACATTGCTGGCTTTGCTGGAGCCAAACCACGGCTACGGCATCATGAAGTTTGTGCGGGAGCTGACGGAAGAGCGCATCAAGATGGGTACCGGCACCCTATATACCATGCTGGGACGTCTGGTGGAGGACCGGATGATTACAGTGGTCAGTGAAGTGGATGGCAAGAAAACCTACCAAATCACGGAAGACGGCAAACAGCTTCTTGTCATGGAGCAGGAACGTCTACGAAAGCAATGTGCAAACGGCGAGAAAACCTTAGGGGGGATGAACGGATGAAGAAGATAAAGTTTTTTACAAGCTTATTAAGAGAAAGAGACTGGCTGGAGGAAATGGCTACGCAGGGCTGGTTGTTACAGAATATGACTCTGGGTATCATATACGACTTTAAGGCCATCGAACCTTGCGAAAAGGTATACGAAATCGAACGTTTCGCACTCTCTCGCAATCCTGCAATTTCGGAACTTACCGCCAGAAGCAATGCCATCAGCATGGCCAAGGAGTTTGGTTGGGAAGTTGCCACTCATGACGAAATGCTGAACTATTACTTCGTAAAGGATAAAGCCGGCGATGAAACCGACGAATTCTATAGCGATGATGAGGATCGCAAAGCCAGAGCAGAACGTTTTTGCAACTACAGTTTCGATTTGATTCCCGGCTTTTGGAAAACCGATATTATCTTGGCTGTTTTGTATGTCATACTATTAATCGCTTTGGGGGTTGCCTGTTACTACAAAGAGAAACCTACTTTGGGCTTTATAGCAGCATGTATCCTCTTAGGTATTTACCTTTTCAATTCCATTATTACTAACCTCAGTTCATTAGCATCCCTAAAGCAGGGCAGAAGATGGTATAGTGAACTCTGCATGACTCGTGCGGAATGGGAAGAATATAAGAAATATAGTGTTATACCCTCTTTTTCCACCCTTCCAAAGCTTCGTTCCTATCTGGAGGAGAAAAATAAAAACGGTCTAACCCTTACCGGATACGAAAACGGTGCTCTCTACTTTGAAGCCACTGAACAACGCTATGACTATATATTTGATACTAAGAGCGACTTAATCAGAAGACTCAAAGAAGAAGGTTCGCCTTTTATCGAAGAGAATAAAGATTGGATGGGTGCCAGCCTGAAATGGTATGAAACCAGTATCGCCTTGGCCGCCAAGCACAATCTGAAGCCCATTGCTGTCGTGAATCGGAATATCCTTGTTTACAAGCGTCCTCACTCCGAGGAACCGCTTCCTTGGGAAAACAGCCGTAAGCGTGTATTCGGCCCTCTTCCCAGAAAGAAATATATTATTTTACTGGCTGCTTTTTTCTTAATCTGCTTTATCCTAGGCTTCTTCTTTGGAAGAGAATTGGGTGGCATTATGAAAAACATATAATCATTTATTATGAGGAGGATTTTACATCATGAACGAAACAATTAACAACAAGAAAACTTTTTCACAAATAGGACTAACCTTATTTGTCGGAACCCTGATTATTTTTGCAGTGCAATATCTTTTTGGGAAAATTGCTTCTTGGGTTCCTTTCATTAATCAGAATGGGGATCTAAACTTTATTTTCGGTATGCTACCCATGTACATAATTGCATTTCCCATCATATTCTATATGTTTAAGAGAATACCGGTTATCATGGCAACAGAACAGAAAAAAATGAAGCTGGGACATATCATTGCAGCTTTCTTCATTGCTTATGCTGCAACACTTGTATGTAACCTTATCGGAACACTTATCACTTCCGTAATCGGTAATCTAAAAGGTAGCGAAGTCGAAAATGTATTGCTGACTGTAACCAGCAGCATAAATCCTATCACCACTTTATTTATCGTTGTTATTTGCGCACCCATTATGGAAGAATTATTATTCCGTAAAGCATTAATCAGCAGAACCGCACAATATGGCGAAGGTATGTCTATCGTACTTTCCGGTATCACATTCGGCCTTTTCCACGGCAACCTGAACCAGTTTGCCTATGCGTTTGTATTAGGTATCTTTTTCGGATTTATTTACGTAAAAACCAAAAACATTGTTTATCCCATTATTTTACACATTATCATCAATTTCATCGGTTCCTTCTTAGGCAGCATCATGCTGGAAAAAACACGTTATATGGAATACACTGCCAAGGTACAGGAATTAACCTTAAGTGGTGAAATCGCCAATGAAAGCGCTATGGCCGATTTACTTGCTGAATATGGCGCCGGCCCCACCATTTTCACAATATATTCTCTAGCACTATATGCTATTGCTATCGTCGGAGTAATTTTATTCTTTAAGAACAAAAAGAAATTCACCTTACAACCCGGCGAAATTACCATTGAAAAAGGTGCAAGATTTAAAACTATGATTATTAACCTTGGTATGATTTTGTACTGCATCTTCTGGATTGGCATGATTATATTGCAGTTATTTCCGGTAAGTTTTCCGGCATAGAGAAGTGGATTAATCTCAGTAGAAAAAGAGCAGCAAAATAAACCTTTCACAAAAACAAGCCGCCCCTTCGGGCGGCTTGTTCTATATACTCTTATAAGTATTTCTTTAAATCTTCTACCTTATCCAGTGCTTCCCAAGGCAGGTTCAAATCGTTACGGCCGAAATGTCCGTAAGCGGAAGTCTGCTTGTAGATAGGTCTGCGAAGGTCAAGCATCTTGATGATGCCTGCAGGTCGCAGGTCGAAGTTTTCACGGATAATATTTACCAGCTTCTCGTCAGCGATTTTGCCGGTGCCGAAGGTATCTACCATGACAGAAGTAGGCTGTGCCACACCAATAGCGTAGGAAAGCTGGATTTCACACTTCTCAGCAAGTCCTGCTGCTACAATGTTCTTCGCCACATAGCGTGCTGCATAAGCTGCAGAACGGTCTACCTTGGTGCAGTCCTTTCCGGAGAAAGCACCGCCGCCGTGACGAGCGTATCCGCCGTAGGTATCTACGATAATCTTACGACCGGTCAAACCACTGTCACCGTTAGGACCGCCGATTACGAAACGGCCGGTGGGGTTGATGAAGAACTTGGTCTTAGCATCAATCATGTCTGCAGGAAGTACCGGGTCAAATACATACTTCTTGATATCTGCATGAATCTGCTCCTGGGTTACTGCCGCGTCATGCTGGGTAGACAATACCACTGCCTCTAAACGATAGGGCTTGCCGTTTTCATCATATTCTACGGAAACCTGGCTCTTTCCGTCGGGTCTTAAATAGGTTAAGGTACCATCCTTACGAACCTCGGTGAGCTTCTTGGTTAACTTATGTGCCAAAGAAATAGGATAAGGCATATACTCTTCGGTTTCGTTGGAAGCATAACCAAACATCATACCCTGGTCGCCGGCACCGATAGCTTCGATTTCAGCATCGGTCATTTCGCCGTCCTTTGCTTCCTTTGCCTTATCTACACCCATAGCGATATCGGTAGACTGCTTGTCCAAAGAAACCATAACTGCACAGGTATTGCCGTCAAAGCCCTTTTCGGAGCTGTCATAGCCGATTTCGGTTACGGTCTGACGTACGATGCTGGGAATATCTACCACTGCATTGGTAGTGATTTCACCCATTACCAGTACGAAACCGGTATTGGTACAAGTCTCACAAGCCACACGGCTGTAAGGGTCCTGTGCCATCAAGGCATCTAACACCGCATCAGAAACAGCATCACAGATTTTGTCCGGATGGCCTTCAGTTACAGATTCGGAAGTAAATAATCTCTTTTCTCTTTCCATGTTTTTCTCCTTTTTCTTCTAGGTGTGGATTAAAAAAAGTCCGTGAACACACGGACTTTTACTAATAATCGATAGTCAAATCCACTTATTGTTCAAGTTGTTACTCTTGCTCAGGTTGGCACCTTCCTTTGCAGGGGTTGCCGTGGCTTCACAGGTCCTCTGTACCTCCACCACTCTGAATAAGTCGAAATCATATTTAATTCTTTCGTGATTACAATACACTATTCACAATCACTTGTCAATCGGTTTTCTACAGGAAATTGCAGGAAGTCTGTACATTTTCAAATACAGAGCTATTAATCCTGTTTTGCCAACACAATCCTCTCATACAAATCCAGACCAAAGCTGGTCAGCTCCGGCTCATGCTGAATCATCTTGAAGGTACGGCTACCGTCCGGCAAACGCTGGGCACTGAAAAACTCCACGCCCTGTCCCTTTGCCGCTTCATCGTACATCCTTTGAGCAAAGGAAAGTAAGTGAGTAACCGTAAGCACCTTTACCCCTGCTTCATTTAATGCCTTGATGATGTCATAAGCGATGACAGAACCTTCCTTCTCCGTGGTAGTAGCAAAGGACTCATTCAGAAGCACAAGACTTCTTTCACCCAAATGCTCCACAATCTGGTTCATACGGCCCAGCTCCTCATCCAGACGTCCGCTGTTCATGGCACTATCCTCACGCCTGGTAAAGTGGGTAAACAGGGAAGGAAAGATACCGCTTTCAAAACTTTTGGCAGTAACCATAAGGCCGCACTGCATCAGCACCTGTGCGATACCCACACTACGTAGGAAAGTGGACTTACCACCCTGGTTGGCACCGGTGACAATAAGCAGCATCACATCCTCCATATCGCAGGTATTGCCTACCGGCAGGATACGCTGTTCCATAGCCATAACCACTTCCTTCAGCTCCGTAAAACGAAGAGTACCCTTGTCACTCACCTTAGGATAACAATACTCTAACTCAAAGCGTTTATAGTGGTCCGCCAGATTCACCGCACCGCGGTAAAAGGCAGTCTGGAAGTGCAAATGGTCAAAAAACTTTTGGAAACGGAACATAAAGGCACTGCAATAATTCATTACATGCCGCACGATCCCCCAATCCAGTTGGTATGACTCATCCTTCAAAAGGGTATCCTCCGGAATCTGTATACTATCCGGCACTCGGGAATTTATAAAGGTCTGCACCTTGCTTATGGTGCTTGCGGGAGAACGGTATTTCATTACTTTGCTGGTCAGGGACTCCAGCTTAAAGCCTTCCAGCTTAAAACCCTCTCCCAAAGTACACTCCAGCTCCATGTCCGGACGCATAATCAGCTTATTGCCGGTAACCTCGTCCACTGTCATGCCTTCCCCGTAAAAGGATATATCCTTTAAAATCTGCTGTAGACTCTCCTGTACCTCATCAGTAAATATTTCTTCCAAACGCTTCTTCAGTTCTTTGTAGCCGGGAGACATAAGCTTCCCTTCATACTCCTGAAAAAGTGCTTTTATGCGAGTCAAGCCATCACAAAAAAGCTCCATAAGGTGAATATCTCCTACCAGATTGCTGACCGGGTCCTTTTGTCCTACCTTTTGCTTATCCTTGCGCCCCATTTCATCCCACTTTTTCAGCACTTCACAGCTAATATCGTACAATCCGATGGTAAATTCCGGGTTCTCCAAGCTGTCGCGTAACACCTGCTGGCGATAGCGAATCTCCTCCTCCGTTTCCAACGGCACCATCATCACCGTCTTCACAGTCTCCTCGATAAAAGTATCCGGCATACTGATAGCCTTTACATTGCCACCTTCCACGATTACTTCACGGGCAGCCATCATGTACAAAATGCGCAGTCCCAAATCCTGAATAATACTCTTTTCATCAAAATAGGGCTTTGTATCTAACCATTCTCTGTCCTGATATAATAAATAGGTCTTCATGATAGTCTCTCCTTTAACTGCTCGTATTTCAGACGATATTTATTGACCTGATTGATGGCACAGGCAATATCCTCTGCTTCCTTGCGAACAATTTTGTGATTCTGCTTACCCTGTTCATCCAGCATGGCACGCATACTGACCACGCTTTCATGGGCCTCTGTCAACTCCTTCAAATGGGTCACATAGATTCCCTTGCTGTTCTGCCCGATGAAATGCTGCAACACACGCTGTCCCATGATAATGGCATCATAATTAGCTGCAGTGGTAAAGAGCTCATTGATAATCACAAAGTCATTGGTGCCTTCCTCGTTCATCATGGGTTTCAAACGCACCAGTTCTTCCTGAAGCTTGCCTCTACCGGTTTCCACACTTTCCTCCACGGTAAAGTGGGTCAATATCTTATTAAAATAGTGAACATTGGCAGCCATTGCAGGCACATCCAGTCCCATCTTGGTAAAGTACATCATCTGCCCCAAGCTTCTGGCAAAGGTGGTCTTACCGCCTTGGTTAGGTCCGGTCAGCACGATAAAGGTCTCTCCCGCATGGTATACCACATCATTGGTGGTGACCTCCTTGTCCTCTTCACTGTTCACATAAGCCAGCGCCAAATCGTATAATCCGGTAGCAAACATGTCCTGTGTTTCATCCACCGTAGGGGCTGTAAAAGCAAAGCCCTTCTTCTGCATCTTTTCTTCATACTTATAGAAAGCAAGATAATAAGGCAGCTCCTTACCCAACTGTAGATATACCTCTTTCGCATAATCCTTGTACTTCTCATAAAATGCAAGAGTGTTTTTGAACAGTTCCGGTTTCTTCTTCTGCAAAATCTCGATAATCAACATTTCTAGAGATACCAGGTCCGCATTTTCCACAAAGGGACTCTTCATGGGTTTCTCCGGTTCCGTAAGGTTGTCTTTCAGGAATTTGTCATAGGTACCCGCTATCTCACCCTCCGATACAACTACCTGATTGTTGGAATACTTCACTTTAAAATGGTAGCTGTTTCTCTCCTGTTGCAGCTCTCCGGCGGTTTGATACATGGTCTTAAATTCCTCGGATGCCAGATAGGTTTCCAAGCTCTCCTTCAAAGAAATCATACCCTGAGAACGGATGTCCGCTTCCTGCAGCGCCCCAAGCAATTCCTGCAATGCCTCACCGTACTGCATAACTTCAGAAATATGCCAGGCAGCTTTCTGAATATCCCTTCTTACAAACTCTTTCTTATTAATGATTTCCTGATGCTGCTTCATCTTACGTACAAAGCTCATCAGTACTTCGTTCAGGCTGACAATTTTCACATCTGCCATTACCTCACGGCGGTAGTCCTCGCTTTCCTTATCTGCGGGCAGATAATAATAAAAGGAGCTGATATTCTCTCCCCAGTTTTTGCATATTTTGTCAATAATCTGGTCCACATTAAAATCCACATAAAAGCTGGGACGCAGTTCATCCTTATAGGAGCTTCTATGCAAATCCAAAATACTTTCAAATGCCATGGTTTCCCTCCCAAATAGTCCTTTTGCATCTTATCCGCGTACCTTCTTCGTGCACGGATACCCTTACCCTTTATGATAGTATTTTCGAGGCCTAGTGTCAAATAAAAACTGTGGGGAATATAAGGGGGAGTTCTACTCGGAACCACCCACCGGGGACGAGAGCATACCCTTCACTCACACACTAATGAAAAAACAGATAAAAAAGCGGATACCGGCGTATCCGCTTGGGAGAATTGCTTCGCAATCTCCTTAATCTCCACCACTGTACTCGCGCAATTTCCTATTCCATAAATAAAAAATGTATGTCGTGGTCCGTACACATAAATGTGTTCGTCCCCTGACATACATTTTTTGTTCCAGAGGAAGTTGTGCGAGTACAGTGGTGGGGATTAAGAAGAATTGCGAAGCAATTCTTGTAATTGTCGCCGCCGGGCGACAATTTATTTACTGTGTTTTTCAGAGTAGTATTACGTGAAGGGTATGCTCCCGTCCCCGGTGGTGGTTCCCCTAGTTCCCTCTCTCATCCAGAAATAACTGGCATCGGTTATCCAGCTTTTCTGCTGCTTCCTCTGCCGAAATACTTCCCCTAAAATAAGGCTCCAGCTCTTCATAAACCATTCCCTGTATTTTACTTATATTCCGGCTTTTGGGCTTTGCATTTTCTATCATGGAGCGGAATCCTTCCAGTTGCTCCTCCGTATATGGAGGGATAAGATATACAAAGGTACCGTCATTGGCCATGTATCCGTTTTGCTTATCTTTCTTTTGTTCCTGCCGTATGAGAGTCTCCATCGCGGCTTTGTTTACCGGGAAATATGCCGGTGTACCGGTAAAAAAGCCTCCGGAGTTACTCACATCCTTTAAAAAGTCATGGGTTGCATACTTAGTCTGCGCCTGCTCTGAAAGAAGGTACTTTAGGAACTCTACTGCCCCTTTCTTCTGTGCTGACTGACTATTGACATAAAACACTCGGGCATTCACATAAATCCCCATTTCCTGCGTATGAGGATACCCCAATACCTTCACATCCCCTTCCAGTTTATCATAAAGATTCTTCATTTCCGTCAGCGCATACATGGGGATCTTAGAATAACTTACTGCGAAATACTCTTGCTCCGAAAGCTGTGCCTTGACACCATCCTCTGCATATTCTTTGGCAAATGCAAGCACTTCCAGGAAAGGCCCCTCTGTAAGGTGACTGACTCCATTCTCCCAGTCGATGTATTCTGTATTTGTCACATCTGTGAGTGCATAATTCACTACAATCTCTTTGCCACCAAGCCCCTTTTCTAAGGCTTGGGCATCACTTTTTCTTACACGCTCCATCAAATCCTGCATAGACCATCCAGTTACACCTTCCACATCTTGAGCACGATATGCGGCAAAGTCCAATGTGAAATCATAGGGTATTCCATAACAGATATCCCCTATCATACCGCTTTCAAACACTGCTTCTAATTGCTGTCCGTTCTGAAATTCCTGCCTATTCAGCCGTTCCAAATATCCGTTTACTGCCAAAGACTCCGCATCCACGAGCACATCGTCTCCCAGAATATCCGGCCCTCTACCGGCACTCAGCTCCATTTGTATCTTTTCTCGAAACTGCGTCTGCTTTACAAATATATCATCGGACAGGGTATGATTCTCTGCTCCCTCCGGCAATATAATCTTCACACAGTATTTACTGCTCTTTCTGTTGAAATCCGCTACCACATCCTCCAGAGCCGTATTTTGCGTAGTTAAAGCTATAACAACCTCCTGCTTCTTAGTAATCGGTTTTTCCTTGGTGAAGCAAAGGCTTATCAATACTTTTTCTCCATCCAACTGCCCTAACAGGTAAGTAATGCCTTGCGGCCCCTGTACCATCCCATAAAGGGCATCCCAATAGTATCCCTGCTCCTGCCAGTTAAGCACCTTCTGTGCACTTACTTCCGTCACCACCCAGAGTGCACCGGCATCTGTCAGACATAGATATCCATCCGCAGAACATCCTGCTATATATTCTTTTGCGGCCAATCCTTCTATCCCTATCACAAATGCAGCTTCTGCGCCTAATTGCTTTACCACAGATTTGCCATCTTCTCCTATGCCATACCAATAGGGTTCCGTATCAGATGATGTTTGTAGCATGCCATACATCCTTCCCGGCACTTCCTGCATACGCTCCTTCTGTAGATTCCCGTCATATATTTCTATATGGGTCGCATCTGTGTTGATGTCAGAAATGTCCGGGTCCTGATATAAATAAATTTTCCCAGATAAGTCCATAAAAATATTAGAATCTCCGTTTCGCAACAATTGCTCCCGAAGCTTCCCTGCATCCCCTAAAATCTGTTTCACACCACTAGCATCCATGGTGGCTAAATTCGTACTTCCGTCTTCTTTATGTACCAGACAATACAAATCCCCCTCCATGGATACAAAAGCAGCACTGATTCCGCTATAAGTAACACCATCCTTTTCAAACCCACATCGGGTGGGTATCAGATTCCATTCCTTTGTTTCTGTGGAATACAACTGGATATAAGCTTCTGTTACAGAATCCATGGTATCATTAAATTCAATGACCCACTGAAGAACCCCCTCCTTGTACACCATGGGTTCCTGTACTGTCAGCTTGGCATCTCCTACCACTTCCCGTACCGCGGCTTCCCAGTCCGGCACATCCTGTTCCTCCACCAAGCAATAAATATCCTGTTGTACCGACAAGGAAAAATTTATCTGCTCCTGCTGAATGGTCTTTGTGCCGCAGGAAGTTAATAACAGTGCTATAAAAGTAAATATAATCAAACTATTCTTCCGTTTCTTTTTCAATAAAATACCCCCTGCCTTGACCTACTATATTTTCAGCCTAATGCAAGGAGTATGTCCTGTCAATGGAGTACCCAAAACCTTAAAGAAGCCTTAAAGAAATCTTAAAAAACTCATCCTCTCTCATCCAGAAACAGCTGGCAACGGTTCTGAATAACGTCCACGGTTTCCTCTAAGGTTTTTTGACCATAAAAATAACCATCCGACTCTTCATAAACAATATTTAAAATGGTTTGCTCTTCCGCCGAAAATGGACGTGCACTCTTTACTGCTTCATATATATGGTTTGCTCTTTCTTCCGAAAGTGCATAAATTGGCTCCATTTGATTTTGGTAGAAAACATAGCTTATAGGTGCTTCCACCTTTTGACCGGAAGCATCCTCTTCATATTTAGGAGTTTGAATGGATTTCCATTGCTCTTCAAACCGATACTTTTCTGCCGGCATGCCGTAGGGACTGTGATAGTTTAGGATATAGTACTTTAGAAACTCCCAGGCTCCCTCCTTCTCTTTGCTGTTTGCGGCAATTGCCAAGCTTCCTTCCGGCCATGCTTCTCCCATCAGGCTACCATCCTCAGACGGATAGCCCAGAAAAATCAGCTCTTCTCCGTATTCTGCAGCCTTTTTCTCCAAGGCAAGAAAATCACCCAGATGGGTTTCCATAAACAATATAGCATCGCTGTCCTTTACGCTGTTCCACTGTCCCCTTGGTACGGCATGAATATTTTGCGTGGCTTTAATCCGTTCCATTAACTCCCGAAACTTTTTACCATCAAAGGAACAAACTCCCTTTTCAAAATCCACATACTCTCCCATACCAAATTTAAGACAGGTTCTTAACAATCCGCTATATTCCCCGTCATACTCGAATCTGGCAGACGGATGCTTCTCTAAGAAACTCAAAAAAGAATCTATGGTCATATTTTGATACAGCTCTTCCACCTGGCTTTTTTTACCTACCCACCCTTGCACATCCAATGTTTTAGGGAATCCGTATATAGCATCCCCCTTTTTATGAGGTGCTATGGCATTTTCCAGATAGTCCTGTGTAGAAATCAGCAGGCTTTGGTCTATATAGGGTTGTAAATCTTCCAATACCCCTGCTTCCGTATAAGTTTCATACAAAAAATAATTAACCAGCAATAAATCAGGACAATTATCCGTGATCATCCTTGTATTGACAAACATGGCAAATTCCTCATCGGTAGCCAATCCCAAGGGTTCATAGGATACCTGGTAATTCTCATTCTGTTTGTTAAACTCCATGATGAAGTTTAACAAATCCGTATCCTCACCTTCCGTACACGGTGCTACCAATCGCAGAATCGTCTTCTCTTCCTTCCCCTGATTGCTCGCCATAATATTTTCTCTTAAAGTAATCCATTCCAGCTCATCCCCATTTCCCCGAACTGCTTTTAATAAAAAAGAGAACTCTCCCGAATTGCTTCTTCGTAATTCACAAATATCCGCCACCTTGATATAATGCCTGGGCAAATCCAATAACGCTATCTCTTCCCCGGTAACGGTATCTATTTCATACAGATATCGGGCATCACATGTAAGTATATTTCCTTCCTCATCGGTACATAATTTCCCGGTACCGGGGATAGAAACAGCTTCTCCAAGCATTCCGGTCTTTTGATCCACCTTGGCCAGATATACATGGGTATCTTCCGCTCTGCGATACGTCACGTAGACGGTATCTGCTCCTGCACAAACCATATCCAGCAGCTCCTTGCCCGGCAATTCTATACTGCCGCAGTATCCACCATCTTGCTGAAATAAACGAAGCCTTTCTTCTCCCAAGGTATACACCTTTCCGATCCCGTCAACCACTGCCTTGTTAAAAGGGAACTCTTCCGGATTCTGCCCCAGCCCGGATGTGATATCCTGCTGCCGTATCATTTCACCCCGAAGAGTATAGCTTCGCAAAGAATACTGCCCCTCTTCCTCCTCGAAAAAGCAGTATAGCTGACCATCTGTAGGTATGGTAAAAAGCAGACAGGCTTCCGAAATATCCCAATCAATGGGCAATCTCGTCACCTCTCCGTCTCTGTCCAATGGCATACTATAGATTCCTCTTTCTTTTTCTCCATCCCCCAGAAAGTAAAGCATCTCTCCCGCTACATGATAGTTCCTGTTAATACTGACACTCCCTATATCCGGCTTTAACAACCGACTACTTATGGTATACGTTTTAGAGGCGCTTTTTGCCAATATTACTGTATCCTCCGAGTCCTTCTTTCCGCAACCGGTTACAAAAACCATTAATATCCCCAACCAAAGCAATAGTTTAACAAATTTATGCTGATACATATGATCCCCCCTGTCATGCCTTATATTTTCATCTTACCTGTGAGAGCATAAGCTGTCAATGGAGCCTCAAAAACCTTAAAAAACTTGTAAGAAATGACTTTTATTTCCCCTACACGATAATCTCTCCATCCTCAATCCGTATGACTTTATCCGCCAGTCCTGCAATATGCATATCATGAGTAACCAGTATAATGGTTTGCCCATATTCCTTCTGTAGCTGCCTAAGCAGATTCAATACCATCTGCCCATTATGGGTATCCAAATTGCCGGTAGGTTCATCGCAGAGAATCACCTGCGGCTTTTTTACAAGTGCTCTGGCAATCGCCACTCTTTGCTGCTGCCCACCGGATATCTGATTGGGGTATCGTTCCATGCATTCTCCGATACCTAATGTCTCTACTAATTGCTCCAAATATTCTCCATCCATTGGCATTTTTCCTATTTGTAGTGGCACCTCTATATTTTCCCTGACAGTGAGCTCCGGTATTAGGTTGAAAAACTGAAACACAAAGCCCACATTCCTACAACGAAATTCTGCCAGTTCCACATCTGTCAGCTGTAAAATATCCTTCTCTCCAAAAAAGATTTGCCCCGACGTAGCAGGCATCAGCCCTCCCAACAGCTGTAGTAATGTAGATTTTCCACTTCCCGAGGCTCCGATAATGGCAGTCATCTTACCTCTTTCAAACTCCAGACTACAGTCCTTTAGTGCCTCCACCTTCACATCTCCGTTTGTATATGTTTTAGACAGATGTTCTATTCGTATTTCCTTACTCACGGCTGCCCATCTCCCTTCTCTGCATATCCTTCTTAATCACCTTTCGTATCACATATACTACCATGACAGCAGCCACTACCAGCACCACACCACTTAATAGTACAAATAGGGATGCTACAGGTACCTTCCACATCTCATAGTCCGTAAAAAAGCGGTTTGTCAGCTCATTACACTGCATCTTGTATTGATCCTGCAGTTGAAAATCCGGTGGATACTTTATTGAGGCCCGTCTGGCCAGTTCTTTCAGCTCCAACACTCTTTCATATCTGTTATGTAAGAAAGTCTTCATCCCGACAACTCCCACACCCGCCAGGCAAACTGCCAATATCGGTATCTTCATCAAGTGGAAAAACAACATTTTTCCCATTCTTTGTCCTGTCATTCCCATAGTTGCAAACAGATGAATCTGCTCCTCACAACGAAACACCTGTAGTTTCAAGGTCTGCATATATCCTATCATCGCTAATACAAACAACAACCCGAAGATGGTAAACACAATGGAATACTCCTTCAGCATTACTCTGTCAAATTGCTCCTGACAGTCCGCGGTAGTCGTTACCCCCATATCTGCTTTGCCTGTATTTAATTCGTGAACCAGCTTCTTTACCTTTCTGTCGGTTGCCGGCGGAGCATACTGTAAATATATTTGTTCTAAATTCTTTTTTGGTAATTCTACCGTTTCTGCCGTCTTATAAGGATAAATGATAATATATTGTGCCGAGAGCTTATTTAAGATACCGCTCAACATAGGGTCGTCCTTGAAACTCTCAGCCTTTATCACCTTGTCCACTCTTACTTCATACATTACTACATTGTCTAAATCATAATCATAATGTGCTTCATCCCGAAATACTCCACTGGCTGCAAACATAGGAATCTCTTCCCCTTCCTTAAAAGGAGACCTGCCATTTGCGGTCACCACAACCACACCATTATCCGAAAGCATTTTCCCTGCTTCTGTAGCTCCTAATATTCTTTCCAAAAACTCATCACCCACTAATATACTGCTCTTAGCCGGGTCATCCATACAATACACATCATAGTCGCCCAAACCATACCACTCCTGCTCCCCCTCTGCATACCACTCACGGGGATAAAGTTTCAACAGGGGCGATACCTTACTACCCTTTGGATATCTTGCGTAGGTAATCACATTGGACCATGCCAGACATTTTTCAAATAGCTCACTACTCTCCAACTGTGCTACCTTATCATAGGAAAAGCCATACCCTGCGCTGACATCCAGTTCAAACAATCCGGCTGCCGCCGTCGCATTTCTGCGTTCTATGGTCGCATCTGCTCGTATGATACGCCTATCTAAGCCCAGCTGTGTTTGGAAAAGATTTCCCTGCATCGAAATCTGGGGATTGCCGGAAGAGCTTTTTCCATTGGTAGAGAAGAACATATACGCCGCTGTTGCAATCATAAGAACCATCACCAGTGCACTTACCTGTAATGTAGCTATACCTCGGTGATTAATGACCCTACCTACTTTTCTGAAAAGCCCTATATTACAAACTTTTCCGTGTTTTACTCGTGTCGGCTTCTCTACCTTCTCCAGCCGGCTTCTGCTTACATACAGACATACCATCAGATAGCTCAATACAGACACAACACAGGTAATCCCCAGTGTATATCCTATAGGAGAGTAGGTGATTTGAGAAATTCCCCATTCTGCAAAATAGCCTCTGAAAAGCTCCAGGCCAAACACCCTGTACTGAATCTGCAATAATATTTCATATACGCCCATTGCCACTATAAAGCCTGCCAACAGTCCGCCTATGGTAAACATACCGCATTCCAGCATCAGCATACAACGCAGTCTTTTTACAGTGTATCCGTTTTGCCACAATAGACGCAGGGATTTCATACGTGTGGGAAACAATGCCAACAAACCACTGCTTAAGGTCACTGCCATCAGCACTGCCGCTATGATACCTGTATACTCATAAAAGTACACCTTTTCCTGCTTTACAGTCCCGTCATATTCATTGGTACTCACACCCGATAATTTAGTAAAATAACTACTATCATATGCACCAATCCCAAACCCTGCTCCGCATTCAAAATAAGTTTCTATCCGCTTATTTAATTCTTCCGCCCGGGTCTCTGTATAGCTCCCTATCCTTTGTCCGTCAGTTATCCGAATCATGGCATATCTGCTACAATCAGAAATATCCACATCCTCTAAAGGCAGTAAAATAGTGGGTTCAAAATACTTATTTATGGATTTAAGACAGGTTTCCCAGCTTTCTCTCTGTCCGTTGTCCTGAATAACACCTACGACCTTCGCATCCAGTTCTCCCACGTGCTTCCCTTCTTTGTCATACCGAAGGAGTGTTATTGATTTATCCAGCTCTGCATTTCCGCACATGTTTTCCAGTGCCAGTCGCGAAACAGCGATTTCACCGCTTTTTTCAGGGTATCTTCCCGCCTCCAGATGATAACCGGATAGCACCTTTGCCCTCTCGCCGGAAAATGCTCCACAAGTATATCTCCAGTCAGATACTCCGAGAGAACCACTTACATAAACCGTCTGACAATCCTCAACCCAAGGCTCTTGCATCAGCTCAGCTATCTTCTCATCATCCATCCCATAAAACAGGTGATTGTATGCCCCGCTTCCGGCAGTATAATAACCATAAAAGCGCCCACTTTCCGAATGATTCGCCTGATTTTCAAAATAAATACGGCGAAGCTCCGTTCTGACCATACAAAAAGAAACAAGCAAATACGTCACCAAAATGATATAAATCATTAAAAAGGTGATTGCTTGTTTCTTATGCTTTTTCCAATATTTCCGTATAAAGCAGATATCGTATTTCATGTTGTCTCCCCCTGCCTTGGCCTATTATATTTTCAGCCTAATGCAGGGAGTATGCGCTGTCAATGGAGTACCAAAAACCTTAAAGAAGCCTTAAAGAAATCTTAAAAAACTCGCCCTCTCACCCATACAATTCTTCCACACCACATTTCAGTACCTTCGCCAGCTTCCTCACAATAACAAAGCCTGCCACAGTATCAGTTTGTCAATCTTCTCTCCTATTTCCTGTTGGTTAATAAAATGTATAAGAAATTAAAATTCTGTTCAATTGTAGAATCCCCCTTGTGTTGATATAATATCATTACAAGGAATTCTTTGATATCTCTTATGGAAGGGAGTAAATATAATGATAATCCATACGATCATTCAAGAACGCCGCAAGGCCCTGGGCTTAACGCAGGAGCAGGTAGCAGAATATCTTGGCATCACCACGCCTGCAGTCAATAAATGGGAAAAGGGCAGTACCTGCCCTGATATAGCATTACTGCCACCCTTAGCCCGACTTTTAAAAATTGACCTTAATACCCTCTTGGGTTTTTACGAGGACCTTACCCAACAGGAGCTTATCCTCTTTTGCAAAGAAATACATGAAACAGCTCTTTCAGCTGGCTTTGATGCAGGATTTGCTGCAGCACAGGAAAAAATTCACGAGTATCCTAACAGTGATTCGCTCCTTCATAATTTTGCACTTCTGCTGCAAGGCTTATTGATGACTGCCGGCTTGGAAGAGGCTCAAACAATTGCATATAGGAGAAAAATAGACGCTTGGTATGAGCGTCTGGCACAAAGCGATGAAGCTGTTATTCGCAATAGTGCACGTTTCATGCTGGCAAGTCGAGCTATCGGTGACGGACAGTATGACAAAGCACAGGAATACCTTAACCAAATACCGAATCGCAACGATATTCCGGACAAAAGATTACTACAGGCCACCATCTATCTCGACCAAAATCAGGCCGAAGATGCTGTCAAACTGTTAGAGCAGTCACTTCTCACTGCAGTAAACGATGTGCAAACGATAATGTACAAATTAATCGATACAAACATTGCATTGGGCGATAAAGATACGGCAGCTTATGTGGCTGAGCGAGTAACAAAACTGGCAGAAGCTTTTGATCTAAATCCGTATAATACCGCAGTAGCTCACTTTACGGTTGCCGTCGCCAATAAGGATGCCGCACAGACGGTAGCATTCCTTCGGGAAATGTTTGATTCCATGTTATCTGTCCGGAAGGTTCAAGAATCCCCGTTATACCGCAGAGTAACCACCAACGATACCGGTACATCTATGAAAGAACTGATACCCCCACTGATACAAGAGCTCAAACACTCACCGGAATATGAGTATTTGCAGACCAGCGAAGAGTTTCATACACTGATTGCAGAGTTTGAAGAAAAACTCTCAATAGAATAACTAAAATGCACACCTTTGAACTTTCTCGAAAAGTCCTCAAGGTGTGCATTACTACATTTTGGGATGAATTCCCCTCATCCACGGCCCCAGCGCAAATACCGGACTCCCAAGGGGAGAGGAAACATACCCTTCACTCACACACTAATGAAAAAACATCTAATAAAAAAATGTATGCCATTGGTCGGACACACAAGTGTCTCCGCCCCTGACATACATTTTTTTATTATCTGTGTTTTTCAGAGTAGTATTACGTGAAGGGTATGTCCCCTCTCCCCTTGGGAGCCCGGTATCCCTCCATCACCCTATCTTCAATTTAAACTTCTGCAACTCTCTGTCGGAATGCACCAGCTCAATCTGGGCACCCAGACTCTGAAGCTTCAAGTGGAAATCTTCGTAGCCTCTTGCGATGTAATGGATATCATCCACTACAGTAAAGCCGTCGGCACTTAATCCGGCGATAACAAGCGCTGCACCTGCACGAAGATCCGGGGCGCAAATGGTAGCTCCGGTATAATTCTCCACACCATCGATAATGGCGGTGGTACCTTCTACCTTGATGCTGGCACCCATACGAATCAATTCATCCACATATTTAAAACGATTCTCAAAAATCGTATCTGTCACGATACTGGTACCCTTGGACAATGCCAGAGCCACTGCTATCTGAGGCTGCATATCCGTAGGGAAGCCCGGGTAAGGAAGTGTCTTCACATGAGTAGATTTCAAACGCTTGGATGCTACCACACGCATACAATCATCGGACTCCTCGATTTCACAGCCGATTTCCATCAGCTTGGCGGAAATAGATTCCAAATGCTTGGGAATTACATTCTTTACGGTGATATCGCCCTTGGTCACTGCTGCCGCAAACATAAAAGTTCCGGCTTCTATCTGATCGGGAATAATGGCATACTCCGTACCATGGAGTCTGGATACGCCCTTAATACGAATCACATCTGTACCGGCACCCTTGATGCTGGCACCCATACTGTTTAAGAAGTTTGCCAAATCTACTACATGAGGCTCCTTGGCTGCATTTTCAATGACGGTCTGACCCTCTGCCAACGCTGCTGCCATCATTACATTAATGGTAGCTCCTACGCTGACACAGTCCATATAAATATGAGCACCCTTCAGCTTTTCTGCATGTGCCTTAATCAAACCGTATTCAATGCGGATATCCGCACCCAATGCACGAAATCCCTTCAAATGCTGGTCAATGGCACGGCAACCGATATCACAGCCGCCGGGAAGTGCCACTTCCGCATGCTTATATTTTCCTAACATAGCGCCAAGCAAGTAGTAGCCTGCACGAATCTTTCTGATATGATCGTCATCCACCACAAAATCATTGACTTGACCTGCATTGATGGTGACACTGTGGCGGCCGGTTCTTTCCAGCAAAACACCAATGCTTTTCATAGCCTTCAGCAGTACATTGGTGTCCTGCACATCCGGCATATTATCTATATATACGGTTTCATCCGTCATAATGGACGCAGCAAGAATAGGAAGTGCTGCATTCTTGGCACCCCCTATTTCTACTTCTCCTACTAATGGATTACCGCCTTTGATTGCGTACTGTTCCATTGTTCGATACCTCGTTACTTCTCTATCTATTTGATACGGAAGAGCATCTGCGGCCACAACCACTAGATATTCTCCCTCCAGGATAATTACACACTAATTGTAGTAATCATAACACATTTATTCGCATCTGTAAACAGAACAGATGTTTACATTTCGTCAAACAGCTTTTATTCCAGATATTTTAACGGATTCACCTGCTTACCGCCAATCAACATTTCAAAGTGCAGATGAGGTCCGCTGCTGACACCGGTATTACCGCTGAGTGCGATTTTTTCACCCTGCTTAACAGTTTGGCCCACCTTCACCTGTACCTTGCTTAAGTGAGCATATCTGGTCTGACGGCCATCTGTATGGTTGATATAGACTACATAACCATAACCGCTACCCCATCCGGCCTTAGCTACAGTACCGCCACTGGATGCGTAAATGGGTGTTCCTACAGGAGTTGCCCAGTCCTGTCCTTTGTGATAGGTACTTGCGCCCTTGGTAGGTGCTTTTCTTGGACCAAATCCCGAGCTCTTTCGTCCGCCGGACAAAGGTTTAATATAAGTAGGAGGCACAATAGTACCACGTTTTACAATCTTGGGTACTGCTTCCAACTCCACCTCTTCCTTTAGTATTTCACGATTCACCAGTTCTTTATTCACAAAGGTTTCGTTGGCAACAACCCTACGGAAGCCCGCTGAAGGCTGCTGCACCACCTCTGTCTGATAAGTATACCAATCCTCTATATCAATATATATGATGTCTGCATTGTAAATCTCTTCGTAATAATTTACTTCCTGTCGAACCACAGAAAGCTCAGGCTCAGGTACTGTAATAATCAGTTCCTGACCAATCTGTAATACCGAATTTTCGTTCTCCAGACTGGCATTCATAGCAATAATATCATCCATAGGGATATTGACCTTAATGGCGATTTCAGACAAGGTATCCCCACTTTCCACTTCATAAATAACCTGCTGCTCCTGCTCCTCTACTAAGGCATGAACCGCATCCTCTACTTCTTCTATCTGACTCACAGGCAGATAGGATTCTACAATCTCAATCTCTTCGGAAAAGCCCATCTGTTGGATTCCCAGTTCATAATCCTCAAAATCCAATTCCTTCTCCGGTTCATACTCTGCAAGAATCCGGTCCATTTCCCTACTGATACCTGCATTGGTGAAAACCGGTTGCTCTTCCTGCAACTTCACTGTTTCCTGTACTTGCTTATTGTCCACTACCGTTGCCTGCAACAGATTAAACTCGCGATTGTTGTTCTGCTCCAAAGCGATACCATAGCGTCCTTCCGAATCATACTTGCCGATAGCTTCCTCCAGCAAATACTTCACCTCTTCCTCATTGGAAAGATTGGTTACATATTCGTTCACCTTTACGGTATAGGCTCTCTTCAGGGTTGTCTCCACCGCAGACTCCAGCACGCGATTGATATTGCCTTTAACAAACTCAGGCTCATCCACTTTGCCAAAATTCAAAGCTTCCCCTATATAAGTAAAGGTCACTTCCATAAAAACCAGTTCACTGCTACGGGATGCAATCTTTTTTCTGGACTCCAACATCCAGTTTTGCGCTTCCGCGGGATCCTTTACGGTTCCCACCTCTGTACCGTTCACATAAATGTGAAACAGGTTAAACTCCGGCTCCCGGATGGTGGTATAATACACGCAAAAAACAACTCCAAAAATCAGAGTTACCAAAGTTGCAAACATATATACAAATTTTAATTTTTTACCATACTTTGTCAGCTTCATATATCAAAACAATCCACATTTCATCTTATCGTTGTTAAATTTAACAATTTTGTAACACTTTACATTCTACCAACTATTATTTTGATTGTAAAGTACTACTTGTAGGGTGTATTATAAAAAAAGAATAAAAAGCAGGAGGTTTTTATGAGTATCTTTTTTCATATAGATGTAAACTCAGCATTTTTAAGCTGGACTGCTTTAGAGCTTTTAGAGCAGGGTGGAGAACAGGACATCCGTACCATTCCTTCCATCGTAGGCGGGGATACCCAGACCAGACATGGTATTGTCCTTGCCAAATCCATACCGGCCAAGTCCTATGGCATTCAAACCGCCGAACCGGTAGTAAATGCTTTGCGTAAGTGTCCCCATCTGACTATTGTTCCACCCAATCACAGAATGTATCAGAAACGGAGTCAGATGCTTATGGACTATCTGTCCGGGATTTGTCCGGATATCGAACAGGTCAGCATTGATGAATGCTTTATGGATTATACTCCCATCATGGATAAGTATCACTCCCCGGAAGCTGCCGCCCACATCATTAAGGATTCGGTACGGGAAGAATTCGGCTTTACGGTTAATGTGGGCATTTCCGACCGTAAGGTACTGGCCAAAATGGCTTCCGACTTTAAGAAGCCCGACTTGGTTCATACATTATATAGTGATGAAATAGAAACAAAGCTATGGCCCCTTCCGGTCTCCTCTCTATTTATGTGCGGGCACTCCAGCACGGAGACCCTTCACAAATTAGGGATTCGCACCATCGGAGATTTGGCCCATGCAGATTTACAGATATTACAATCCCACCTAAAAAGTCATGGTACCACTCTTTGGGAATACGCCAATGGCATCGACTCCTCTGATATTACACCGGAGCCGGTTAAAATGAAAGGAATCGGCAACTCTACCACGCTGAGTACAGATGTAGTCACGAAGGAAGAAGCCTACCGAACTTTATTACAGTTGGCAGAAACCGTAGGACAGCGAGTTCGTGCTTCCCACGAATTGGCAGGCATGGTCAGTACGGAAATCAAATACGCCTCCTTCCAATCCGTGTCCCATCAGACTACTTTAGAATTTCCTTCCGCCTCCACGGATGTTATTTACACCACAGCCTGTCGGTTATTCGACGAGCTATGGAACGGCAAGCCCATCCGCTTACTGGGCATTCGCACCTCAAAACTGGTACCGGAAGGCGAACCCATACAGCTCAGTCTGTTTGACTATCAGAATCCTTCTCCCCGTAATGAAAAGCAACAAAAGCTGGACTCGGCGTTGGACTCTTTGCGAAACAAATATGGTCAGGACATCATAAAACGAGGCAGTCTGTTTTAACAGCTGCCTCGTTTCTTTACACTATTTTTTTACACTGTATCCGAAGGTTCCCAACAACTCGCCGGTTGCCAAATAATCTCCGTGAGAGTAAGCAATGGGTTCTGCCTTGTCCAAATGGAACTTTCCTTTCTCATCCATATACTTCTCATCCACATGTACGGCTACCACTTCTGCCAAAAACATGTCGTGACTTCCCAAGGGAATCACCTGTGTCACCTTACACTCAATATTCACCGGACTTTCTGCGATAAGCGGCGCCTTTACTTCCTTCCCCGGAAGTGCTGTCAGTCCCATCTCTTTAAACTTGTCCACATCACGACCGCTCTTTACACCACAATAGTCTGTGGCAAAGGTTAAGTCCTTTGTGGTGAGATTAATCACAAATTCACCGGTTTCTTTGATAATATCATAGGAATATCTCTCCGGTCTCACAGAAATGGATACCATGGGTGGATTGGAACAAACGGTTCCTGCCCAGGCAATGGTGATGATATTATTTCTGCCTTCTTTATCCGCCACGCTCACCATAACTACCGGCAGGGGATAAAGCATATTCCCCGGCTTCCAAAGCTGTTTCGCCATCTTAGATTACTCCCTTTAACATCATAATAATTACAACCAATGCAATGGTAGAAATCGCAGATACACCAAAGGAAGCTGCTGCAAATGCCATCAGTGTTTTGGTCTTCACTGTCAGTGCCTTCACTTCAGCACCCAAGCTTTCGGTCTGCTTATTCAACTCTTCTACTACAGAAGCCTGAACATTACGATATACCTTTACATTTTCCTTATGCACATAGTCCATAAACTGCTCATTCTGTCCCTCAAGCAGTGACTTCAAACCGGACTGACTTTCCGCCTGCTCTTTTAAAGCTGCCAACTGTGCAGCGGACTGCTCTCTCATAGCTGCAATCTGAGCATCACCCTGAGTCTTTAATGATACCAACTGAGCATCACCCTGGGACTTGGTAGTAGAAATCTGCTTCTCTGCCAACTCTCTCATGGCTAAGAACTGTGCCTTGGTTACTTCCTTACTGGTCTCGATGGTAGAAAGCTGTGCGTCTAACTGCTCCATCAGCTGAGCCTTCAATTCCTGAATCTGATCATTAATACTCTTCTCTAATTCATCCTTCATGGAATCAGTATCATACTGAATAGACTTAATCTGTGCCAGGCTACTCTCCACCAGTTCATTAATACCTTCTGTAGGTACCTGTGCTTCGTTAATTCTCTCCACGCCCACAAGCAATGCCTGCTCCAGCTGTTCTCTTGCCTGCTGGTTAAACTCTGCAAACTGCTCCAGTGCTACCTTAGTAGAATCATTCACCTGTTTCATCTCATCCAGGCATTCTTCATACTGTCTCACCTGTTCTCTGGCACGGTGTAATTCCTCAGCTTCTGCCGATGCATTTGCCTTTATAATCTCTTGTGCAGTAAACTTCTGCGCCAGCTTATCAATAAATGAATCCATAACTTTTCCTCCCGATTTACAAATACCTACTTTTTCTTATTTTATCATTTTTTATGAAACAATACAATAACAAGGATTATCTTATATTTTTGTGCAATTTGTATAATTTTCGCAAATTCGTTTTTACATTTTTGGAACGTTAACTCGTCATTCATTTTTTGTTCATATTTTGTTCACATTTAGTTGCTATACTGAAATTGTCGTAAGAATCGACACCTAAACATTGAATGAATAAATTTTTTCATAATAGCCTGGGTACCGCAAGGTGCCTGGGCACTCCTCATTTTTAGGGACAAAAAAGCGGATACCCGCGTATCCGCTTGGGAGAATTGCTTCGCAATTCTCCTTAATCTCCACTACTGTACCCGCGCAATTTCCTATAGTTCAAAAAAGGACTTCATCCGACGGCGAAGTCCTTCTCTTTTCTTTATTTTCCTTCTCTTTCCTGGCTGGTCTGAATAATCTCCTCATTCAGAGAAAGCATCTTGGCATCCAAATCCATAACCATACGGGCACACTCAATCAACTGATTCTTAATATGCTCCGGGGCATCTCCTTCCAGCTTATAGTGAATTTTATGCTCCAGGCTGGCCCAGAAATCCATGGCTACGGTACGAATCTGAATCTCCACCTTGGTATCCACGATTTTATCCGACAGATATACCGGTACCGTCACCACCATATGATAGCTTCGATAACCGCTTGCCTTAGGATATGTAATATAATCCTTGATTGCGATTACTTTAATGTCCTTCTGCCCCCGGATGGTCTCCGCAATTGTATAAATATCCGACGTAAAAGAACAAATAATACGAATACCTGCAATATCATTCACATGGCCCACCATATTCTCAATGGTAGATTCCAACCCATGTCTTTTCAGTTTCTTTACGATACTCTCCGGACTCTTAATCCTTGCCTTAATATGCTCTATGGGATTGTACTGGTGCACATGCTGAAACTCCTGATTTAAGATTTCCATCTTGGTCTGCACCTGCTTTAATGCCGCATTGTAAATCAGCGTGACTTCCTGCCAGCTCTCAATTCCGTCCCCATTTTCTTTATTTAACTGCATTTTAACTCCTCCATACAGCCGCACACCTTAAATATGCAAACTGCCTTTCACCCCTTATATACTTACTATATCATATTCTTATCTATAATTGTATCTTTTTGATTAAAATTTATGTTTTTTTAAGACTCCTATCTGTGATATACTTGTAACTATTCAGAGCCATGCGAATTTTCGAAAACAGACTGCGTAAGCTTGCTTACAGAAGGCTGTTCTCGGAACTTCATATGGCAAGAAGCACTCCTGAGCAAAAGGAAAGCCTCGCAGAGGCGATTTTGCGAATGGGGTGCTGAATAGTTACAATTTTTCAATACTTTTACAGGAGGATTTTGCCATGTTTCGTTTATGGGCCAAAGAATTTAAGGACAATCGTATGCTTCGTGATATTGTGATAGAAGACAACACTCAGGACACCCGCACTCACAAGGTCTTCAATGCCTTGGACAAGGTCTGCTATACCTTTGATTTAAGCAAGCCCATCTGGCTGGACAAAACCATTGCCGAGTTCAAACGCCATGACAAAGCACGTTTCACCAAGGACAATTTCATCGACTCTATCGAATTTGATTACCTGGAAATCCAGATAATTGAAGAAGATTAAAATCAAACAAATAAATTGCAAAGGGGCATGGGACCTATTATATCCCATGCTCCATATTTTTTCGCAAAAATAGTTGACATGTTTTTCTACATGATGTAATATTAACTCAATCTCATATAGTTTTGATTACTACATATAATAGTTCATAGATATTTCTTGATTAAGGAGGTAACATTATGCAGATAACAGTTCGGGACCCGGGTAGCGCATTGACACATTCCATCGCCATGCTGATGGCTTTGGTAGCCGCAGCACCCTTATTGGTAAAAACCGCCTTGAATTCCACAGGTAGGGAATTCACCGCCATGTGTATATTCATTTTCAGTATGGTTTTATTGTATGCAGCCAGCACCACATATCATACGGTAAATGTAACCGGTGAAAAGCTGAAGCTTTTTAAGAAAATCGATCACATGATGATTTTCGTACTGATTGCCGGCACCTATACCCCCGTTTGCCTGATTATTTTAGGCGGAACCATCGGGTACACCTTACTGGCCACGGTTTGGGGCATCGCTCTTTTCGGCATCCTGATAAAAGCCTTTTGGGTGACTTGTCCCAAGTGGTTTTCATCCCTTATTTATATTGCCATGGGTTGGGTGTGCATTTTCGTATTCGGTCAGCTTTGGAGTACTTTGCCCCATGCAGCTTTCGGCTGGTTATTGGCTGGGGGCATCATTTATACCATAGGAGGCATTATTTACGCATTGAAGCTCCCTATCTTTAACGCAAAGCACAAGTATTTCGGTTCCCACGAAATCTTCCATCTGTTCGTCATGGGCGGCAGCGTGTGCCACTTCATCTTCATGTATGTATATGTAGCGTAAGAAATTATTAATCAAATATGAGGGAAGGTTACAGCCTTCCCTCTTTTAAATGTCTATGGGTAGTATAAAGAAAAGCAGGTCTTACTACCCAAAAATTTCCCCCAAATAGGGTAAAACTTTGTATATACAGAGCATTTTGGGTAATATATAAAATATTGTTCTCTGCTACCCACAAAATCGAAGTTTTTCTGGGTAGTAGGCATGTTTTTTCTACATACTACCCAAAACGGAAAGAATTACATCATTTTATAGTAAAATTAGCACTCGAATTGGGTAGAATGAAGAAATAATTTATATACTACCCGTGAGCAGAAAATAGGTTTATATTGGTAACTATTTAGTATTCTTTCTTCTCCAGTCCGATCATGGAGATAATCATGGATACTGCCAATAATACAACCATAATTCCCACACCCAGCAAAGCAAGTTGCCAATTGCTTAAAGCGGATAGTTTTGCAAACAATTCATTAGCTGCTGCTTCAACATCACCTACTAATGCCTTAACCAATAATACTATAGCTGCCGCAATACCATATACAGCAATCATTGCTACTCTTGCCTTCTCTCCTCCAAAAATGATGTAAATAGGAATCATAAATGCCAGCAATACAGTTGCAAAAACTCCGGCTACCACAAGAGCACCTTTTAGGTCTGTCAGATTCAAATGTTCCATCCCCATATTTGCTCCAATCACTGCAAGTAATATAATCACTCCCCCCATCACCAGTACTACCAATAGGGATAAGATATACTTGGATAACACATAAGTTTTTTTCTGAATAGGCAGGGTCAGCAAAAACGCCATTCCATTATCGAAGTTGTCATAGGATATACTGCTGGTTGCTACAATCGACGCCATCATCACGGTAAATATCATGGCAAAACTTACATCCACTCCTGTCAGCAGGAAGTACAAACCAATTCCAATAAAAACCAAAAAACTACTCTTTTGTCCTAATAAAAATCTAAAATCCTTTACTAATAACCCCTTCATATTACTTGCCTTCCTTTCTGTCACTGAGCATCAATGTAATAATTTCATCAATTTCGCTCTTCTCTATTACAATGTCCGGATAATTTTCTATAAAATACTGTTTCTGATTTGTCAAGCAGGTATAACCATACTTATCCTTTTTGGTACAGAGGATATATTCCTGTTCCAGCTTTTGATACTGCTCAGGGGTTACCTTTAGGATACCGTAGGCATCCATCAGGGTGTCAGTTTCCTCATGAAGGATAATCTTACCATTTTCAATAAAGTACACATCATCACATAAGCCTTCCAAATCAGAAGAGATATGGGAGCTGATTAAGATACTGTTTTCTTCATCCTTCTCCATATATTCCCGAAGCAAATCCAGGATTTCGTTACGAACCACTACGTCCAAACCGGAAGTGGGCTCGTCAAGGATCAACAGTTTTGCACCATGAGACATTGCCAAAAGCACCTTTAACTTTGCCTTCATACCAGTGGAGAATTCCTTAATCTTTTGATTTAGAGGAATATTGAAGTACTCACATTTTGAAGTAAAGTCTGCCTTATCAAACTTTTTATACATAGCACTCATAGTAGCAATCACATCCTTCACGGTCATGTATCCGCTAAATCCGGAGTCGGAAAGTACCACACCGATATTTTCCTTATCTGCCGGCTTTAAATTCTGCGACTGCTTACCATCAATCAATACTTTTCCTTCCGTCAACTTAATCAACCCTAAGATTGCCTTAAAGGTAGTACTCTCACCTGCTCCATTTCTACCGATAAGACCGGTGATAGTACCTGACTCCAAGGTCATACTCAAATCCAGTTCAAATGTTTTATATTTCTTCTTTACATTTTCTAATACCAAAGTCATAATTTTACTCCTCCAAAATCAATTCAAATAATTCTGTCAATTCTTCATTGCTCATACCGTAGGTTTTACCCTTACGAATTACTGTTTCCAGATCCTGCTCTATCTCCTTCTTTTGCTCCTCCTGACGCAGTCCCACATTCACACCTGCCACGAAACTGCCCTTGCCGTGAACGGTTACAATGAAGCCATCCTGTTCCAACATGTCATAGGCTTTTTTCACAGTCAGAGCACTGATGCGTAAATCCTTGGATAAGGTTCGCACGGAAGGAAGGCTCTCCTCCTTTTTTAAAACCTCCTTCATAATGGCAGCTTTAATCTGCTCCACGATTTGCTCATAAATGGGTTGCATGGATGAATTGTTAATAATAATGTTCATTAGTCACCTCTCTACATTAGTAAATATTGAATTACATGAAAAATGTATTAATAATTAGTGCCTCATCATTCTCTTTTTTTATTTTCTCAAGCTCCTCCTGTGTATACTCTCTTTTCAGCCTTTTCCCACATATCGGACACTTTTTTATCTTTTCATCATATTTCTTATTACACTTAGGACATACATAAATCATAATTAACAACTCCTTTTTTAAAAGGAACAACTGCTTAGCAGAATTCCTTAACTCCTGTCGACATAAACACTATATAACAGTTTATAACTGTTGTCAACTGTTATATGCTGTTTATTTTTGTTTTTTTGTATTTTTGTGCATCATGCACTATTTTTATATTGTTCATTTGTCAGTTTTTCCCTTGACTTGTATATATATACATGCTATTCTGTGTATACCGTATATATACAGAAATAACGAGGAGTGTACCATGGACATTATTTTAAGCAATACTTCCGATGAGCCCATCTATCAGCAGATTATCACCCAGATAAAGGCTCAGATTATTAGCGGTAAGCTGGCAGCGGGGGACGCCCTGCCTTCCATGCGATTACTGGCTACCAAATTACGAATCAGTGTGATTACCACCAAGCGTGCCTACGAGGAGCTGGAACGGGACGGCTATATCGAAACCATCGCCTCCAAGGGCTGCTATGTGAAAAAGCAAAACTCCGATTTCCTTCGGGAGGAGGTCATCCAACAGACGGAAGAGCTTTTGGACAAGGCCTGCCAAAAAGGGAAGATGTGCGGTCTTTCCCTATCCGAAATGAAGGAAATGCTGGAGCTTTTGTATGGAGGAGAAACCAATGAATGATTACGAGAATGCCATAGAGATTAAGAATCTTACGAAAAAATACGATGGCTTTACCCTAGACAATGTTAGCTTCAATGTGCCCAAGGGAAGCATCATGGGCTTTATCGGCCAAAACGGTGCCGGCAAAACCACCACCATCCGGGCCCTGTTAAACATTACCAAGATTGACGGCGGCTCCATCAGCATGCTGGGTATGGATTTATATGAAAACGAATATACCATCAAGGAGCAGATTGCTGCCGTCTTTGATGAACTTCCCTTTTACGAGGGCTTTACAGCCAAGACCTTGGGTATCATGTTTGACGGTCTGTACAGCAACTGGGACAAAGAGCAGTACTATGCTTATTTAGAGCGTTTCCACCTGCCCATAAAGAAGAAAATCAAGAAGTTCTCCAAGGGTATGAAAATGAAGTTGCAGATTGCCACAGCCCTGTCCCACGGCGCTAAACTACTCATCATGGACGAGGCTACCACCGGCTTGGACCCGGTAGTACGTAACGAAATTCTGGATATTTTCAGGGATTATTTAGTGAACGAAGACACCAGTATCCTTATGTCATCCCACATCACCAGTGACCTGGACAAAATCGCCGACTCCGTCACCTTTATCGATAACGGTAAAATCCTGCTGACCGGCTACAAGGATGAAATTTTGGAAAATCACGGCATGGCTAAGTGCAGCAGGGAAGACTTTAAAGAAATCGCTGCAGAAGACTATATCAGTGCCCGCATCGGGGACTTCGGCGTGGATTTCCTGGTTGCGGATAAGGCTGCCTGCAAGAATAAGTACTCCGGACTGTTGATTGAAAATACCAATCTGGAAGAAATCATGCTGTTCTATGTGAACAAGGAGAAAAAGGAGTGGTCATAATGAACAAAAGATTATTCAAAAGTCTCCTTTATAGGGAATTCTATGTTGCCAGAAGATTTTACGGACTGAACCTACTGGTCTATGTTATGTTTGTTGTGGTCGCCTTGCTGGCCTTACTCAGCTATCGATGGGGTAATTTACAACTATACTCCCATTTAATGAATGATATGGTTAAATCAGGTGTGGATAATGTAATCCGGTTTGCTCCTGTCTTTATTGCCGCCTCCTTCTGGGGTGGATCATTGGACTCTGTTGCCTATGATGAGAAGGTTACCTGGACCCGTTTCCGCATTGCCTGTCCGGCTAAGCCCTTTCACCTTGCCCTAGCCAAGTACGGTTGTCTTTTCCTAACCTGGCTGGTATCCTTAGGCATGCTTTTCGGATGGTTAGGTCTGCACAGTCTCCTGACCGGAGTTGCCATTACACGCAAGGATATTACCATTATCTTTGCCATTTATAGCGTATTGGCATTTCTTTATTTTACTATAATAAACCTCACCCTATGGCTTAAAGATTCGAATTATGCAGCGTGTGCTTTCATATGTATTTTATTCGGCTCAGCCATAATCATAGGATTGACAGACCCGGCCTTCTCCAAAATAAAGGCATTTGGTATTCGTCTACTGCCCTTTACACCGCTGATTATTTTGGGACTCTTTTTACTGAGTATTCTTTGTACTACTATACTGTACGGAAGGAGGGAGAAATAATGAAAGGTCTTTTGTATAAGAATTTTATGTCCAGTCGGTTACATATTGCGGCATTGGTATTTATGTTATTAACTTTCGGTTCCTTTATCATACTCTTTGCTTTTGTGGCGACCAATAACATGAAATCAGGCATGAGCGAACCCAATACATCTTCTATTACAACTCTTGTAGTTATGACATTTTTTATGATTTTCTTTCTCATTGAGCCTCTGTCTTCAGAGCTTTTTGCGACCGATGAAAAAGCTACCACTTGCAGCTTTTTCTTTTCCACCCCTCAGTCCGGCAAGGGGCTGCTTCAAAGCAAGTATTACTTTGTGCTTTTGATGGATTTGGGCGTTTTGTTTGGGTGCTTTATCATTGATACCATTCTTATGATCGTAATGGGTGAATACGCAGTCAGCACTCTAACTACCTGCGTCATTCTGTTTTCCGTTATGCTGATTTTGATGGCCTTCCGCATCCCCTGCTATGTTCGTTTCGGCAGTAAAGTGGGACCGGAAGTACAAGCACTTTATTTCTATGGATTAATGTGTATCATCGTGGTGTATGGATTGTTTGGAAATATCTCCTTCTTTTTCGAGGAGAATATTTTAGAGGCATTGATAACCTACCTGCAAAGTGGAAAGGTGATTTTCGTCCTTTCTTTCCTGCCCTATGTGGCGATACTACTGTACTATCTCTCCTACCGGATTTCTCTGGCACTTTACCGAAAGGGGGTAGAGAGCTATGAATAAGAAAGAAAAGAGAATGGGGATACTACGCTTAGTACTCTTCTGTGTACTGGCCTTCCTCCCATTGTATGTGCTAACCCCTGTATTAAACAAAGTTTGCGGAGAGTTGATTTTCTCTGAACATATAAGTATCCAAACTGCTGTGTACGCGCAAGCCTTTGGTTCTCTGGCTATGTTGGCCCCTGCTGTGGCACATTTATTGACCAGATTATTCACCAAGGAAGGCTTCAAAAATACATACTTAGGTTTTCAACTAAAGGGCAATGTCCGCTACTATGTGGCTTCCGTAGTAGTGAAGCTTGCGGAAGCGACTGTAGTCATGTTCCTGATTTGGGGCATCCTTATGAAGGAAATTACCTTTGGCGATGCTTTCACCATGACCGACTGGCAATTACGGGTAGGTACCTTCCTGCTCCAGCTGGCTGCCTCCATCATCCTGTTCTTCCCGGCCTTCGGTGAAGAATGGGGCTGGCGTGGCTATATGATGCCCAAACTCATGGAGCTGATGCCCAAGCCTCTCGCTGTTCTTGTGGGTGGTATCATCTGGGGTCTGTGGCACGCCCCCCTTACCATTTCCGGGCACAATTTCGGCACCGAGTACAAGTTTTACCCTTGGCTGGGCATCCTGCTTATGTGCCTGTTCTGTGTTTTGATGAATGCATTTTTGACCTTACTTACCGAACGTACCAAGTCCATTTACCCGGCATCCTTCTGTCACATGATCAACAATAATCTTAGCGTCGGTATTATGCTGACTATTTTTGCCGCACCTGCTGCCTTGGAGAAAATGGCGGATGTATCAAGCGTTACGCTCTTCCTGATTATGTTGCCAACCACGGCTATTATTGGTATCATAAGTATGGTACTGTTGATGCGAAAGAAGAAATAAGGAGTCTTTATGAGCATAACCGTTTCAAAAAGTGGAATCATATGGTGTATCGTCCTGCTTGTGGGGATATTATTGTTTAGCTTCGGGTTCTCCATTGACCTGAAACAAAAGTCTCCCACAGCCTTATCTGAGCTGGACGCAGATAATATAGAAAAGGGCATGTATGTGAGCGGGGAAATACCATACATACTGATAGCCAATGGAAATTTTGGTCCGGTGACCTCCGTAAACAGTTATGTCACTTACAACACCTATAACATCCCCCTAAAGGAAGGAAACTATATCCGTATTTTAGCAAACAGGGGTGCAACAAAAATTAAGCTTGGTCATTTCGGTGCCGGTCCGTCAGATCCGGTTTCCTTTGCCGGCATTATAATTAAAGCCCCCAAACCATTGAATTTGAAATGGTATGAAAACGTGGATGGACTGGATGTGTCGCAGGTCATTGAAGAATACGAAATCCTGCAGTTTGAAGACCGTGAAATCAGTACCCTGATTAAGGTGGGACTGGCTATTGTGATAGCCTGCCTTATCGCACGGAGCAGTAAACTGATGCCACCGCTGATTGTTAAGAATGACCCCATTGTATCCCCTGTTAAGAATCGCTATACCCGGTCTGTGGATTTAGAGTATGAATATGAACGGGAGATGGAAAAGCTGCAACTTCTTCAAGACCGCTTAATGGATTCGAAGAAGGACTTGTATTGGGCTATTCCTCTTTTTGTCATAGGATTGCTTATTGTCATCATCAGTCCCTATTGGGAAATCGATATCCTCGGATATCTGGCCTTGTTCCTTTCCCTATACCGGATTTGCCAATACCTGATGATTCAGCCTAATAAACTGGGGGCACTCCTACGCATCTTCTCCAAGCAGAAGTCTCTGCAGGCACAAATAGAAGAATGCCAGGAGAACATAATAACCATCAGCAATCGATTAAATAAACAAAAAGAAGAAAACAGCTATAATATGAATGATTTGATTTATGCAGATTTTGATGCGAAACTGTGATTCATTAATCAAAAAGAGTGCCGGGTGCCGACACTCTTTTTTAATAGCGTAATATTACTGTAACTCCTGCATCTTATTGCGAAACAACTCTTCCGACATATTCATTCGCTTTGCCGCATCCTCCAGTTTTAAAATACCTTCTTTTACCAAACTACTCAGTATAGCAAAAGCACCTTTCTCATGTCCAATACGTTCTCCTTCTGCTCTTTCATCTTCAAATGCCTTACACATATCCAATCCTCCTTCTTCCTGTGGAAATAATTTCAATCTTCTTTTACCTATCAACACTCCCATGGTATCTATGGAAATCTCATCCAATTCTCTGAAACGCTCCTTATGTTCCAGATAGTATTTCTTCATAGCCTCCCTATCCTTACTTCGCTTAAATATAGCTATGATTTCCCGCAGGCTGGTTTCATAATTCTCTTCTTCCAAATCCTTCAGATTGTAAATCTTCACTCGATAATCCTTTAACAGATTACGGATATCCTTACCCATATCTTCCACATCCATCATATCCATGATTCCCTGCGGACCATCGTAGGATTCTTCTCCGCAATAAAGCCCTATGGTATGTACCGGAAGTAATTTATCCGTTTTCCGAAAACCATACAGGTAAACACCTGCTTTGTCTTTCTTCTCTTCCTGATTTCGCTGTCTGATATCTTTAATCTGCCGCTGCAACTCCTGTACATTATAGTCCATCACCTTCACGGGTATGGTGTAATCCAGTGTTGCCATAACCTCTACTCCCAGCAACACATCCTTCTTCCCTTTGCAATACATTTGCACATCCCTGCGTACATTTCCGGTTTTTCCCTTTTTGTTTTTCGGCTTGTAATACTCCCTGTCGTGCCTTTGCAACTGCCAGATATTAATCTTTCGTTTCCCGCGAAACACCGTACCGTTCCAGAAATCTGCATAATATCCGGGAAGTCCCAGATAATCACAGACAGTATTATTGATTTCTCCCATTAAAATCCTCCTTTCGGACGAATTTGCCATGGGAAACTAACAAAAAAACAAACCCGCCACTACAATTATTGATTAGAGTAAAATGGCTGATTTGCCGCGAATGTGCTGAATGCACTTACTTTTAGATTACTCGATAAAATAATTGTAGGGCGGATTGCTTATTTTGTCAACGTATTTTTTACTCTTTCACCATCACCAAATACTCCCCGCATTCCTGCCATTGTGCGGGTAATTCACGTGTCTCCACAAAAAATAGCTCATGAAGGGCTCTGGTACAAGCCAGATACATTTTACTTGCAAAGCTGTCACCGGTTGCTTCCTGCATAAAGTCACAGGCAATCACCGCATCAAATTCCAAGCCCTTGCTATACACCAAGGGGAGAACGATTATTCTCTCCTTCATCTCATCATAGGGCTTATCAATCAGTTGCACCTTTTCTCCGCACTTAGTCAGTTCTCCATGAATACGGTGAGCTTCCTTCTCATCCTTTGTAAGTATCCCTACCATATTGTAATGTTCCAGACCTTTTAACAGCTTATGAATGGTCACATATTTATTTCTGCTGACAATATACTGAGGCTTCTTTCCCTCTCTTTGGAAATAGGAGTAGGTCTGACTATATTCTTTCTGATATCGGCTCATAACCCGAAAAGCCAGGGCATTAATTGTACCGGAGGAACGATAGCTCTTAAGTAATGGCAGCTGCTCCAAATCCTCCCCGAATACCCATTGGAACTCCTCGTAACTTCCAATGGTGGTCACCGGACTGATGGCCTGGCACACATCTGCCAAAAGTGTATAGGAACTCTTAGGATACAGCATTTTCAGAATGGTCAAATGCAGCATACTATAATCCTGAGCCTCATCAATCAGTACGTGCAACACATTCTGATAGGCCTTCACCTCTCCCATATAGATACGCACCAGCAGATACAAAAGGGCATCCTCATACCACAAATTCTTATCTGCCATATCCGCCTGCAAACGGGCATACATCCCCATTGCCGCACCGGACTGCTTTTCTTCAAAGGCCTTCACAATCCCCAGAAGCTGCACTTCACCATCCAGCCTGTTTCGCTCCTTTAACCGTTCCAATGCATTCTGTATTACCTGCTTCTTGGCCTTGATGTACAGTACCTCCAGCTCCTGCTGACTGATATAATCCTGCACCTTTCCTTCTATATCCGTATAAATCTCTTCTTTATGTTCCGCAAAATAGTCCTCGTACAGTTTTCTTATGGTATCCTCCACACCTTCATATTTTCGTTTGAAGCTACCATAGTTTATTCTTGTCACCTTGCGTCTCAAATCCTCTGCACTTAAAATCAAGTGACCTGCATATTTTAAATCCGGCAACACAAATTCATACTCTTCAAAGTATTTCCGGATAAACTCTAACATGCCTTTAGAATATTTCAGTTCCAGATAGCTTTTTCGTATCTGCAACTCCTTCTCACCGCCATCTTTCTGCAAGCTCCTGTATTGTCCATAATATCCTTCCGTACGAATATCAAAGGGCAGTCCTTTTCGCAGAATATCCTGAAAAAGACTCTGGGACACCTCATCCTCACACAAAGCCGGCAGAATACCGGACACATAAGAATGATAAATATTGCTATTAGATAAAATCACAATATCCTTTGCACTTAACTGTTCTCTTTGATGATACAGTATATATGCCAGTCGGTGGAGCCCCACACTGGTCTTGCCGCTTCCTGCGGGACCGTAAATCAACACAGCCTTCTTGTCAATCTTACGGATGGCAGTATTCTGTTCCTTCTGAATACTGCTGACAATAACCCGCAATTTATTCACCGTATTCTCTGATAGGATATTGCCCAGAATCGCATCATGCATGGAGGAATCCGTATCATAAATATTCTGTAGCTGCCCCTCTTCAATCTGTATCTGACGCTTTCTCTGTAAAATCACGTCCAAGCGGCGTCCTTCCACCTCATACCAGGCTTTCCCCACATCAAAACCATAAAACAGGGAACTGATGGGCGCACGCCAGTCGCACACATACATATCAAAGGTTTTGTCATCTTTCAGGCCCAATGCCCCAATATAAAAAGCTTCTGCCGGTCCGTATTCGTCCTGTATGTCAATACGGGCAAAATAGGGATTCTCCTTCATTTTCTCCAGCTTCTGCAGCTCCTTCAGATTCTCAATATACTGCTTTTCATCTGCTACGATTCCCTCACTGCGCAGACAGATATCCACGATGTCATCAAAGTCATTGACACCATGCCTTCCCTCTTCCCACATGTCTTTCCTGCCCTTGCCGATATCGCTTCGAAGCTCAGCCTTTTTTTCCAACAGTATGGGTATACGCTTTTCTATATAGCGCTCCACCCGTTCCAGATATTGCTGTTCTTCCTGAAATTCCTTCCTCTCCATCTTGCCAACTCCCCCAATGTGTTTTTTCTTATCCACCGCATATACTAATATAAACGTAACTATTCAGAGCCAACCTCGAAAATACTTCGTATTTCCTCGGTGTGGCGTATCCGCCAAATAGTTTCATACAAAAACATACTCTGAAATGCAAGCATTTCTCGTATGTTTCTGATGAAACTGTTTGGCTCTGAACAGTTTCATATAATCATACTTTTCGCTAAATTTACAGACTTGTAATAAATCGGAATTTGTGGTAATATATCTACAGAAGAAAAGAGTGCGTGGACAACCACGCACTCTTTTTTGTACCTAAATAATATAATCTGTTATGCAATCATACCACTGCACATAAGTCTTTCCATTGATGATTAACTGCTCATTCTCAGGCAGCTGCTCACTCCAAAGCTTCCCATACCTGTCATAAGCCCAATCGTTTCGATTAAATCTACGCCAGAGAATGGTTCTACCGTTTTTGTCCAGAAACTGTTCGGAAACCACTCCCGCATTGTAGGTTTCAATATCCATGACGCACACTGTATCATAGCTTTTGCCATTGATGGTAACCATATACCGACCTACGATATCCAGCAAGAATTCCTTATCTAAACTAGTAACCACATTGCCCTCTCGCTTTATATCACCCTTGGGTGCCAGATTAGTTTCGTTTCCGCAGTTGTCTTCTCCAAAGCCCCAGTTGGGCATAAATTCATCACCATCTAAAAAGGTAATATAGTTTCTCACATCACCGTCTGTCCGTAAAGTAGCCAAAAACCTGCAATGGGTATCAGTCAGTTGTGCTACGAAGGTACGGTTAATAACCTCCTTCTTCACAGAATAGTTTGCTTCTCTGGCGGTCAACTCCACTCCTTCTATTCCGTGGACCTTCGCCTTTCCGGTGACCTTCAAGTCGTATATATGATTGCACTTCCTTGAAGGAATATCATACATTCCCCAGCTCAACTCTTCTCCCAGCTTGGGCACCAAAAACCATCCCATCAGTTCTTCCCACTTTACATCGAATGCAGCCTCCTTGGATGCTTCTATGGTATATACAGGTAAATATTCCGGTAACTTTTTCATATTTTTCTCTCCTTTATCCTCATCTTTATAGCGCGGATATTGCTTCTTAAAGTTTTGCTTAGCGGTATAGAGTCTGCTTTTTACGGTACCCACAGGAATATCCAGCCGCTTCGCTATCTCAGCCTGGGGCAATTCCTTCCAAAAATACAAGTATAAAATCTGCTTATCTTTCTCTCCCAACTTCTCAAGGGTTTCCTGCACCACATCGCTTTGCGTCACACCATATCTACTGTCTGTAAACTGTTTTTCTTCCAGTACTTCAATGGGTATCTCCAACCGAACCGCTTGCTTTCGAAAATAATCATTACATGCATTACGGGCAATACTAAGCAACCATGCCTTAAAGTTCTCCGGATTCTTTAACTGGAAAAATTTCTGATAAGCAAGTGCATATACCTCCTGCAAAACATCCTCAGCGTCTGATTTCTGTGATATCTTAAACTTCACAAACCGCTCCGCGAAAACACCATACGCTTTCAGTAATTGTTCAAAAAGCGTCATATCCTCACCTCCCGTCATTGGTATTTGAAATCAACTTCACCTATAAAGACGTAAGAAAACACGAAAAGGTTCATTGTTACAAAAAAACCCGGAATGATTCTACTAAAATCTTCCGGGATTTATACTTTACTTATTCCTCATACCCATTAGGGTTATTACTCTGCCATCTCCAGGAGTCGGCACACTTCTCCTTGATACCGTACTGTGCCTCCCAGCCCAGTTCTTCCTTCGCCTTAGCAGCATCTGCGTAGCAGGTTGCGATATCTCCGGGGCGACGTTCCTTTATCACATAGGGTACCTTTACGCCGGTAGCTTCTTCGAAGTTTTTCACGATATCTAATACACTGTAGCCCGTTCCGGTTCCCAGATTATAAATCTTAAGACCGGCATTCTCTTCTACCTTCTTCAATGCCTTCACATGACCCATAGCCAGGTCCACTACATGGATATAGTCACGAACACCGGTGCCGTCATGGGTATCATAATCATTACCGAATACACCCAGTTCACTTCTCTTGCCTACTGCTACCTGTGTAATATAAGGCATCAGATTGTTCGGAATACCGCTGGGATTCTCACCTATTGTTCCGCTCTTGTGAGCACCGATAGGGTTAAAGTAGCGAAGCAGGATTACATTCCATTCAGGGTCTGCCTTCTGGATATCAGAAAGAATCTGCTCCAGCATGGATTTGGTCCAGCCGTAAGGGTTAGTACACTGTCCCTTAGGACATTCCTCTGTAATGGGGATAAATGCAGGGTTACCATAAACAGTAGCACTGGAAGAGAAAATAATATTCTTACAATTATGCTTTCTCATCACATCCACCAAAGTCAAAGTACCTGCAATATTGTTCTCATAGTATTCCCAAGGCTTTGCCACGGATTCACCCACTGCCTTCAGTCCTGCAAAATGAATCACAGCGTTAGGCTTCTCCTTAGAAAAAATCTCCTCCAAAGCCTCTCTGTCTAAGATGTCTGCCTTATAAAAAGGCACCTTCTTACCGGTAATGGCCGCCACTCTTTCCAGGGACTTCTCACTGGAATTGCTCAAATTGTCCAAAACCACTACATCATAACCTGCATTCTGCAGTTCCACTACGGTATGGCTGCCGATATATCCTGCACCGCCTGTTACTAAAATCTTCATCCTTCTTTTCCTCCTGTATTCTACTTAAAAGTCCACTTCCTCAACATCCGCATCATATTCTCTCAGCAGGTCTTCCACATCATCTGCAGAGTCACATTCGAAATCATCTACAAAAATAACAGTTCCTCCTGCACTCACCGTTTTGTCTTCTCCGGCTACAAAAGACACCATTATCGGCTTAGCGTCTTCAAAGATATAAAGATAAATCTGATTCTCTACTTCCTCCTTAAATGCAAAGGTCTTTCCCATACTGATGATGCTGGATGTTGCCAGTTTCTCTGCTCCGGACCGGGCATTAATCATATTCGCAACGGAACCAGCCATCTTGCTTTTCATTACCTTTTGCAATGATTCGGGCATATCATCCAAATCCACATCTGCCATTTCCAGCAAATCATCTTCATCAATCCTTATACTATATACCGCCTCAAGCTCGGAAAAGTCACCTTCTGCCACTTCCTCTATCACTCTTGTAATCTGTTCAGAAGCAGAATATATCATTACATATTCTTTGCTGTTTATTGCTTCCTCAATGAGTTCCACCACCTCCATGCCATGGTCTACAAGTCTCTTCTTTTCTCCACAACTCGTAAGTGCAAAAATCAATGTCAATAGCAATACCGCACATATTCCTTTTTTACTTCTCATACTTCCCCCTACTCTGCGTAGAAATCAGCTGTAAACTCCGCATTAATCTCAGCCACTTCCTTCTTGCCGTCTATGTAATCCTTATACATATCCCACAAATCAATCTCGCAGTCTTCCAATCCGTCATCTACCGGCTGCCATTCTCTAATCAGCTCGATTCTCTCCTGCTTAGTAGTATCTTTAATCAATATACTTTTCATGCTTACAATACCACACCATTCTGCTTCAGAAGTGCCTTTGCACTCTCTACAGAATCCACACCTGTCTTATTCTTGATAGGAGCAAATTCCTTCTCCCTTACTACCTCGTAGGGCAGACAGGTATCCAGCTGATGAATCATATCCAGTACCAGGTTTTCAAACTTGTATCCGTTCGGTGCTTCCGGCTTTACAAGCTCTCCTGCTTCATTCAGGTAAGGAATCTTCTTCTCTACGATGTGGAGAGGCAGGTTGCCGTCCAATAAGCCTTCCAAAGCTGTTACGTTAAATAAATAGTTCAGGATTACACCAAAATTGTAGGCCGGATTGCCCTTTGCATCCTTGGCATTCATTAATTCCTCTGTCAATTCATAGTACTCTACGATGGAAGGTCTGCCATCCTCCAAACACATAACTCCCACCTTTTCGTCGGGAGCGTTCTTGCGAACCACCTTGGCTCCTACCACGCAGTTCTTCTGTAAGGTGGCACCTACAAAGCAAGGGTCTGCAATTCTCTGGAGTACATTGTCCACTGCAAAAATATTCAACCATTCAATGCCTTCCTTCTTTACCACTTCCAAAAGTCCTGCATTCTTCATGGATACAAACCAGCCACCGTTGCCGTTAGGAGAGGTAGAAAGCTTGCCCTTTTCCTCCAGATAAATCTTACCATTATAATCCGTAGCGGCTGCCATCTCCTGCTTGAAGAAATGCACATACTCTGCCTTGTAGCCGAAGAATTCATGCTCTGTTAAGAACTTGATAGTCGCATCATTGTTCTTATCACTGGTCATGATGAAGAAATGAATCCAGCTTCCGGTCTGCTTCACTACATCCATGAGATTATTTACCAAACACTCAAATATGTATAAATCCTTGGTTTCGCCGATATTGTACATACCCTTGGGGTCATCGGAGCCCAGTCTGGTACCCATACCACCTGCCAAAAGTACTGCTGCCACCTTACCATCCTGAATGGCTTTCATACCGGTAGCGGTAAAGCTTTCCTTATTTGCTTCGATTTCATCCAGCTCCATAGCTGCCAAAGGACTAATCACACCCTTCTTGGCCAGCTCCTCCATATTTTTGCACTTTTCCAAAATACTCATATCGGTTTCTTCGATTTGAGTCAATAGTGCCTCCTGCTCTGCTGCTGACAATTCTTCATAATATTTCAGGACATGTTCCTGTCCATATTTCTCACATTTCTGTTTTGCTGCTTCGAATGTCATAATTCTCCCTCACTTTTTGAATAATGATATAATATCTTCTGCAAGTATACAACATTTGCACTTATATGGCAATGAATTGAACCTATTCTTTCTTTTTTCTTAACATTTTTGTAACAATTCAGAGTTACCTAAAACTCCAACCCTGAAAAAAAGTCCTCATAGCCCAGCTTTTCCGCCTTGTAACGCAGGAAATATGCCTTCATCTCCGGATAATTCTCCCCCATATCTTCAAGCATACCTTCCATATTTTCATTGGTAGCACATCCCAGCTCTAAAAACAAATCCCAGCTTTCCTTATCCGTGTTGCGCTCCTGCAAAAGCACCTGCCAAGTCTCTTCCTGTTCACAGCCCTTGATATGCTTCTGTAAGTATTTGCTTAAATAGGTTCTCATATCCTCCTTAAGCAACTGGGTATGCTGCAAACGAAGCATACACAAACGCACCTTTTTCTTTCGTTTAGCAGACAAGAAAGCAACCAAATCCGTACTTCCGTAATCCTCTTCTCCGCACAGAACCTGCTTCAGATAACCTTCGTTATCATCCTCTTCCATGACCGCCAGCAATTTGGCGTCCCACTTTGCAAACCACTCCTCACTACCGGCCGCCTGTAAATCCAGCAAATAATAGGCTTCCAACTCCTTCACTGCTCCGGCCAGCAAATAAGCCACATCCTCTGACCATTGATGGAGTTCCACGTCTGTCACGCAGTTGATTCTTTGGAGGGCATCTCCATTGACCAAAACAGCCTTCCCCAGTTCTCTAAGCCCACCGGGCAGAGTAATCTGTTCTAACTGTCCGCAATAGGCAAAGGCCCAATCCTCTATTCTCTTTATCGTACGAGGCAATATCAGCTCCCGAATATGCTTTCTGCTTAAGAAGGCTTTCTTGGCGATTCCGGTCACCGTCATACCTTCAACCGTTTCCGGCACCTTCACCAGGGAAGCCCTGCCGCCACAGGCCGTCACCTGCAAGCCATCCTCACCCTCCTGCAACTTCAGATAATACCCCTCGCCTGAGTATTCGTATTCTTTTCTCATCGTCCCAATTACAGTCCTAACTCTCCGATTTTTTTCTTAATATCATCCCGACGTTCGCTGAGCATCAGCTCCTGATTGTGGCGTTGGTAGTCCGGGCTTCCGAAGGATGCCAGGAAGCGGCTGCTTGCACTGTTTACGGTTAACTCTGTCACCAGAATAAGCATCTCGTTGCCCTGCTCAAAGGCTTCCTCCGCAAAGGCAAAGAGGTAATGAAGCATGTTTTGAGTAGCCACGGTGTGTTCCTTCATAGCTACCACCTCTGCTTCAAATTTCGTTTTCAGGCAGGCAAACAAATCCTCCTCCAGTGCCAGCAGAAGTGCCTCTTTTTTGGCTTCTGCCAGAAAACGCAGTACCTTCTTGTATTTCCTTCTTTCCTCTCTGGACAAAGCATTGGAACGTTCCAAACCATACATCTGCTTTTGCTTCTGCTCTGCCAACTTCTCCAACAATCCCGCACCATCCGTACCGTCCTGCTTTTCCGGGGAGTTTTTCACCACTAACAGCAGTCCACGGGTATCGGTCAGGTAAGCTGCCTGTTCCACCACTTCCTTCATTTCAGCCATACATCTGTCCAGAAGCATGCCAAGCAGCGACAATCTTTCATCAAAGGCCGCAGCCTTCGCTCTGGCCACTGACTGCTCAGAAGCCTGTCCTTTCAAAATCTCTTCGATATGATAATCCCTCTTATATTTATTGTACAAATCATAATATGCGGTAAACTCCCTCACAATTTTATCATTTCGGATATACTGGCCTACCAGAGTTTCATCCACCGGCAGTTTTTCTTCTTCATAATGGTACAAAATCTCCGACAAATCCTCCCAACCTCTGGCGGTCACATAGCTTCTGCCCTTGGTGGTCATCTCCATATGATAAAAGTGCTCCTTCTTTAAATCCAAATAGCTTAGGATGGCATTGTGGACCTGTCGCTCTACAGCATACTCCTTCCACACCCCATAATCAGCATCTACTTCTAAAAGCTTCATACGGTCCATGGTTACCACGTCAAATTCCCGCACGGATTTATTATATTCCGGTGGATTTCCTGCAGTGACAATGACCCAGCCCTCCGGCACCTTATGAGGTCCGAATACCTTGTACTGCAAAAACTGTAGCATGGAAGGTGCCAGTGTCTCCGACACACAATTGATTTCGTCCAGGAACAAAATACCTTCCTTTAATCCGCCTTCCTCCATGGTTTCGTAAATGGAAGATATAATCTCACTCATGGTATATTCAGATACATTATACTCTTTGCCACCATAAGTCTTATGGGCGATAAATGGCAGTCCCAGCGCAGACTGACGGGTATGATGGGTCATGGAATAGCTCACAAGCGCAATCCCCATCTCCTGTGCAATCTGCTCCATTACTGCAGTTTTACCGATACCCGGCGCTCCCAACAAAAAAATAGGACGCTGACGCACCACCGGGATGCAATACTCTCCAAATTCATCCTTCTTTAAATATATATTCACGGAACTTTTAATATACTCCTTAGCCTGCTTTATGTTCATCTTCTATTCTCCTTTATTATTCCTCTATTGGCACAATCACCTGCAAACTCCACGGAGGCACCGGGGCGCGATGTTCATCCTCCTCCAAAAAAGCAAATATCACATCAAAATCCGGCATCCGTTCCGGATAAATACCATATCCATCCGTAAAATAGATAAGTCCCTTCAGGTTTTCAAATTCTCCCTGCTCCTGCAACTGCTCCACATACTCAAATACCGGCCTGAAATCCGTACCTCCAAATCCCTGCAGCCTACCGTTTTTCAGGAAATTCTCAAAATCCTCATCACAGGTCACTTTGGTATCCTGCTGTATGCTGTTGTCGCATTGGATAATGTGCACATTTATCTTTGAAAAAAAGTTTTCGCTACTCTTAAGGATAGAATAGGTCTTTTTCAGAAACTCTCTTACAATCTGTCCTCTACATGATGCCGAAGTATCCAGAGCGATGACAAATTCCTTCACCTTTTTGCTCTCCCGATACTCCAGGGGCTCCACCAGGGGCATGTTACCATACAGCTCCAACCCATAGGTGTAATAGATATAATCAAATTCCTCGTCATTTACCGTAATGTTCTCGCCCATGACCGTAAAACGTCGTAAGATTTCTCCATAATCGTAACGCTCTTTTGTGGCCTCGGAAAGATTCTTCTCCAAACTCTCCGTATTGTTTCTGGCCTTGCTGAAGGCCTTCAAATCCGCCTTAATCCTCTCACTGATTTTCTGCCATTGCTCCTGAGATATCACCAATTCTTCTTTGGGTGTCCAAAGTGTGTGACTGTCCCGATAAAACAATCGGTTCAGCTCCTCCTTCTCTCTGGGGGATAAAGGATTGGTACGGATGTATTTGTAAATCCGTTCTGCTGTCAGCACTCCCACATCTTCCTTCCAGACTCGCAGCTTGGCAACCGCCTCCCTGTCTGTTTCCAGCTGTACGGAAGGTACCTGCAGCTCCAGGATGGTATTCTCCACCGCCAAATCCACAGCCAAATCCCAACAGTCCTTATCTACTTTGTCATACTGAAAATTATGATAAAAAATACAGTGGAGCAAAGTATGCAAAAGCATTCTTGTCACTCTTTTAGGTTCCTTTTCATACTCCTGCAAAATATACACCGGGTCGTATTGCAGTACTTTTCCATCTGTGGCTATCACACCGATTCCCGGTACTTCCTTCCAAATCAGCCCGGTCAGTGCCACGTCAAAAAAGCGCAAAGAAACCAGGATATTATCCCTGGCAAGGAACAATACCTGTCTGGCCAATGCACTGATTTGTTTTGCTTTCTCCTGTTCCGGTCTGTTTGTCATCTGCACCCTTCTTTCGCTTTTTCTGAGATTATCTTTCCCCTTTTGACAGGGTTTTCATTCATGATTTCTCCCTATTCTACCACATCCCGGGGAACCCTAGCAAGGGGCATGGGGCGTAGAATATCCCTTGGTTGCAAGCTCCCGCAGGATGCACAGAATTTCTTAAGCCTGCAAAGAATGCGTTAGGTGCAAAAATCTCACCTGTTTGAGCGTAGCAAGTTTGAGATTTTTGTGCCTGCTTTTAGCATGATTTGAAAGCTTTAGTAATTCGTGCGTCCGAGGACTTGCGCAACCAAGGGATATTCTACGCCCCATGCCCCTTGCAGGTGTTCTACTCCATCAGTTCCTCCAGGGTTCCGAAGCGGTAGCCCATCTCCTCCCATTTGGTCAGAAGTTCATCCATAATCTCTCCATTGGTTTGTGAAGTACTGTGCAGAAGTACAATGGCTCCGGGATGGATACGGTTTAACAGCTTATCAAAGGCTTCCTCATGACTGGGTTGCTTATCCTGATACCAGTCCACGTAGGCCAGACTCCAAAAGAAGGTATGGTACCCCAGTTCCTTGGCCATCTGCATATTGGAGGTACTGTATTTGCCCTGTGGCGGACGATAGTAAGGTACCATTTCTTCTCCCGTGATTTCCTTATATAAGCTTTCCACATCCTGCATTTCCTTGGTAAAAGCCGCCTTATCGGATATCTTGGACATATCCGGATGGTGATAAGTATGGTTGCCTACTGTATGACCTTCCTCCACCATACGCTTGATTAACTCCGGTGCGGTCTCCAGATAATGTCCCACTACAAAGAAGGTTCCCTTGGCATTGTGCTTCTTTAAAGCATCTAAAATAGGCTCTGTATTACCGTTTTCAAAGCCCGCATCAAAGGTCAGATATATGACCTTCTCCTCACTATCGCCCACATAATGTGCATCATACTTTTTTAAGGTTTCTGCCGACTCGTTACCGGTGGGTTGTGTCCCTTTTTCTCCAAAGCCAAGTCCCCAATTCTCTGTTTGTGCCACCACTCCCGCCGTAGGTGTGGTAGCGTAAGCAATGGCCCTTCCCACGAAAAACATAGCCAGCAAAAACACTACTGTCAATACATTCCTTAGATTCAACCACTCCGGCACGGTTCCCATACTTCCTAATTGTTTCATAAAAAATAAACCCAACATACATTCTTTGTAGAATATATGCCGGGTTCTTTGTCCACATTACAGGATTCCGCTAAGCTCCTGATAAAGTCTCTTGGCATAGCTGTCGGTCATACCGCAGATGGAATCCGTCACCAAAAGCAAGCGCAGATAAAGCTTCTCTTCCTCACTCTTTCCTTTACTGTAAATCTTATAAATGGCCTTATAATTATCAGAAACCAGGGCCATCATTTTCTGCTGTACATCGGTTTTGTACTCTTCTGTATCATACAACACTGCCGCTCCCACAAAACGCTCCAGCAGGAAATTCAAGGTGGTTTCCGCTGCAATCTCCAGCTTATAGATGGGTACCGTTACAAAGGCATAGCGATAGGCAATATCTCCTAACACATAAGCCAGTCTGGCTTCATAGCCTTCAGAAATCAATTCCTTCTTAAACTGTCCCTTCATAATATCATCATAATATTTCACAAAGGTATTAGTGGCACAGCTGATGAGTCTGCCTTGCACGGTCACAATCCAGTTTTGCACTGCATTTATATCCGGCCTTGCCATACCCCGTTCTTTGGCCTGAAGATATCGTTTCTCCAAAAGACGAATCAAATCAAAATACTCCCCATCGACCGGCTCTCCCTGACCACCCTGTTTCAATTCAAGCAAAAGCTGTTCAAATGTCATGCATCCCTTCTTAAAGGCATCCTCCACATCCGCAGTCTTGTAAGCAATATCGTCTGCTGCTTCCAATAAAAAGGCTAATGGATGACGTCGACCGTTGGTTCCAAGAGTCTTCTGTATTTCCTCAAAAACTTCCGTTTCCGCAAAATAATAGCCCATCTTTTTGGTATGTATATCCCCACTGTCCTTATCAATCTCCAGAGAAGATCCGGGATACTTGATAATGGTCCCCAACAGACCAATGGTCAGATTCATACCATGCTCGTCTATTAGATAATGAAGCTTGCTCACCAAACGGAGTGCCTGGGTATTACCTTCAAAGTTGTAAAAATCATTCAGCATCTGAGGGGTCAGATATTCTGTCAAAGGTTTGCCCTTAAAGGTAAATCTTTGCATATTGTTGCGAAACCAGTCCCTAATAACCGTTTCACCGAAATGACCGAAGGGCGGATTGCCGATATCATGAAGAAGGCCTGCGCACTCCAGAATATCGCACACATCGTTCTGATTCTCCGGCAAAAATCCGGGATCCTTGATTTCCTTCAGTATCTTTTGGGAAATATTCTGTCCCAAAGACTTGGCAAAGGATGCCACCTCCAGCGAATGGGTCAGACGGGTACGGATAAAATCACTCTTGTCCAAAGGAAAAACCTGTGTCTTATCCTGCAGACGTCTGAACGATGCACTTCCTATAATTCTATGATAATCCTTCTCAAATTCCGTACGTAAATCACTACCCCCGGGATTACTTTTTACTCTACGGATTCGTTCCGGACATAATAACTGTTTCCACTCCATATGAATGCCCCTTTCGTATATAGCTACTATTTTACTCTTATCCGCTCCTTTTCGCAACCCATAACCCAAAACCTCTTTTTTACTAGGTTTTTAGACACATTCCGGCATCCCACCTTCCCCAAAACAACTGTAAAAAAAGCGGTAAAAAAATAAACCTAATACTTGCGAAACCGTTAACTATGATATATAATACCATTAGTTTGTAAACGCAATGACAAAAACCAGACACTATTTTACATTACAGGAGGACATTTATGATTACATCTAATACGGATATGGATCTGGCTAAAAGAATTCGTCAAATAAGAATCGACAATCATCTTACACAGGAACAGGTGGCAAAGGCTTTAGATGCTACTCCCGGATATATTTGCAACGTTGAAAACGGCAGAACCGCAATGTCCTTACGAATGTTAGTATATTTTGCCAAGCTGACCAATGTTACTTTGGATTCTTTGGTGGGAAGTATGGATTCTACTTATACTGCTACTGCTATTGACAACGAAATCATGGGCTTACTTTCTGATTTAAGTGATAGCGAAAAGATTAAATTAATTAAAATGATACGGATTTGGAAGGACAAATAGTCCTTCCTTTTTCTTTGTGTGAAATTTACCATATAATTGCCTTATTTCGCAAAAAAATTCTAACGATTTTTACGCAAAAAACTCTTGTGCTTTTTTGTATTTCCTATATAATATTATGAGAAGAAAATATGTTACTCTGGATATCTATGAGATTCGGAGGACAAAGGAGGATATTTCAATGCCAAAAAGAACGGATATTAACAAAGTACTGATTATTGGCTCCGGTCCCATCATCATCGGTCAGGCATGCGAATTTGACTACTCAGGTACACAGGCTTGTAAGGCGCTGCGTAAGCTGGGTTATGAAATCGTATTGGTGAATTCCAACCCTGCGACCATCATGACTGACCCTGAGACAGCAGATGTAACCTACATCGAGCCTTTAAATGTAGAAAGATTAGAGCAGATTATTGCAAAAGAACGTCCTGATGCACTTCTTCCTAACTTAGGCGGACAGTCTGCATTAAACCTGTGTTCTGAGTTAAACAATGCAGGTATCTTGGACAAATACAACGTAAAAGTTATCGGTGTTCAGGTAGATGCTATCGAACGTGGTGAAGACCGTGTAGAATTCAAAAAGGCAATGGATGCCCTGGGCATTGAAATGGCTCGAAGCGAAGTAGCTTATTCCGTAGAAGAAGCTTTAGACATCGCAGACCGTTTGAATTATCCCGTAGTCCTTCGTCCTGCTTATACCATGGGTGGTGTAGGCGGCGGTCTCGTTTACAATAAAGAAGAATTAAAAACCGTATGTGCACGTGGCTTGCAGGCCAGCTTAGTAGGACAGGTTCTGGTAGAAGAATCCATCTTGGGCTGGGAAGAGCTGGAAGTAGAAGTGGTTCGTGATGCAGACAACAATATGATTACCGTTTGCTTCATCGAAAACATCGACCCTCTTGGTGTTCATACCGGTGACTCCTTCTGTTCCGCACCTATGCTGACTATCTCCAAGGAATGTCAGGCAAGATTAAAGGAACAGGCGTTTAAAATCGTAGAATCCGTACAGGTTATCGGTGGTACCAACGTACAGTTTGCACACGATCCTATAAGCGACAGAATTATTGTTATTGAAATCAATCCCCGTACCTCCCGTTCTTCTGCTCTTGCTTCCAAAGCAACCGGTTTCCCCATCGCATTGGTATCCGCAATGCTGGCTGCCGGTCTTACCTTAAAGGATATTCCTTGTGGTAAGTATGGTACTTTGGACAAGTATGAGCCGGACGGAGATTATATCGTTATTAAGTTTGCCCGCTGGGCATTTGAAAAGTTCAAAGGCGTTGAGGACAAGCTGGGTACCCAGATGCGTGCCGTAGGTGAAGTAATGAGTATCGGTAAGACCTACAAAGAAGCATTCCAGAAGGCTATCCGCAGTTTGGAAAACGGCCGTTACGGTCTGGGACATGCTAAGAATTTTGACACCCTTACCAAGGACGAATTATTAAAGATGCTTATCAACGCTTCCAGCGAGCGCCACTTCGTAATGTATGAAGCATTAAGAAAGGGTGCTACCGTAGAAGAAATCCATGAGCTGACCAAGGTGAAGCATTACTTTATCGAGCAGATGAAGGAATTGGTAGAGGAAGAAGAAGCACTTATGGCTTCTAAGGGAAGTCTTCCTGCTGACGAAGCTCTTGTTCAGGCTAAGAAGAACGGTTTCTCTGATAAATATTTGAGCCAGATTCTCGAAGTTCCCGAAGCCGATATCCGCAACAAGCGTATCGAGCTTGGTGTAGAAGAAAACTGGGAAGGCGTACACGTTAGCGGTACCGAAAACAATGCTTACTACTACTCCACCTACAATGGTGAAGATAAGAACCCTGTATCCACCGACAGACCTAAGATTATGATTTTAGGTGGCGGTCCTAACCGTATCGGTCAGGGTATCGAATTTGACTATTGCTGTGTACATGCCGCATTAGCATTAAAGAAGCTCGGCTTTGAAACCATCATCGTGAACTGTAACCCTGAAACCGTTTCAACCGACTATGATACCTCAGATAAATTATACTTTGAGCCTCTTACTTTGGAAGATGTTCTCAGTATTTACAATAAGGAAAAGCCTCTCGGCGTAATCGCTCAGTTCGGCGGTCAGACTCCTCTGAACTTAGCAGCTGATTTGGAAAAGAACGGCGTAAAGATTCTCGGTACTTCTCCTGCTGTTATCGACCTGGCAGAAGACCGTGACTTATTCCGTGAAATGATGGAGAAGCTGGAAATCCCTATGCCGGAATCAGGCATGGCTGTTACCGTAGAGGAAGCTTTAGAAATCGCTCACAAAATTGGTTATCCTACCATGGTTCGTCCTTCCTACGTATTAGGTGGACGTGGTATGGAAGTAGTATACGATGATGAAGGCATGATTAACTATATGAATGCTGCCATCGGTGTTACACCTGACAGACCTATCCTGATCGACCGTTTCTTAAATCACGCTCTTGAGTGTGAAGCAGATGCAATCAGTGACGGTACCCATGCATTTGTTCCTGCGGTTATGGAGCATATCGAGCTTGCAGGTGTTCACTCCGGCGACTCCGCTTGTATCATTCCTTCCGCTCACATTTCCGAAGAAAATGTGGCAACCATTAAGGAATACACCAGAAAAATTGCTGAGGAAATGCACGTACGCGGTCTTATGAACATGCAGTACGCTATTGAAAACGGCAAGGTATACGTGCTTGAGGCGAATCCTCGTGCATCCCGTACCGTTCCGTTGGTATCCAAGGTATGTAACATCCGCATGGTACCTTTGGCAACCGAAATCATTACTTCAGAATTAACCGGAAGACCTTCACCCGTTCCTTCACTTAAGGAACAGGTTATTCCTAACTACGGTGTTAAGGAAGCAGTCTTCCCCTTCAATATGTTCCCTGAGGTTGACCCTCTGTTGGGACCGGAAATGCGTTCTACCGGTGAAGTACTTGGATTATCCGCTTCCTATGGTGAAGCCTTCTACAAGGCTCAGGAAGCAACTCAGTCCAAATTACCTTTGGAAGGAACCGTACTCATCTCCGTAAACCGCAAGGATAAGGCAGAAATTGTAGAAGTCGCTCAGATGCTTCACGAAGACGGTTTCAAGATTGTGGCAACCGGCGGTACCTGCGATATCTTAAACGAAGCCGGCATCCCTGCTGAGAAGATTAAGAAGCTGTTTGAAGGCCGTCCCAATGTATTGGATGCTATCACCAATGGTAAGTTCGATATGATTATCAACTCTCCTGTTGGCAAGGACAGCGCAAACGATGACAGCTACTTAAGAAAGGCTGCTATCAAGGCAAAGATTCCTTACATGACTACCATTGCTGCTGCTAAAGCTACCGCAGAAGGTATCCGCTTTGTAAAAGCAAATTCAGACAGCCCGATTAAGTCCTTACAGGAATTACACGCTGAAATTCATGACAAATAAAATGCAATCAGCACCACCCGTCTAACGGGTGGTTTGCTCTGCGGCTATAAGCCTTTGTTACCGGCCAGCGCCTAAAGACGCTGGCTTTCACTTCGTTCAAGCCATTTCGCCTTTGCCGCTTTCGCCACCCCTGGAAGGGGTTATTT
>JAFXFO010000010.1 GCA_017520425.1 Lachnospiraceae bacterium | reverse complement strand
TTTCTGCATCGAAAGCACCGCTAGCCTGAGCAGCTTCTGCCTTCTGCTGACTCTTTAATGCGAAAGCATCCAATTCTTCACGGGTAATGCCCCATTCGTCACAGATATTGTCTGCTGTCTGAATCATATGATAGTTGTTGAATGCATCCCAAAGTGCATCATTTACCATGGTATCTACTAAAGTACCATTGTTCATTCTATAACCAAAACGAGCCTGAGGCATAGCGTAAGGAGCCATAGACATGTTCTCCATACCACCTGCTACTACGATATCAGCATCACCGGCCATGATCATCTGTGCAGCCTGGTTTACACAGTTAAGACCAGAACCACATACAACGTTCATGGTAACTGCGGGTACTTCGATAGGAAGACCAGCCTTGATAGATGCCTGACGAGCTACGTTCTGACCCTGACCAGCCTGGATTACACAACCCATGTAAACCTGGTCAACCTGCTCAGGTGCAACACCTGCTCTGTTTAAAGCTTCCTTAATTACGATAGCGCCCAACTCTGCTGCTGGAACTGCGCTAAGAGAACCACCCATGGTTCCGATTGCGGTACGGCAAGCACCTGCTAAAACTACTTTCTTTGCCATTTTCGTTTCCTCCAACCTTTAAATGAATAAATTAGTGACATGTATCTTCACACTAAATTACAGTGTTACAAATCATGTTATGCAATGATTGTTATTTTTTTATCATTTGCATTTGAAGTTATTTTAACATAGGCTGAAATCTTTTGCAACGACTTTTGCGGAAATTTGACAAAAAAATAACAGAGTAAGAAATCCCCGTCTGCAAATCACAGACGAGGACTCTAAAAATCATTCACTTTATTGTAAAATCACCTTACAGCTGCTGTACATAATCATCGATAACCTTCACATTGGTGTTCAGGTTCTCCATGGTAGCTGCGATTTCTTCCAACGAAGCTGCCTGCTGCATAAAGGTATCCGTGGTTTCCTTAGATCGCTCGCTGATATTGTTCAGCTGAATCTCGATACTGCCCAGCATCTCTCCGATTTCCTTTGCGGACTGGGTGGTACTGGAGGACAATCTTTCTATTTCCTTCGCAACTACAGAGAAACCGCGTCCTGCTGCGCCCGCTCTTGCGGACTCGATAGAAGCATTCAAACCTAAAATCTTGGTAGAGTTGCTCAGCTTGTTGATGGCTGTCAGGATATGGTTCATCTTCTGGGTCTCTTCCAAAAGTGCTCCCATCAGGCGGTATACCTCATGATTATTCTCAGAAGACTTCTGTACACCTTCTGCAATCTCATTCACTGCTGCAGTCACCTGATCGATCTCCTCGGACAGATTGGTGATGGCTTCCTTGGAATTTTTAATAACCGTGATACTCTTCGCAATCATCAGACATCCCACGACTCTGCCATTCTCCTTCAAAGGAATCGCATAGGACTTAAAGGGGATACCGTAAACCTTCTCAGAAACCTCACGTACTATCTTTTCACCGGACTTCATAACCATAGAAGGCGTATTACCATCCGGAAAAGGAATTCCCAACTCACACTTCACAGGTAATTCCGGACAAGGTTGGTTGTAAATAAATGCTTCTCTGTTGGTGATAGCTACCGACACCGGCTCCTCTATAAACATGGGTATGTACGGTGCCATTTCTATAAAATGCTGCAAAACCATGCTTTCATTTGAAATATCCATCGCGCTTCCTCCTACACAACTTTTACTTAACTTAAGTATACCACATATCGACAAAAAAACAAAGTAAATTAACCCAAATCACACACTTTTATGACTTTTTTCTCGGGTCAATCTTGTACACTTTGCCTTCCTCCAGACTCAAGAACGGTCCGGGCACACGGAACATCATGGCAGGTACTCCGTAGAAGTCGGTTTCTACCCCATCCTGACATCCCACAAAGCCTACTGCTGTCGGTTCTTCCAGATAACCATTTTCTTCTCCCACAAAGCTTCTGAAGTTCAGACTGTCAGATGCTTTGCCAAAGCTTACCGTATATTCCTTGGTATCCACTTGGATGTCAAACCAGCCCTGCTGTCCCTCCGTATCAAATCCGTAGAATTCCTGCCAGCCCTGCAAATCCATAAGTGCCTCCGGTGCGGGATACATGACTCTCAAGAATCCTCCCGGCATCTTTACATACAGATTACCCTGGGCATCATTTTCCTTAGTAGGGAACTTAATGGCCGCTTCCTTACAATCATAGAAAATATTATTGTAAATGCGGGCTTCTCTGGAAGTACCTCCACGCTTATCCCTGTCAATTCTGAAGGCCACAGGCTTTGCAAAATATCCTGCACTGCGACAATTACCGATCAGGTTGTTTACAATATGTAAGCGGTCCGTACCCTCTCCGTATACAGCGTAACCATTCACCACATTATGCTCTTCCATCTTGTACCAGCCGGAAGAACCGGGCTCTACAGGTACCTGCTTCGGGTCAAAGCGACCTTCAATATTCCAGAAAATATTGTTGTCAATCAGATTGATGCCATCCCTGCTGCATTCGATAAAGACAGCTTCTCTCTGCTCGATACCGTCTAAGAACAGATTGCTTGTAATACGATTATTTTCATTGCCGCAATCCAGCCACAAATGATCTGCTCTAAAGGTCTTTTCAAAGATATTACGACGAATCAGACTATCCACCGTATTATGGGTCTTAATGGCACCTGCCTCCCAGGACAGCTCCATCTTCTGCCAACCGGTACCGCTAATCAGATTGTCCTCTATCAATAAATGGGTGGCAAACATACCCGCAATACCGCATACACCCACATCACGAATCTCACAACCTCGAATCACGGTATATCCCAATGGTATGGACGGGTCAAAGGTATGGTGCCAGCATTCATTACCGATATCAATACCCACTCCGTTGGACCAGTCTATCTTACAGTTTTCGATGATCCAGTGATGTCCTCTGTAGCAGGAAATGGCTCCTCTCTGAGGTACCGGCGCTCCTGTAGCGGCATGTGCACAGGTCAGTCCCTTTACCTTGATGTAGGAAAGGAATGGCTTGTCCGGTGCAAAGCACTGCTCTCTTACGGTCAGCTCAATCACATGGTCTGCCGGGTCTGCATCGCCTTCCAGTCGGAAATGTACAATCTGGCCATTGGCCTCTACCCAGTAGGAACCGGGCATTCCTGCCATCTGGTTGTACAATGCCACCTGCTTTAAGGGCTTGCCGTCGCAGAAAACCATACCTCTGCGGTTTAAGTAGGTAGTCATATCCGTCTTATCGTACTCTATAAACAATCTGTCATGCAAAATATTAACAGCACAGAAAGGATTGTATCCCTTAAACATCTCAGGATCCAGCTTCACTTCCCAAATCTTCAAGCCGCTCAAAGACTCCTTCGGCACTCCCCAGCCCAGATTCCAACCCTCACTGGGACTGAATTTATCCACCACTTCGGAAGCCTTGATGACTACTTCGCCATCGCCGTAAGCTTCATAGCTTACCATCTGGTCCGGTGCTTCTCCTCCAAAGGCAGGTTTTACACATTCCCTGTATACACCGCCGTGAATCCACACTCTTTCTCCGGCCTTCGCCACATTCGCAGCTGCCTGAATGGTGGCAAAGGGATGCTCGGCACTACCTTCACCGGCATCAGATGCTCCCGGTGCGGAAGGATTTACATGGTACTCCTTCGTATAGACGGTTTCTTTCTCCCAGAAGTCAAATCGGTCACCCTCGGGTAATCTCTCAGCCGTATCCCTCTCCATCTGACCGGGAATACGAACCACTGCATAATAAGACTCTTTCTTCTTGTAGCCTTCTCCGAATAACAGAGGATAGCTCTTCTCTCTACGGAAGCCTGTCAGCCAGCTTTCGTCGTCCTTCATACCCCACAGGGTAACATTGGTAATATTGGCTTTTCCTTCCCTCTTTGCCTTTACCAGCATGCGGAACAAATTGGCATAGGCAAATGCCAGACTCTTCATACCGTCTGCGGAAGGGTCTGTGGCATGAATATCCAGCTCTGTCAGATGCACTTCCAAGCCCAAAGCGCCGTAGGTATGCAGTGCCTTCTCATACTCCCACATATTGAAGTCCTTCTGTACCAGATGGGTCTGCATGCCCATACCGTCGATTAAGCCTTCCTTCTTCAAGGGCTCCAAAATCAACTTGCAGATATGTTCGCACTTAAAAGGCATAAAGGTATTGTAATCATTATAGAAGAGCTTTACATCCCGGTCCGCATACTTTCTGGCAAAGCGGAAAGCATACTCTATAAACTCCGGTCCTACGGTCTGGTACCAGGGGGAACGCTTTCTCCAGCAATCCGGCTCATTTTCCTCCATGGCTTCATTTACCACGTCCCAGGCGTAAATCACACCGGGATACTCAGTCTGTACAAAGGTAAGCACGCCCTTGATATAGGCTTCCATACGTGCCAGCATGGTTTCCTTATCTGCAAAGGGAGCACTCATATCCTTACTGTAATCCTTCTTAAAAAACCAGAAGGGGGTCTGGTTATGCCATACAAGTGTATGGCCTCTCAAGCCGATACCGCTCTCCTTGGCAAATTCCAAATAGGGTCTGGCCCGGTCAAAGGTCAGTGCCGGACAAAGATTATACTTTTCCGGATTCTCAGTATTTTCCTTTTCATCCAGAAAATACATGGGCTTCATATCGTTTTCAGCGGTGAAGCTGCTGTAATGCTTTCTCAATTCCTGCTTTGCTTTTGCTGAAGTGATATTGCGGAAGGAAACCGAAGTTCCTATTGTAAAATACGGTTCATACACTTTCTTTAAGCTCACTTATTTATCCTCCTTTTTCTGACTCTGATAGCCATATAGGGCTTGCCTCCTACCAGAATCCTGAATTTTCCTTTAAAGGTTCCCCGGGGTACTATCTCCATATTCCAGGTATCTATCACATCCACTTCATATTCTGTGGTATCATCAAAATACATATCCCTGTACAAAGGTCTCAAATATGTAAAATAAAACAGATAAAACTCTTTGCTCTCGTCCTCTGTGGTAGCAGCCACTGCATCCCAGTACTGTGGCAGGAAACGTAATCCCTGTCCCCCTGGAATGTCCTTTAATATGTCATACAGGAAAGCAATACGCTTAGGGCTCTCCCCATAAAGCACTCCACCGTGGGACCACCAAAGCTTGGCATAATCCATGGTTTCATCTGCCGCAAACAAATAGGTCTCTCCATGTCCTGCGTAGCCGCCTCGCATGGTAGCTTCCCAGAAACGTCTGGTCATCTCTTCCGGGCCTATATTGCCCCAGCCCAAATCAATATTGCCTTCGTAAAGAATCTCGTCCCAAACCACCGGTTTTCCGTACTTCTGACGAATCTCTGCGGTCAACTCCGTGGCTTTGTAACGGTCTGTTCCCTGACAGCTGCAATGGGTAATCCATTCCCGGCTAAAATCATAAAAGGCAGGGCCGTTATGTACGGAACACATTCTTTTATAAGGGTCCTCTTTATGTATTAATTCTCCGATTCTGTCCCAGTCTTCTATGGTCTTGGTCTTTACGTAATCATATTCATTGGCCAGGGACCACCATATATTACGATAGGCACCGTAACGGGCCACCACATAGCTTACGTAGAAGTCATCATATTCTGCGCCCATGCCGTCAAAGCCCCAACGGTCGTATGGGTGGAATAATATCAAATCCGCCTGGATATTTCGCTCCATTAACTGTTCAATCCGCTTATCAAAGCGCTTGAAATGCTCCGGATTAAATACTTTGAAGTCCCAGTGATTGGAAGATTTATCCTCCATATACTCAAACATGGTGCTACGGTTCAGCCTGCTGTTATCACAGGGTGTTCCTACATAGGGAAAGGTAATTGGGTCTTCATAATTGTAATCATAATGCTTGGGGAACATGCAGAATCTGATTTTATTAAATGCATTCTCATCCAATGTCTGCAATGTCTGCTCCTGCATTTCATTGGTCTGATGTACCCATGCATAACAGGTGGTTCCCAAGGAATAATAGGAACTTCCGTCCGCATATTTCAAATGATAGGTGTTTTCCACATGCACCGGTCCGTGATTGTTGCCGGTGGGTGCCGTCACCAGGAACTCTCCCGCAAGCTTCTTATCTGCATAGCTTCCGCTAATCTCAAAGGTATAGGTCCCTTCATAGGAGGGCATGAAACGTACCACATATTCACCATCTCCGTCATAAAAGCCCCGAACGGTCTTTTGCTCATTGGATCCCGTAAAGGTAGCCCAGACTTCGTAATCCGCAAATGGATTGCCATCGGTTCGCCCCTGGGTACGAATCTCGAAAACATTCCATTTCTCAACTGTTTTTGTATATTGATTCATAGCTCAATACTCCTACCGTCAAAAAACCCGCACACGAAACGTGTGCGGGTCTTCATCACACTTTATTCTTCCGGTTCAATCAAACCATAGGTATCGCCTTTTCTCTTGTATACTACATTTACCTGATCTGTTTCTGCATTACAGAATACATAGAAGCTGTGTCCCAAAAGTTCCATCTGGATACATGCATCTTCAGGATACATAGGCTTGATATCAAACTTCTTGGTACGAACAATCTTGATTTCATCATCCTGTTCTTCCGCTATCTCGATGAAAGCCTGACTGAAAGAAGCTGCACTCTGCTTCTTATCTACGATTTTCTTGCGATACTTCTTCAGCTGTCTTTCAATCACTTCCTCTACCAGGTCAATGGATACATACATATCATTGCTCACCTGCTCAGAACGAATAATGCTACCCTTTACAGGTATGGTTACCTCTATCTTTTGTCTCTCCTTTTCTACGCTTAATGTTACATGTACTTCTGTGTCGGGATTAAAATACTTGTCAAGCTTACTCAGCTTGTCCTCAACTGCGCCCTTTAAACCGGGTGTTAATTCGATATTTTTTCCTACAATAATAAATTTCATGCAAATCATCCCTTTCCGTCTTTTATTGTAGATTCATTATAGCATTTTTTATTTCATTTTGCAACAATTTAAGTAATTTTTTATATGTTTTTGACTTCAAAAATGTCAACAGATTTTTTGTTTTTTTTCGCATATTTCTTAAATTTATGAGAACTGTACAAAACAGACGTTCAAAAGGTTACCATAATAATTCTGCCCGATTTACATAAAAAAGCTGTGGATAATGTGTATAACTTCGTGTATAAATCATTTTTTATCGAATTTTGGTTGTTTTGCATGTGGATAACTATCTACTTATAAACATCAACAAAACTTACGTTTTTGCGTAAACGTTTTCGCATTTGTTGAAAATGCACAAGGCACAATTTGTCAATAGTAAAAATGGTCCAAAAAAGATTTTAGACAATTTACGACACAATCAACAAGAGGACAATTTTCTTCAAATTGTCCTCTTACGCCTCTTAAAATATTCTTCTGATTGCCAATATCTTACGATATGCAGCCTTGGAAACCTTGATACCATCCTTTTCATTGGACGCATGCACAATCATTCCGTCTCCGATATAAATTGCCACGTGTCCGGAATAACAAATTAAATCACCGGGCAATGCATTTTCAAGACCATTCACTGCGTATCCCTGCTTTCTGTCCGCTGCAGACGAATGAGGCAGGCTTACACCGAACTCTTCATATACCTTCATGACAAAGCCGGAACAATCCACACCCTTTGTAAGGCTTGTTCCACCCCACACATAAGGATTGCCGATAAACTGTACTGCATATTCCGCTACAGCAATACCCATCTCGTTTTCATCGGTTACTTCTACCGTATCAATAATCTTAAGTGCTGCACGGGTTCTTGCTTCTTCTCTCTCCTGACGTTCCTTCGCCAATCGGTCCTTTTCTTCCTCCTTGGTCTCCGCACGAATAAAATCTGTATATACCTTCACAAATTCACGGGATACCCAGCCGTAGCCTTCTTCAATATCCACCTTCACCCATTCATCGGTCTCTTCCAGAACCATCAGTTCATCCTCACCGGCCACCATACCGATTACGGCAGCTTCCGAGTCCGCTTCTTCACGAACCAACAGTCTCTCGGATTTCACCTTCGCCATACGGGTTCCTACTTCCTCGGCAAGAGCTAAGGCTTCCTCTCCCGTCGCACACAAATCAGCTTTTACAAAACCGGTCACATTACCGGATTCAATTTCATACCAACCGTCCTGTTCAGACAAAATCGTACCGGCCGCATTTTTATAAAACTTGCCCACAACCTTGCCCTTCTGTGCAGCTGTTTCTCTTACATTTATGTAATCCTTGGCTATGGAAATTACCAGATTCTCCGGATTTTCCTCTTCTTCAGATTCTTCGATTTTCTCCTGTTCTGCCACCTTCGGGGAAACCACCTGCTCCACACCACTCTTTTCCACACCTTCCGACAATACCACACTGATACCGCTGCCGGGGAATATAGAAGAGATTCCTGCCGCCTGTGTCTGCATTTCAAATGAACCGAAACAAAGAATCAAAGATAATGTAATTGCCAAGCCTTTAGTGAATCTTTTCAGCATAACGCCTCCAATTTATTACAATTTTGTTACAACTTAAGCAATACTATATCATCTGAAAGCGTTTTTGTCAAGTTTCGCAAAAGAAAAAAGAGTGGCAAAACCCACGTTTTTACGCACTCTTTTGACATTTTACAATCCATTAATATTTTGTTAATATTTTAATTTCAGCTGCCCCACATAGGTTGCTGCACTGATAGCCGCATTCGCTCCGTCGGAAACCGCTGTAATAATCTGACGCAAATGCTTGGTCCGGGCATCTCCCGCCACGAAGATACCGGGTATATTTGAAATACCTTCTTCGCCGGCTTTGATATAGCCTCTTTCATCCTTCTCCACAAAATCCGGCACCCACCCGGTATTAGGATTCATACCCACTGCAATAAATACCCCTGCCACCGGTATATGCTTCTTGGCACCAGCCTTCTTATCCCAAAGCACCAACTCCTGCACCTGCTCTTCGCCGCAGATTTCCTCCAGGATATGAGAATAAAGAATCTCCACATTCTCCAAGGACTTCAGCTGCTTCTGTAAAATCATTGCTCCCCTAAATTCATCCCTCCGGTGAATCACATACACCTTATCGCAATATCTTGCCAGAAAGGCCGCGTCCTCCAATGCCACATCACCGCCGCCCACCACGGCTACGACCTTTCCTTTAAAGAAAGCTCCATCGCAGGTAGCACAGTAGGATACCCCTCTGCCGGAAAGCTTCTCTTCTCCGGGCACTCCCAGCTTGGCATGCTCTGCACCCATAGCCATAATCACGGCATGGGCTTCATATTTTCCGGAAGTCGTATGCACGGTTTTCACCTCGCCATCCGTAAGTCCGGTCACTTCGCCTTCCGCAAAGGTCACTTCCAGCTTGTCCGCATGGGCCCGAAACTGCATGCCCATATCAAAGCCGTTAATCCCCGGAAGCCCCAGATAATTGTCCACCTCGTAAGTATTCAACACCTGTCCGCCGCTCATATAATTCTTCTCTATTACCAAGGTTTCCAAGCCTGCTCTCTTCGCATATACCGCTGCCGAAAGTCCCGCTGGACCGGAACCGATAATGATTAAGTCATAAACCATAATGTACCTCTTTCCGGGTTTTTAGTTACCCACTTTTGTTATTATATTGTAACAGTTTTGTCCTTCCTATTCAAGGGTTCACCATGCTTTCATTTCCTATTCTCCTTTGTTTCTCCACTCTAAAGCATTATAAACTTTCTCAATCAAGAATCGTTTCCTTTTTCATCTTCTATTTACAAGTCATATCTTTATATGCTATGGTTTAAGTGATATTTTCAGAGCTGTGCGTATTCTGTTTTCGGTTCCAAAACCCATTTTGGGCATATACTAATTTTTTAGTCCAAAATGCCCACAAAAACAGCTAAAATGTGGGCATACAGCACCAATTTTTTCGTATATACCCAAAAAGCCTCTAATTTGACCCTAAATAGCGAAAAATCCTTTGATTTTTGGGCATTTTAAGTAAAAAATTCTGTATATGCCCAATTCCTTCATCGATGTGACCCGTTTCAAAGGAATCCCTACACTTTTCTGAAAAATATTAAAATTTAGATTCATCAGAAAGAGGTACTCCCATGAACAAGACCGCACTGATTACCGGTGCCTCCCGCGGCATCGGCAAGGCAATTGCAAAAGAATTTGCCGCACAGGGATATGATTTGTATCTGACCTGTATTTCATCCATAGAGGCCTTAAAAGAATATGCTTTAGAGCTGGAACAGACTTACGGCATACACTGTCTTGCCCTTCAAGCTGACATGGGTTGCTACGAAGAAGTGGTAAAGGTTTATGAACAGATTTCTGCACTGGACGTACTGGTAAACAACGCCGGCATTTCCTTCGTGGGTCTTCTGTCCGATATGACACCCGAAGAGTGGCACAAGGTCATGCACACCAATCTGGATGCCTGCTTTTATACCGCTAAGCTGGCCATCCCCCTGATGCTTCAAAACCATAGCGGACGCATCATCAACATCAGCTCCGTCTGGGGCAATGTAGGTGCTTCCATGGAGGTAGCTTACTCTGCTTCCAAGGGGGGTGTGAACACTTTCACCAAAGCTTTGGCCAAGGAGCTGGCTCCCAGTAACATCCAGGTCAACTCAATAGCCTGCGGCCTGATCGACACGGATATGAATAAATGCTTTTCCCCCGAAGATTTAGAAACAGTGACTGCGGAAATCCCTGCGGACCGCATGGGCAGTCCTGAAGAAATCGCCAAGTTCGCGTACCAACTGGCTACTGCCCCTACTTATCTGACCGGACAAATCATAACAATAGACGGAGGCTGGACCTAAAGTCCAGCCTCTGCTTCATCTAATCCTTCATAACCGTACATCCATACGGACTCTTCCATAATATCTCTTGCCACATTCTTACCGGCTCTTGCATACTCCACGATGTATTTCGCATACAGCTCCAGCATCTTGTCCGAATAGGTACTAAGCTCCCCACGCAAATAGGTTTCATAGGAGGTATTCCACAGATGATCCTCGTAGGTGTGAATGCTACGGGCATTGCCGGCAAGTTTGGGATACTCTGCTGCAAACGCCTCCATCCACTGTACCTGCAAAGCCACCACTTCCTCGATAATCTGCTTCTTCTGTGGTGAAATCAGCGGGAAGTGCTCCTTTATCTTCTCATACTCAGAGGGTGCCGTACTTTCCATCATCCTGCCGTACTTTTCCTCTATGAGGTTGTGCCCCTTGGAAAGCTCCCTATCAAAATCATAGGCATACTGTAGCAGCATAGTCCGGTTCCAGGTCAGATACTGACTCTTTCGCATGATGGAAAAGGTAAACCAATCATCCTGACAGTCCGCACGACCACCCTGATTCTTCACCTTATCAAATGCCTCAAATTCCTTCCTTGCTATCAGCTCCGCCAGCTCCTCTTTAGTCTTCTCTACGATTCCTGCCTTGTAAAGCAATTCTCCCACATGCTCCTGTAGGAAGGGATTTACATCGCTGATGATATCCAAACCGTATAGCAAGTAGGCTGTTTTTTCGCCTATATTTTCTATCCGAGCTTCCTTGTTGGTGTCGGGCTCCAGCAACATTTTCTCTAAAAGTGCCAGAATTTCACTATATGCAGGCTTCTTTCGAAGTCCTGCCCACAGCCACTTATCGTGGGGCGCATATTCACCGGCCGCCAGGTACAAAAGCTTCAAAGCTTCCTTCACACCCTCTGCCAAAATCATCCGGGCCGTAGCTCTGTCTCCCCGTTTTAACATCCGTCCGTAATTGTACTGTAAGTGCTGGGAAAATCTGGCCACCGTCTCTGCCAGTTCCAAATAACGAAGCCTTTCCGGATAACCGGTCTGTAACCTATTTCGGATGGCGGTAAAGGTACCTTCCTCATCCCGAAACACCTGACCGTTTACCGCTGCTGCCAGCCGATGCTTGGGGATCTCAGCCCAAGCGAAATCTTTCAGTTCCGCACTGATAACCGTATTCTCCCTGTCGACTCCACCCCAAGAGTTCCACTCCTCGGGACAGTTTTCCTTACCCAGTAGTCCTTCATAAAATTCCGAAATCCGTAGCACGCCCCGTCTGCCCTGTCCCTGCAGGGATTCTTTGTATGCGTATCCCTTATACTCCTTGGGCAGAGCCTCATAAGCTTCCTGCAATGCTTCCCCGATTTTTGCATAAGTCTCATCACTGACCCACATACAAAAGCCTGGTCCCCAATCGTGGTCCACAGAAAAAGCATCATCAAAGCCGAAGCAATCGGAGCCCTCTCCTACCAGTCCCACTGCGATTTTGTCTGCGTACTGCGGGAAGTTTTCTTCTATCATGGGCTTTCCGTAGGTTTCGTAATACTCCTTGGAAAGGGTCAGACCACTGATAAAGTCTTCTTTTGGCGCCTGTTCCTCCGCCATACCTGCTGCCGGAGCGTCGGCAAAATCCTGTGTTCCACTTTGCAAAGCATGTAGCTCTCTGCACAGCCCTGCATTCTCCTGCATCCGATAATAATACTCGTTCCTGCCCAGGTGCGCCTCGATGCCCTCCATGGCCTTTATGAAATACTCTTCTGCCTTTTCATACTCCTTCTTTTGGAAATAATAGGTCCCCAAAGAAGAAAGTGCCGCGCAGTAATGAGTATCCTTGATATCATACTTCTCAAACAGCAGAATGGCACCCGTAAAATATTGCTTCGCTTCCTCATCCTGCTTAAGCTGCAGACAGGTATTGGCCAGATTGGTATAGGTTACCGCCTGTTCGAAGATGGTATCCTTCTTTTTTACCACGATTTCCAAAGCCTTAAGCAAAGCTTCCTTGGCCAAATCAAACCGTCCCATCTCCTGGTACAACAAGCTGATATTATTATGCAGGCTGGCCCAAAGCATGTCATCTTCCTGTAGCAACTCCTCATAAATCGTCGCCACTTGACCGTACTTTTCCAAAGAATCCTCCAAGCGCCCGCCTGCTCTGTATGCATTGGCGATATTTAAGACTGTGGTTCCATGGTGCAAAGTACCTTCCAAACCTAAGTTTTGCAGGATTTCCTGCACTTCCTCCGCATACCGGTAGGACCGCTCCACCTGGCTGGTCTCCCTGCAATACCCGATAAGCTCGTTTAAAATAGGCACTGCGTCCAAAAAATACTGTTTTTCGTATGCCTCCGCCAAGGCCTGCTCCAAAAGCTTTTCCGCCTCCGCGCCCTTATTTTCTGCAAATAATCTGTCAATTTGTTCTGTCAGATTGTCCATTTATATTCTCCTGCAAACTTATTTCTTATCCTTTTTCTTCTTCATTCCAAATAAAGCTCCTCCGGTGGCGCCGCATACACCCAACACCAGGCATATGATTAATCCCACGGTGCCACTGTCTGCAGATGGTACAATCCGCTCTTCCTCCACAGCAGTTGCTTCTTCCGAAACAGATTCCGCCTCCGAATTAGATTCTTCTGTAACCGCCTGGGGTGTCCTTACCGGCGCCTCCTCAGGATACAGGGCACTATAATCTGCGACAGGTTCATCCAGGCATACCCACTTATTTCTGATACCACGGTAATAGCCGATATAGCCCCATTTATGCCCCCCTTCATCCACAAAGGTTTTGCCACACTGGGGCATATCTGCTACCGTTTCCGGCATGGGCACTTCCATATAGGTTTCCGCTCCCGGATAATCCCAAAAATAAACACCGGTGCCAACATAGTCTTCGGGAATGGTTGCCGTTTCTTCCACAATGCTCTCGCCAAACTCCTCTTCAAAGCAAATGTAATCATACACCACATCCATATATTCCATAGGTACCCAGCCGGTTTCATTGGTTTCCCAATTATTATTCATTCCCCAAACAATACCCATTTCATCCGTCCATGTGTAATAAATATTTGCCACATGTCCGTTTTCCCAGGTGGTCACCACGGAAGGATTCTCCGGGCTCTTATACACGATTACCTTGTCCTCCGGCCCGTCCGCCGTATAGTTTCGATTCACCAGCTGACAGCTTTCCCGGTATTTGTCATAAAAATCATCATTATAAGGCTCCCAAATCACATCCGCACTCACCGGAAGCACAAATATCATCCAACATAATATAACCGTTAAAATACGCATCGCCTTTTTCACATTAACCTCCCTATTCCCCAAGACAATACATTGGCTACGATGGCCAATCCTATGGGTCTTGGTATCTGAAACCTATCATCCTCAGCAAAACTCTTGTATATATATGCTTCCACTATTACCACTGCCAGCTCAATTATGACCTGCACCGGCAGGGAATGGGCCCCTGCATATACCTGATATAACCAATATACCAGCACTGCCAAGGGATTTGTCAATACATTTACCAGCAGAACCAGCAAAAAACTTTTCTTCCCTCTAAGTCCCCACAAAAAGGCTATTAGCCCTTCTATCAGGAGGGTTACAGATAAGGAAATCCCAAACATCCGCAACAAATAAATAATCATACCCGTTTACCATTTACTCTTTATCATAATGCCTCACACAAAGCCACAAAATCACCAGCGACAAAAGGCTTCCCAAAGCTCCTAATGCTCTATCGTCCACCGGAAGCTCCATCCCCAGATACGTGGGCAAAAAGCCAAGAAACAAGCCGAAAGTCAACAAGCCAAAGGCAAAGCCCGTAAGCCCTTTTAACCTTCGCACCAGCATATATAAGGTAATCGGCATGGTCATGTTGAACAAGAACAAGGCCAGCACTCCTGCCACTATATTCTCTGATAGTAAAAAGCATACAGCCGAAAGCAAAAGGGATGACACTACTGTTCTGCGTATTCCTATCCCGGCTGCTGCAAAACCTCCTGCCACTTTGCCAAGCACCACCGCCAATACCGCTACTGTACCTGCAAAAATCGTACTCTTCCAGGAAAAGCCCACTGCCATACCTATGTAAGAACGCAGGATTACTACCGCAAGACAACCAATCAAAAGGAAAAATCCTTCTTTTTTCGGGCTATTCTCTGCCGCTACGGCTGGCTTTTTTATTTCTGACCGTATCCGTTGACCACACCATCCCAGGCAGCCTACTCCCACCAGCCCAATGATGATTAATAGGGCAGGCATGGGGATTCCTTCCCCCTTTGCCAACAGAGTCCCCAGGTACAGTCCTAAGGCACCCGGTGCCACAAACACACCCAAGCCTCTGCCATGCCAGCCCTTTTTCTCATCCTCATGGATGGTTCCTACGCCACCTCCCAGGTGAAACAGGGCATTTCCAATCCCCAGTATCACCGGATGTGTTACGGTTCCCAAAAAGGTAAGCAGCACCCCCACTAGAGCAAACCCAAAGGCGGGCTCGCATTTTCGCAGACACTTGCGCCGGTTTAAGCTATCCAAAACCACGCCCAAGGGCATCTGCAACGCAAAGGCACAGAAATTATAAAGCAATACATTCAGGTACCAGTTCTCCCTGACAGAAAAGGTCCCAAACATAGCAAAGGCACACAGGCCATCTACCAGAAAATGTAATATCGCATATGGCGCTGTCATAGATTACCTCCATTTTGACCACTAAATATTTCGGCCTCAACACTTCTCTTTGGACATATACAAAATAATCTGCTACATATGTCCAAAACCTATCTATTAACATTATATCTGTATCCGCCCCATTGTACAACCTCTCTACCGGCATCATTTTTGCATATTTTCACCACTTACAAGAATGGCGAAAATCAATTTCCGGAAACTGATTTTCGCCCATTCTGTTTTACATTACTTTTCTTCCCGCACCGTACTTATGGTCAAAGGAAAGGGCTGGTATTCCTGCTCTGCATCGGGGTCTATCTTGCCTTCCTGGTATAGTGCATAGACCTTCTCCCAATAGGCATCCGCTTCCTCCACGGTTGTAAACTTTTCTTTTGCAAAGACCACCCTATATCCGATAGTTCCCTCCGGTCGTATTTCAGACATATAAGGGTACTTCTCCCAAATATAGGTAGGCGTACCGAAATGGTCCCTGTGAGTATCCCTTACCACCTGAAAATCAATACCATCATAGTGGATATAGTATAAAATCGGGTCTCCTTCGTCCGTATTCTGCATGACCACCACGGAAGATGCTTCTCCCCTTTTTATACATTCCAAAAAACGCTCCCATTCAGCTATGTTGGCAAATTCATTGTGCCCCATATAAACTGCCTTACCTTCTGCCAGAATCTCCTCCAGTTCCTGCGGGAACATACTCAAATATGCCTGTACCGTTCCCGGGGCTCTTCCATAATTTGTTGGCTCGTTACCTGCAATACCCAATTCATTTATCAACCATCTGTCCCCCTGCTTCACCAAGGAAACAAAGTAGGAATGGTCCTCATTATATCCCAGGAATTGCATATGTGTTTCATCAAACAGATAAATGGTCTGAATCCCGGTTGGAATTCCGATACCTATGGCATCCTTCATAGCGATACAAAGTTCCCCGTCCAACTCCTTGAAAAGAGGACTTTCTACATCCAGCACCCAGCTCATATGGTCGCGGATATATTCTTCAGTCAATACGGATGTCATCAGTTTTTCGATATCCTCTATACTTTGATACTTCTCTTCCAACACCCGAAAGTAAATCATACCATTATCATCCATAAGTTCTTCTGTATCCGCCTTCAAAGACGATCCATATATCACTCTGCTTAGCTCTTTATAATCCTCCAGCACCCGGGCATAGATTTCCTCAGCCTTGTTTTTCTCATACCCCTGCACTTCCGGCGTTCCCTCTGATTTGAAATTAGTCTTTATATAAATCACATTTCCTTCCGGAGTAGCAAATCCGATGATTCCGTCCCCATAATCCCTAAAGTAAACGCTTCTGTCATATGGTTCTTGCTCGTGAATCGTAATCCCCGCATACTTATTAGGGTCCTTGACCTCCTTCTCTGTAACCACGGTGCCTTTATAAACATCTCCCAGAAAATAAATCTCTTCCGGATTATCACCCATAAGTCTGCGTAATGTTTCAGGCTGTTTCTTCACGCCATACTGATCCGCATTCAGAGGATTCAGTATCCTATCCAGCAAATCCTTTCCGGTTTCAAGGCTTATATCATTCAAATGATAGAAAATATTGACTCTGTACACTGTTTTTCCCATGGAATCTTCTTCCGGCGAAGTAAGTACAATCAGGTTTTCCGTATCATATTCTCCAAACTTCCAAATGGTACCCTGTACACACTCCCCTTCCACCTTGCTTGCATCATCATACCAAGCGTACACATCGCTATAGCGACCGTCTGCATTCAAATCCCCGTATACCGGCTTGACAAACACTTCCCCATATACATCACAAATTTTCTCCAAAGGATAATCTGCTAAAGATCCGTCCCATGGTGTGGAAGGAACATCCGCCGGATATACGATATTAATGGCTTCATCGCGCCCCTTCGTGTAAATCTTTCCGTTATAGGACAAGGATTCAAAACCGAACATTACATCACCGGGAAGCTTATCATTGTATCTGTCAAACTCCTGCTGATACAGGGCTTCCAGCTTCTCCTGCGTAAGTGTAGGCAAATGAACTCCCGGACCATTTATATGCAACACTTCCTTCACCAAAGTGGGATTAAAGAAGCAAAATAATATAGCTATCACACATAAAACAATGGCAACCACGGAAATAATTCTCCCGGGCTTCTTCCATGCCGAAAGGTTACGGATACGCCCTTTGGTTTCCCCTTCTCCAAAGGCAAGCGGGGTACCGTACACAGCCTTCTGTCCTGCCGCAAACTGTAGCAAAGATGCAGAATAATCTGCAAGAATTTCTTCTCCCAACTTACGAAGTACAGCTTCGTCACAGCTCATTTCCATATCCTTCACAAAAAGTCGGAAAGCAATCCATACTAAGGGATTGAACCAATGGATACTCAGCGCCAGATATCCTAACACCTTGAAAATATGGTCCCCCCTGCGGATATGATGCTTCTCATGCAGGATAATGTAGGAGTATTCCTTTTCCTGCAAATCCGAGGGCAGATAAATCTTCGGCTTTATAATCCCCATCACAAAAGGACCGGGGATATGGTCTGCCAGATAAATATTCTCCTTCAAAAGCAGGGCTCCTGTCAGCTGATGACGTAATCTGATATAGGACACCACGCCCCTTCCTATCATCACCAGGATGCCAAGTAACCACAAATAAGTAAACAGGCTGACCGGTGCCTCCAGCGGATCCGCACCCAACTGTTCTTCTCCCTGAGGCAGTGCCTGATTGATGGTTTCCGCTACCACACCTTCACTTCCCCCAACGGGTAGCGAAATCTCCGGTTTCGCCTCATGCACAATCTGAAAAGGAATATATTCTACTGCACTGGCGGTACCGGCGGAAACATGTTCTCCCTCCGAAGTCACAGAAGCATCTTGCGTGGCCACCTCCGCTACCGGCGTATGAAACATGCCCAAAAGAGACACAGGTGCCGACAAGGATACAGGGCAAAGCAGACGGAATAAAACCACACTCCACAAAGCATATGAATATATCTTGGGTGCCTTTTTCAAAAGCAGTCTGCAAATACACACAAATAGAATAATCACCGCTGCCGTAAGACTCATATTCAATATTCTTGGTAAAATCTCATACCACATACTTTTCTACCCCCTCATCTTATCGATGACCTTTTTCAGTTCCTCCACTTCCTCGCTTGTCAACTTCTTCCTGGAACCAAAGGCCGCCAGAAAAGCCGGAAGCGACCCTTCAAAGGTATCATTCACAAACTTCTCGCTCTGCAAGGCATAAAACTCCTCCCGACTGATCAGAGAAGTAATAATCCGCTCTTTATTTTGAAAAATCCCTCTCTCACACAGTCTTTTTAATATGGTCAGAGTGGTGGTTCTTTTCCAGCCCAGCTCCGCCTCAGCCAAGGCTTCCAGCTCCTTGGGACGCAGCGGCTCATTGTTCCAGATGATATCTGCAAATCTGGATTCTATGGCTCCTAATTTTATTTCGTTCATACTTAACCCTCTTTTGTCTACTTGTTGTAGTCTTTTTCTTTTAGTCTACTACCAGTAGACATTTTTGTCAACCTCCCGATGTATATTCCTCCAACCTTTCACACACACTACTTCTAAAACATTAGTGAGGTATCCTATGCTTCTTTCCACTCGTTTATCTGACAATATCGCCCAACTGAAAAAGCTCCTTCCCATCGGAAAGAGCTTTGATATTGTGACCAGAGAGCTTTATTTAGGTAGCACACGGGCTTATTTTCTTACCATAAACGGTATGTGTAATACAGAGGTTTTGCAGATGATTTTTGCCGACCTGCAAGATTCCGGTTATACTGCAGATTCCAACATAGAGAACATTCAAAAATACATGGCCTCCAAAATCGGTTATCCCCAGGTGGAGCTGAGCAATGATATGAACAAGATTCTCAAACAACTGCTCAGCGGTCCTTCCATACTGTTTGTGGATGGCTTTGCCCAGGCTGTCATCATGGACGTACGCAGCTATCAGACCCGCAGCGTAGAAGAACCAGACACGGAACATGTGACAAAAGGCGCCCGGGACGGCTTTGTGGAGACCATGTTGTTTAATACCAATCTGATACGCCGGCGCATCCGTTCGCCACGGCTGACCTTCGAACTGCTTTCTGTGGGCAAAGACAGTCAAACGGATATCTCCATCGCCTATCTGGACAATCTGGTGCCCGCGGATTATGTGGATCAAATCCGTAATGCCCTGCAAAAGCTGAAGATCACCTCCCTGACCATGGGTTCTAAAAGTCTGGAAGAACTGCTGGTGCGGAAATCCTGGTTCCACCCTATGCCCAGCTTTCACAGCACGGAGCGCCCCGATGTGGCAGGCAGCTACCTGGCAGAAGGACATGTATTAATCATCGTAGACAATTCTCCTTCTGTACTCATCCTTCCCTGCTCCATTTTCCAGTTTACCCAGAGTCCGGCGGATTACTACAATGCCCCTTTAACCGGTTGCTATTTCCGATTTATCCGTTTCCTGTGTATTCCGGTCAGCCTGCTTTTGCTGCCCGCCTTTTATCTGGTGGCTGCCTATTATCCGGAAACCGCTCTGCAATACCGGCTCCTTTCCAAGGAAGTCAGTTGGCTGGAATTAACCATCTTCATTTACGCCGCAGAATTTTTGCTGGATTTGTTTAAGTACTCTTCCTCCCACAGTTCCTCCCGGTTCTCCGGTTCCCTTTCCATCGTTGGTGGTCTAATTATCGGGGATATCGCCGTGAACCTCCAATGGGCCACGGAGGAAATCCTCTTTTATGCGGCCATTACCATGCTGACCACCTTGTCCCTTGCCAGTTTGGAATTAGGTGAGGCTCTGCGCCTATACCGCCTATTTATTCTGGTTGCCACTACCATCTTCGGTCTTTGGGGCTTCTTAGGAGCCACCTTCCTGGTACTCCTATCCATGGTCACCACCCCCACCTTCGGCAAAGCCGGCTACCTGTGGCCATTGATTCCCTTCCATTGGAAGGCCCTGAAATCCTTACTCTTCCGCTATCCCACCTTCAAAGCCCAGCCCAGCAAGGTGTGGAAGCGGTAGGGACTTCTCACTAACCAAATGGGGCTGCATATACTCTGCATATGTTGCGCACTCGGACATAAGTATTTCTAAGTGTTTTGATATCATCGCATCTAACTCCCGCCACCGACACATACAGTCCGTCCATGGACTGGATGTGTCTTTTCCGAACATCGTGTTCGGAAATGGCTGAATATCGAGCAAAACACTAAGAAATTCATATATCCTCGCAAGCAACAATCGCAGAGTATATGCAGCCCCATTGGGTTTCGTGGGTGAGTCCTACTCATCTTCCTTCTTCAGCAGGGCTTCAAAGGGGAAGTAGCGTTCTCCCGGGTTGTCGGCCTTCCAGTCCTCCTGCCGCTGCCTTCCCACAGACTCTATTTCCTCCCGGAGTCCCTGGGCAGAAAGTCTGGTAGCACCCTGTCCCCAGATAATCATTTGCTCTAAGGCATCGGAAGTGGCTACCGTCACATGGTATTTACGACCGATTTCATGAACTGTCTTTTCGATATATTGGTCAGCCGTTTCGGCCTCCTTGGTATACACTACATAGATGTTGTGGTATTTGGATACACTGCCCGGATTGCCCTTGACTTTGTAGGCATCGAATACCACGATTAAAGTATTTTTCATATAACCCTGATAGTTGCACAGGATATCCAGAAGCTTACTTCGGGCAGACTCTACATTGGTCTTTGAAAGCTCCTTCAAGTCCTCCCAGGCGAAGATAATATTGTAACCATCCACTAGGAGATATTCCTTCAACTTCTCCTGCTTTTTCAGGTTGTAAACCACTTCCTTAGGTGGTGCGGTGACGGTACGGCTCACCGGACGATTCCATGGATTTTTGTCCTTGGCACGGTGACCAAAGGTTCGTTCATAAATTTCCTCTATTTCTTCCTGACTGATGAATCGATCATCATAGGAGGATGTATTGGTAAGCACCTGTTCCGGGTCGTCGGTATCCTCCTGTGCTTCTACAGGACCGCTCCAACCACTGTCCACATGGGCATACTCTGCCACCTGCTGCCAGTCCACATAAAACCCTGCACCGTGTGCACAAAAGACAGAACCTGTAGGATTCTCCAAATCATGCTCCGAATCATAGCCATAGGCTGCTATAATTTCTTCCTCATTATGACAGGGCTCGTAACCCTTGAAACGACAGCTAAGCCTTCCTCTTCCCCGGCTATAGGAAATTACCTCCGAAGGATAACCGTTCATATTTACTACCGGTGCTGCACCGGTAAGTAAAGACATCTCTCCAAAGGTCTGGGGATCCTCAAAACTTCCCTTCATTCGCTGTATATCGTTCATGGCACGACCTAAACATTCCGTAGGGATTTCCAGACTAAACTCATAAATCGGTTCCAACAGCCGGCACTTTCCCCGCTTTAATCCGTGGCGTACTGCCCGGTAAGTGGCCTGACGGAAGTCACCGCCTTCCGTATGCTTCAGATGTGCCCTTCCTGCAATGAGGGTAATCTTCATATCCGTAATCTCTGACCCGGTCAGCACTCCCACATGGGCCTTTTCCTCCAAATGGGTAAGTATCAGTCTCTGCCAGTTCTTATCCAAATCATCTTCACAACAATCCGTAGCAAACACCAAACCGCTTCCCGGCTCCAAGGGTTCCAGTAACAAATGCACCTCTGCATAATGACGCAGGGGTTCAAAATGTCCGATGCCTTCCACAGGCTCCAAGATGGTCTCCTTATACACAATACTGCCATTGCCAAACTCTACGGTTATCCCGAAACGTTTCTCAATAATATTCTTTAATATCTCTACCTGCACCTCTCCCATAACCTGGGCATGGATTTCGTTGCTCTGTTCTCTCCATACTATATGAAGCTCCGGTATTTCTTCCTCCAAGAGATACAGGTTCTTCAGCATCTTATGCACATCACAGCCTTCCGGCAACTCCAATTTATAATTCAATACCGGAACCAATACCGGTGCTTCGCCTTCCCCTGCTACTCCCAGTCCCTGTCCGCAGAAGGTATCCGACAGGCCGGTGACTGCACAGATTCCTCCGGCATTGACCACATCCGCCAGCCGGAAGGAAGTACCATTGTAAATACGCAGCTGGTCTGCCTTCTCTTCACCAATCATCTGCTTTACTTTTAAGGCTCCGCCCAGTACCTTCAAATGTGTCAGGCGGTTCCCATTATTATCCCGGCTGATTTTATACACTCTTGCCGCAAAGGCATCCTGATACACAGGCAGTGTGGTATACTTCACCAGTCCTTCCAAAAATTCTTCCACTCCTACACCCTTCAGTGCAGAACCGAAAAAACAGGGAAATATTTTCCTGGTTGCGATAGCCTCCTTCAGGCTTTCCGGCGCAAATTCGCCTTGTTCCAGATATTGCTCCATCAGCTGCTCTGAGCACATGGCTGCGGCCTCCATGATATCTGAATCCCCTGTCTCCAGCTGTTCGAAATTCACACAGTTCTCATGTAGCTTCGTCTTCAGTTCTGCCAGCAATGCTTCCCGGTCCGTACCTGCCTGGTCCATTTTATTAACAAATATAAATACCGGTATTTCATATCTTTTTAACAGCTTCCATAGAGTCTCAACATGCCCCTGTACACCATCTGCCCCACTGATGACCAATATTGCTGCATCCAGTACCTGCAGAGTACGCTCCGTTTCTGCAGAAAAGTCCACATGTCCCGGTGTGTCCAGCAATGTGATTTGTCGTTCTCCGCTCTCTGTTTTCAGAAGCACCTCAGCCTGCTTGGAGAAAATGGTGATACCCCTACTTCTCTCCAATTCATGGGAATCCAAAAAAGCATCCCCATGGTCCACTCGTCCCAGTTTACGGATGCCTCCCGATACATACAATATTTGCTCTGCCAGCGTTGTCTTGCCGGCATCTACATGGGCCAAAATCCCCATCACCAATTTTTCAGACTTTCTGCTCATGATGCCCTCGTCTATACATAACTTACCCAAGACTCCGGTCATCCAAAGTCTTGGGTATCTCTTTCTTCTTAGAAGCCTAAATCCTCTCCTACCAGAATCACCTTAATTCTGCCTTCATGGCGGGAGAAACGTGTTACCAGAAACTGACAACAGATGGTGTCCTTGGACATACAGTTGGCACAGGAACCGTTCTTCCTACAAGGTGTATCCAGCTCAAATCTCTGTGCATTGATAGGTGCTGCTTCGTTTCTGGCACGACAGATAGCCGCATCCAAATCCTTTGCCACCTTATTCATACCCACCACCATAATCACATGGGTAGGTCCGTATGCAATGGCTGCCACACGATTCGAATTACCATCAATATTTACCAGAATACCATCCTCTGTAATAGCATTGGAACTGCACAAATAATAATCACAACCAAAGGTCTGGATTTCAATCTGCTTCTTCTCAATCGGATTCTTTCCCTTATCTCTGTCAAACACCACATATTCACCGGTCTTTGCTACCACCTTAAAACCGATTTCATCCACGGATGCGGAGCCTCCCCATCCGATACTGCTGCCTCTGGGGATTAGGGAGAATACTTTCTTTAAAGCCTCCTCCTTGTTCTTCACATAATATCCTTCCATATTACGTGACTGCAGACCTTTAATCACCTTTTCTGCCAATAACTTGTTGCGCTTTGCCTTGTTCTGGTCCATTTGTGTAAGCTCCTTTACTGTCCTAAGATTTCTGCTATTTTTTCTATCATTTCATCTTCCTTTAAGCGGAACTTAATCTCCACTCGTCTGGAAGCTTCCATATCAATCACTTGCGAATTTGCCTTGTATACCGGTGAACTGAAGGAACGTCCATTCACTGTCAGCATGGTCTGCAGACGACTAATCTGCTTCTCATTCAAACCGTTCTTTTTATCCAGACAAAACTGCGCAACCGCCATGGCACGCTCTGTTGAAAGCTCCATATTGGTCTTGTAGGTACCGGAAGTATCCGTATGTCCTTCGATGATAATCTCCGCAATATAGTCCTTATACGCATCCTGCAGAAGGACGTTCAGATAAATAGGAATAATCTCCTTTAACGCATCCTTACTGCTATCTGTCAGGGTGGACTTACCGTAGTCAAACAATACATCTGATGAAAAGGTAATGGAACCATTCACCGGGTCCACTCTCATACTGGAATTGTTGAACTTGCTCTGGAGCTCGCCGATAATATCCGTACGGATGCCTACGATATTCTTCAGTTCGGTCTTGGTATAGGAAAGCTCTGCTTTCGCGTTATCAATCTCCAAATACGCTGCATCCAGTTCTTCCTTGGTCAACTGGGCCTCCTGATAGGCATCCTGAAGCTTTATCAGGGAATTCTCCAGCTCCGTCTTGGAGGCATCAATCTCCAAACGATAGCTTTCCAAATCCAGCTTCGCCAGTTCCAACTCATCCGAAGCCTCTTTTAAGGCGATGGAAGCCTTATCCAGCTCTGTCTGGGTCAGCTCCAGAGTATTGGTCTTCTGCTTGTAAATCGCCAAAGTGATGGCGATAATCAATATAAAAATCAATAACAACGCCGCCATCATATCGGAATAAGACTGCCAATAGCTTTCTTCTCCGTAAGCGGCCTTATTTCTTCTGTTTTTGCTCATAAAACCTCTCAATCTGCTGCAAATGTGCAACCACTACTACATGTCCTTCAGTAAACCAAAGGTATACAACTGACTGCTGATTTCGTCATTTATGGTATCGCAGGTTTGTTCAATCTTCTCCTGCTGTGCCTTCAATTCTCTTGCCAGTGCCTCCTGATTGGCCATAGTGGCTTCCAAAGTCTGCTGTAAGGTCAGACTGGCACCCAGAAGCTGTCTGGTGGTATCCTCCATGCTCTTATAATTCTCCGCATAAATCTGCTGTGCTTCACAAGCCTGTGAAAGAGAATCCCCCATACGTGCAAAGCAGCTTCCCATGCTCTGCTCCATCTGCTTCATAAACTGATTTACGATGACTTCCAGACTCTTGGTCTGCTCCATGGCATTGCCCTGCAAAAGCTCGGTCATATGCTTGATGGAATTGGCAATGTTGGCCTGATAAATCAGCATGGCCTTACTGTTTTCATCCGCAGTAATCACCACCGGCTCCACGCACTCTCTGAAGCAATCTAAAAACTCCTCCAGCTTTTCATAAGCATCGGACATAATCCCCCTGTACACAAAGGTAAAAATCAGGGAGAAGAAAATACCGTACACGGAGGTATGAAAAGCCACCTTCATACCCTCTAATAAAGGTCCTATATTCTCTGATATGGTATAAATATCATTACCGTTAAAAGAGCCCAAGCCCATGGACAAACCGATAAAGGTACCCAAAATACCAAGACCGGTCATGGTTCCTGAGATAGCTGAGTTAAAGTAAGTTTTTCCTACTCTGTTGATTACATCCTCATTGATATAATCTTCTATATCTGCAGCCCCTATTAAACCTCTCTTGGTCTGATAGATTCTCATTCTCTTCTGATAACGAAAAAAAGCATCGTCCAATACCATATCCCCAAAGGGCTGTTTCTTCTTGGCATATTCTTCCCAAAGCTTGTGATTGCCTCCGTCATATGCCTTATAAACCTTGTCAGTCACCTTCACCAAGGCATCCGTACAGCGATTCAATCGTATAAAGCTTGCGGTTGAAACCAAAAACAAAATACCGATGATTACTAAAAAACCTACATTAATCACCAGATTGGCTGTATCTGTCATCTCGCCTGTAAATACACCATTGATATACAATATCACAAATACCATGGCGATGTAGCACAGAAACAAAAAATAGTACATCCTGTTTTTCATAACATTCCTCCTCATTACAACAGGCGCCCTACCGGCACCTCTCCCCTGTATTAACACGCAGCATCTACATGATTCCCCTTAGCCGCTTCTGCCTGCGCAGCCTTTCGTTCCTTTCCGTAAGGCGTATCCTCATTATACTTTATCTTAGTAGTGGTGGTACCGCCTGCCACATAGCTTCTGCCGCATTCCGGACAGATGGCTGTCTGCAACCGCACACTGGCCTGCAAAACCTTACCGTCACCTAAAGCCGCCTTTTTATAGGCATTGGATACATGCTCCTGTTCATGGGAACGCACCGTAGCTGCCGAAGCCTCCGGTGAAATATGCGCTGCCGCTTTGAAACTCACCATCTCGTCGGAGCCGTCCTGATACTTGCGCTCCTTACAGGTCTGGCATTCGCCTTTTTGCACTCCCTGCACCTTACCGGCAGTCTTCTCGTCACCGATTCCTGCCACTCCCGTCACACCGGGCATCTGAGGGTTCATGGCCACCGACCAATTGTCACCGATTCTCATACAGCTCCTCCTTTCATGGTTCGTCATTTACCTTTTCGACTAAAACCAACTATTTCTGTACCTCCATTTTAACATATTTATAGAATTTTAACAATTGCGATTCGCTACAATAATAGGACACTTCTATCCTCAAATTACCTTCCCATACCAATTAGGTATATACAGAATTATTATGTGGCTATACCTAAATTCAATTAATTTCTTGCTATTTTTCTAGAAAATCCGCCTTCTTTACTGCTCGTTTTCTATATAGAAAATAACTGCCTTCCTATACCTAATTTTTCTTCCTTTTTTAGGTATAGCGAGTAAGTTTTTCTGCATATAGAAAATCCTTCACCCTATAATGTCCAAATAGTACATAAAAGAATTATTCTTGTGACAAAATTAGGTATTTCAAACCTATTCTTCTCTATATACCCAAAGGTATAATGACTAAACAAAAATTGTTTTCTAATTCTTCTTAATCCCCGCTGTTATACTTGCGTAATTTCACATAGACAAAAAATGCCGGCACTTGCTTCCGCAAATCCCGACATTTCCGTTCTGTTTTAAACACATGCAACCTATTCCGTCAAGCTATCGTAATAGGTATACAGCTTCTGCACACCATTCTCCAATATATAATAGTGCCTAATGTAGGGTACCAAAAGTACAAGAAGTAAAATGCAAAGTGCCAGAATCCCGATTTGCTCCAGTGCTAAAAAGGCAAAAATGGACAATACTGTAAGAATCGCAAAAGTCACCGTCACAATCAAATGAATCAATCTTTCATGTTGAAAAAACTGAATCTGTATCAGCATTTTCGCAGCCAGTTCTCGGCGTTCTTCTACAGACATTTCATCTGCCTTTATCTCTCCCATGCATTGCAAATACTGTAGCAATCTCTTCTCCATACCTCATACCACCTTTCAAAAGCCTGTGGCTTTCCATCAAGCCACCCTCTTAAAACTACTATTCTGCCTGCAAAATCTGCTCTCTGCTAAGCACATTCTCTCCAAACACTTCCTCTGTCCAATCCAACAAATCCTGCAAATACAAATTCACACCACCATAGGCCTTAATACCGTGGGAAGCAGCCTGCGTCTCCGTGTATTCTTCCAACAGGTATACACTCTCCATTCGCACCGGCATGGCATTGTAATGGCACACAAGAGGTAATACACCGGTCTGCTCCGTATCGATGAACGGACCGTTCTCGTCCACATGAATGGTCACCCAGGCCATAGCTTCCAGCATACAAAGGGCCTGCTTCTGAGTAGATACATAATTGCCCAGAGAATAATAACAAAGAGACTTATTACCATTCTCTGCTTCCACCCATTCCATGGGTTGTACCACATGGGGATGGGTACCGATGATGATATCCGCTCCTGCCTCTGTCATCTGGCGGGCAAATTTCTCCTGATAGCTGGAAGGCTTGGTAGTATATTCTGTGCCCCAGTGTGGGCAAACCACCACGAAATCTGCCAGCTTGTCCGCCTCTGCGATTTCTGTTAAAACCTCTTCTCTTATGGTTGTAAAATCAATCAATCTGGTCTTCTCATTATAGTCGCATAACATGTCCATATGCCCTTCATATTCTGACGGGAAGCTACCCATATTGGGGGCATAGGCATAATTTAAGATGGCAAAGGTAACACCCTCTATTTCCAGTATATGTATTTCGTCTTCCACACCGTCTCCGTCAATTCCTGCCACCAGCACTTCCGGATACTGCTGCCAGTAATCCGCACAGTTTAATATACCCTTTAACCCTTTATCCGCTGTATGGTTTGAAGAATGCAGCACCACATTAAAACCCGCATCCACGATGGCATCTCCCACCTCTGTGGGACTGTTAAAGTGGGGATAGCCGGAAAAGCCCAGCTGATTTCCTCCCAGGATGGTTTCCTGGTTAATCATCTTCACTTCCGCTTCTGCCAGAAAGTCCTCGATACCATCAAACAGAAAATCATAATTGTAGCTACCTACCTCCTGCCGCCCGGTGGTTACGATACCCATGTGCATCAGATTGTCGCCCACCATCATCAGGTTAATATCATACTCGGGAAAAGGAGTAGGAGTCGGCTCCGGGGTGGCTGTAGGCTGAGGTGTTGGTTCCGGTGTACCCATGGGCTCACCTAATACTTCTACCGTTTCCGGCACATTGGTCTCACCACTGCTTTTTCCGCAGGCTGTCAACATCCCTGCCAGTATGCACATTGCCATCAGGCAAATAATTCTATTTGCTCTATTCATCTTACTCCTCCAAACTCCGTATAATCTCTACGGAATCTACTATCTCTTCTTTTCTTTACTGTACCACAAAAATACCCCACAGGCAATTCCTTACCTGCGGGGTGCCCCATACTCTGTTTTATTTAGCCCCAAGGCTCACTTTCCAAATAAATGATACTACCATCCTTTAATAACACTTCCACCTTCTCCTGCCAATCACCACTATAATACAAGATATCTTCTACCTGATACTCTTCCAGCAATAAATCTCTCCCAAGAATTATTCCTTCATCTCCTTCACCCGATTCGCTATAGGAATATTGAAACCAATAGACTTCCCCATCTTCCGTAATCAAACAAGGAACCGGATCCACACCACTCCCATTATTAAGAGTTATCATTCGTTTGATATTATTTAATCCGGAATATTTTCTCATCTGCCCAACATAGCAATCTGCAATAAAATATGCGGTCTCGTCATAATAGTAGTACAAATCTCCATCCTGAATGTAAGCATAAAATACCTGCATCAAATCCCTACTGGTATAGCAATGCAATGATACAAGTTCTTTTGTGAGTACATCTTCCTCCAAACGAACTCTTCCTTCAACTGCTTTGATTTTTTCTATGTTCTTGATTTCTATAGAGTTTAATACACTTTCATCAAAATAACGTCCATGCCTTTTGAAGATTTCATATCTGGCTGCACTAAGATTATCAGCGGACAGCCCTTCTAAAAGTGCATCCGGTATTTCCTCCTCACTACTGTTTGGGAATATGTCTTCCGGTTGACTAACCGGAGCATCTTCCGTCTCTACCTCTTCTGTGACTTCAGTGTATTCCGTAGCTTCCGTGCTCGTCTCCACCGATTCGGCACTTTCCTCAGTCTGGGTGACACTTTCTTCGGACGCTTCCGTCTCTTCAATTTCCTCCGTTGCTTCCTCTACACTTTCCGCGCTTGTCTGCTTCGGACTTTCCTCCTTTGCATCCGTCTCCTGCTTCTTGTCGCAACCGGTCAACAGAAGGGCCACTGTTAAAATCACTAACCATTTTTTCATATTCTTTTCCTCTCCTTATAAGTAAATCAATATTCATGTCTATTTTATCTTGCAGGTTTGCTTTTGTCAACCTTTCTCTTTCTGCTTCGCCCCACTTCCCGCCTTCTTCCACTGACAGGTTTTATCCTTGCAGCTGGCACATTGCAAGGTCTGATTGGAACCGGACCAGAAACGCTCCGGATACATGGCATATACGATTTCCCACCGTATTAACACCACCAATGCCGTAAAAAACAGACTCCAACAGTAAAAATTCTTAATGAACAGCATGGGGGTAAACATCATAAAATGTCCCCAATCATAAATTCTGCAATTGACACAGCATTTGTTTTTCATAATGAAATTTTGAAAGGGACAGAAAAACAAAATGCAAATATAATCACACAAAAAATAAAACACGGTGAGCATAAACAAATCCGCACCATCCATAATTCCAAACAAATATAGCATACCCCAGATAGCATTAAAACAAAGCCACAGCAACATAATACTCCAAGCCTTTATATTTTGTTGCTGCACAAATTTCATCAGCTCCAGTTGATTGTATCCCGGCACCTCCACATAGGTTTTCTTTTTATTCTTCAACAGGGCCATGGACAGCTTATCACTTGGGAACAGATGGGTAATCATCATTACCATAAAAACCAACCAGATTGCATGCATGGGCGTGATTCCGTAATTTATGATACCGAAGGAAAACTCCATGGTCAGAATTTCCTTTATCCATTCCTTGTTTATGATATAAATTGCAAACACAAACAAAAATATGGCAACACGAATAAACAGCTTAAAGCTGTATCGCTTTACCATGTCTGTCTTAATAAGTTTTCTCCACATACGAAAACTCCTTGTTAAGATTAGCCCCCCACCTCTCATACAAAGTTCTTATCGTATTTCATGAAGGCAAATGTCACCTTCCTGTCGTGTTTTGTTCAAATCGATAATCCTTTGGTTGGCAGACCCTCTGAACTTGAGTCTGATATCCTTCTGCGCCTCCACAAATGGACCATCCACCAATATATCTATCAACTCCAGCATCCGGTCCGTACACTCGCAGTAAGCTCTGCCCCCTTGGCACAAATCCTTATCATAAAGATACCCCGTATAGCACCAAATATTCTTATTGGGGAACTGCTCTTTCATCTTCTCCAAAAAAGGAAGTAACCCTCTTTGGTTACAAGGTTCAAAAGGCTCCCCCCCTAAAAGAGTCAGTCCGGCGATGTAAGCCTGTGCCAGCTCCTTTAATATATATTCCTCCACCTGCTCATCAAATACCTTTCCGTACTCAAAATCCCAGGCGATTTCATTGAAGCACCCTTTACAACGGTGGGTACAACCGGACACAAAAAGGGAAGTCCTTACGCCTTCCCCATTTGCTATATCACATGTTTTTATCTCTGCATAATTCATTTACAGATGTAACACCCTTTCCTTGATTTCCTGGGTTCTGCCCTGATTCCAGAACTGGGTACCGATGTAACCGCAGGTTCTGCGGGCTACATTTAAGGTATTCTGGTCCCGATTATGACAATGAGGACATTCCCAAATCAGCTTGCCATCCTCTTCAATAATCTGGATTTCTCCATCGTATCCGCACACCTGGCAATAGTCGCTCTTGGTATTTAACTCCGCATACATGATATTATCATATATGAACTGCATCACACTGATAACCGCCGGAATATTATCCTGCATATTAGGTACTTCCACATAGCTGATGGCACCACCGGTGGAAAGTGACTGGAATTCAGACTCAAATTTCAGCTTGGTAAATGCATCGATGGGCTCGGTCACATTCACATGGTAGCTGTTGGTAATATATCCCTTGTCCGTCACACCTTCAATGATACCAAAACGCTGCTGTAAGCATTTTGCAAACTTGTAGGTGGTACTTTCAATGGGAGAACCGTAAATACCGAAACCGATGGTTGTCTCTTCTTTCCAGATATTGCAGACATCGTTCATATGCTGCATTACCTCCAAAGCAAAAGGCTTTGCAGTGGGGTCTGTATGGGACTTGCCTGTCATATACTTCACGCATTCGCAAAGTCCTGCATATCCCAGGGAAATGGTGGAATATCCGCCATATAATAATTTATCTATGGGCTCACCCTTCTTCAGTCTCGCCAATGCACCATACTGCCATAAAATCGGTGCCGCGTCGGAAAGAGTACCCTTCAAACGATTATGACGAATCATCAACGCCTTAAAGCAAAGTGCCAGTCTTTCATCGAATATTTTCCAGAATTTATCAAAATCACCGCCGGAAGAGAGTGCCACATCCACCAGATTGATGGTTACCACACCCTGATTAAATCTGCCGTAGAACTTGTAATTGCCATCCTCGTCCTTCCAAGGAGTCAAGGCACTACGACAACCCATAACAGGGAAACAATTTCCTTCCTTTAATTCCTTCATCTTCTTTTCGGAAATATAATCAGGAACCATTCTCTTGGCAGTACATCTTGCTGCCAGCTCTGTCAGATAGTAATACTTGGTATCCTCGAAAATATTGTCCTCTTCCAATACGTAAATCAGCTTAGGGAATGCGGGAGTAATCCAGATACCCTCTTCATTCTTTACGCCTTGGATACGCTGATGAAGCATTTCTTCTATAATCAGCGCCAAGTCTTCCTTTTCCTGCTCATTCTTGGCTTCGTTCAGATACATAAATACGGTTAAAAACGGTGCCTGACCATTGGTGGTCATGAGAGTAATCACCTGATACTGAATGGTTTGTACACCCTTCTCGATTTCCTTCTTCAAACGCTTTTCAACGATTTGGGTAATCACTTCCTCCGAAGGAGTATAGCCCATCATTTCCGCATCATCCAGTACTTCCTTACGGATTTTCTCTCTGGACACCTGGATAAAAGGTGCCAAATGTGCCAAGCTGATACTCTGTCCACCGTATTGGTTACTTGCCACCTGAGCGATAATCTGTGTGGCAATATTACATGCGGTAGAGAAGCTGTGAGGAGTATCAATGTAGGTTTCGCTGATTACGGTACCGTTCTGCAGCATATCCTCCAGATTGACCAAATCACAGTTGTGCATATGCTGCGCAAAATAATCCGAATCGTGGAAATGGATAATACCTTCCTTATCTGCCTTCACCACATCCTCGGGAAGCAAAATACGTCTGGTCAGGTCACGACTTACCTCACCGGCCATATAATCACGCTGTACACTGTTGATAATGGGATCCTTGTTGGAATTCTCCTGCATCACTTCTTCGTTATTGCACTCTATCAAAGAGAGAATACGGTCATCTGTAGTATTGCTCTTACGAATCAGGAAACGGGTATAACGATACTTTACATAGCATCTTGCTACGTTAAACGCACCCTGTGCCATAATCTGATTCTCTACCATATCCTGCATCTCTTCTACGGATATGGCACGATTCATTTTCATGCATTTAAAATTGATATACTCTGCGATTTCCTCAATCTGGGCAGGGGTTAACTCCTGACGGATTGCTGCCTTATTCGCTTTGGTAATCGCGTTAATAATTTTTTCAAGATCAAATTCTACCTCTGAACCATTTCTTTTAATAACCTTCATATCGCATCTCCTTATCGAAAAACTACATGCTTATTGTACCACTAAATCTTGTGTTTGTATAGTGTATTTTTAAGTTTTTCGTACAATATGTTGTGGTTCAAAGTTCGAATTTTATAAACAATTTATACTTTTAATACAGATTCACGATATATCATTTCACAAGGTATCTTAATAACGTCATTCCCTTGTAGCTGTCTGTCCTCTTCACCCAAAAAGCCCAGCAATATCTCTGCCGCTTCTCTTCCGATTTTCTTTAAAGGCAATTCATTGGTGGTCAGTCTGGGGCGCAAATAATCCGACAAATCCTTGTTGTCATAACCCACCACAGAAAAATCCTCTCCAACTGCCATTCCTCTCTCATACATAAAATCATATACGCCGGCTGCCATGGAGTCATTCATACAGAAGATAGCCGTAATATCCTTCTCCAGCAGATAAGGCGCCTCTCTGTAGCCGGACTCACGGTTCCATTCCCCGTAACGGAGATTATCTTTATCAAAAGGTAGTTCTGCCTCTGCAAGTGCTCTCTTGAAACCATTCAATCTGGCCTGGGTATGCAGATTGTCATCCGCACCGGCTATTACACCAATTGCCTTGTGTCCCATGGAAAGCAGATACTTTCCGATGTCATATCCGCCCTTTTCATCATCAATGACCACGGATGGGTATTTTGCATCCTTGGACAAGCCGTATGCAAGTACTGTAGGAACCTTAAAATCCTCCGGGAAATAGTCGATGTAACGACAATGACCTGCAATATATATCAAACCATCCACTCGGATAGACTGCAATTCCTGTATCGCCGGCTTCAATACCTGCTTTACCTTCTCGTCATCATCATACCAGGTTGCCTTCCATTTATCATATAAACGTAAATTCATCAGGATTGTACGATAGCCCATATCATCACAGTAAGCCATAGCTGATTCTACAATAGGAGCGGTACTGAATTCGTCCAAATCTTCTACGACGATACTAATCATTCGATTACTCTGCTTACGCATACTTTGCGCAAAATAGTTGGGCTGATAGCCGGTCTGCGCAACCACCTCAAGCACTCTTCTTCTTGTATCCTCGCCCACATTCGGCTTTCCATTCAATATATTGGAAACCGTACTGGCTGAAACATTACATATTTGAGCGATCTCTTTTACTGTTATCATGCGTCCTTACTCCTTTTCCCTGACTTTTCGTCTTATTAAAGATACCATATTTTCATACAAAAGTATAGCATTCCCCTTCACAAAAATAGAATCTCACAATTTGATTATGGTTTTTTACCATAAGTTATAAAAATTGTCCGGAGAATTCCAGATTCTCCGGACAACCTATTCATTCATTATTTTGCTGCCTGCTTAGCCTTTAATTCGATAGTATGCTTTTCGGTATCAAACTTAACCAAATCATCATAACCGAAACCATCCAACTGAACAGTCATTTCATCCCAAATCTTATCAAACTCTGCATCATCTGCTGCGAAGATCATTCTCCAAGAGTAATCACAGATAGTGGTGTTACACTGGTTACGAACAACTGCGATGTCTGCGCTATCGGTAGGAAGTGAAACGCTTACGTTAGGGCTTACTACCAGCTTGTTGTTAGCCTTCATCCAATCTACAGGTTCAGCTGCGCCAAACTTAGCTGCCCAATCCTTCTTCATCTGAGTCATGGTAGCTTCCTTGTATGAGCTCCAGTACTGGCTTGCATAAGATTCGCCGGTGTTCGGGTTAATGCTGTAAGAAGAAACGATCCACTGGTTGATAGCATTGTTACCATCTGAGTATCCGCCACCGCCGTACTCTTCAGGAACAGGAAGGTTATCCATAAGTGCATTATCATTCTTCAAGGTGAACTTGCCGTCATCGCCTACAGTGTAGTTGAAGTCCTTGATACCTGAATGCTGATATACACATCCTTCAGGAGAAGCGTACCAATCTAAGAATTCCATGATCTTCTTATACTTAGCATCATCAACCTTAGAACCAACTGCAAATACACGACCACTACCATAGTAGCTGTCTGAATCAGCATAGTACTTCTGATCTTCTACAGGGATAAAGATAAATGCAGAACCGTCACTTAATCTGTCCTGAGTATTCCAGAAACCTACCTGCCAGCTGTACCACATTAAGTATACCTGACCTGCAGACATCTTTGCACATGCTGCATTCCAGTCCTGAGTACCGGAATCGGGGTCAACTAAACCACGCTGATAAGCATCATTTAAGAACTTCAAAATCTTATAGTAAGAAGCCTTCTTATCGGTAATGGTGGTAAAGGTCTCATCGGGCTTTAAGATAACAGAACCCTTAATCTTTTCACCATACCAGGTTGTCAGCTGAACAACGTTTGCGATACCTAACATACCGTCACCGCCGTCCCAATCCTTCCAAAGTGAGAAAGGATATGCCTTGTCACCGCTTGCATTGGTAGGATGCTTCTCCATCATATCTGCCAATACATCCAAAAGTCCGTCTAAATCCTTAATGTCAGGACATCCTAACTCAGAATATAAATCCCAACGAAGAAGAGGGCTTGAGTAAATAACATCCTGTGAATAAGAGGTAGGTGAAGTACCGGTCATTTCTGTAGGAATACCGTAAATTGCGCCACTTTCGTTACCTGCTAAACCGTTGTTAAAGGTATCAATAGGATCTTTGTAAGTCATTAAGTTTGAACAATCTTTGATTTCCTTAGTGATATCCTTTACTAAGCCGGCTTCTACACAGTCTGCGAAATCACCTGCTTCCAAAATCAACAAATCACCAAGATTACCTTCACTTGCTCTTGTCTGGAACACCGCTTCACCCGCGACCTGAGGTGCGATGATGTTTAATTCCAAACCAAACTTTTCTTTCACTACCTGGCCAAACCAACCGGTCTGAGTACCCTGATAGTTTGCTGCCACGTCATAAACTTCGATAACCATGGTATCGCCTGAGTCTTTCTTACCACATCCGGCAAGAGAAGCAACAGCCATAGCACCGATTAACAATGAAGCGACTAACTTTTTCATTCTCATGTCTTTTTCCTCCCTATATAATGAAAATAGAATTATATAATATGTACTCTCTCTGAGTACTTATTATCCCTTTACTGCACCAATCATAATACCCTTGGTGAAATACTTCTGGAAGAACGGATATACCAACATAATCGGTGTTACTACGATAATGGTAACCGTCATACGGATGGAAGTAGCTGTCTGTGCATGTGCCAGACTGGCTGCCATACTTGCAGAAGAAGATGTACTGTTTACCAGACCAGCCAGTGAGCTTGCCTGATTGATGTAGTTGTACAACAAATACTGTAAAGTATAAAGCTTCTTATCTGTCACCAAAAGCAGGGTATCCTGGAAAGCATTCCACTGGTTTACCGCTGAGAAGATTGCCACGGTAGCCACGATAGGTTTGATAACCGGAACAATAATCTTAAAGAATATCTTTAAGGTACCTGCACCGTCAATAACTGCCGCTTCCTGCAACTCTTTTGGTAAGGATTCCACAAAGGTCTTACACAATATCACATTAAACGGAACTACTGCCATGGGTAAAATGTATGCCCAGAAGTTATTTCTGAGTCCCAGATTACTCATGGTTATGAACCAAGGGATAATACCTGCATTGAAGTACATGGTAATTGCCACAAAACGATACCAGAACTTTCTGCCCCAAAGGGTTTCCCTGGTGAACATATATCCAAGGAATGCAGATATTACTACAGTCAATGTGGTTCCTATCACTGTTCTGGCAATGGAAACCTGCAATGCATCAAACAAATCCGGAAGCTGGAATACCTGCTCGTAGTTGGTCCAATGCACCTCCATGGGCCAAAACAAGACTTTGCCTCGTTTACTGAGGTCATTGGAGCTGATTGTATTAATGAATATGTAATAAAACGGATAAGCACATACAAAAGCAAATGCAGCGTACACAATATAAATAATCACACTGATGATTTTGTCTGTTAAACTCATCTTGATTTTGTTTTTTGTCTTCGCTTTCATCCTAACACCTCCCTGCTTAAATAAATCCTTCGCCTCTGGTCAGCTTGGAAATTAAATTGGTTACAAACAGCAGAGAAATACTTACGATACTCTTCAAAATACTGATTGCAACGGATAAGGAATATCCACCCTGCATTGCCAGATTATATACGTATAAGTCAAGAACCTGTATATAATTTGTATTGAAAGAGTTTTCAAACACATAGTACTGTTCCATACCATTGGTCAGGAAGTTTGCCAGATTCAGCATTACCAATACAAAGTAGGTCGGTAAAATACTTGGGATGGTAATATGTCTGATGACCTGCATACGGGTTGCGCCATCTACCTTTGCCGCCTCAATCAGTTCTTCGTCAATACTGGTAATGGCTGCTATGTACATGATTGCAGACCATCCTGCATTCTTCCAGGTAAGCCACAGCCACATCTCAAACCATACATGATCACTGGACTGCAGGAACAACTGCGGGGATTCAATCAATCCCATGTTCATCAAAACTGAATTTACGGGACCTGTACTGTTAAAGATACAGAATGCAATCGCATATACCAAAACCCAGCTGATGAAGTTTGGTAAAGTAGTAACTGTCTGTACAAACTTTCGGAAAGGCTTACACTTGATTTCATTAAGGAAAATCGCAAAAAACATGGGGAACCATGAGAACAACAAACTCAAGCCACTCATGGCAAAGGTATTACGCAAAACTTCCAACAGCTTTGCAATCTTTACCTCATTCTCTACCATGCTCTTAAACCACTTTAGCCCTACGAACTTATCCCAAGAAAGAGGGAACGGTGGTTTATAATCAAAAAAAGCATATACCCAACCATAAAGGGGATAATAAGCAAAAATAGCCACCAATATAATAAACGGTAAGATATAGAAAAACTCTCTATATGATTTTTTTGTTTTTACCTTTATTTTCACTTTTGCCGGTTTTACTTTCTTTTCTTCAGCCATCTGCTACACTCCCTTCAACCATTCTTGAAGCAACAGGTAAAACGTTTTTGTAAATCGTTTTACCTCATATATATTTATACTCCAATCCTATGCACTAGTCAATCACGGATTTGGCTATTATTGATATTTTGGTACTTTTATAAATATTTAATATGTGGATTTTGTACAATTTTACATATTGACTTTTCTGAATTTTAAGTCATTACTACGAAAGCATTAAGCAAAAATATCCAGATATGCATCAGCAATCCGGATATCACAAAATATTGTTTTATAACAGGTAAATTGTTGAGAAAGGGGGAGCGTATTATCTATCAAAGGAGGTATCTAAAAAAGATAATGGGAAAAACAACCGACTTATCAATATATACAGAAGGAACTCCCTATGAAGACTTCGTCTTCTTCCTTATGTGCACACCGAATATTGGGCTGTTTCGGGAAATAAGCTCCCCTCCTCACAAGCGTTTTGGTAAATCGTTTTAGTAAAACGATTTACTTTATTATAGCGCATCAATAAAGAATCGTCAAGATTATTTTATTCTCCTCCATGCATTTTGGTAAATATATAAGTATATTGTTTTTAATTTTTATGCATTTTGTATAAGTACTCACATGCCATATACCACAAACAGCCTAAAAGGTGCCCTCTCGCTCCTTTTAGGCTGTTTCTATCCATTCTGCAATTAGTCCACTATCATAAATATCCCTTTTAACTTGGACACTTCCTCTTCAGGCTTTAAGAATCCCTTCTCTAACAGCCCTTCTGTTACCATGCCTCTTAAGAACGGTACGGAATGCATACAGAAGTTGAACTGACTCATCAGCTTTTCAGGCACTTCCTTGCGCATTATCTCTTCACAGTCAGCCAGATATACTTCTGCCAACTCCTGCATGCTATTCCAAAGTGGTAACAACTCCCGATTGTACACATCTACCGGTATACCATAGCGCAATCCATCGGCATTATGAGCCTTGCTTGATACCCCGAAAGTAATCTCATACTTTCCTTCTGCGTTTTTTCGGATCGCACCCTCCAGATTTTCAACTTCCCTTTCAGATATGTTATCCTGTACTCCCGCTACTATATTCTGGAATATTTCTACATGCTCCTGACGAACAAAAGCATCCTTATACTGTTCCTCATCCACTTCCTTCTGCGTCAGAAAAGCATTCATTACGCCGATTCCATCCGAAGAATGTCCTACCCACATAAATTCAGGGCCTTCATAATACTGGCTTCCCATCACATCCCAGGAACCGCCATTGGGTCGTACCGTATCATAGTGAAATTCCAGATTCCTCTTGGTATAAACAGACCACTGGATATCATCTGCCAGTCGCAAAGCCAATGTCCATTTCTGCTCCTCGTAATCCTGATACTGTCCTAAAATATGGATACCTGCTGCCAACTGCAACTCTCTTGCCTTCTCCAAATATTCCTTTGCAGCTGCTACAAAAGGCTTCTGAATCTTTGCCAGCTTATCGTTCATCTTTCGCATACTTTCAGCACTGATAATTACGAAATTGGTCTCATAGGTGGCTGTTTCCGGCTTATCTCCCTGCTTAAGCATCAACGTAGCCTCCACCATTTCCTCCACATAATCCTCCAAATAAGGCATTGCAATACCCAATGCCAGGGACAATTCCTGCATGGTGGACGGATTCCGGTACGCCTCCAGTAATATATTCTTACAAATCTTACTGTTTAACTCATCCCACAAAAAACGATCCGGGTCATTATTTCTGCTTTTGCCACCGCTTTGATGTATTTCTATCTCCTCCGGTGCATAACTTAATTTTCCAAAGGTCCTTGCCATATTCATTCCCTCCTTCAGCTTCTGCCGTCCTTTCGACAGCTTTGTTTTTACTGTTCCTTCCGGGATAGAAAGTCGTTTTGCAATGGTGGATACCTTTTCATCTTCCACATAAAAAGCCACAAGAATCTGACGATATTCCTTGGAAATCAGCGTAAGTTCCCTTCGAAGCTCCTGCAGTTGCTCTTCCTTCACAAAATCTTCTTCCGGGTTATCTTTGGAAGGAATCTGCAACATGGCCTCTTCCTCATCATTTTCATTTTCACTTCTTCTGCGCTTTTTATCTGCCCATCTTGCATAACGGTTCCGTGCGATAGTCCAGACCCATCCTTCAAAATGCTCGGGAATGGTTCCCTTTCCTAATGCAGTCAGTATCTCCACAGCGATTTCACTGCTTAGATCCTCTGCCTCCTGCACATTACCGGTTTTCTTCAGGCAAAAATAATAAATTTTCTCCACAAATTCTTTGCAAAAATATTCTTCTCTTGTCATGACATTTCCTTTACAGGGCAGGCTCCTTACCTGCCCTCTTTCTATCCCTTCATTTATATAGTGCGGGGAATGGAAAAACGGTTTTAAAAATTTTAATATTTTACATCTTTTTCTGTTACATCCAGAGTATAATCCAGCTTATTCTCTTCTGTAATCGCATAAACATACAATGCCACCGGTCCCGGCTCCTTCGGAAGTGCTACGCAACCGGACTGCAAGGCACAGCCACCCACCAGACCTACAGTACGGAAATAAATGGTTCGTGCTATCACCCATGGAATCACTTCTGCCATATGGGCAGGGGCATGTACCTTCATAAGCTCCGTTCCCTGCTTTGTCAGATACTCATACAGTTCCTTTATACATAAGATTTCTTCCTGTAAAATCTCTCTCAACTTCCCATACTCTGCAGTTGTCAATATCATGAATGGTGCCTTAGCGGGCTCTTCCAAGGCTTCGTAAAGCTTCTCACGCACGTTTTCATACTGCAAGGTATAGTGATTCTCCACAGGCAAAATTCCGAAGTCTGCAAAGGCTGCCGCATATCCTTCATCCAGCCCGGAAAAGCCGGCAAAATAACCGCTGCCGTATTCTTCCGTGGCGCTTTCTTCAAAGTTTACACCGTAACAGATACCGGTAGCCTCACCGTAAAGCTTTATGGTTCCCAAGGTCTGCTTCTTTGCTTCAAAAGCCTCATAGCCGTGATGCATCATCATGTACAAAAGCCCCCAAAGCAGACGGTTCTCCTCCAGTTGATTACCTACAAAGCCTACCCTTCTTATATCTTCCAGTTTTCCCCGGACTGCCGCAAAAACCTCTGACAGCCTTCTCTGACACTCTCCCTTTACGGTACGATAAAACTCCTTGGTATATTCCTCCGTGATAATGGCCAGATTGGTCTGATACTTTCCCCCCGGCAAGGCCTTTATCAGCCCATACTTCTCCAACAATACCACCTCATCCTCCATATACACCGTGGAAACGCCCATTTCAATGGACAATTCCCGGATGGTCATAGGAGTATAGTAGGCACTCAGCAGGATATTACCCGGCAGCTTACGACCAAACAAATTTACATATTCCGCATTATAATTCTTATCAAATATGGTCACCAATTCAAAGGTGCCCGGTTTATAGCTCTTTTCTCCAAATTCTCTTTCCATTTCGATGCCCTCCTTTAACAGCTTTCGTGTTTTGAACAAGTAATATTTCACCATTTCCAGAGAGATATGAAACTTTTCAGCCACCTCTTTACAGGACAATTCATCAAAATAATAGGCCACCGTACACTCCCGATATTCCTTGGAAAGAAGTGCCAGCTCCCTTCGAAGCTTTGAAGTCTGCTCCTGCTGCCAAAGGTTCATTATCACCGACTCCGAAAAATCCTCTGTTTCCGCGTCTGCAGCCTCCAGCTCAGCCATAACAGCCCGGCTTTGTCTGCGCAGGTACTTTTTATAGGTATTGGCCGCAATACTCCACACATAGCCGAAAAAGGCTTCTTCCCTCTCCACTCTGTGCCCGTACTGCAAAATAGCCAACATAATATCACCCGCCAGTTCCTCTGCATCTTCCTTTTTAGTCATCCTTGAAAGTGCGTATGCGTAAATTGTTTTGATGTTTTCCTCTAAGAAGACTACAATCTTTTCCTGTTCCATAGATCTCTCCGTTGCCGGCATATATAAACCCAAGCCGGACATTTATTGTATTTGAAAGCTTTCATATAGATAGTACCGAAAGTGCGCCATCGGTTAATTTATTTTATATTATCTAAAAAAATCCACGCAGACATTCATTCTATGCCTCGTGGATTTTATTTCTATTCTTCCTCAATGTAATGATACCCCAAAGGAAAAACTCTATGCATACCAGCTGATTGGCTGATAAAATCTTGCCCAGATGTTCTTCCCTCAGATAATCTAAGGAAAACTTAGCAATGGCACACAAAATCATAATAACCGGCACCAAATTTCTTCTGTTCCCCCGAAGATATATCAGAATACTCGCCAGAAAGATACCAAGGAATGCTATGCTTTCCATCAACTGTACCGGAAAATAGGGACCACCCTTCATGTATTGACTATTATAGCAAACTGCCATAGGTCCTTCATAAGGGATTCCGTGACAACAGCCCACCAGGTAGCAACCGAATTTGGAGATTCCATACAGCAGAGGCAATACGGTAACATATGTCTCCCACAGGGATGTTCTCCCTTTCGGATATATTTTCCCAAATATCCAAATCCCCATCAACAGTCCTATAGCCCCACCAAGACCGGAAAATCCTGCTGTAAAGATGCTGATTTGAAAGCCTCTTGTTACGACAGTAAACATTTTGCCCCCATACAGAATCAGCACTACATTCAGTAATATAGAATACCCAATGTAATTCGTGGGTACGCCCCGTTTCTTTAAAAGCAGAAAAACCACTGCAAAACTGACTATAAAAGCACTAACAAAGGTAACGGAATAAGGTGATATTGCATTCATCAACTGTCACATCCCCGCAATTCAACAATACAGCTTTCACAACCACTCACAAATGTACTACACATAATGTACATAAATACGATAAACAGAATAACCAGGATAATGACAATAATATATAGTACCATGAGTATCTTTCCAAATACATTCCGGGGATACTTAATACGTACATAAATCATCAGAACAAGTGCTGCCAGCCAACCAAACAGTGACAAGGCATCGGCAACATTGCATATAATACCCAAAGCCTCCCCTATCAAATTCTCCGCAGCAACATCCTTTAATTTGTCAGTCACCATCCACAGTACCCAGGGGCCAAATGCACATACCAAAGATATCCAGCATAGAATATTTGCTTTTTTATTGTTCTGCTCGTTCATTCTTTATCTCCTCATAGTTCCTACAATTATGGTATATTTACGAAATTCTTATTACTAATATATACTGCATACTTGCTGTTTTCATAGGATAACACCATCTGTACATCCTGCGCGAACTGCCTTTCAAACGCTTCCTTTTTCTCCTGCCTTACCACATATGCGGTTTTCATATCCGTGGGCAGATTGGGCGGATACCATGATGTGGATGTAAGCCACCAGTACATTCCCAATTCTTCCATTCGATAGGAATGTCCCATGGTTACCTCACCATCCGTAAGAAGGCTGATTCTGGATGCATCCCAAAACTCTGCGTAACCGTATTCCAAGTTTTCATCCTGCAAAAACTCAGCCACTTGCTTATCTTCTGTCAAATTATCCTTGGTACTCACTGCCGGCCACCAGGTATATTTCAGATTCATAACAGCAAATACACAGATTGCCGCCAAAATGATATGCGCAAACCAGGACTTATCCTCTGTCAATCGGTCATATACCATCACTACTGCCAGTATGGCTACGAACCATACTACCATCAGGTAATTGTGAGCTGCCTCTGCGGTGGTAATCGCAATAATAAATGCGGTCACTCCAAAGGATACTACAAGCAACAAAAGACTTTCTTTTTGTTCCTTCCCTATGGACTCCTTGCTTCTGAGTATAAATATCATTGAGTACACTGTCAATATTAGGAAAGCCCATACCAACAGCTGCATCAGGGAAGCAAAACCTCCCAATTTTACATTGCCGGATATACCAAAGCCTTCCAAAACAGCTGAGGGTATTACTAAAAACAGCTTATTTACTACATCTGACGGCGACAATAAATACATGGCATAATTGGCATCTCTATCATACAAAAGTGATAGCATTCCTGCCAAAATACTTGTTCCCACAAAAGCTGTAGCCATATATCGTTCTTTTTTTAGGGCATTCTTAAAGCCATCGGATTCTATAAACAAAGAAATACTTTCATAGACGAACAAGGGGATAATCACCATTTGAAAGCATCTTTGACCGCCAAGAGAAAGCACTGCAGTAAAGCCAAATAGCACGAACCACATGCCCCATGTAAACAACCTGTTTTTCCTTTGTTCTACCCTCGGCTTCTTTAAATAGAGATAAAACAGAATACTGGCGAACAGCAAAATACAATGAAATACATAATATTCAGCAAACAAATAAAGAAGCAAGGTTACAAAGGGTACCATCTGCCCTTCATTTCGAATTCCGTTAATGGGCAATGCACTTATCATCAGCAATCCGATTAGTGCTCCTTGTTTCGTAATACCGCATTTACGTAAAAAGAAGTAAAAGCACCAAAAAAACAAACCACCCAAAAGGACACAGGCAATACCCACTGCCGTCTGCATGCTTCCTGTCATGCCATAAATAGGCGCCGCCATCATGGGCATGGACAAAATACGCCGTTCTGTACTGGAAATCCAATCATCCGGTGTCAAAGTTTTTTGCTCCCATATCTCTCTGGTTAGTAATGCCTCTGCGGCAATATCCGAGTCCACATGTTGCTCATATCCCGTAATATTCAAAAAAGCAAATATCCCTAAATAGAGTATCAATAACAACAAAACCAATATTCCGCTTATTTGCTTGATTCTATGATATGTATTTTTCATAAAGTTCCTCATCTCTTTTCTTACTCTTAACAAGTGTAGCATAATGTTTTCGATTTCGCAACTTTCTTACCCTTTTACAAAATTTCATCTTTCCGAAATATAATCAATAGTAATCTTCACATACTATAGTCAGTATGCTGTGAATACAATAAAAATAATAAATGCCGCATCTTCTGTTAGCGGTAAAAGGAGTGGATTATGAAAACAAAATTACTTACTATTCTATTATTACTATCCCTGTTCCTCAGTGGGTGCAATGGTTCCACAGAACCTGCCCCCCAGCCTCCGACTCCTACGACTTCCCCGGATGTAGCCACTGAACCTTCCGTTTCCGCCTCACCCGCCTTGACATCCATTCCTCCGTCAACCGGGTCTCAATTGAACACTCCTACAAGAGAATACGGAGAAAGCACTGCCTTCATGCAAATGGGTGAGGATTTGGTAGTTCGTATTCTGTATCCGGAAACAAAACTTTCCGCATTGGACGATGAGATCAGCCATTGGGTAAACGAAACTGTTACAGAATATCAGGCAGAATGTCTTGGATATCAAACAGACGAAGACTGCGGTGAATTAACTGCTGAGTATGAAAGCTATTTGACCGACAACAGGTGGATTAGTATCCAAATCACCGGTATATTTGATAAGCCTTATTTGGCGCATCCCATCGATATTATAGGTTCCTTTCACGGGGACCTTTCAACAGGGCAATCCATACAGCTGGACGATTTACTGATGTCTTCAGGCCACGCTGTCTTGGAAACCATGGTTGCTACCGATGCCGGAGTAGAAGTAGCATTGATAGACGAACATTTCCTGGATCACTGGGTATTAACCTCCGAAGGCTTGGAAATCACATTACCACGGGGCGCTTATCTTTCCATGTCGGAAGGCACCAAGGTCCTTTTCTATCCTTATGCCGAGTTGAAAGGTATTTTATCCTTTTCCGGCGAATCTATGACCGAGCAGGAGCCTTCTCCCGTCCCCACAGTCACCCCGCCCAAGGTATCACCAACGCCTCAAACACAAATCATTGATCCAACCAAGCCCATGATCGCCCTGACCTTCGACGACGGTCCCGGTAAGCATACTTCCCGGCTTTTGGACATCTTCGCCGCACATGGCGGAAAAGGAACCTTTTTTGTTATAGGAAATATCTTGGAAAACCGTAGCGAAGTCCTGAATCGTATGGTAAATGAGGGGCATGAAATCGGCGGTCATAGCTGGGATCACCGTCAGCTGACTAAGTTGAATGCATCCGATTTGAGCAATCAGCTGGTAAGCACCCGCACTAAAATCTATGAGCTTACCGGTGCGGATACTACGCTTCTCAGACCTCCCTACGGCTCCTATAACAGTCAGGTGCAAAATACGTGTAAGGATATGGGAATTGTCATGGTGAATTGGTCACTGGATACTTTGGATTGGAAGTATAAAGACGCAGATCGATTGTACCATACCATCCTGGATGAGGTACAAGATGGGGATATCATCCTCTGTCATGATTTGCATGGCAGTACTGTGGATGCCATGGAGAGGGTGATTCCGGAGTTGATTGCAAGGGGATATCAGCTGGTAACTGTGTCGGAGCTGTTGGACCAGAGAGGAGATGTGATTGAGGCCGGAGAAGTGTATTATAGGGGGGAGTAAGGATTCCTGCGAAGACAAAAGACACCTCGAAAATCCTTCGGATTTTCGAGGTGTCTTTTGTTACCTACCTGTGTCTTACGGGGAGCTGCCCAGGGCTCTCCAGGACTATGGTAGGCAAAGGTAAAAACTGAAATTTGTACCTCTATTTGCTATATCTTATTTCTTCCATAACCCATGTAAATTGCAGTACTCATAGGCTGCCACAAATTCTTCTCCATCCGCAAGTTTAAACTCTGCTCTTGGTTTATCTGTATATTCTAATTT
>JAFXFO010000009.1 GCA_017520425.1 Lachnospiraceae bacterium | reverse complement strand
GCCATTTGTGCCGTAATTAGCCTTTGAGCCCTCAAACTTAAGGCTCGAAACAGACGAAACGATGATATCCTTAAGCTCAGGAAGTGTAAGCACGATGCCGTTGTCGCGGGCTTCGCCCTATGTATAAAAAGGCAGAAACATTTCTTAGTGAGCAAGCTCCCACGAAATGTCCCTGCCTTTTCATACGCACGGCTCAGTCATACGCGCAAAAAAAAGAACCAACCCCAAGGCTCCTACGTCCTCAAAATCAGTCCTTCGTAGTGGACCGCCAGGGGCTCGAACCCTGGACACCCTGATTAAGAGTCAGGTGCTCTACCAACTGAGCTAGCGGTCCATTTCTTCGTTTGTTTGTGTCGTTCTCAACGACAAGACTTATATTAACACAAGGTTTCCAAGAATGCAAGTACTTTTTTAACAAAAATTGAAGAAATTTTTTATTTATTTTAATCAACTTTCACATTTGCGGCGGAAACCGCCGAAAAACGGGCTTTCATGGGTTATGGAGCCAGTATTTTTCATGGTTTTCTTAGGCTTTGTGGAAGTTACAGGTGCTGCAGTAGCCGTAGAGTTCCAGTTTGTGGCCGGTGACGGTGAAGCCGCCTGCCTGTAGTTCCTCTTCTTCGTGGCTCTGGTCGTGCATATGCTCGAAGGGGCAGTCGTGGAGAGGGATTCTTTTGTGGCAGCTTAAACAGACCGCATAATGGGTGTGGCTATTTCTCTTGAGCTCATATACGCAGGAGTCGTCGCCAAGCCAGGTGGTCTTGGTGATCATACCCTGTTCCTCAAATGTGGTCAGGATGCGGTATATGGTCGAAATAGCGTAGTTTCCCTCCGCAGGGTGCTTTTCTATGTGATTGTATATTTGAACCGCGCTAAGGGGCTCTGAGGCGCTTTCCAGCACATCATACACATCCTTGCGTTGTCTGGTCCACTTTATCCCTTGGGGATAGGTTCTTTTCTCTTCCATGATTTACCTCGTTTTCTCCAGTTCCAATCCGTTAAAACTGTATGGGCAAAAATTCCAGTCCGATACCCGCCAGCACACCGATGGCATACAGCAGGCAAAGGATTTTGATATTTTCCTTGCGGTCTCTGTTTACGCGAAACAGGATTAACACACCGATTCCCGCATTCACTAACAGACCTGACATCATGGCACCCAGACCGAGTGCTCCTTCCAGGTAAAGTTCTGTAATCGCTACGGAAGATGCACAGTTGGGAATCAGTCCCACCAATCCGGCAATCAGTTGCCCGGCAATGGGTTTATTTAACAGCAAACCGCTGAGCATTTCTTCCCCAATGGTTTCTAATAATAACTCCAGCATGAAGTTAATCAGCAATATAAAAATCGTAATGTGTACAGTGTGGATCAATGCGGACACGAAAATACCCTTTTCGCAGTGGCAGTTCTCTTCCTCACACATTTCATGTATGTGATGATGTTCGTCCCTTCTTGCGGACAGAAATACATCAATCAAAAGTCCTGCCATCATACCTATGAAGACCTTGATACCTAAGATTCCCAATATGGTAACAAACGGTACCTTTGCGGAAATCATGATGGGCAGCATCTCGTCCGAGGTGGACAGGTAGATGGCTATCAGGGTACCCAGGGTAATGACTCTGCCGGCATATAGATTGGAAGCTGCTGCTGAGAAGCCACACTGGGGCAAGACTCCGGCAAGGGAACCCACTACCGGTCCCAAGCGTCCTGCCTTCTTCACCACATTATATGTTTTTTCTCCTGCTTTGTGCTCCAGGGCTTCCATCACCAGATAGGTCAGGAACAAAAAGGGCACCAGCTTCAGGGTATCCAGAGTCACATGTTCTATAAAATGAAAAACGTCATGCATAAAAAACCTCTCCAAAAGCAAACTAGATGCAAATGAGTTGCATTTGCATCTAGAAATATAAATCAGATTAACTTACTTTGTCAAGACTATTTTTGCACTTTCTGCGATTCTGTCTGAGCTGTTGCCCACGTGGAATACAAACTCTCCCGGTTCTACTGCAAAGGCTTTGCTTTCCACATCATAGAATGCCAGTCCGCGGTTGTTTACATACAGCTCTACGGTCTTTGTCTCACCGGGCTGTAAAAATACTTTACCAAAGGCCTTCAATTCCTTCACCGGTCTTTCCACGCTGCACTCTGTATCGGATACGTAGCACTGTACCACTTCCGCACCTGCTAACGAACCGGTGTTAGTCACCTTTACGCTTACCTTTACGGCAGCCTTTTCCAAATCCGCCTCTTCCTTCACCACACCGGCCTGAGGCAATGCTTCCACCATCAAATCACTGATGCTGAAGGTAGTATAGGAAAGTCCGTGACCGAACGCAAATGCGGGCTTGATACCTTCCTTCTCGTAGTAGCGGTATCCGTAGAAGATGCCTTCCTTGTAGGTCACGCAGTCTTCCTTGCCGAATTCCCCGTTTTTGTAGGTTACGGTATCCGTGTATTCTGCGGGGAAGGATTCGGGCAGCTTACCGCTGGGGTTCACATCACCAAAGAGTACCTCTGCAAAGGCATGACCGGTTTCCATACCCGCGAAATAGCACCAAAGAATGGCCTTCGCCTGATCTCTCCAAGGCATCTCCACAGGGGAGCCTGCCACGAAGGATACGATGGTGTTTGGATTGACCTCTAAAAGTGCCTCTATCAGCTCATCCTGACCATAGGGCAGCTTCATATTGTCTCTGTCCCAGCCTTCCACATCATAATCATGATTCAAACCGCCTACGAAGATAACCTCATCTGCAGACTTAGCCAGTGCCACTGCTTCGTCCAAGAGTGCCTTACGGGCATTCATAACCTCTTCACGCTGCTTCTGCTGTTCCTCGGTCTCACCCATAAAGTCTCTGCGGCTGATCTGACGCTCCAGGCTGGTCTCCTGCCAGTTTACAGCGTTTACATCCTCCTTCTTGCCGGGGATAAAGTATCCCGGTGCATATACCACTTCTGCATTGCCGCCCAGATAGGTCTTGATGCCCATCAAGGGTGAAATTTCATACAATGCCTTGATCTCCGCACTTCCGCCACCGCCTGCATGCTGATGCTCCGCATTGCGTCCGATGACTGCGATACGCTTCTTCTTAGGACCCCTCTCTCCCGCTTCCATAGTCACACGTTCCTTGGTAATGGGCAGGATATTGTCTTCGTTCTTTAAAAGCACCAGTGACTCTCTTGCCGCCTTACGGATGGCCTGCTGATGCTCAGGAGTATTGTAAGCACCGGCCTTACGGTTTGCGGCTTCCGGTCCCAGCATCTTCAAACGGTACATCATACGCAGGATGTTACGAACCTTTGCGTCCACATCCTCCATATTTACTTCGCCCTTCTTTACAGCCTCTACCAGAGGCTTTGCAAAGTAATATTCATCAAAATTGACGGTAACACTCATTTCCAAATCCATGCTTGCTTCCGCAGTTTCCTTGGTAGAGTGTACGGACCCCCAGTCACTTATGACAGTACCGTCATATCCCCATTCATTTCTTAAGATATCATCCAGCAGACGCTTGTTGGCACTGCAGTGTACCCCTTCAAACTTATTATAAGCATTCATCAGGGAGTAGGTGCCTGCTTTCTGTACCGCAGCCTTGAAACCGGGCAGATAAATTTCACGCAGGGTTCTTTCATCCACAATAGTATCTACCCAGAGGCGGTTGGTCTCCTGATTGTTTACCGCAAAATGTTTTACACAGGCTGCCACATCAGCTTCCTGGATACCCTTTATCATAGGCACTACCATTTCTTCCACCAGATAAGGGTCCTCGCTCATATATTCAAAATTACGGCCGCAGAGAGGGTCTCTCTTGATATTGATACCCGGTGCCAGAATCACATCCTTGCCACGGCCTCTGGCTTCCTCGCCCAGGGTCTTCCCTCCTGCATAAGCACAGCCCGTATTCCAGGTAGCACTTACGGCAGAGTTGCTGGGCATATAGGATACGAAATCGTCGGAAAGGTTGATGGGGAACCAGCTGTCCATAGGGAACTGGTTACGTACACCCATGGGGCCGTCTGAGGTTTCCAGGCTGGGGATACCCTTTTCCTTTACATCACCACTGGTGAAAAGGCCGATGCCATGAAGCATATTGGCTTTTTCCTCCAGGGTCAGGTCTGCGATGATTTGGTTAATCCGCTCTTCGTAATTGTTCTTCATCATTTTTCTCCTCTATTGTTCAAAGTTGCTCTTTACCTTCGGTATGGCGAAATCCGGAGGCTCCCCCTGCCAGGTATTCTGGGGCATGCATTCCAGCATTTGTATATCTTCTCTTTCCATTTCAAAATCAAAAATCTGCATATTTTCAAGCATCCTGCCTTTATCCGCAGACTTTACAATGGGCATGATACCCTTTTGGTACAAAAACCGCAGGCACACTTGCGCCATTGTTTTGCTGTACTTCTCTGCCAGGCTCTTTATCACCGGCTGGTCCTCCATGGCGCCTCTGGCTAAAGGGCTCCAGGCCTGTGCCAATATTCCTTTGCTTTGGGTATAAGCCACTGCTGCCTCCTGAGAATACCCGATATGGAGCTCCAGCTGATTGACAGCCGGCTGAATGGTTGCCGTTTCCAGGATTGCATCCAGATGATGGGGCAGGAAATTGCTCAAGCCGATGGCCTTAATCTTGCCCTCCCGAACCAGCTCCTCCATGGCACCCCAGGTCTCCTGACAGCGTTTCTTCCAGTTCTCATCCTCTTCGTATGCTTTCGGCCAGTGAATGAGATACAGGTCCAGATAGTCTGTCTGCAGACGGCTTAAGCTGCGTGCGAAAGCGGCCTTGGTCTCCTCATAGCCCATTTCATCTGTCCAAGCCTTAGACGCCAGGATAAAGTCCTCTCTGGGGAGTCCGCTTTCCTTGATGGCCTGTCCCAGTGCTCTTTCCGTACCGTAAAGAGACGCGGTATCAAAGTATCGGTAGCCTGCCTCTATGGCATCTTTTATCATCTGCAGATTGTCCCCACCCTTGGCATTATAGGTACCAAAGCCTATGGCGGGCACCCTGCTGCCATCCGGCAGAGTAAATGTTTCCTGTATCATTTCCAGAACCTCCTGCTTCCCTTACAAAAGGAATCCACAAAATAATATGGTTGACAAATCCAAGTAAATTTAATATAATTTCAATGTTGTCATAAAACGGCGTGTGGCTCAGTTTGGTAGAGCGCTACGTTCGGGACGTAGAGGCCGCAGGTTCAAATCCTGTCACGCCGATTGAAAGAAGTTCTCAGTATTGAGGGCTTCTTTTTTGTTTTCCTATTTGATTTTGTCAAAAAAAACCTTTTCTGTCAACCCAATTATCTTGTACAGTTTCATGTATTATCTTGTGCAGATACTATTGATACAAAAAAACACCACCGCCTACCTTTATGTAAGCAGTGGTGTTCCTTTTCTATGTATCTTATTTTACAAAATCATACTCGTAAGAGATAAAAGTCTCTATATCGCTTTCCAATACCTTTTCTCTTTCGTAGGTAATATTACCATACTCATCATATTCAAGCACTCTGAAGCCGGTAGTAATGCCGTTTTCATCCATTGCCTCGTAATAAGTCAAATCGCCGTTATCAGAATACTGATATACTGAAGTGGTAGTTCCTACTTCCTCGTCATTCTCAGTAATATAACAGGTTACTACCTTTGAGCCTGCTGCCACGTCGTATTCGTACTTCTCGGTTGTGATATTACCGGTTAACAAATCACTGTACTGATATGTCACTACATTACCGTCCCCATCATAGGTGTAAGACTCCGTATAGGAATACTCTTCAGCTACCACATAACGCTCCTTGAGCTTACCATCTGTTTCAAATACCGATTCGGACTCAAAAATCAGTACATCATTTTCATCATACTTCTTTATAGTCTCTGTATTGTCACCATAGACGGTATGTGTAATCATGCCGTTTCCTTCGTTATGCCACTTCTCAAGTACTTCTCCGTTATCATCATAGACGTATTCGTTAGCCACTTCGGAAACCACTTCCTCACCGGTAGTCCATCTTTCCATGGTCAAATTATCATGATCGTCATAGAGATATTCCTGAGAGTAAACAGTTTCTTCATCACCATCATAGAGCACATATACATATGATAAGGTCTTTCCATCCTCTGTCTGCTTTACCTCATAGCTCATTCTGCCTTCGGCGTCATAGCAGATAATCACCCACACCTTCTGGCCATCGATTTCTTCCCATGTATAATGAGTTTCCGACAGAATATCGCCGTTACCATCCATTTGTCTTATAGCAGAAGGATTACCATCTGCATCATAGCTACTATAAGTAATGTACTGTGTATAACCGTCCTGATAATAATGGGCTTCAATCTCCTGACCCTTTTGATCATAAACATAAATCCGCTGGCTACCATCGGTACTCTTTACATTCTTCTGCACAATGATTCTCTTACTGTCAATCTCCTTCAGCATGGTCTTAAGCTCTTCGGAATCGGTCTCATCGATACCTTCATTCAGAACTCGGATGGCACCCTCATAATCTTCATATGACATCTCACTCTCTGCCCATGACTTGTAGATTTCTGCCACAAGTTCTTCCGCAAAATAGCTGTCATTGGTGGCATAGTAAGCTTCATCTGCACGGTCCAGTGCACTGTAATAATCTTCGTCTGCTAAATAAGATTCTACCCACTCTTTATACAAATCTACCTTAGCTGTAGCCAGTATATCGGACTGGGTCTCATAATATCCCTGCTCTACCAGTCCCAATGCATAATAATAATCATCATCCTCACATGCAGCCTTCACCATCAAGCCGTAAATTTCTGCCTTCTTCTCTGTGAATGCTGCATCCTGTGTTGCATCAAATGCAATGGTTGCCGATGCAATGGCACCATTATAATCCTGAACGGCAAGCTTTGCGTCAATCATACTGTTGTAGATAGATTGCTTCTTAGCCTTGAAAGTATCTGCGCCAAGATCGGTAGCGGCTTCGTCCACCTTAGCCAATGCTTCCTCATACGCGCCCAGCTTCACCTTTGCGTCGATTGCTGCATTGTAAGCTTCCTGGAGCTTAGGTGTCAGTAAATCCTTTGCACCTTCCACATCCTTGGTCTTCTTGATAGCCTTCTGCAAAGTCTTGATTGCTTCTTCAGGATTTGTCTGCATATCCATATCTGCCAACTTTAAGTAAGCATCGGTCAAAGTATCATCTCTATCCAATGCTTCTTCATAGAACTCTCTTGCATTCTCCAGCTCTCCTGCTGCGAAGGCTTCTTCTGCCTTCTTCATATTTCTCTTGCTGTTGAAGTCATCGCCGGTGAAGTACCAAGCTGCCACACCGCCTGCTCCCAGAATCAAAACAAGGACAATAATCAGCGCTACTACCTTGCCTTTACCTTTCTTCTTTTCTTTCTTACTCTTTTTGGCCGGTGCTTCTTCCGCTACGGGAACCGCTTCTGCCACGGGTGCTGCTTCCGCCACGGGTGCTTCCTCCACTACGGGAGCAGCTTCTGCTACAGGTGCTTCCTCCACTACGGGAGCTGCTTCTGCTACAGGCGCTTCCTCCACTACCGGAGCTGCTTCTGCTACAGGCGCTTCCTCCACTACGGGAGCTGCTTCTGCTACAGGCGCTTCCTCCACTACCGGAGCTGCTTCTGCTACAGGCGCTATTTCTACCTTAGTTCCGCATTCGCCGCAAAACATAGCGCCGTCTTCTAATTTCTTTCCACAATTGCTACAAAACATTTTTACTCCTCCTATTTATCTTATAACCCAATCTTGATTATAGCATTTTTCTTTGCCAGAGATTCTTTTTGTTTCATATTTGATTTTGTCAAAAAAACCCAATTCTGTCAATAAAAATAAGTACCATTCCCTACATTCCCGTAAGCAGTGGTACTTATTTTGACATATCCCTATTTTACATAACTATACTCATACTCAATGCTGGTTTCGATATCGCTTTCCAAATCTTTTTCTCTTCTATAGTCTATGTTGCCATACCAATTATAGCCGAAAGCCTGCATATATACAGTCACACCGTTTTTATCTATTGTATCATGATAAAGCAAATCGCCATTCTCTGCATACCCATATATATCCATGGTAATCCCTACGTTTTTACCATTTTCATCAATATGGCAGTACACTACCTTCTTACTGTCTGTCACATCGTAATAATAGGTTTCCACTTTATTCGTACCGCTTATCAAATCATTGTACTCAAAAGTCAATATATTACCTTCTGCATCATAGGTATAAGCTTCTGTAAAGGAATATTCCTCACAGGAAACATAATACTCTTTTACTTTACCATCCTTTTCCAATATCGTCTCAGACTCTAATATCAGCTCCTGATTGCTGTCAAACATCTTTACGGTCTCGGTATTATCACCATAGATTGTCAGGGTGGTGCTGCCATCTGCTTCGGTGTGCAACTTCTGTGTCACCTTACCGTTGGCATCATAGGTATATTCATTGGTCACCTCAGAAACTACTTCCCCATCTGTTGCCCACTTTTCACCGGTCAGATTGCCTTGCTCATCATAGGTATATTCCTGACTATAAACGGTTCCCACGTCACCATCATAAACTACATATACATAGGACAGCATCTTGCCATCCTCTGTTTCTTTGGTCTCGCAGCTGGGTTTACCTTCTCCGTCTCTGACAGAAATAACCTGTACCTTCTGACCATCTAACTCTTCCTGCGTATATTCGGTTATGGTCATAACATTACCATCCGCATCCGTCTGGGTTATGGTAGAAAGCTCACCATTCTCATCATATGAATAAAACATCGAGGATAATAAAGAACCATCTTCATAGTAATCGATTTCCAGTTCCTTACCCTTTTCATCATAAATAAAGAGTCGTTCGCTACCGTCACTACAGATTTCTCTTTTCTTTGTGATGATTCTCTTGCTATCGATTTCCACCATCATGCGCTTAAGCACTTCTGAATTGGTCTCACAGATACCGCTATCTAACGTAAAACTGGCGCTATCATATTCATCTATTGAAATCTTATACTCTGCCCATTCCTTGTAGATTTCAACAAGAAGTTCTTCTGAAAAACAGCTGTCATTGGTTGCGTTATAAGCTTCTTTTGCACAATCATATGCACCATCAAAATCTTTTTTTTCCAGATAGTGTGCAATCCATTCCTTGTATAACTCAACTCTGGAAGCAACCAATATATCGGACCGGGTCTCATTATATCCCTGCTCTACCAATTCTAATGCAGAATTATAATCAGCAATTTTACAGGAATACTCCACCATTATACTGTAAACTTCTGCTTTTTTCTCCGTAAAATCCGCATCATGTGTGGCATCAAAAGCAGCATTTGCTGTGGCAAGAGCATCAATATATTCCAAATTATGAATCTTAGCATCGATTATAACATTATATGCTTCCTGAAGCTTAGGAGTCAGTAATTCCTTCGCGCCTTCCACGTCCTCGGTATTCTTAATACCCTCCACTAAGGTATTCACCGCCTCTTCCGGCTTGGTCTGCAGATCCATCTCTGCAAGCTTTAAGTAAGCATCCGTTAAGGTGGCATCTCTTTCCAGTGCTGATTTATAGAATTCTCTTGCGCTTTCCAGCTCTCCTGCCGCAAAGGCTTCCTCAGCCTTCTTCATATTTCTCTTGCTGTTGAAATCATCGCCGGTGAAGTACCATGCTGCCACACCGCCCGCTGCCAAAATAAGCAGAATGATGATAATCACAGCGACTGTCTTTCCTTTGCCTTTCTTCTTTTCCTTCTTAGTTTTATCTACTGTGGTGGGTTCTTCTTGCGCAGGCGTTGCTTCTTTCGTAGGTGCTGCATCTGCTACGGGTGATGCTTCTACCTTAGTTCCGCATTCGCCGCAAAACATGGCGCCGTCTACTAATTTCTTTCCACAATTACTACAAAACATTTTACGCCTCCTATTTATCTTGCAGCCTAACCTTGGTTAACGCCTTTTCTTCTATGATACACTCACCATGCTCCTGCAAATAGGTAAGCTTTTCTTCCGCCGCACCATACAGAGTACCGTACTCTAACGCCTGTACGCAGGCTCTGCTGTAACGTTCATAGGACGCATTGCCCTTTTGCAGATACAGATAATAATTATCACCTAATCTGTAAAGACTGCTGATTACCCGCAGATTCTTGGGCAAAACGGAAGCATAATCACTCAGCTCCCGGATGTTGGAAAACTCAAACAGGGCAAAATCCGGCTTGTCACTTGGGGCCTGAACCGGTGCATCGCCTTTTTTCTTGCCCTTGGCAATCTCTGCGATATCCCCGAAATGTTCTTCCAGGGTCTTCTGCATCTCCTTCAGATATTCCTTCAGCAGGGGATTATTCTTCATCTCCTCCGGGGAACGCTCTGACAAAGTAAGCAACATGCCCTTCTCCGGTAATACCATAATCTGCATATCCATGGCAAATTCCGGCGGCTTATAACCTACTTCCTCCACGGCCTGCTCGATGATTTCCTCCACTACTTCCTTGGCTTTCTCTGACCGGGTGATAAAATCCTTATATGTAATATCAAATTCTTCCAACTCTTCATTGGAAATAAAACACTTTACTGTTTTATCGTCAATTCGTTCAAATCTCATGTAAATCCTCTTGATAAATTAGTTGAGGCAGAGCCTCGAAAATGCTACGCCTTTACGCGTATAGTATAACATAAATTTGTTATATTTCAAGAAAAAACAGCACCATCCCGCTGATGATGCTGTTTCCATCCCTAATATACCTTATTACTGATAGTACTCCAGACATTTCTGAAGCACATAATCTCCACCCTCATCAAAAAGTACTCTTACCGCTTCTTCATCAAAGGAAATCGCTACATCGATTTCATTACCACTTTCCCGGTCCGTACCGGAATCCACATAAATTCCGCCATCTCTATCCATCATCAGGGAGCTGGAAAAGCTTAATGCACCGCTTTCCAATTCGGTGCCGTTAACACCCTGACCGGAACCGTTGGGTTCCGTAAAGCCCATAACCGTTACATTCTCCATGCCCTGCATCACCATGGTCAGGTGGTCAGAGGCACTGGCACTGTTCTGATTCACCAGCAAGGTAATGGGGCCGTTCCAGATATTTTCTCCTTGGAAATAATGGTCCTTGCCGGTTAAATAGTTTCCGCTTTCATCCTTTGCATAGCCACCAATCTTGTCATCCCACAGGCCATCGGTACAGTAATAATACTCTCCCGGCAGTGCAAAGAGGGATGCAATAGCTTTCACCATCTGGCCGGAGCCGCCGCCGTTATCACGCAAATCCAGAATCAAATGTGTCTTGCCTGCTGCCTGATACTCCTCAGCCTTTTCCCGGATTTCCTGCTTCATGGCCGTAAAATCCTCCGTTTTGGAAGACTCGCTGTCAAACATCATTATCTTAATACGAAAAGCTACTGCCTCCTCACTGACTTCTGCCCACATCATATGGCCGGTTTCCACACCCTGACAAATGATTTCCATGGTTTTTTCCAAACGTTCAAAATAATCTCCCAGCTTGGGAAGTTTCAGTTCCTTTTCTGCACCGGAAGCATCCAGGTAGGTAATTCTTACACTTTCTCCACCTATACCGGCTGCATAGAGAGCCTGCTCAAAGGCTTCATTATCCTTATCCGCATAAGGCGTCATCTGAAACAACACGGACTCTTTAGCCACCTCGGCGATCTCCTGTCCGTCCCAGGAGGTAATGATGGTGCCGTTTGTGATTCCTGCATTCCTGAAAAAGTCATTGTCCTCCACATTCACTGCCGCAACCCGTCCGTCTGTCAATGTCATCAGGGACAGGCCGTAGTCATTGCCTGCTGCCTGCCGTAAGGCCTCTTTCCAGGTCTCCTCATCCTTAGGCTGAAAACCTGTATGGCCATCCCGAAACTCTGCACAAAAACGGGCCCAGGCAATGGTATTGGCCACCTTATCATGGTTTTTATTAGCCTCTTGGAACAAGGGCAAATATTCTTCATAAAGGGCATCAAAATCCACACCCTTATGCTCTGTCAGAATGTAATGGTCTTTCATAAAGGCCACACCTTCCTTGAAATCCTTCACATAATCGTCCGTACGGTAGCTCTTCCCCAAAAGACAAATGGGTATGGTCGCCAGACCAAGTACCAATGCTCCCAGGCACGCGAATCTACGCACTTTATAATCATCCTTAATCAGTCCTGCCAGTAAAAGCACCATGCCTATGTAGGCTCCCAACATCAAGGGTTCGAAGCCTTCTATGGTCAGAAAAAACAGTCCTATAATGGGGGGAACACAGTACAGCGCCCGCCACTCGTTATTAATATATTTCCGGGCCACTTCCGTCATCAAGGCCAGAAGCAGGGCTCCGCCCAGCAATACCCCTATCAAAATTTTATCGTATAGAATCATAGCTGTCCTCTTTTCTTAGTTAAGATCATTGTTCTTAAAGTAAATGTATCCCAGATACAAAGAGCCTACGCCAAACACCACGGAAGCCAGAATGGTTTGCACTATCACACCTGCATTGAGCGGTGCTTCATAGATATAGTTCAAATCCCCTCCCAATCCGAAGGTAACCCATTTCTCCACCACCAGAAGCTGCATCATATTGGTGATACCCAGAAAGGCATTAAAGGCATTCAGAATCTCCGACAATCCCATAATTGCTATAAAGACCAGATAACCCACTCCCATCATGACATAGGGATTTTTCACCAAAAAGGTGATAAATACAAACTCACAAACCAATCTCAGGAAGGGAAAGAGAAGCATGATAAAACGTAGCAACACTGCTCCCAAGGGAATCTTGGTTCCCCAACCAAACATGATTGTATACAGCACCACCGGCAAAACAGAAAGTAACAAACTCCCCAATCCGCCTACCAATAGTGCGGGAATCACACGTCCCAGATAGACCTCGTGTCTACGATGTCCGCCCAGCACCTCATAATGGTTGGTTTTGTCTAAAAAGTCCGTTCCGCAAATCTGTCCCACTGCCACTATTAGGAAAAATAGCGGGAAAAAGATTAAGCCATTGCCTTGTTCGGCGAAAAATTCTCCGGCGGAGGTAGCCTCTTCATTTTCCAACCATATAGGTAGCATAAACATCAGGGTCTGCATGAAAAGTGCCACTACCAGCATATACCATAAGATTTTTTCCCGTATGATTTGATAAAACTGTGATTTCACTATATTTTTCATCCGGCACACTCCTTAATTCATATCACTCTTCTTAAAATACAGGTATCCCAGCCCCAGACAGACCATACCCACCAGAAGGGATACCCCTATGGTACTTATCAAAAGCTCCGATTCCAGGGCGGTCTGATACACTTGTACATCCTCGCCGTTTATATACTGTAAGCGGCACTTGTCCATATACAAGAGTTTACTAAGATTAATAATACAAAACTGCACGTTCCATTTTATATCCACCAAGGGTTCCAATACCAGCATAATTATCATACTTGAGTAATAGAGCATGTATCCGATAATCATCACCATATAACAATTCTTTAAAAGAACGGTTAAAAGCACGCATTCTCCCACCAGACGAAACAGAGGCAGAAAGCTTAAGCCGTACCTTAATACAATATCCCCCATATCCGTGGTATATCCCCAGCCATTTATCTCGCCAAAGATGAACAAGGGCAGAAAAAGGTAAATAGCACATCCTACCATGTTAAGCACCAAACTTAAAAATACGCGTGACCAGTATACCTCACCACGGCTATGACCTGCCATAAGCTCATAGTTTAAGGTTTTGTCCGTATAGTCCCAGCCCATTACCCGGGCAGTTATTAAAATCACGAAAATCCCCATGATAATCATATTCATCTCTCCCAGTAGGATGGGGATGTCGCTGCCGGTCAGCTCACTCAGGGATTCGTTTCGCATATAGCTTACAAAGAATACTACCGGACTTCCTAAGAAGAGAGTCCACATCCATTTTGTTACTTTATCTTTTTTTAATTGATAATTTTGCGCCTTTATCAGGTTCCACATTTTCCTCACCACCTACCATATTCATATAGTACTGCTCCAGATTTGCCTCGTTCATATGTAGCATTGTAGGCACCACTCCGCCCTCATACAAGGTCTTGGAAATGGTATGTACCTCGTCCAATCGTTCAAACAGACGGATACTGCCGTCCCTTTCCACTTCGAATTCCGTCACACCCAGCTTTTCCTGCAAAATGGTAAGGGCCAGGGCATTATTGTCCGTGCCGATGTGGTAATACTCCTTACAGATTCGCTTCAAATCCCTGGTGGATACACTCTGCAAAATCTTACCCTTATTGATAAAGAGGTAGTCCGTACAAAGCAATGACAGCTCACTCAAAATGTGGGAGGAAATTAATATAGTAATATGCTCCTCTCTGTTCAGCTTCAAAAGCAGCTCACGGATTTCCACAATACCTTCCGGATCCAGACCGTTTACGGGCTCATCCAGCACCATGATTTCCGGCTTGGTCAGCAGGGCATTGGCAATACCCAGGCGCTGACGCATACCCAGGGAGAATTTCTGCACCGGCTTTTTGCCCGTATCTTTTAAGCCTACGATTTCCAGCACCTCATCAATACGCTCCTTATTGGGAATCCCTTTTTGGAGACGCTGCTTCTCTAAGTTCTGTCTGGCGGTCATCTTTTCCTTAGCATAAGGTGTCTCTATCATAAAGCTCATACGGCTACGGGCCTTGGCCAGCTCCTCTTCCGTACTTCCCTCAAAAAGGGTTAATGACCCCTGAGTAGGCAGTACCAGCCCTCCCAGCATCTTCATAATGGTGGTCTTACCGGCACCATTGGGACCGATGAGACCGCAAATCATGCCTTCCTTAATCGAAAAAGACACATCATCCACAGCCTTTTGCTTCATATATTGTTTGGTCAGATTTTTTGCTTCTATAATCGTTTTAGACATCACAAACCTCCTTATTGCATCTTACAAAATTTATTCTAAAGTCAAATCTTAAAGAATTTCTTAAATCTTTTTAGAAAATCAAAAAAGTTGCCGAAATCGACAACTTTTATTTTGCCAGCGGTAAATGCACGCTGATTTCCAATTTATTCTCTTTGATTGCAGCACTGACTGTGGCCTTCTGCTTTCCGGCCAAAAGTTTTACAATATAAAGTCCCAGCCCGGCTCCGTTGCCGCTTCTGGCTTTATCTCCCCGGTAAGTACGTTCAAACAGGGATTCCAAATGCAAACTCTCCGGTGCCTCTACCTCATTGGCAAAGGTAATCACTGTTTCTTCCTTCTCCTCCAAACGGATGAGAAACCGGTCCCCCTTGGCATGACGAAATACATTATTCAGCAAATTCCCCAGCATTCTGTCCAACAGCTTTTCATCCGCCAATACAAAGATGCTCTTCTGAGGGAAAATCACCTCCGGCTCCATGTGATTGGTACGAATCAGGGCTTCTCTGGCAGTTAAAAACTGTAGCAGTGCCTCCGTTAAGTCCATTCGCTTCAGCTCCACAGCCTCTAAGTCACTTTCCAACAAAGACAGCTGGAAGAAATCATCCGCCATCTCACGGATTTCGTCTGCTTTCTGGGCACAAAGCTCCACATACTGCTTTCCTTTTTCCGAAAGGGACTCTTCCATGCGAAGCATCTGAAGGTTACCCTTTACCACGGTCAGAGGCGTACGCAAATCGTGAGCGATGTCCGATACGCTCTGTCGGATGGCCTTTTCCGCCTTCTCCGTCTCCACCTTCAGCTGCTTTTGGTAGTCTAAGTTTCTATTCAGTTCTGCGGTCATATCCGTCAAATCCCTGTCAAACAAATCCACCTGCAGCTGCCGGTTGTAGGATTTGTCACGAGTGGCTTCCAACTCTTCCTTAATATTGCGAAGCTGCTTCTTCATCCGAAGCATCCAAAACACCAGCCCCAGACAGAATATTGTCAGAAGTATGGCACTTATCTTCCAAACAAGCATCCTAACTCTCCTTTAAACGATATCCGATGCCCCAGACCGTCTCCACGAAGTCCTGTCCGGTGGCTTTTTTCAGCTTGTTACGCAGATTGCTGATGTGTACGTTGATGGTATTGTCCTCATAGTAATACACATCATTCCATACCGCTTCGTATAAATTGGCCTTGGTAAACACCTTCTCCGGATTCTCCAGAAAAAGCCTGAGTAGGTGCATCTCCTTAGCCGTCAGGGCAATCTCCTGCCCCTCAAAAGTCACCCTATTTTCCGCCAAAGAATACTTTAGTTCTCCACAACTTAGGACATCCGCTTCCTTGGGTTCCTCATCACCGGCACCGCTTCGACGCAGCACCACCTCCATACGTACCAGCACTTCCTCCAAATCAAAAGGCTTCAAGATATAATCATCTGCCCCTAATCGAAGTACTTCCAGTCGGGTCTCCATCATGGTTTTGGCAGACAGTACTATCACCGGTGTCTGAGAATACTCCCTTAGTTCCTTAATCAGACGTTCCCCGCTTTTAAAAGGGAGCATCAGGTCCATGAGAATCAAATCGTATTCTCTTTCCTTCATTTGCCCGGTAGCTGCGTGTCCATCCAAAGCCGTCCACACCTCATAGCCTTTCTGTTCTAAGAAGGTCTGCAATATGCTGCTTATTTCTTTATCGTCTTCTACGATTAATACTTTTCTGCTCACTTCTATCCTCTGTTCTACTTGGTAGCCCATGCCATAAACTTCTGTATCATGGCATCCCATACATTCCAATCATGTCCTCCCGGCATCTCTTCATAATGAATCTCCACACCCTTTTCCTTGCAGTAAGCCAGATACGCTGTACTGAAATCATAGGAAAAGTCTTCCGTGCCCATACCGGCAAACAGCTTAGGTAATTTAGTCCCCTGTGCTACTGCCCTGTCAATCCATTCCTTGGAATCACTGTCACTGCCCTTTAATTCCTCCAAAGCGCCCCAGTTGCACTCGATAAGTGTTTCCTTACCGGTCAATCCATGGCTGGTATCTGCCATCAAATCCACCACGAAGGATACCCCTGACAGATTCGCTGCCGCAGTAAAGTAATCCGGCTTATTAAATGCCCATTTAAAAGCACCGTAACCACCCATAGAAAGACCTGCCACATAGCGCTTTTCCACGCCCTTCAGTAAGGGAAGCATGGCTTCCATAGCCGCAGGTACTTCTTCCGTCAGATATTGAAAATATGGATATCCGTGTTTCATATCTGCATAAAAGCAGCTGCCGTCCACCTCCGGCATAATCACTGCCAATTCATAAGGCTGTGCGTATCTTTCGACAGCGGTATTCCGCATCCAGTCCAGGCCGTTACCACCGCCCCCGTGAAGCAGATACAGAATGCCCTTAGGTGCCTGCCCCTTTTCCATACACTCCGGCAAAGTTACATATATATTGGTCTGATAACCCAGCTTATCTGACATAAAATCAAAATGCAGTACTCCCATCTTACACTTCCCCCTTTACACAATATCGGATCATCACCGGAAGCCATTTGTCCCAGTACTCCCAGTTGTGAGCACCATCCGCCTCTTCAAAGCAGGTCTCCAGTCCCTTTTCCTTTACAAAGTCCGCAAAAAGCTTAGCACCCTTATAGAAGCCATCCTGCTTACCGCAGCAGAAGTATAATCTGGGAAGCTTGGTACCCTCTTCCAGATGCTTATTTACCATGTATTTGAAGTCATTCATACTGCCGCGATACTGCTCGATGGTACCAAAAGAATTCAGCACTCGCTCCTTAAATCCGTCATAGAAGCCCAGTTCCTCCAAATCTCCCGCGCCGGACATACCGGCCGCTGCCGCAAAAAAGCCGGGACAATTCAACGCCCACTTAATGGCACCGTGGGAACCCATGGAATTGCCTATAACAAAACGCTCCTTCGGGTCATGGGTCAGCGGAAATACACTTTCCATCACGCGAGGCAACTCCTCACTGATGTATGTGAAATAATTCTTTCCATGTACCATATTGCTGTAAAAGCTGTTCTTTACCTCAGGCATCACCACAGCCATATCATATTCCATTGCATATTCTTCAATCCTGGTCCTTCTCAAATATAAGGAACAATCATCCGAACCACCATGCATAATGTACAAAGTCTTCTTCCTGTCATACTCCCCATAATATGCCTTACTTCCCTGACGGTCTCTCCAGCCCTCGAAGGAAGGAAGAATCACGTTTACGTTCACCTGTTCTCTTAAAACTTCCGAGAAAAACGTATACCTTACTACGCTCATAACGTACCCCCCTATAATTATTTCGTAAATTGTTTTACTTTTATAGTACCTATTTACCAAAAAGAAATCAAGATGTTGAAAAAAACATTTTTTTGATTTACAATAGTAAAGTATTAAAATCTAAAGAGAGAAGGTAAAACAAATGAAACTCAAAAGAAAAGTACTTTCCACGGTGATGGCACTTGCTCTGGCACTTATCGCACTTTGGACCCCCGTAACCGCGCAGGCCGCAGAATACACACCTGTTTATGTAACCGATGAAAACGGCACCACCTGTACCGGTGACTTCGACTCCCTGCTTTCCGGCCAGATTATTTTCTATCCGGCGGATTTGCCTACCGGCAATGATACTTACCCCGTAGTTGCCTGGGCCAACGGTACCATGTGTGCACCCGGACTTTACTACAGCCTGCTGAGCAAAATTGCAGCTGGTGGCTATATCGTAGTCACCAATACCAATATGATGTCCGCTGACGGCAAGGCTCAGATTGGCTCCATTGACTTTATTCTGGAAAAGAATGCAGACCCTGACAGCATCTTCTACGGAAAGGTAGATACCGAAAATATCGGTGTGGCAGGACATTCCCAGGGCGGCAGAAGCTCCGTAAATGCAGCAGTAGCAGACAGCCGCATCGACTGTGTTCTGTCCATCGCAGGCAGCAACTACAAGTCAGAAGCTAAGAAGCTTTCTACCCCTACCCTGTTTACCACCGGTTCTTTGGACAGCATCGTAATGCCCGCGCTGTGGGTAAAGCCTGCTTACCAGGCTTGTACCGGTACCGCAGTATATGCATCCTTAAAGGGTGGTGTACATACCAGCTGTGTACTGGATCCCGACAAATATGCAGTATATGCTATTGACTGGTTTGACGCATTCTTAAAGGATGATGCTGAAGCTAAGAAGGTATTCCAGCCCGGTGGTGCATTTTCCAAGGATTCTAACTGGGGAAAATATGCTTCCAAGAATTGGTAATAAATTGTCGCCCGGCGGCGACAATTACAAGAATTGCTTCGCAATTCTTCTTAATCTCCACCACTGTACTCGCACAATTTCCTATACCGTAAGAAATTGATTATATGAAATGGAAAGCCCCGTGTGAAAATTCACACGGGGCTGTTTTATCTTAGTTACTCTTACTTAGTTTCAAAAGTGCCTTTAATTGTTCAATTTCGTTCTCCTGTTCTTTCAGTAGCTTATCTTTCTCTCGCAAGCTTTCTTCCTGCTCCTGTATCTTCTCCTGAGCATCACTCAGCTTCTTATGCAGAGTACGCTGACGACGTTCATATTCTTCCCTGGCTTCACATTTCTGGCGGATAACATAATCGGCATTGTATTCATAAAGCGCCTGTGTTGCTTCGGTCATGTATTCATTATTCTTTGCAATCATCTTTATCTCCTCCCATGTAGTTGCCTTAAACAGGCGGGCCCAGTGGTCTATCTGGAATGCCCTGTCTTCTTCGGTGGCCAGTTCTATATGCTTCAAGTCTACCACACCCAGCGACAGTTTGTCACTATACAAATAGTGGTCCTTTTCATTCATAAGCCTATAAATTCCGAAGAACTCCGGATGCTCCGGAAACAGCTGAAAATCCAGGAAGCCAATATGTACCACAGACAAAGCCTCGTCGTAATCCTGTCCCTTATACAGGCTTGCAAACAAGCGGCACAGATAGGCAAGGGAACGTTCCGACCAATTCAACTCATTCAGCACCTGCATTTCCAGATTGATAAGCGTATCGTTGTTAAAGAATACCTCTATATCCAGAACAAATTCCTTATCATCTACCGCCTCTCCCGGCTGTATAGGATTCCGGATATAAACCTCCTTAATCTCATGGGGCTGTAAATGAAGCAGAGAGCAGATCAGTGCCTTTAATACTTTAATGTGCCTTTGCAGAATCACCCGGAACATATAGTCATTGGTAAGACCGTAGTCAATCTTGCCGGTGGCATTCTGAAAAGAGGTGGACAAGTTGCAGTTAAAGTTTGTTTCTTCCATAAGAATGAAATCCTCCTTAAATTGTAATAAATGTAGGTATACCCGGCGAGACTGCCAAGATATGATGTAAGATGCAGCGAGAGAGTGCTACAAAGTTATTTTAAGCTCACAGAAAGGAGCTTGGTATGAACTAATTTTAGCATCCGTGAACGAGTTCGTCAATCAAAAGGGGCATGAAAACTCTAATAAACTGAGAATTTTCACTCAAATTGTGATATGGTTTTTTTGTATACTTTCCTGTATCATAAATTCAAGAAGTCTTCTTAAAGTTGTGATGAAGAGCAAATCCGGTAACGCGTACCGGGTTTGCGAATGGATGAACAGGAGAGTATACGATGAAAGACAATTTTTCAAAGAATCTCAGAAAGCTGAGATTGGAAAAGAAGCTTACCCAGGAGCAAGTGGCGGAAAAACTGGGTATAAGTCCCCAGTCAGTGTCCCGTTGGGAAACCGGTGCCACCTTCCCGGATGTGATGATGTTACCGGAAATATCCAGATTGTACGGCGTACTGGTGGATGATTTGTATAAAGATGATTTGCAAGGATATGACAAGCTGTCCGACCGATTGGTAGCAGTGTATTATGATACCATGAGGTTCGAGGACTTTACAGCAGCTGTACAAGAGTACGAACGAATGGAAAAAGAAGGAACCATGGGGGCATGGGACTATAACGCACGTACTTGGCTTTATGGAAGAATGATTTATGCTTCTACCAAAAAAATACTGGAAGATTACGATAAGACCATGGAACTGAGCAAAAAAAATGATCCGGAACTGTATTTCCGTGCGAGAAACGAGAAGTTAATGTTCCGATGCGGTTATACTGCAGATGGTCCGCAGTGCATTGAGGAGCAGTTGCAGGCAGTAAAGGAGCATCCGAAGGACTCCGGAGAATGGGGTTGTCTGGAGGCTGCTTATTATAATACAAATCAGTTTGAGAAATGCTATCAGGTAGCAAAGGAGGCAATTGAGAAATTTCCGGAGGATTCGGTTCACTATTTGTATGCGGGTGATGCATGCAAGGAATTGGGCAAGTATGACGAAGCATACTGGTACTTGGAAAAGCGTCATGAATTGGATCCTACGAAGTTAGATTGCTTATACGCAATTGCATTTTGCCACGAGGGTCTGGGTGAGTATGATAAAGCCTATGAAGTATGGATGAGGATTGTGGGACTGCTAAATGGACCGGTTAATGAAATTAATGTGAAGTTTCCGATGAGGAAAGCGGAGGAATGTAAAGTAAAGATGGGGCAGAAGGAGTAAGCGGAGCCGGGATAGTGCAGATGTACACTTTGGTTCGAATAAAATTGTTTCTGAGGACTCACAAAAACTGTGAGTCCTCATATAAACTTCTTTATTCCTTCCACTGCAACCGATGCAGTTCACCTTCCAGCTGCATGCTGGCAAAGCCCTGCTGGCGGAGTGCTTCGTAAAGCACGATTGCCACGGAATTGGATAAGTTCAGGGAGCGGATTTCGGGAAGCATGGGGATACGGATACAGGTATCCTCATAGTCCACCAGGATTTCCTCCGGGATGCCGGCGCTTTCCTTGCCGAACATGATGAAATCATTCTCACCAAACTCCACCTCACTGTAAGTATGCTTGGCCTTGGTGGTAGCCATCCAGATTTTTGCACCGGGGTTCTTGGCCAGAAACTCTTCAAAATTCACATAACGGTGCACATCTAAGTGCTGCCAATAGTCCATACCTGCACGCTGGAGGCTTTTTTCATCCAGGCGAAAGCCTAATGGCTCGATTAAATGCAGGGAGGTACCGGTAGCCACACAGGTACGCCCGATATTGCCTGTATTTTGGGGAATCTCCGGCTGATGTAAGATAATATTCATTATTTCTGTTCCTCACGTAACTTCTTTACAAACCGCTCCAGTCTTTCCATAGCCTTCTTCAGATTCTCCAAAGAGTATGCATAAGAAATACGCAAAAAGCCTTCTCCGCAGTCACCAAAGGCGGTACCGGGTACTACTGCTACCTTTTCTGTTTCCAAAAACTTCATGGCAAACTCATCACTGGTCATGCCGAATTCCTTGATACAGGGGAATACATAGAATGCACCGAAGGGCTCGAAGCAGTCAAGCCCCATCTCCTTAAAGGCATGAAGCAAATAACGTCTTCTCTGGTTATAAACATCACGCATTTCAGCCACGTCAGCATCCCCGTTCTTCAGTGCTTCAATAGCTGCATACTGGCTGGTGGTAGGCGCACACATAATGGCAAACTGATGAATCTTGGTCATCTGGGTGATAATATTTGCCGGTCCGCATGCATAACCCAGTCTCCAACCGGTCATGGAATATGCCTTGGAGAAACCGTTAATCATAATGGTACGCTCTCTCATACCCGGCAGGGTAATGATGGATACATGGTCCTCTGCGTAAGACAACTCAGAGTATATTTCATCGGAAATTACGAAAATATCTTTCTCGATAATCACTTCTGCAATGGCTTCCAAATCCTTTTTTTCCATAATGGCACCGGTGGGATTGTTCGGGAATGCCAGAATCAATACCTTGGTCTTGTCGGTTATGGCGTCACGCAACTCCTGTGCGGTAAGGCGGAACTCATTCTCTGCCTTTAAGTTAATAGCCACAGGTACACCACCTGCCAATACGGTACAGGGGTCGTAAGAAACATAACAGGGCTGGGGAATGAGTACCTCCTCCCCGGGATTTAACATGGCACGAAGCGCCACATCAATCGCCTCGGAACCGCCTACGGTTACCAGCACTTCATTGGCTGCATTATAGGTCACACCCTGCTTTCTGTTTATGTAATTGCAAATCTCCTGCTTTAATTCCTTCATACCTGCATTGGAGGTATAGCTGGTACGTCCCTTCTCCAGGGAGTAGATACCCTCCTCGCGAATATGCCAGGGAGTATCAAAATCCGGCTCGCCCACGCCCAGTGAAACTACATCCTTGTCGGTCATTTCACTTACCAGGTCGAAAAATTTACGAATGCCGGAGGGCTTTATTTCAACAACTTTGTCTGCTAATGGGTTTCTCATAGGATAATCATCTCTCTTTCGTCGCTCTTTTTCTTGTCCAGTACGGTACCGTGGTCCTTGTATTTCTTCAGGATGAAGTGGGTGGCGGTACTTAATACACTGTCAAGGGGTGCCAGCTTCTCGGATACAAACATGGAAATCTCCTTCAGAGTCTTTCCTTCCAGGGAAATCAATAAATCGTAACCTCCTGAAATCAGGTAAAGTGCATTTACCTCAGGATAGTTGTAAATACGCTCTGCAATATGGTCAAAGCCCTGTCCTCTCTGAGGAGTTACTCGTACTTCAATCAATGCGGATACGGTTTCAATACTGGTATTCTCCCAGTTAATCAGAGTATGATAACCACAAATGGTACCATCTGCTTCCATGGCTGCCATTTCGTTTACCACATCTATTTCCTCTACACCCAAAAGAACGGCCAGCTCCTTCAAATCAATACGGCTGTTCTTTTCAATAATCTTTAATAACTGCTCTCTCATGGTTCTATACCTCCTAAATAAACTTATAGATCTCATCCGCGGCCGGTTTATCCAGAAACCGCTTCTCTTCTCCGTTAAAAATCAATCTGTCATTACTATCGGTAATCTTTCCCACTACCACTGCCGGTATTCCCTGCTCCTGCAGTGCAAGTACCAGACTGTTGCCGTCCTCTGCGGTCATCACCAGACAACCTCCGCTTAGGAGTTCGTAAGGATTCACATCACAAAACTCGCAAACCTCCACCGTCTCCTGCCGGATGGGCAACTTCTTCATATCAATTTGCAGTCCAACGCCTGAGCTTTCTGCCAGCTCCCAAAGTGTGGCCAGTATACCACCCTCAGAAGCATCATGCATTACGCAAACGCCGGACTTCACGGCGGTGGCGGCCTCCGGGATGATGGACAGATACTTGTCAAAGGAGGCTGCTTCCTCCACCAGATACTCAGGATATCTGGTCAGTAAATCTTCCCTTTTCTTATTGGCCAAGATAGCAGTACCTTCCAGACCAATCCACTTGGTAATCACGATATCCTGCCCGGGCTTGGCACCCTTTGTAGTATACGCTTTATCTGGCGATACCTTTCCATAAGCTGTGACCGTCACTAACTTTTCGCTGACATGCTTGCTTACGGTAGTGTGGCCTCCGGCAATCTGTATCTTCAGCTCTCTGGCTGCCTGGGCGGCACCGTCCATGAGCTTTTTTAACTTCTCTTCACTTGCTCGCTCCGGCAAGGTAATGGCCAGCATCACCGCAAAACCTTCCGCTCCTGCCGTGGCCAGATTATTCATTTCTTTGTAAATGGCACGAATCATATCCTGACGGTCCGGCACTGCATAAGTACCTACCGCACTAACCAAATTACTCCCCTCGCACGCAAAAATGGCGCAGTCTTCCCCTATACCTGCGCCACATAAAACTTCTTTTCTGTTTTTCTTTATCTGCTTAAGGACAGTTCTTTTAAGGATACTGTCTGAGAGCTTTCCTGGTCTCATAATCTTTCCTGCCTTGTTTTACTAACTTCTAAACTGTCGCAGAGATTTCCAAAATCCTGCGTATTACAGCTACCGGCTTATTGGGGTACCGGCGGTGCTGTCAGGATTGCAATCACATTCTGTACATGGTCAATATTGGAAGTACCGATTGCTGCCATGATTTCATTGTATGCATTGGGGTCTGCGGTAGCTACACCTACAGTAGCATATCTGGGAGTCATCTTATAAGTACTGGTGTTAACCAAGGTACGTTCTACTACAGTACCATTCTCCTTTACCACCTTCCAAAGCTTCGCCTTGTAACCGATATGTGCACTCTCCTTCACAATATATCCGATGGGCTGACCTGCATCCACATAAATCACATCAGGTCCGGGAGGCGTTTTACTGATAATCTCACTTTCATAACGCACCTCACGGTTAGCATCCCTGGTCTCCTTACCGTAAATCGTTACGGTAATCTTTTTATTCTTTATAGTACCTTCCACGTAAATGGGGGCATCTGTATTGTTTACAAATTTAAAGTCCTTACCTGCGGACTCTGCAATCGCTGCGTCTGCAGAAGCATCCACATATGCCACAATCATAGAGTGATTGTAACGCTGAGTCACGTCCAGCTCTGCCAAAAGCACTGCATTATACAAGGTGGTAGACACCTGACAAATACCGCCTCCCAAGCTATCCACGACTTTACCGTTCAGATAAGAAGCTGCCATATAGTATCCGTTGGCTTCCGTAAACGGAGTGATTGCCTCCAGGGTAGAAAACTCCTCACCGGGATACAAGGTAATTCCATTAATTAATCTACAACCATTGGTTACATTAGCGCTTCTTGACTTATTGGATGAAGAAAAGGATGTGGTAAAGGTACCCAGTACATCCTGTACCCGGGAAAGCTCCTGGGCATTCCCCTGAGGTAATTCTTCATTTATGGCAAGCTCTATGGCTGTGTCAGAGTAGTCCCACTCCTCCAGCATAAAATCATTAACTACATCAATGGACTTCTCCACATCCAGATGAAAACCGCTTTTTCCTTCCTGTACTTTGAAGGCCCCGTCTTCTCTGGAAAGGGCAGCATCCACCGCATCTGAATCAAATACCGCACACTGCTCCTGCAGGATATTGTTAATAGCATTTATATCATAGCTCAGCTCTAAATCATAGCGGACATTATCATGCTGCAAGTCCTTCATCATTTTATAGCGGACAATTACATTGCCATGCTGACCGATCTCAGCTGCCTCTTTGATAATCTCCGGGTTGGTCCACTTGATACCAATATCCTCTGCAGTCACTTTTATTTCTGAGCCATTAGCCGCTTTTAATGTAATGGTTCTCTCACTTAAACCGTCTACATATTCCTGCACTGCTGTTTCCGCTTCCGCCGGTGTCATACCACCAACATCCACGCTCCCTATGAAAATACCCTGTTTAATGGGCATGTTTGCCGCTTCTGCAGTCATACCGCAGCCAAACATGAGCATACCACCAAACAGCAGCATTGCACATTTATGTATTAATCTCTTCATATACACTCCTTGCTCCGGTTCCATTCCTTGAACTATACTCCCAAATATGATAAACTTGGAATAGCCATAGCTAATACTAAAAACAATATAATGATGATAGAGACAATTCTTTTTGATTTTTTACTATGAAAATTAAACATCATTACCTCCCTTTGGCACCGTTTAAAGTACCTGTTAAATAAAATATTCTGAAAGGATATTATATATGAAAATTCCCTTTTTGGCAACCCTATTCCTCTTTTTGCTAGTACTTGGCAGAGCCTTAAAAAAGAATACCAAAACCATGAACGAACAGGAGCAGTCTTTCTGGCAACGGGAACGTGCCGCTAACAGTGTTCGCAAGAAGCCCATGGATGATTTGGAATATATCTTTCTTCCCTTGGAACAGCTTCCCGCAGAGGTCCACAGGGATGACACTGTGGTGCAGGAATGTTTGGACACCTTAACCATTTTAAAGGACAGCAAAATAGTAAACCTTACGGGAATCACCAATACGGATTTGAAGCTGGCCTACGGCACCGCCAATATCACCGTACTCACGGAGTATGACCAGAACTATACTTCCCTGATTACCACCTTGCAAAAATGGGCTGACAGGCTGTATGAGCTGGGCGATATGGACAATGCCAAAACGATTTTGGAATATGCCGTATCCGTCCACAGTGATATTACCGCCACCTATCTGTTGCTGGCAGAGATTTATAGTCAGTCGGGACTTTCTGAGCGTATTCCCGAATTGATTTCCGCTGCCGAAAAGCTCACCGGCACTTCCGGCAAAATCATATTAAGGAAGTTACAGGAGACATATCCGTCTTTGTAAGCTTTTCACCATACCATATCAACAATCAAATGCGTGTTTTCTGTACTTATCAGTATTGAAATCACGCATTTTTCCATGTCAAAACTACATTTTTCTATATGCAGTCAGAGGAGTTATCAGGTATAATACAATTGGAAATGTGTAGCAGAATGCACACATCCCACATATCGGAGGTAAATGCTATGAATAATAAGATGAATCCCCCCATGGGGTGGAACAGTTACGATTATTATGACACAGCTGTCACAGAAGCTGATGTAAAGGCCAATGCAGACTACATGGCTAAATATTTGAAGACTTACGGCTGGGAATATGTGGTAGTAGATATTGAATGGTACTCTTACGGTGCCGCCACAAGACGTGATGAGCACCAGTATATCCCCTTCGGAGAGGTGGAGATGGATGAATACTCCAGATTACTGCCCTGTCCGGAGCGTTTCCCCTCCTGCGTGGACGGCAAAGGATTCAAACCCTTGGCAGATTATGTACATAGCTTAGGCTTAAAGTTCGGCATCCACATTATGCGTGGTGTACCGCGAATTGCCGCACATACCCATGCGGCTATCAAGGGTACGGATTTGCCGGCCAGCGAAATCGCCAACCCTTACTCCATCTGCTACTGGAATCCGGATATGTATGGTGTATATCCGCACAAGCCCGAGTCACAGCTATATTATGATTCCCTGATGGAACTATATGCAGAGTGGGGCGTGGACTTTATCAAATGCGACGATATCTGCCGTATGGATGCCCGGTCTTCCAAAGAAGAAATTGCCATGCTTCACAAGGCTATCAAAAAGTGCGGCCGGGAAATTCTACTCAGCCTTTCCCCGGGTCCTGCGATTCCGGAAGAAGCTTCCTTTTATCATGAAAATGCTACCATGTGGCGTATCACCGATGATTTCTGGGACTCCTGGCATTTGCTTCGTGATATGTTTGACCGTTGTAAAACCTGGGAAGGTCAGGCCAAGCCCAGCGGCTATCCGGACTGCGATATGCTTCCCGTAGGTACCATCGGTAAGGGATTTAACCACGAACGTCTGACCCGCTTTACCAAGGACGAACAGCTGACCATGATGACCCTATGGTGTATGGTAAGCTCCCCCCTGATGCTGGGTGCTGAACTGCCTAAATTGGATGATTGGACCTTAAGTATTCTTACCAATCAAAAGGTACTTGATTTGATGAGCACAACCAAGGATGCTAAGGAATATCTGCGTGACGAGGAAACCATTCTTTGGAGAAGCACACAACTTTCAACAGAGAACACCAACCTGGCCATCTTCAATATTTCTGAAAAGTCTTTGGACATCTGCCCCGCAGACTATATGCAGATGGTGGGCGATACGGCTACCGACCTTTGGACAGGAGAGTATATGGACCTCACCGATACTTTCACCATCCCGACACACGGCGTATTACTGATACAGACAAATAGCAAATTGTTATAAAGGAGAGAATATCATGAATCATATTACTTTAGGTTACACCCCCGCTTTAGGCTGGAACTCCTGGAACACCTTTACCTGGGATATCAGCGAGAAACTCATTATGGAAACCGCAGATGCACTTGTAGCAAACGGCTATCTGAAAGCCGGTTATGAGTATCTGGTTATTGATGACTGTTGGAGCTTAAAAGAACGCGACGAACATGGCAATCTGGTGCCCGACCCCAAGAAATTCCCTAACGGTATGAAGGCCGTAGCGGACTATGTACACAGCAAGGACTTAAAATTCGGTATGTACTCCTGTGCCGGCACCCATACCTGCGCCGGACATCCGGGAAGCTTCGAGCATGAATTCCAAGATGCAAAGCAGTTTGCGGAGTGGGGCGTAGATTACTTAAAATACGATTATTGCTTTAAGCCCCGCTATATGAACGGTGAGCTTTTATACAAGCGTATGAGCCTGGCTCTGAAGAACTGCGGCAGAGAGATTTTATTCTCTGCATGTAACTGGGGCGAGGACAATGTGCACGACTGGATCCGAGAATCCGGCTGCCATTCCTACCGCTCTACCGGGGACATCCAGGACAACTGGGACTCCATCCGCCACATCGCCCTCTCACAGATTGACAAAAAAGCCTTCACCGGCAACTACTGCCACAACGACATGGATATGCTGGTAGTGGGTATGTACGGTGGCAGCAACAGCGACTGGATTGGCAGTAAAATCGGTGGTTGTACCGATGCGCAGTACAAGAGCCACTTCTCTCTTTGGGCAATGATGGGTTCCCCTCTGATGATTGGCTGTGATATCCGTAATGCCAATCAGGTAACCAAGGACATCCTGCAGAATAAGGACATCATCGCTATTAACCAGGACCCTGAAGCACGTGGTGCTTACCGCATCAAGGTAGAACCCAACTGGTTTAACGAAAAGGATGCTTTTGTATTGGTAAAGGCTCTGACAGATGGAGATTTGGCTATCGGCCTCTTCAACTTCAGCGACAATACCCGCGAACTGACGGTACAGTTCTGGGATATGGGTATCCCCGCTGCTTCCGGTGCTGCCTTATCCATGTATGACTGCTGGGAGCACAAGGAGCTTGGCATCTTCAAGGAACGATTCGCTGCCCATGTCCCCTCCGGTGACTGCGTCGTACTTCGTGCAAAGCTGGTGGTATCATGACAGATTTTCACACCTATTGTAAAAAATGTAACGCCGTGCTGACCTCCGACGAAAAAGCTATCTATATGAAGATGGTGGACCGCAGCGCTTCTGAATTCCTGTGCCTGGATTGCTTAAGCGAAGCCCTGCACTGTGAACGCAGTGCTTTGGAGGAACGCATCCGGTATTATAGAGAAAGCGGCAATTGTGTATTGTTTCGATAATCCTTTTAATACATATTTTAGCTATTCTGCGCCCTGTTTAAAGCAGGGCGTAATTTTTTACGAAAACCTATTGACACTTTGAAATCCACATGATATCATTTTGATATCAGATAAAAATCACTATATGAGGAAAGGTGGAATTGATTATGAACGAAAAAATTTACAAAGGAAAGAAAAACGGAATGGCTGTATTGATTCTCAGCATCCTACTGTATGCGGCAGCCTTTGCAGGTGTTGTCCTGTCCGGTATTGCTTTGGACGAAGGAAACTCTGCCCTTGGCGGTATTGGTATGGGTATCAGTGTTCTCTATGTTTGTATTGGCTGGATTTGGTGGTGTGGTTTGAAAATCATTAAGCCACAGGAAGCATTGGTTTTAACATTATTTGGTAATTATGTAGGCACCTTAAAGGATGAAGGCTTCTATTGGGTGAATCCTTTCTGCTCCGCAGTAAACCCTGCAGCCAGAACCAGACTCAGCCAGAGCGGAGATGTGAAGACAGCAACTTCTATACCGGCCGCACAGGGAACCGTACAGGTAAGTCCGGAAGCACTCAGCAAAAAGATTTCCCTGAAGCTGATGACCTTAAGCAACAGCAAGCAGAAAATCAACGACTGCTTAGGTAACCCTATTGAAATCGCTATCGCTGTTACCTGGAGAGTAGTGGATACCGCAAAAGCAGTTTTTGCAGTAGATAACTACAAAGAGTATCTGTCCTTACAGTGTGACAGTGCTTTAAGAGATATCGTACGTATTTACCCTTATGATGTAGCACAGAATGTAGATACCACCGGCGACGGAGTGGCTGATGAAGGCAGCCTGCGTGGTTCCAGCGAAGTAGTAGCTAATCGTATCAAGGATGAAATCCAGAAGAGAGTAACTGATGCCGGTATGGAGATAGAAGAAGCAAGAATTACTTATCTGGCATACGCTACCGAAATCGCAGCCGTTATGCTTCAGCGCCAGCAGGCAAGTGCTATTATTGATGCCCGTAAGATGATTGTAGATGGTGCTGTAGGCATGGTGGAAATGGCTCTGGAAAGATTGAACGAGAAGAATGTGGTAGAATTGGATGAAGAAAGAAAGGCGGCAATGGTATCCAATCTGCTGGTTGTTCTCTGTGGCAATCACGATGCTCAGCCTGTCGTAAATTCAGGAAGCTTGTACTAATATGGCAGAAAAAAAACAAATCCCCCTCAGACTTTCCGAGAGTCTGTACAATGCCATTGCTGCCTGGGCAGAAGATGATTTCCGCTCTGTCAACGGGCAGATAGAATATTTGCTGACAGAGTGTGTCCGCCAAAGAAAGAAAAACGGAAAGTATGTTTCCGACCAGATTGATGTACCTCCGGAATTAGATATAGAATAGTACAATTACCCATAAGTACTCCTGTTTCTTTGACAGGAGTACTTTTTGCATGTTAAGATAAACTTGGTTAAGAAAAGAAGAAAGGAGGCTCCTATGGCACCTCAGTACGAAGCCATTCACTGGCTGAACTACAGTCACTACGAAGATTTGCGGTTCTATGAAATCGGTCATCAGAAATGTGAACCCGGCTATGATTTCGGACCCATTATCCGAGATAAATATATCTTACACTATGTGGTAAGGGGTAAGGGACACTTGGAAATGGACGGACAGATTTTCCCCGTGGAAAGCAAACAGGCCTTCGTAATACCTGCCGGAGTGTTAAGCTATTATCAGGCAGATATGGAGGAACCCTGGGAGTATATCTGGCTTCAGTTTCACGGTCCCAAGGCAGTAGAAATCCTGCAAAAGACCGGACTAACCCGCAAAGCTCCCGTATTTATTCCAACGGACGACTGCGGTGAGCTTGAAAACTGCCTATTTACTATGCTGGATAAGCCTTTTAGCGAATACGCCACCATGGGCAAGCTTTATGAATTCTTTCAACAGCTGATAACCCTATCCGCGTATTCAACTGTCCGTACGCCAAAAGAAGAGCCGGGGCTACACTATGTACGCACCGTTATTCAATATATTAACGAAAAATATTCTGAACCCATACACATTCAGGAGATTGCCGATTATTGCGGTCTGGACCGTTCCTATCTGGGCAAGATATTCAAAACGGCTACCGGACAAACTCCCCAAAAGTACCTTATGGAGCATCGGATAAAGAGAGCCAGAGAACTACTTTTGGAAACGGATTTACCCATACGACATGTATGGTTTTCCGTAGGTTACAACGACCCCTTGGCTTTTTCCAAAGTGTTTAAGCAGGAAACCGGCTTTTCGCCCAGTGAATATCGTATAAACATAAAACAAGGAACCACCTCATAAGGTGGTTCCTTTTATCTTCCATACTTCTCATAAATCTTGTCTGTGTACCTGCTGGCCTCACTGCGACTCAGCTTCTCCACATCATAATCCACTACCAATCCATGTTGCTCTATCAGCTTGTTCAACCGTTCCTTCTGAGCCTTAGTGGCCGGAGTCTCTTTTTTCGCTGCATAATGCAGTGGCTGTGGTTCAAATATGCGACTATCCTTTTCATAGAATTCCTCAGCCAACTTCTGATACAGCATGGAGGTGGCTTCCGCGTCTGCATAGGCCCTATGAGCCACATGCGGAATCTCATAGTATTTACACAGGTATTCCAAAGAACGCTTTTCCAACTGGGGCAAAAAGCATCTGGCAATTCGCAGGGTATCAATGCCCTGCTTCTCCAAGGTGAGCTTCTGATTCACTGCAGCCTTTTTCAGGAATGAATAGTCAAACAGCACCCGATGTCCCAGCAGGGGCAAATCCTCCAGAAACTCCAGAAGCCCGGGTAAAACCACCGTAATCTCTTCCGCTTCGTCTACCTGCTCCTGGGTAATACCGGTAAGCTCTACGATACGTTCCTCCAGCTTCCGTCCCGGGTTCACATAGATTGAAAAGGTATCCACAACCCTGCCATCTCGTACCTTCACCGCGCCGATTTCTATGATTTTGTCCAGTTTGGGATTCAGTCCCGTGGTTTCCAAATCAATACATACGTAGGAGTTTATCATATTCGTCTTCGTTCCTTATTTCTTTCTGTCAGCCTTACCCTTTGCTGCCTTCATCCGCTTCTCATAATCCGGGCACAAATGCTGCAAAAAGCACTCCTCACATTTGGGCGTAGGCGCCTTACAAATGGTACGTCCGAAGGTGATAATATGGATATTCCAAAGAATCCAATGGTCCTTTGGCAATTCCTTCATCAGCTCCATCTCCGCCTTCACCGGGTCATCGCTTTTACTTACTCCAAGCTTCTTGGAAATCCGCTTCACATGGGTATCCACCACAATACTGGGCTGGTTGAAAATATTACCACGAATCACATTGGCAGTTTTTCTGCCAACACCTGACAAGGCTGTCAGTTCTTCTATGGTGCTTGGCACTTCGCCATTATGGCGTTCCAGTAACTGGTTACAACAAGCGATTATATTCTTGGCCTTATTATGATAAAAGCCTGTGGAATGGATATCCTGCTCCAACTCCTTCAAGTCCGCTTTGGCAAAATCCTCCACACTTCTGTATTTCTGAAACAAATCCTTAGTCACAATATTGACACGCGCGTCAGTACACTGGGCACTAAGCATGGTGGCAAGCAATAGCTGCCAGGCATTCTCATGATTTAAATAACAACGGTACTCTGTACCATACTGTGCATCCAGAGCCGCCAAGATTTCTCCCGTTCGTTTTTTCATATATACTCCCCTGCATATCACAGACAACGCTTGCGATATTGCTTAAATAGAAAGTGAACAAATATCCTTCACCAATTGCTGTAGTCTTTCATGCCACTGAGCCGGAAGCTCAAATACAGACAATAGTATCTCTTCCGTCATAATAGGACCACCACTTTCTGCTTCCGGGGACAAAAAGTACAAATACTCCTCCAAATCCTCCGGACAAAGAGTCTTAATCAAGTAATAATCAAATAAGAGTACCACATACTCAGAGAAAGCATGACTGCTATCCTCCATGTTGATATTCTGCTGAAGCATCCCATCCGTAAACTGATGAGTGTACTCATGAAGAAGCTGCAAAAAGGTATTTTTATACGCTTTTTCCTTTTCTGCAAAAGGGACCACTGCCAAGAAAGCATCATAGTGTCCCAAACCTCTTCCGTTACAGGTTATACTGTAGGAAATGCCTGCTATGGCTCTGGACTTTTGAAAGTAACTTCCCAATACTTTATACTTTTCCCATTCTTTTGTCAAATAAGCCGTCAGATGCTCTCGCGCCTGTTCACTCCTATCATACATGCCCTTCCAATAAGCTTCGTAAAATAGGGCTTCCTTCTGTAACAGCTCCAAGAAAGGGATGAGAAAACTCTCTTTATCCTCGGTGGTAAAATATGGATGCTGCTCCACCATATACTTTAAAGCATCCATATTCTGACAGCCAAACGGTAGGAAATTCACCATATACAATCGTTCAAAATTAGCATTATAATACTCCGCCAACTGACTCATGGGCTCCGTAATATCCTCGAACTGTCCGCCTTTTGCTTCATTTATCATGGCAATATACTCTTCCGAATACAAATTAGACGGATTGTTTACCTGCATATGTGCCAATGCATGATATGCTAAATCAAATATATACGAATACGTAAATTCCATCTGCATCTTTACAATCTCACCACCCTATTTAACTGCTCTGATAATTCTTCTATCTGCTTAACGATTTCTGCCAGACTGTTAGCCGCTTCGCTGCTGGTTTTACTTGCAGAAGTCACTTGTTCCACAGCGTCACAATTCTGCTGGGCATTATCGCGAATCTGCTTCATATTTTCAGCAATCAAATTGCTCTTCTGTGCAATTACTTCGGCTGCGGCCTTAATGGACAGAATCTGTTCCACCATTTCTTCATTGGAGGTTGAAACCAATACAGTCGAATCATTTGCCTTATTGATATTCTCCAAGCCATTTTGTGTCAACTTGGTATTCGCTTCCATGGCGGTCACTGCACGCTCTGTATTACTTACAGCCTGATGTACAATGGTTCCGATTCCCTCTACCGCTACTCTGGTCTGCTCTGCCAATTTCTGAATCTCTTCCGCAACTACAGAAAAGCCTCTTCCGTGTTCACCCGCACGGGCTGCTTCAATACTCGCATTCAAAGCCAGAATATTGGTCTGACTGGAGATGTCTGTAATCGTGGTAATGATACCAAGTATTTCCTTCGATTCTTCTCCTAATTGGGTAATAATCTCTTTACATTTATTGGTACTCTGATAAATATCCTTCATATTCTTGGCTGACTCAGTCATCAACTTCTGATTCTCATGGGTATTTTCACCCACTCGTTTCGCCAGCTCCGCAGTTCGCCCGTTCATATCACTTAACTTATCCATCAAGGCAATAATATCCTGCATGCCCGCATCTGCCCGTGTAACCACTTCATTATTTTCGGTAGAACTCTGTAACAGGTTGGTCGCTTCATTGGCAATCTGTTGATTGGCATTTCGCGTGGTATCCGTAATATTGGAAAGGTTGGAAACCATACCCACCATAGTATCGGAAGTATTGGACGCACTTTCACGCATATTCTGCATCCGATTCAGCATATTCTTCTGTTCTTCAGCACCCATTACATTAGAAAGAAGGGTGGCGGTACGTTCACTTAACATGGTAAAAATCGCAGAAACCGCAATCAATACCAAAGCTCTGGGGATCACACCGAAAACAATCACTTTCTTCCAATCTGTAAAATTATCATCCTGTGTTGTTTCTAATACAAATGCCAGAATCTGACCCACGGATACGCCGATTACTGTAAGAATCGTCGCAAAAATATTAAGCCTTTTCGAAAAATAGAGACCTGCCAAAGCAATCGCATAAACATACATTCCCACCACATGGAAGGTCAGGGTAACTGCTGAAATAGTCACAAATACAACCGCTGTTGCTATGTTTACATATTTGACCCATCCCCCCTGCTGTTTTAATACGATTACAAGAACTGTAGGAAATAGTAAACAAATGGCTCCTGCCACGAACGCAATGGTCATAACTGTCATATCAACTATAAAAATTCCAATTACATTCAAAATGTATATCAACACAAAAAATCCAAAGGTAATACACATCAATTTGGCTACCTTTATATTAGCCAGTTTTTCATTTTCCCGTAAAACACCATTTTCCATCATTTGTAACCCTCCTCATTGTCAGACAATTTGATTATAAAACTATTATAATCAAACATCTCTCTTGTGTCAACTTTTGTTTCCATGTCTATAAAACCATTCTCTTTCAACCGTATTTCTTTAATCCACCCTTCCTTCTTCAAGATACACTCCTTCTTTCTCTTCTTGTAACTAGTTTAGCACCTTAACGCAAAAATTGGAACACACTAACGATACATTTGTGTTGTTCCAATTTCTACCAATGGTATGGGTCATATGACAAATATCTTAAAACTGAATATATAAATATCCATCCTCAAATCTAGCTCCTACAATCTCTTTTTCTGCAAATTCAATTGGTATTGGAAACTTTCGGCTTTCATTCCTAACGCCTACCACCAACTCATTTTTATCCTGTTCCAATCTCAATTCTTCCTTTTCTGCAAAGGGAAGATAAATCTTAAGCCACCTTTCTTCATTGTTGATACTATAAATCTCTTTCTTAAATAACACCTCATCAGGATCAATTTCAGCAAAAATAGCATCACCTACTTTTTCCAAAATATCTAACGTACGCAATTCTTGTTGCTGCAATTCCACATAAAAGCGCGGCACTTCACTAAAACTTTCTTTTATTTCCTGTAATCCTTCTTCTTGTCGCTTTATCCATTTATTAAAATATCCTTCCATAGCTTTTGCCGGATATATATGGTTAATCATAATGGCATCCACATTATAGTGATATAGATACAAACAGGTAAAATTACGTTTTGCTTCATTGATCACTATCTTTTCGGGTGTTGTTACTACACGCAGACTTACAACCTCCTTATTTAATAATAATTCTTGCAACATTTGCATTTTATCCATTAAATATTCTATATCATCAAACACATTATCCTTCGGCATGGGAACTTTCATAACCTTTTCTACAATGGGTCCTACTGTTTTTACTCCTGCTCTCTTTATCGGTAATACCTTATCTATCATTCCGGACAACCTCTCCGGATATTTTAATAGTGCTAATGTCTCCCCCGTAGGTGCACAGTCCACAACAATCGTATCGTATTCCCCACTTTCATACACTTCTAAGATTTTAAACATGGAAAACAATTCTTCTAACCCCGGAAATACTAATAGCTCCTCCACTTCGATTCCACTTCCGCCTTTGAGCGTAATCAGTCGCTTAAAGTATTCCTTCAGATTTCCCCAACTCTTTTCACTTTCATATACTGTATCTATTTCCATTGCAAATAAGTTATCTGTAATCTTTGTGGGTTCTTTGTCAATTCTTATGTCAAAAGAATCTCCTAAACTATGTGCCTGGTCCGTACTCATCACAAGTACTCTTTTTCCGTACTTGGCTATTTTGCATGCTGTTGCCGCAGCCATACTTGTCTTTCCCACTCCACCTTTTCCGGTATATATAATCACTCTCATCTCTTACCTTCCCTTTTCTCTATCCTATATCCACCTTTTTAACTTTTGACGTTTGTTCCCGGCTTTGCTGTTCATTAAAAGTATGGCTTTCATTCCTTTCTTTCAACACTTCAGCCAAAACTTCCAAAGCTATCATTTTCAACTCTTTTTCAATCACGGTTAAGTGTTCGCTTACTTTTTCCGGAAATAGCGCATAAATGGCTTTTCTCTGATATTCCCCTGCTAACTTAATTCTACCTGCAACTTCACTATTCATCATAACCCGCACTTCCTTTCTCAAATACAATCCTTAATACTTCTTCCTCAAATTTTGCCCCTGTAACTGTATAATTACGAAGAATATTCGGAAGCGGAATATTCCGCTTAAAATTGCCTATTTTTATAACAATATCTGTATTGCCCTGATATAAATCAATATTTGATTTATCTGTACACGGTAAAAATACATCCAATTGATATCCTGTCTCTATCTGCTTAAAACATTCTCTTTCTGTAACAATTTTCTCTTCAAATACTGCTTTATCAGTTAATACATCCTCAACAATTCTTCTGACATTCTCTACACCTCTTAATTCTTCTTCATACCAGGGTATCTCAAATATCGGAAGTACCGAAAAAGTCTCTTTCAGGCAAGCTACATATTCCCTTTGAATCGCAAGCCATTGCTTGAAAAAGTCATTATTAATATCCTCCGGAAGAATTCTGTTAATATAAAGACCATCCACATTGAAATTGTAAAGATTCATGTACATATAATTTCGTTTTGTTTCCTCCACAACCATTTTTTCCGGTGTGGTTACTATCCTTATACTTGTAACAGCCCTATTTTTTAACAGCTCCTGCAATTCTACTAACTTCAAGTACATTTTTTCAATATCACTCATTGCACTTTTATTAGGCATCTCAACCTTAAACACTGACTTCGATATAGGCGCCAGCATCCTAACGCCAACTTTACCAATCGGAAAGAGCTTTTCCATATACCACGAAAGCAATTCCGGGAACTTCAATAACGCAAGCGTTTCACCTGTCGGCGCACAATCAACTATAATTCTCTCATATCTTTCACTATTATAGAGGTCAGCTATTTTAAGTAAAGAAAACAATTCTTCCATTCCCGGCATCATTCCCATATCCTGAAGATTGGAACTACTACTTTCCAATAATACCTTTCCCAAATAACTCATAATGGAAGAAAAATCATTTTCCATAACATATTCCGGATCAATTTCATAAATATCTAAATTCGGAAGCACTTGTTCCGCTTCTTTTCCTAACTTGTGTTCAAATATATCTCCCAGGTTATGAGCCATATCCGTGCTGACAAGTATGGTCTTTTTTCCTTCTTCTGCACTCTTAATCGCATGTGCTGCTGCGATACTGCTTTTTCCTACTCCACCTTTTCCTGTAAAAATATAAATTCTATTCATTATTCGTTCCTCCACAAATTTCTTTCTCCGAATATTTCCGCATTCGAAGTATTATCCTTTTTATAAGGCAGCTTTTAGCCGCCTTACGTCGCTACTGTATGGTAATTCTTCGTACCTTTTTCGGTGTTTCTTCTTTCCTTTTCTCTTGTTGCAGTACCTCTTTTATCTTATTTGTCATTTTATGAAAAAGTTCTATTTCTTCTTTGGTAAAGGAACTCATAACCATTATTCCGTAATGTAATAATTCATTAACCAAATTCTGAAACTGTACCCTTCCTTTTTCACTAAATCCGATAATTACTACTCTCTTATCCTCTTTAGAACGGGTCCTCACTATCAGTTCATTCTTTTCCATTCGATTTATAATTCCCGTCGCTGTGTTTAGAGGTACATGTATATATTCCGCAATTTCTGTCATGTTGACCTCATTTTTCTGATAGAGTAACCAGAAAATTAATACTTCATTTTTAGTACAATTAAGAAAAATGTTTTCCCATATATTCGAAGACAACAATTCCTTAACTTCCTCTATGTATTCTATAATCACCTGAAATGTCTCTTGAGATATTCCTTGTTCATCCAGTTTCATAATAACTCCTCTATAACACTTCCTCGAATACTTCGGGCCTCGAATTATTTTAATTCTACCTCCGAAGTATTTATTTGTCAAGTACTCTTATTCAAAAAGACCGGTGAATTTTACGTTCGAAATCCACCAGCCTTTTATTTTGCCTATTCACTTAACATCTTAATAATCTCTTGGAACTCCGGTTTCTCCCTCACTGTGTCGAATTCAGGCTCAGCCAAATTCTTGTCACGGAAGATAATCCTTGCCGGTCTGGAATCGGCCGTATCACAATTTACTCGTTTATAAGTCCTCTCACCCAGTAATAAACTATCTATCTTCTCCTCCGCAGGACGATTGTCTTTAGCAATGGCAGCTTCTGCTGCAATCCGTAACTGCTCAAGGGCTTCCTTTTCCCTTCCCAGTTTCAGCAAAAATTTACCACCCAAATAATGGTTATCTACATTACACCATGTGGCAAATCTGGGATGATTATCTTCCATCAGATCTTCTAGAGCATAGAATTTATCTAATACCTTAATTGCATCTTCAGCAGGAAGCAAATGCATCAAATGATCCATAGCATCCATAATATGATCAAATGCTTCCAACATATACTTTCTGGTATGAGACAGCTTTTCTTCCTCCTCCAAGGCCCACCAAATAGAACGCTCCCTGCACCATTCCATATTGGGAAGTGTTTCATAAATAGCACGTCCCATGGCTTTTCTTCCCATCTCACAATGCTGGAATGCAAGTCGGGCAGTCGCTTCCATACGAAGATCCACATCCGGGCAGTATTTCATAATACGTTCACCCAAGGCTACGATTTCTCCGTCATACTTTTCCATATTCTCCTTCCAATTTGGAATATCTGCATCATCACTACCTGACACAAACAACGCATACATCAAACTATTAAAAATCGTGTAATTATTGGGAAATTCCGCAACACCCTCTCTGGCAATCCGGATGCACTCCTCAATCTTTCCCACACTTATGGCTTTCTGAAAATCGCATCTGTATCGCTCCACCGCCTGCTTTTCTACAGTTTCGTCCACGCCAAGCAGTTTATCCACAGAGATACCGAAAAAGCCTGCAATGGTTGGCACCAGTTCCATATCCGGATAACAGGTACCCTTTTCCCAACGGGACACAGACTGACAGGACACTCCCAACACTTCCGCAAACTCCTCCTGGGTAATCTCCCTTTCCTTTCGAAGTCTCTTTATCGTTTCTCCTACTTTTAATTTCATACAATTTACCTCGCTTATCTTTTCGGAAAGTAGCGCTCTTTCTGATTGTATTGTATAAAAAACCGTAGGGATACGCAATATCACGTTAGTGGAGATTTTTTCACCATTATGGTTAATTTTCTATTCGTGCTCCTCCGATTCTGCATTTCTCTTAGCCTTCAAGCCCTCGATATCAATTACCACCGTCCGTGCCTCACCGGTCAACGGACTTCTCTCTTGGTAGTCATACAACACAAAGCATTCTTTCTTGCGTGACACGCTTGTCACATTTCTGTCCATTCTTTCCCACACCGGGTAAGCAAAGGGCTCCAAATGAGTCATTCTGGACAGTTGCTTGGAATCATAAGCCTCATAAGCAGGCAGATACTCTCTCTTTTCCTCTTCCTGCTTATAAAAAGCCCTGAATACTTCCTTATGTGCTCCCAAATCCTTGGCAAAATCAGGACGACTCTTCAGATTCTCCCTTAGATACATATCATAGGTCAAAAGCTCCCGATACACGCACCTATACTGTCCGTCATACTCGCAGGCAAACTCCAATAGCACCTGATAGCGATAGCTTCTGGCAGGGCTGTTAACAAAATAGCCCCTCTTCTCATAAAAGTCCGCCAAAGCTTCATACAAAGCAAAGGGCGTCTCAAACGCCTGCACCAAAAACTGCAGGGTATGCACGAACTGGTTGCTGTTGTAGTACAACTCCACCATTTCCTCGATACGCTTTAAGCGAAGCACATCCTCAAAACTTAGCCACTTGGTAAACAATACCTCGTAAGGCGCCTTATCCGTATAATGAATACCGTACTCTGCGGCTCTCTCGCACATTTCCGAACCCTTCAACACCTTTAAAAAGCCCAGCTGCAGCTGTTCCGGCTCCATGGCATAGACACGGTTGAAGGACCGGCCAAAACTCTCATAATCTTCATAAGGTAGTCCCGCAATCAAATCCAGATGCTGATGCACATTTTTGCCGGCATTAATACGTGCTACCACTGTCGCCAGTTTCTCCACATCCATCACCCGATGTATAGCTTCCAAAGTCTTCGGATTGGTGGACTGCACACCGATTTCCAATTGTACCAGACCGGGACGCATCCTGCTTAACAGCTCCAGTTCTTCTTCATTCAACAAATCCGCTGCTATTTCAAAGTGGAAATTAGTGACACCATTGTCATTATCTAGCAGATATTTCCAGATAGTTGTTGCATGAGCATGGTTGCAATTAAAGGTTCTGTCCACAAACTTTACCTGCTTCACCATCTGATCCAGGAAAAACTGTAGCTCCTTTTTTACGACACTCATGTCACGTAGTCTCACCTTTTTATCAATGGAACTCAAACAATAGCTGCAACGGAAAGGACATCCACGACTGGATTCATAGTAAATAATCCTATTCTGAAAAGGCTCCATATCCTCATACAAAAAGGGCAAGGTACTGATATCCGTAAGCTCTCTGGGTGTGGTAAAGCCTCCCGGAAGACAAAGCCCCGGAATCGCTGCAAACCGACCCTCCTCACAGTTTTCCCGGTTTACATAATATCCCAGCAACTCCCGAAAGGTGGCCTCTCCTTCTCCAATCATTATTCCTGCCAGCTGAGGATACTTCTCCAGTAATCCGGGAGCATCATAAGTCACCTCCGGGCCTCCCAACCAAATGGGTACCTGCGGCATCAGCTTGCCAAGCTCCGTCACCAGTTCCAGCATCTGCTCAATGTTCCAAATATAACAGGAAAGCCCGATGACATCCGGCTTTCTCTTGTAAATATCCGCCAGTACGTCCGTAAAGGCGTGATTTATGGTATACTCCGCAATCTCCACATGCTCCTGCAGTTCTTCGCCCACGTAAGCCCGCAGACTGTAAAGAGCAGGATTGGAGTGGATATATTTCGCATTCAGCGCCACCAGTAAAAATTTCATAGGCTTCTTCTTAACCCTTCCTCAAACTCTTCTATTTTAGAACATCTTGCTGCTATCTTTACCCATCCATTCAGAACATCTATATCCGTCTGTTCCACAATGGCTGCTTCCAATACTTCAGAAATTATTCCTATATCTCCCAGAATATCTAACAACAAATCCTGTACTCCCTGAGTTATTCCTTGAGTTATTCCCTGACTGATTCCTCTCTCTATTCCATCAGCTAATCCTTCTTCATAACCTTCCCTGCGAAGATTTGCCAAATGCAACTCTTCGTTATATTCAAATATACTCACTTCCATCGCCTCCGCCCGGTTCTTCTTCAAAAACTCCGCCAAGATATCTTCTTTGATACATTCTGTAATCGTCCGCTCCACAGCCTGTTCAATAGGCATCTGCATCGCATACCTTCTTACTTTTTCCGTATACTGCATATATTCTCTTAATGTTTTACAGCTTCCCAATATTTCTGCATTATTTCCGGCATTAATATTCAGTACAGTCACCATCAATTCCAGTTCCGGCTCATCCTGTTTCTTTGAAAATGCATCCGACAGCTTATACACCCTACGCTCCGGCTGATGTTCTTTTCCGTTATAGAATACCACAAACCTTGGTGCCGGTATTTTTACTAATGTAGCTCCGTATAAATCGCTGTCTTTTACAATATTTTGCAACAGCTTAGATACATATAACAAGTCTCTCAGCGGGATATTCGGATTTACTGTTGACTGATGCTCATATAGATTTACTTGAAAATTAAAGAGAAATGACACATCATTTTTCATATTCATATAGATGGCATTCTGCAGAGTGTTAATCTCCAACCCATCCACGTCCGTATAATGCGTTCCATTTACCGCATTATACAAACTTAGCAATTCCTTTTTATCCAGATATAGCATCCGAAAAATAGAGTCCTTGTAGTTACGTTTCACGTTCATTTGTACCCTCCTTGCCACAGGAGCATACTCTTTCAGAAATCTCCTGCTTTTATTAAAATGTGAATGAAAAGCATGAATTTTCTGAAATAAATAGAATAAAAGATTCAAAGAATTGAAAAAGAAAATATGCTTTGTATATAATTTATCACCTGCGTTAATAATATGCAAGAATTTTTTGTTTAAAAACGCATCATCTTCACAGCACCAAGTACCATGAAAACAACGCGTTTCAGTAACAATATTCCGTTTTAATCTTGGATGTCCTTATGCGGAGACATAATAAATTAAAAAATGTCCAAGAATACTTTTATTCACAATCTCTTATACTTCTGACAAACGCTGTTATTGCAAAGCAATTTTCTAACGCTTCACCTTCACAACTCCAATAATTTATAGTTCCTTCGTGAATTGTATAATCATAGCGTAACAATTGTTTAATCACATTTTGATACTTACATTCCTGAGTATTTAGAACCACAAGGTCATTATATGCTTCTAATATAATCCTCATTAAAGTAGCTTTTTCATTAACATTAAGATTAGCTTTTTGATAATATTCAATGTAACTTTGCAATTGCTCAGCATTTGCCACCTCATATTCCCAATCTTGAGTAAAATCATTTACGCCTTCTAACTGTAAATCTTTTGTCAACTTGGTAATTGTCTCTTTTGATGGATATTTCAACTCTTTGCCCATTTGATTATCACTCCCTATTAACTATTAGGATATAAACTACTATAAGGATATGCTGTCCTTATGCTTCCATCTGGTTTCATTACAATCTTTACCCTATCTGGAATTACCTCTGTTCCGTCTGGAAGAATTGAGCGTGCTTTTATATCAGAAGGCAATTGGACATCAAAAACACCTTCGCTATTTTTAACTGCATTAGCCAGAAAATCTGCCGCTTGTTGATAATCAAGCCATTGTCCAACTTGATGTGGATTTTCAAATCCATTATATCTATTAATTGTTGTTTAGTTATTTTTTTACCATGTTGTGAAAATGTATGACCATATGTCGGTGTACTTTTCGGGTTTCCCATTTAAATTTAGTAGAACTACCACTCTTACAGCTCCAGCTTCTCCGCTACCATATCCCAGATGTCCTCTTCTACCTGATTCAAAGGCTTGCCGCTCAACTTCATGGCATCCATAGCCGCAAAGTAAAACCAGTTGATACCGGTTTCCATGGTCTTTTTCACGGCACGGTTCAGTACCAATCCGTACTCGTCCACGCCGGATTCAGCAAAGGTTTGAAGCATCCCCTCCAAATCATAGGGGATACTGATCAACTCATACTCCCAACCCTCTTTATTTCCTTTCAGGATGGCAAAATCCGCATGACCACCCTTTTCATCAATCGCCAGTCCCAAGGAACCGGGATTGATATAAATCTTGTTATGTAGACTAATAGTTTCCTGATGATGGGTATGTCCGCCCAGCAGATACTGAGTGGGCAGTTCCTTCATGACCTGATCCTGCAACACTAAGTCATACTTCAGGTTCCCCCTCACTTCCTTGGGCGCCCCATGGCAAAGGGTCAGCTCCGGACAATCTCCCAGCTTCACATGGTCCATCACCGTAGGCAGGCCTTCGAAAAAGTCCATATCCTGATCCGTAATATTCTCATAAGTATAAAGCAAGGCTCCATTGGGGGAGCTGATATGCCAGCCCTGGTCCTGCTTTCTGTGATTCAGCAAATACTCTTCCCGATTGCCCCGCAAAATGATACAGGGATACTTTTCCATCAAATCATACAGCATATCCAAGGTTCGTCGGGGATAGGGCATGTCCGTCACATAGTCCCCCAAACCGATGATGGCATCCACCGGATGTGCTTCTATATACTCTAAAAACGCCTCAAAGGCCTTAAAATTCGAATGTATATCACTGATTACCGCTACTCTCATAAGCCACCCCATCATTTATAATACACGAGGTCCGTCCCCGATTTCTACCACATAAAAATCTGCCGCGTATCCGATTTTGGCTTTATAGGCCTCACCAACACTACGGATAAAGTCTTCCACACAGCTTTCATTCACAATACTGACCGTACAACCGCCAAAACCCGCACCGGTCATACGGGAGCCTATCACGCCCTCTACCTTCCATGCTTCTTCCACCAAGGTGTCCAGCTCTATGCCGGTGACCTCATAATCATCTCGCAAAGACACATGGGAGGCATTCATCAGCTCACCGAAACCTGCAATATCTCCTGCTTTCAAGGCTTCCACTGCCTTCAAAGTACGCTGATTCTCGTATACTGCATGCTTGGCACGTCGCATGCGTACCTCACTCTTGATGGCATCCTTTTGCTGTTCAAAAGCCTCCTCGCTTAACTCACCCAAAGACTTCACTGACACTACCTGTTGAAGCTCTGCCAATGCTTCTTCGCACTCGCTGCGGCGCTCATTGTACTTGGAATCCCCAAGCCCTCTCTTTTTATTGGAGCAGGCTATCACGATTTTAGCTCCCTCCAGATGAATGGGTGCATATTCGTAGGATAAATCTGCCGTGTCCAGGAAGATGGCGCTGTTTTCTTTTCCCATGGCGATGGCAAACTGGTCCATGATACCGCAGTTCACACCATTAAATTTATTTTCTGAGAACTGACCGATCAACGCCAGCTCCTGATTACTCACCTCAAAATCAAACAAATCCCTCAAAAAGAAACCGGTTAATACTTCCACGGAAGCAGAAGATGACAGTCCTGAGCCATTAGGAATATTGCCGCTGAGCAAAATATCCATACCATAGGGAATCTTCATGCCCTTTTCCTCAAAAGCCCACATGACTCCCTTGGGATAATTGGTCCAGTCTGCAGCCGGGTCCGGCACCAAATCCTCCAGAGTACAACCTATTACTCCCAGATGGGGGAAATTCGTGGAGTAAAACTGCAGCACCCTGTCCTGACGCTTCCTTACCACACCGTAAGTACCGATAGTCAGTGCACAGGGAAATACATGACCGCCATTGTAGTCCGTATGCTCTCCGATTAAATTCACACGCCCCGGTGCAAAATACACCTGCGCTCCTTCCCTATCTCCAAATATTTCTTCAAATTTCTGTAACAGCTGTTCCTTCATCTTCTATCACCTCTGTAGCATAATCATGGAGCCGACCATCCCGCCGGCTCCACATTGTCTTTCTTAAATACTCTTATTATCTAAGTCTTCCTGAACTTTCTTCAAATCTTCACGAATCTGTAATGCCTGAGGACAAGCCGCCTCACACATACCGCATTCCACGCAGTTCTTAGCCTTTTCGCAGTCCTTCATTTCTACTTCCCAGTTCCACTTCACGGCATCATAGCTCTGGTACATATGGAAGGTATTCCATACTCGGAAGTTCTTAGGGATATTTACTCCTGCAGGACAAGGCATACAGTATGCACATCCGGTACAACCATTCTGCACGCGGCTGTTGATAATGTTTACAATCTCATCAATCCCCTTTGACTCTTCCTCTGATAAAGTCTTGAAATTCACAAAGGTCTTCAAATTATCTTCCACCTGCTCCATGGTACTCATACCACTTAAAACCACCTTGATATTGGGCAGGGAGCCAACCCATCTGAGGGCGAAGGATGCCACACTTGCATCCGGATCCAGTTCCGCAAATTTCTTCTTGATATCTGCACCGAAATTGGCCAGCATACCGCCCTTAATAGGCTCCATGATTACCAGCGGGATATTTCTTTCCTCTGCCAGCTTATAGCCCTTCATACCGGCCTGTTCATTGGTATCCATATAGTTTAACTGAATCTGGCAGAAATCCCAGTCTCTTGCACAAAGCATTTCTTCAAAGGCCTCGTAGCTGTCATGGAAGGAGAATCCCAAATAACGAATCTTTCCCTCTGCCTTCAGTTCCTCCAATCTTTCCACTACCCCAAGCTCTACCATCTCTTTCCAACGGCTAAGTCCCATGGCATGTAAAAGATAAAAGTCCACATAGTCTGTCTGTAATTTCTCAAGCTGCTCGTTGAAGTACTTATCCACGTCCTCCACGCTCTTTACAAACCATACCGGCAGCTTGGTAGCCAAATAGTAGGATGCTCTGTCATACTTCTTCAGCGCCTCACCTACGAAAAGTTCACTTTCTCCGTTGTGATAGGGATATGCGGTGTCAATATAGTTCACACCTGCCGCAATGGCCTTGTCCAGCATCTCCTGTGCCTTTTCCCTGTCAATCTTCCCCTCAGCATTGGTGGGAAAACGCATACATCCGAATCCCAAAAGGGATGTTTCGATTCCCAGCTTCTCCATTTTTCTCAGTTCCATTGTAACTTCCTCCTATGTTTTATACTTTAAGCATCTTTAGCCTCCCCTTTAAGCCTGATGCCTTATTTCATTTCTACAATACCCTCTTCCGAAATCACGATGCCCATATCCGCACTGTAAGTGTTCAGGCGATTGATAACCCTTGTGGCGTCCTCTCCTGCAAGTGGTGTGGGCTGAAAATCATTTTTACTGCTTACAGAGCTTACGGAACAGGGAATCACTAACGCATCCATATCACCCTGCAACTCACCGTCCACAAAAGTGAAGGTCTGCTGGAAAATCATGGTATCCTTATCCGTAGGATTTCTGTTTGCACCGAAACAGAAGTTGCCCAAACTATGTAGGATTAACTTTCCCTTATATTCCTCAATGCCCTGAAGTACGTGGGGATGATGACCGATGACCAAATCAGCTCCCATGTCGATGCATTTCCGGCCAAGTCTCTGCTGATAGGCTTCCGGATAATTATCCTTCTCTACCCCCCAATGGCAGGCTACCAGTATCAAATCCACACCTGCTTCCTTCAATTTATTGATACCCTCTTCTACCAACTCCTCCGAGCCCTGACCCCAGGCCACTTCATTAACGGATACATAACCTACCCGAATGCCCTGTGTCTCATAGATAGCCACATTTTTATCATAAGCATACACAATATTCTCTGCATTCAAGGCCGCTTCCGTATCCTTGGTGCCTTCTGACCCAAAATCCAGACGGTGATTATTGGCCATGCTGACTGCTTCCACACTGCCTTCCGTCAATATCTTTGCATACGAAGGGTCGCCTTTTATATTATAGGCTCTTCCTGACGCTGCTGCATTGGAAGTGGTTAATACGCCTTCCAGATTCACAATCGTCATATCATCTGCCTCAAAAATCTCCTTTACATTACGCAGAAAATACTCTGCTCCTCCCTGCGTATCATAGGCTTGGTTGAAGGATGAATTGTAATCCTGCTCTATATGATTGCCCAGAGAACAATCCCCTGCTGCGGAAATGGTGATGGAGACCTTATTTGACTCCGGCATGGTCTGAACCGGAGTACTGTCCGCCGGTTCCTTCTGCTCCTGTTCCGGCAGCTTATTGATATCCTGCTCTACCGGTTGACCAGGCGCCAAGGCCAAATCTTCTTCCAATCCGCCATAAACATATCCGGACTTGGGAATCACCGCATTAACATCCGCACCGCAACCGGTAAAACACAATACGCTTCCCAGCACAAATCCGGCGATTATTATCATTCTAAACTGCTTTTTCTTCATGAAAACCCTCATACATCCTGCATCTCATACAATTCCGCTCACTGCTTGGGTCGGAAACCGTCCTCAAGTCCCTCTCCCCTAAGCTCAATATCAGCCTTAACCGGCCCTGCCGGGAAATAATCGTAACCTGTTCTGTCTCCGTAAACAGGCTTATAGAAAGTGACTCCCTGTATCTCATAGGACTCCAGCTCATAGGTGCCGTAATCCTGCTGCCACATATAATAGGGCTCATTTCGATAAGCATAGCAGTATACTCCCGTAGGGTACAGCTTATAAACTCCATACAAAAGCAACATGCCGTACAGAATATTTTCTAATTTATTCCAGCCTAACCGGATCACAATCCAGCCCATTACCAAAAAGTCTGTTAACAATACATAGGCATATCCGTAACGCATCAAAGGTGCGCTCATTTGCCAAAACAGATAGGAGCTGATTACTGTCAACAGCACCAACGCCATATCCAGATGCTTCCATTGTTTTTTCACAAACATCCAAACCAAGCCTAACAGATAGACACCAATACATCCTACGCAGCCCAGAATCAGCAACTTCTCTGTTCCGGACAAGGTAGTCCTAAACCAATTGGGGATCCAAACACTTGCCGGCGTGTCCAAAAGTCCTACATTATACAGGGCCCTGCCCCAGGCTGAAATCTGTGCCGCATCAATCTCCATAAGCTCTGCACTCATTTCCCAGTCAAAGGAAAACAAGTCCAGAGAGGGCAAAGGATACACCAGCCATCCGGAAATCACCACCGTTCGGGCAAACCAGGGGATGGCCACCGCCAAACCCATGCATAAGTAAAGTATAATCTCTCGGACTCTCTTTTCTTTTATCAACAGATATGCAGGCTTAATCAATAACAACAGTACAAGACCTGCCGTCAGCTTCAAGGTCAATGCATACACTCCCACTACGCAAAGCAGAGCATAGGACGCAATCTCCTTTTCTTCTTCCAGCAATAAATCTAACCACTTTATGATAATAAAAAAGACAACACACATAATGGAGTAATCCGATGCCGGAGACACCACCTCGTCAAATATGGTAGTCAAATAATAAATAGCACCTACTCTGGCATAATCCGACAGGATAAATTTCTTCCGTTTCCAGCTTTTCGTAATATCCAATGTGGTGATGCTCAACAGCAAAGCAAAAAATCCGCTCATACTATGCAAGGACTCTCCCAGCAAAAACTTCATACTGAACAAGGCACTGACCGCAAAAAAAGAACTGTTGTAAGCGAATCGTTCGTGCAGGTGTCCCAAGCCGGGTACCACACCATACTCCTCAATCCAACGGATACTCTGGCCATGATACAAATCACTGTCATAATGGATATATCCCCGAGAGGTAAAAAATGCCCACATACTTATCAACAAAATCACGATGATCCACTTGATTGGTCCATATGACGCCACTCCTTCCCGAAGAATTAGCAGGATATCCTTCCTGCAAGCAATCAGACATATAAGACAAGCACCTACAAGTAGCAGATTGGCAATCAGCGATACCGACCCCAACAAAGAATAAAACTGCGCATACACCGTAGCCAGCACCAATCCTGCCATCAGCAGGCTATCGGTTCTCTTTAATTTATAGTGAAATATTTTAACGGAAAAGGCTGAAAAACCGCAGCCCAACAAAAAAACCGTTGTTCCCGTATACAGCCAATTTACCAAAATCATTAACATACTTTCCTGCTCCTGTTCCAAGGAATTGCTCCGGCACAAAGCCTTTTGTACCCACAATACAGCATTCCTCATTATTATACTACAAAACATATAAAAAGAACATCTCAAAATACGAACTTTGAGATGTTCTTTCGATTTTCCCTTATTGGGCCAAATCCAAATGCTGCAGAGTACCTGCATTGCCATTCTCATATAAGAATATACCCGTACTACGGATATAGCCGTTGGCCACATTCTCTGCGCCCTTCAATGCAAAATCCGTGGCCACATTTTGCAGACAGATAGCACCTATGCCTTTCTGTGCCAGGGTAAATAAGGTATCCTGACCGTTTTCGTCACGGCACCAGATTTTCAGCTTATTCCAAATGCTGTCCCCTTCATCAATCCAACCATTATCGTCCTCATCATAGGCTGTTAAATCTTTGAAACCATCACCGGAGGCCGGTCCAAACAATTCACTGCCGTCATTTATCCGGCCGTCTTCATTCTTATCCAGGGCCAGATAACCACTGCCGGCACCTAATTCCGATATTTCCTCCGCCGCACCATCACTGTCCAAATCAAAGAAAAACTTTTGATCAGACAGCTGTGCTGTATCCGCATCAAAATTGATGACCAATGGGTCGTACAACCTCCGGAACTCCGTCATTTCATACTCTTCCCGGTAGTACTGTTCAAAGGTCCGGCTCATGCCCACCTCCAGGGAAAAAGTAATCTCCCTTCCGTCTGCCGTGGTCACCTTACCTTGGGAAGAAAAAGTAACCGATTCTTCTTCCCGATAATAACTCTCCATGGATACTGCCACCTGCCTCATGGGGGTAAACTCCAAGGTGGCTGTATTCTTCGGGGAAAGCTCCTGTGCCTCCTCTTCCCCCAGATACTTCTTCGTCTTGTCATCTCCAAAAAGCAACATAAAAATATAGCGGGTGGTATACTGTCTGAACCGGTCCGCAAAATCCGTGGTGGTGCTGCGGATACGGGGTCTGTTGGTCCGCATACTCTCCACCTTTTCCTGCAAATCATAGGTATAATCCGTGGTTGCTTCTCCTAGAGCCGGCTGTTTCTTCTCTTCCTCATGGGTTTCCAACTCTCCACCTAAAAGGGAGGTTCCGGTCTGTGTTTTTTCTTCCTGTTTTTCCTTTAGCACGAAACGGCTATATTGTGTTCTCGAAGCGGTATATCTTCGAGCGGACTCCATTCCTATCACTCCAGAATCAATACGCAATACTGCTCCTTTCCATGCGTCACTTGTTTTTATTCACCTTCCCTGATTCCTGCAAAACAAAAGGATGGTATCTCATGAAAACCTCCTGTTTTCAATCCTTACCATCCGTGGTGACGATTTGTGAATACTCAATCTTATGGCCATAAGTATTTGTACTACATATATCGTCTCGATTTTTGAAAAGTTTAGTCCCTATCGTTCATCTCCTAAATACTCAACACTTCTGTTACTGATTATAACAAATATTATTGCGAAAGGAATCACTTTTTGTTATAATAACTTTAATTTTCATTGATATATGGGAGGTACTCATGGGATTTTTAGATAATTTATTAAAAACCGGCTTAAAGGCAGCAGAACGTGCTATGAACAGAGCGGTAAACGATGCTGTATACGACAATGTACATACTACTGTAGACAAGGGATTACGTGGCGGAATGAGTAAGACAGATGATGCGATTCGCAAGTCTGTGAATGTGCCTTCTTCCAATACGGCTGCTTCCACCACCCATACGTCAACCACCGTTGCCAAAAGCTCAAACGATTCCTACGATGACAGACCTTTTGCACAGAAGCTTCCTGATGTATTAAATAAAATCGGCGAGTTTGAGATACAGGAAAACATTTCTGCGGATTCCATTGAAGCAGAGGCAGGCTACGAGCTTTACAAACGTGGCGGTTGCTATCGTCTTCCCAAGGATATCTCCTATGCGATTTATAAGAATGGCCAAAGAGTATTGTTTATCAATGTCTATGATTCTTATCAGGAATATACACATATGGCAAACCGTAAAATCAAGGATTACTGTGACCAAAACAGTACTCCTATGATGGACTTCTTCGAGTATATGCCCAACGAATTGGACTATATGGAAGAAAGAATCCGCAAGGCCATTAGCTAATTTACAACTTAATCAAGTCTGTTCCACGCTATGCGTGTGATAGAAATAGAAAAGAAAGAGAAATGTGACGCTATTGTTACACCTGTGACAGATGAAGCATTCCCATATCCGTTATGGTGCTTTGCAGGTAGTAGGGATATGTTCAGTCTGGTACAACTAAGCACGCTTTAGTTGCTTCAAAGTAATTTCTCTTTCTTTTTTTGCTTTGCTTCAGAGCCATGCAATTTCCCAATAAGCAGGCGTTCCAAGCTGGCTTGGTAAAGCCTGTTTTGGGGAAATTATATGGCGAGTAGCCATGCATGAGCAAAAGAAAAGCCTCGAAGAGGCGGTTTTGCGAATGTATGCTCTGAAGCAAAACTTAAGGAATGGCTCTAAAGCAGGGCTACAAGAGGAGACCACCCATGACCATCCAAGAACAGCTTTCCTGTCCCGAATACTGGCAGGAATTTTTAGACTATAAAATTGAAAAACAACACTTATCAACCAGAGAGCAAAAAGAACTGGAAGAATACATTGTCGAAAAAAGGTATCTTCCGATTCTTGCCTGCATCTCTGAGTGTGGTTCTGCTTTGCCACTCCCCTTCAAAAAGGAAGTCAATAAAAGCGGCGTATCCAAGAAAAGAGTGGTCTATTCCTTCCAAGGAGATTTTAATTTGCTCCTAAAGATGCTGACCTACCTTCTTTTCCGTTACGATCACTTATTTGCCCGTAATTGCTATGCTTTTCGCAGACATTATGGGGTAAAGGATGCGGTACGTCGCCTTCGGCATACCGATAACATCCACCAAAAGTACTGCTTAAAGGTGGATATCAGCAACTATTTCAATTCCATAGATGTGCCTCTTCTTCTTAGTAAGCTTGCGTTCTTAAAGTCAGAAGATTCTGCCGTTTATGATTTTCTTTTTCATCTTCTGACTACTGACCAAGCCATTTATGAATAGAATGGGAATACACAAATCTTTACGGAAAAGCGTGGGGCCATGGCCGGCACTCCTATTTCACCCTTCCTGGCCAACGTGTACCTGATGGAAATGGACCATCTCTTTGAGCAGGAAGGGATTGTGTACTTCCGCTATTCCGATGATATTCTGATATTCGCGGATACGGAAGATGAATTGGCCGGATTACAAACTCGTCTCTATAAATATATTGAAACACACAAACTGGCTATAAATCCTTCCAAAGTACACTTGAGCAAACCCGGTGAGCCTTTTGACTTCTTAGGTTTTTCATTTCATGATTACAAGGTGGATTTGTCCGATGTTACCATCCGAAAGATGAAAGATAAGATTAAGCGAAAAGCTCACGCACTGCGACGCTGGCAGCAAAAGAAAGATTTATCCGGAGACCGGGCTGCAAAGGGCTTCATCAAAGCCATGAACCGCAAGTTCTACGACAATGGAGAGGGCACCGAATTCTCCTGGAGCCGCTGGTTTTTCCCCTGTCTGACCACCGACGAAGGCCTGAAAGAAATCGATACTTACATGCAACAGTATATCCGCTACTGTGTCACAGGCCGCCATTACAAGGGCAATTACCGCATTACCTACAAACAAATGAAAGAGTGGGGATATCGCAGTCTGGTGCACGAATACTATAAACAATTCAAAGCTACAAATCCCAAGGAGGAATAACATGGCATCTGATTTCGAGAATACAAATGTTTTTTCCCTTTCCATGTTACACCGGGTAATAGACCACATCGAAGAGAATCTTTTCGACGAGTTGACACCAACCTCCATTGCCTCGCATTTTTTCATCAGTGAGTCAACCTTATCTTCTCTTTTCAAGGTGGTTTGTGAAATGACCATTATGGAGTATATCCGAAACAGAAGGTTAACTATGGCCGCAGAAGAATTGACAACTTCAAATACACCAATCATCGAAATGGCCTACAAATACGGTTACGAAACTCCCGAAGCCTTTACCAAGGCATTTTCCAGATTCCACGGATTTCCGCCCAGCTTTATCAGACGCGGATTTCCTGTTTCCAAGTCATTTGCGCCTATGGAAATTGCAGTCACTATTCAAGGCGGCTGGAATACCGGAAACCTGACAAAATCAAATGATACAGGACAGGAACAAACCCAAAATACTGCTTATAATACTCCTATAAACAATATAGGAGGAAACCATATGGAACCAACAAACACTACTTATCAAATTGATATTGGTACGATGCAGTACAAGCATGAATGGAGCATACTCCATTCTTTGGCAGGTAGCCTGGTTCAAAACCAAATACCCTTCAAGGTTGACGGCAAAACTATGATTTTTGCCCATGGTCTGGAATTTCCCTTGGACAAGATTTGCCTGACCTTTAAATGGAAGGATGAAGAAATCGTTAAATCATTTTTCCGCTACCCGGATGCCGCGAAACAAACAACTGATGAATTTAAGTATTTTGATATTAACTATCAGGGTATAAAAGTAAGGTGCATGTTTTATGGCAATTGTCCCGGCGATGATACGGATGAGTTTCTGTACAAAAATACAGACATGGTACAGATTGACCATCTTGTGGTTCCCGTACAATCTCTGGAATTTTACTACAATAATGCAGAGAAAGATACGGAATATTACAAAATGGTAGAAAAGTGGTTGGGGAAACATGAGAGATTATAGTGTACAAAACAAAAAAGCATGGGAGAACCCTGAAGTTCCGGGTGAATTTACTATCGTAGCCAAAAAGTAATTTCATCACTGTACTCGCACACTTTCCCATACCATAAGTTATCCCCGGAAACCTCTTGGTCTCCGGGGATTCATGTTTCTTATACAAGCTTACTTCTCCTGCCTTTGAAAAACGTAATAATCTGTCTCATATCCACCCCAGCGGTAATCACCGCTTTTCCATTCCATAAACAGATATTCCGTCCCGTCAATATTCTTGATTTCGTAGGCACAAGCCGTACTGTTCCATTTGCGCAGCAAATAACCCTTGGTCCATTCCTGTTTTGCCCTTCCGCTTATGATTTCCTCTCCGTAAACACTGACACATTCTCCTTCGGGAAGAAACTCTATTTCCTTGAAATAGGGAACAAAATTCTCTCTTATGGCTTCCGGGGCAAACTCCTCTTTATGCTGTACAAAGCTTACTGCTTCCCACTTACCCACAATACCGTCATCCTTAATAAAGGGCTTATCAATGTCATCCTTGCGGCTAATCTCAGCTGCACGATAGTGCCGATTATCAAGACGGTGAAGTACTAAAAGTGTGGTTCTGCCGGTTTGCAAATAATCATAGGCTTTCAGATTTACAAACATAAAAAGTTCATCTGCCTGTTTTTCAATGGTGTACTCATTCACATAAGAACAATCACCACCGTCAACCAACAATTTGCCCTTCGTCCATGAATAGCACCAGTACCATTCTCCCTGGGGAAGGAAATAAATTTCACGTTTTTTACTGCCAATTCTAATTTCGGGAAGCTTCTTATCCAGCTCATACTCCTTACGACTATTGTACTCGCCCAGGATCTCCCATTTACCGATTACCTTGTCATCGTTCTCAAATGGCAAATGCACATCCTCATGCATTAATTCTAAATTTATTGTTTCCATAAAAGTACCTCCTGATATTTTTTCACGAAGCACATCAAGCTTATCCAGAACTTGCCTAAGCTGCTCTTTCTTTTCATCAAATACAAGACTTATTTCCGCTTCCGACAGATTGCCAGCCATAATTTTCTTGATTTGTGCAAGGGAAAACTCCGCTGCCTTCAATTCATTAATACGCTCACATACTGCAACCTGACTTTGTGAATAATACCGGTATCCGGTAAAACAATCGTGATATACCGGCTTTAGCAGTCCATAGCTGTCATAATAACGCAAAACAGAAACGGGCACATTACAGGCCTTGGCAAATTCTCCGATTTTCATTGATGCCACCTCCTAATATTCTTTAAGGTACCTTATGTACATATCATAAGCTTAAAGTATGGTTTAGAGTCAAGGGGGTTAAAAAATTAATTTTCCCATTCCTCTAATCCGCTTTCCGTAAGCCGATATACCACATCGCATACCTCATCCATGTACTTTCGGTCATGAGAAATACTGATAATAGCCCCCGGAAATTCTGCCAGGATTTTACGTATCACAGGTCCTGACAGGGGCGAAAAGTTACGGGTCGGTTCGTCCAGTATCAACACATTGGTTTTTGACAAACTGATTTTCAGAAGCAATACTTTTGCCTTCTGACCACCGGACAATTCACCGATGGGGTGGTCCATCTCATCCGCCGTATACTTTAAGGCACCAAGGTAGGTTCTTATTCGGGTTCTCTCTTCCTTGTCTCCGGTGGTATCCAGGTAATCCACCGGTGTCTGCGTCATGTCCAATATATCCTCATAATTCTGGGGAATATATTGGGCATGTATATCTTTTCTTTCCAGAAGCAGTGCCGCTATTTTCTTTAACAGAGTGGTCTTGCCTGCCCCGTTATTGCCTATGATGCATACCTTCTTACTGCCACGCATGATAAGCTTTATGTCCCTGGCCAGAACCCTCGCTCCATCCGGCGTCAACAGTTCATCCAACTCATACTCTATCACTGTCTTTCCTGCCGGAATGGCTAATTCCTTAGCACCCAACTTAAAGAAGATGGCTTCTTCCTGCTCGGGTATTTCTGTCATATTCTCATCTTCTCTTTCAAAACGCCTTTCCATGGCTTTCACGGAATGCATTTTGTCCTTCAGATTTTTAGCTATGGCAGGTGCCTGTCTGGTACATCCGGCTAATTGTGTCTGCACATCCAGATATATTTTGGCAAATCTCTCATCACGCTTACGTTTCTCCCTGCGTTCATTCATAGCCTGCTGTTCCTGCCTGTCAAAGCTGTAGATCCGCTCCTCCACATACTGTCGGTAGGGCATCTTGGCCACCGTAAACTTCGGCTCCGTCTTACGCTTCAGCTGCTCCAAATGAATCACCATATTGGCCGTATTCTCTATCAGAGTTTCATCATGGGAAATATATAATACAATATATTCCCAGTTATTTATCAGTTCCTCTAAAAACTCCAACGTGGCAATATCAATATCATTGGAGGGCTCGTCCAACAGAAGTACTGTAGGCTTTTCCATCAAAATCCTCATCATCTGAGCCTTTATTTTCTCGCCGCCGGATAAGGTACCCATCCGCTGTTCCCTGTAGAAGAAATCCGTATCCACCCGGAATTCCTTTGCCATCTGCGTCAATTCCTTTGGTGTATAATCAAAGAAAAAAGTACTTGCCGCAAAGAACTCATATATGGTCATTTCTCTTTCGACCTTGGGTAACTCCTGAGGCAGGTAACAAAGCTTTTCCTTCCCTAAAATACGTTCTCCCCTGCATTCCACGTATTCCTCTGCCAGCTGAGGGTCATAAATCCATTTCATCAAGGTGGATTTTCCATTTCCTTCCTCCCCGATTATCACGGCCTTATCCCCGTGATTTAATACAACAGAAAAATCCTTTATGATTTCCCTTAAATCTTTCTTATGTGTGATATTCAAATTCTTAATCTGTAACATATAGGCCTCCTTTCAAAAGAAAAAGTCTGTTTGTATACCCCAAACAGACTCATACTCAAATAAAACCTATACAATTCACCTATAGAGAAAAGCAATGACTTCTTACAGGGAATCAGCGGGTTTCAACAAGTGTGATAATCTAATTCGGCATACACAAACAAGCCTATCTTTATAGGCAACTCTCATCATTGTCTGTTTCCTCCAAATCAAACTATCTGTTTCTCATTTCTCCACCGTTCACTTACTTTGTGCCTTTCCTTAATCTGTACTAACCATAGCACAGAATAAGAAAAGATGCAAGAGGGGAATCCCCCCTTACCTTCACACTTTCTTATCCTTCTGTGTCAGAAGCTTGTCCATAGGCGGATGAATCATGTATGAATTCTCCAGCTTATTAATTGCACAAAGCTTTTTACCTGCATCCTTACTGGATGCCCCACAATGGTATGCCTGCTCTGTGGGCATACCATAATCTATCACTATGAAACGGTCATGACAGTCAGGATTAGGCTTAATTTTAAGAGGCGGAAATTGCATCATAAAATCCTTTACCACTGCCTCCGTCAAAAACCCCTTCCGCCCATGACCGTTTTCTGTAAAAAGAATCACTTCTACTCCTTGCCTTTTCTGTGATAACAACTGCAAGGTCTTGGCATCCATATAATCATCCACTAAATAAATGCTGGTAGTCGCCTGTTGATAAATATCAATGTAAGCTAAATCCGCTTCGAATTTCTGCCCTTTATAGATTACAAAGTTTTTGCAGTCTCTATCTGAAATAAAGTTCTCGCTAATAGTATCAATACTGCGCATGATGTCAGTAATCTTCTGCTCATTCTTCTTCTGCCTGTCGGTCATACTTGTCATCTGTGCAGAAATCTCCGATACCTTTGCCGTTACCAGTCGTATTTCTGACTGTGTTACAAACTGCTGGTTTTGCTTTATGTAATGTCTCATTTCCCGAAAGGCCCGCATAATAAAGATGCTTTGTTTTTCTGCTAATTCGCCACGCAGGACAGTTGCAAGCATATATATTCCTTGTTCTGTAAAAGCATAAGGAAGCTTTCTTTTGCCCCCCCAACTTGAAGTCGCAAATTGCGACTTCAAGATATCAAACTCTGCTTCCTCCAACTGAAACATAAAATCATTCGGAAATCTATTTATGTTTCTTTTTACCTGTTCATTCAATCTTTTCACTTCATACCCATAAATCTCTGCCAAATCATAATCCAGCATTACCTGTTGCCCCCTAATAGTATAAACCCGATTGCATATCGAATCAGTGGACAATAATTCCTTGCTTTCCTCCATAAGCCAATACCTCCGTATGTAATTAATAGTCTTAGAAAAACTTGGCAGAAACTGCCTGAAATCAGATGATAGATTTTTAAGACAATATCAATATAACATAATCATTTCTTATATACAAGAAAAACCAAGGCAACCGGACCTTGGTTTTCACACTCCCTATATAAACAACGTAAACTTATTTTCTTTTACTTTCTTATACTCCTCATCGGAATATAACAGCACCTTATCCTTAGAAAGCATAGCTCTCAGTGCCACCTTGGTCATATGGGTCACATCCTCCCGCTCCAAAGCCTCATTCACCTTCATAAAAAGGGCTTCGCTGTTTTCATTTCCGTCACTCATAGGCTCGCCTTCCACATAATCCATCAATAATAATGCATACCAGCCATTACGTCCGCAGCGTATGCCCAGCATGGCATCCATCTTTGCCACCACATGAGTCTCTTCCAATACTTCCCGTTGCGCGGCTTCCTCCGGAAGCTCGTCCACAGTACAAAGTCCTCCGGGAATTAACAGCTGACCTGCAGCCCCACCGTAGGTGTGACGCACCAGAAGCACCTCATCCTCCTTACGGACGATACAACCTACTGCCAAAGAATAATTATCACTCATAATAGTTCCTCTCCTTTCCTCTACAGAAGCCTCTGAAGCAATTCGCCCAGCTCCCCGAAATCATTCACCACATTGCCTTCATACTCCTCGCCATCTCTATTAAAGAGTATGGCAGTCATTCCCAGCTCCTCTGCCACCCGCAGGTTCTTCACACTATTGTCTACGAAAATACAGTCCCCCGGTTTGCATTGCAGTCTCTCAATGGCACACTCAAAAATTGCCTTATCCGGCTTACGCAAATGTACCTCTCCACTGACAATTTTGTCCTTGAAATAGGGGCTCATGCCATGATACTCCGTCAGAAATTCACTCCATTCCAACACATCATTGGACAGTAAACACATCTCCATCTTTTGAGTAACACTTGACGCGAAATCATGGAACTGCTCATCCAAGGTCAGGTAGTTCTTCAGATAATCCTCCATAGTCTCACGTGGGTTCCCATACCCAAGATAGCTTAAGAACTCTTCATTGGTCAGCTGCCCTTTCTGGGCCTTGGAAAATACCCTCTCCACCTTAAAAGCATTGGTCAGTCGGTCATATTCCACTTCAGGGAAATGTTGAAAAGTATAGGGGATGAAGTACCCCTTGCTCTCCTTAATAATCACTCCATACATATCAATTAGCAATACTTTACTTCTTTCCATAAGATATCATCGTTCCTTTCGCAAAAGTATAGCCCGCATCCGGATGTAGCTGGAAAAACTCCGCAATCCGTATATTGCGGGTGCAATAATCCGTAGCTTCCTTACGGGACATGCCGTGATTCATGAGGAAATGAATGGTATTCTCCATTTCCTGAGGGCTTAATCCTGCATTCCAGTCATTGTACTCCAAAAAATCTCGCTTGGTCTGCTCATAATCCTCCTGTGCCGGTGTGACGAAAGCTACCTTGTCCTTCATCCGTACATCCACTTCCTTTAGTCCCAGCTTCTGCATCATATGAGCGGTACGGATGGCCACCGCATAGTCACGCCCCTGCTGCTCCAGCTCCGTCCGCCAATGTGCCTCCATGCCGTCATGCTTACAAAGCCAGAAATAATCCATGCCGTCCACGTAGAGACCGTCGCACTCAAACTCCCTGTTGGCGTCGATACAAACCACATGGGCGTCCTTCTTGGCAAACTCTATCATCTTTTTTAAGAATGCCTCCGGCGTATCCAAATGCCTGAGTACCCCCTGACAAATCACCAAATCATACTGCTCCTTCACATGATATTCGTACACATCCTTGTGCAGGAAACGCACCTCATACTCCTTGTCTGCAAACAGCTTCTGTCCTTCCTCCAAAAGCCTTTCCGACAAATCCATACCCGTATAGGTACTTCCCTTGGGCAAAAGGGGCATTAATAATAGTCCTAAGAATCCATAGCCACAGCCGCAATCCAGCACCTTCACCGGCTTCTCTATCTTCCACACTTTTTCTATTAGGAACTGCATATAATCTTCGTTCCAGGACCTCCTACGGGACCGTAGCAGGTACTCCAGCTTCTGCTCCCAAAACTGTCCTGTTCCCGTCTTTTCCTCTATATACTCTTCCCCCTGCAAGGGTATCACCCCCATCAGCTGGTCTATGGACACCTTAAAATACTCTGCCAGGGCAGGCAAAATCGTAATATCCGGCAGGTTTACTCCCTTCTCCCACTTACTGATGGTTTGGAAGGAAACGCCCATGGCTTCGCCCAGCTCCTTCTGGGTAATCTTTTTCTTTCTTCTTAAATCTGCAATCCGTAACTTCATCTCTTTCATATGCATTGCTCCCACGAATTTTTCACACTTCCAAGGCCTCATAAGTTGTTATGCTTAGATTATAGCAGAGTTTATTCGCCTTGTGATACTAATTGTAGGGGAATTTATTCGCCTCGCAAGCGAGTTAATGTCTTTTTTCATAGCTACAATGATTTGCAGTTGATATTATTAACCTGTGGTTAATCAACGATTAACCACCAATACCTGTTCTTTTCGTATCTTTATGATATGATTAACTTAAAACAGAAGCGTAGCGATGCCGGATAAGCTATGGCATTCTGTGAGGATGATAGGGATTATTTTAGAAAGGAGACATTTCTATGAATATACAAATGGGTGAAACCATCAAAAGATTGCGAAATCAAAAGAATATTACTCAGGAGGAGCTGGCAGTGGCTATGAATGTTTCTGCCGCAGCGGTTAGTAAGTGGGAAACCGGCATTACCTTGCCGGATATCTCCCTGCTTCCTCAGCTGGCTTACTACTTTAAGGTGTCCATCGATGAACTAATGAATTACAGTGAATCTAAAATGGAACAGGACATTTTAGCCTTTTGGAAAAAGCATACTGCCGCTATGGAAAGCTTTTGCCTGGTGGAGGCTCTGCAGCTATCCACCGCTGCCATCCGACAGTTCCCCAATGACTACCGGGTCATGATTATTTATGCCTGGGACTTAATCGGAGGCTGTGCGGACAATGACACCACACAAATCCTGAAATACGAAAAAGAGTTGGAAAAAATCTGCGAACGGATTTTAAGCGGCTGTCGGGATATCAGCATACGTCTGGATGCTCTTACCATAAAAGGGAAACTACTGCATGCTGCCGGAAAAACAGAAGAGGCTAAAACCCTTTACTATAATGAGCTTCCTGATATGTACCGCACAGCCGGCCAGAAATGTGAACAACTCTTCCCTAAGGACTCTGCTGAATTTGCCGCACAGCTGCACCAAAATATGAAGGACCTGGCACTTTTCTTCTTGAACAAGAAGTCTAAGGATATATGGTTCTGCAGCGAGGGCAGTCTCGCAGAAAAGACAAATGCCGCTCTGACCTTCTGCCGAGCACTTAAAGATTTCGGCGACACCACGGGAGTGGCTGATATCCAAGCTTATATCTCTTATTTTGCCGATGACTTTGCATCTAAACTTACAGCCAACAGTGCTAAGGCAAGTCTCATTGCTATAATGCAAGATGTTATGAAATAGTGCCACCGATTAATTCTAGTTTCCTGTAGCATAAAGTATCTATATGGCTATTTCTAAGCATTTGGTATCCATTTTCATAATGATTTTGTATGTTTTCTGTCTTTTTCAAGGCTTCATTGTATCTCTACATAAATAACTTAGAAAAAGTATCCATTTATACCATAAAACGGATACTTTTTCTTGTCTTTGACCAGTATAGATACAAAGCTGTCACACTATTATTACTGCAAGAGGTCGAATTAAGCAAGCCAAAATTTCTATTGACTATATTTTGTAATAGCTTCACTAATAAACTGAGCCGTTCCTTCTCCGTGCTTATCGATATTGTTGCGGAACCGTTCATCCGCCACATACATCTGTCCCAGTCCTGCCAGTATCTCTTTAGTGCAGGTATAATACTGCTCGGTAATGTAATTTTGGAGCTTTTGTACTAAGGCAAGTGCTTCATCTGAGTCTGCCGTAGCTCCGCGGTCCTTACAGCGGGCAAACTCTTCCATAATAACATCCAGGCCTGCATTAGCCTCCTGCCACTTATCATTGGAATAGCCCTTGGTCTTTTCCTGATTCTCCTTGTAAGCATCCGTCTTTCCCCAACGCTCCTTTACCTCTGCCTCGTACTGCTTTTTCGTTTTTTCATATTCTTTGTTATCAAATGCTGCCATTACATATTCTCCTCTCTTTGCGCTATCCAGCGCATCTATTAATCGTTCCAAGCGTTCCTTTTTCAAAACCAGCAGTCGCTTCTGCTGTTCCAGGGCCTTTTGCTTGTCGTAGCCCGGTGATGATAAAAGTTCACATATATTCTTTAGAGGGAAGTCCAACTCCCGATAGAACAGTATCTCCTGCATACGCTCCAGGCAAGTCCCATCATAGTATCTGTACCCGGTCTGCTCATCCACGTATGAGGGCGTTAGTAGCCCGATTTCATCATAATAATGCAGTGTGCGCACACTGACTCCCGTAAAATCAGCAAATTCTTTTATTTGCATTCTCATGATAATTCGTCTCCTGTTCTGCAAGAAATAGTTGTTTTTCTTATCTCCACTGATTATAGCATATACTATGACGTAACGTGAGAGTCAAGAAGTTTTTACACTTTTGTAAAATTGACATTACGGACTAAAGAAAGGGACTCAAAAAAATGAAGGAACGCGAGACGGCGCACGAGGTCCGGAGGACCTCGGCTTTGCGCGGACCGAAGCGGAGCGTAGACATCGAACCTTCGAGTCCAGGATTGGACTCGAAAAAAAGCAGCGATACCATTTGGTATCACTGCTTTTTTAGAGCGCGAGACGGGGATCGAACCCGCGACCCCCTCCTTGGCAAGGAGGTGCTCCACCGCTGAGCCACTCGCGCATGTGTCTACAGGTAAAATACCTGTATCCTTGAAGGTATGAAAATTAAAATGTTTCTGCTGTGTTTCTCACAGCAAAATTTATATTACATGGTAAATCTGAAAATGTCAAGTACTAAATATAATTTTTTATTTCTCTGATTTCAATCACATGACCATCCGGGTCTGTAAGGCGCAGCATCTTCTGTCCATCCTCTAAGGTTTTCAAGGGGTTTAGGAAGCAGATATCCCATCCGCTTCCTTCTATCCTTTGTACAAAACCTTCCAAATCATATTCTTCAAAATACAGCACCGCGTCCTTATCACCGTGGCTTACCTGCCCACCAACCGCCTGCTCCCAGCTTTTTCTTTCCTGTAATACCAGTCCCTGCGTCAATATGACATTGGTGCCAAAATCCCGCAATACATCCAAGCCGAATATTTCTTTGTAAAAGCTCTTTGCACGCTCCATGTCTTCTACCACTAACAAAAAATTCTTCAGTCGCATAGCTGCTCCTTCCCGAAAATTGGCACTGTCAGCCTTGGCTTAGTCAGCCTTCTTCCGTTCACTATAGTTAATAATACAGGCAATTCCGCCATAAAGCAATGCTACTACCGGCCAAATAATCCAGGTAATATCCCAGCGATTGGTCAAAAAGCTGATTCCTAAGTAAATCGCAGTTGCTGTACACCAGTAGATACCACCCACCAGCTCATGTTTCTCCATATTTTTTTTCATATCCGGTGCATAATCACCTCTCTGTAATAACTGCAGATAGGAACCGCATTCGTTGCCCCAACGGATGAAAAGATACACCGCTATGGCTACCAATAGTAAAAGCACATCCAATGCCGCCATGACAGCAATTGCTTTCGAGCTCAGTATGGAAGTAATTACCAATACCATGGCAGCTACAATACATAAGCCAACGCCAATGGCTCTGGTCATGACCAGCATGGGTTTCTGCTTTTTCATACGATCTTCTACGATACCTGACACACCGTAATTCAGTGTAAATTCTTCCTTCAGTACCCATTCATAATCACTCATCATGCTGCAATCATAAATAAACAATACCACTGCCACAAGTACCATGAGCATCAATGCACCCAGACCAATGGCTACTGCCAAAGTCTCTTTTACATGACCCATTGTACTGATACCAAGCATAAAGAAAAGTACTGTGGGAGACAGGATACAAAGTACCACACCGATACCGATACGGACTGCTGATTTCTTCTTCATCTCCATAAAGGTATGAGCTTCCTCTGCAGAAACATGCTTTACATTGGCAGGCTCATAAACATCCACTGCAACTTCAAATTCTTCCATTTCATCCTTTAATAAATAATCCGTAGACACACCAAATATCTGACAGAGCTTCAATATTTTGTCCAAGTCGGGTACTGACTGACCACTTTCCCATTTGGAGATGGACTGTCTGGAAACATTCATCTTCTCCGCCAGTTCCTCCTGAGACCATGCACATTTTTTTCTTAAGTTAATTATCTTATTTGCTAAAATCATTTTTCTTCCTCCTATGAACATTTCCGGTAGCGGCCGCTTACCTTTCATGCCCTTATCCTACCTCTTTTTGCGGTTGCATGCTATCAATCGGGCTTGGAACTTTGTCAACTGACGGTTGCAAAGTACGTATTTTCAGTGGAATTTCTACAAAAGCGGGCTTTGCGCCGACGGTCGCGGAGCTTAAGACTCACCCTGGGGACGGTTTACGCATCCGCTTAACAAAAGCAGGGTGCAATCCCCCGCTTTCATGGGCTTCGCCCATGGTTTGCTTCGCAAACAAAAAAGCAAGGTTCATGACCTTGCTTTTTAAGCGGGTGATGGGAATCGAACCCACGTATCCAGCTTGGAAGGCTGGTGTTCTACCATTGAACTACACCCGCGTATATATAAAGCACTCGGCATAAGCCTCATGCAGTATGCCCAGAGCCGGAATCGAACCAGCGACACAAGGATTTTCAGTCCTTTGCTCTACCAACTGAGCTATCTGGGCCTGTGTTTCCTCGATGTGTTACCACCGATTCCTAACAACAGAAATAAATATACACAGAAAAAACCAAAAAGTCAATAGCTTTTTGTAATTTTATTAAGTTTTTATTGCCGGCTATAATAACACAGAATCAGTTCCACCACGCGGCTGTAACTAATCATACCGTCCTCTACACCGTTGACCTTCAGCATGGTATCCGTAAATTCATCCGAAACAGCCTCTACCACTTCCGTATCCAAGGGGGATTCCTCTTCGATACGGTCCCATTCCTCCCGCTTCAGGAACACATTGTCCTTATGAACCTGAGGAGCAATCCAAATCTCCTCCCAATATTTATCATCGCCCACTGCCGTATAGAAATCATTATCCAGATAGTACAGCACACTTAAGTACCCGCAATATTCAAAAAACGAATCTCCGGACTGTATACATGCCAAATAGCTGATAAAATTGGCCTCATCTTCATAAATATACCCTCTCAGATGAGCCAGCTCGTGGCACATGGTAGACGGAAAATTTCCAATATACATGACGTTGTTGTAATTGGCTTCCATGGAAAAAGGGAAATAATATCCGCAACAGTACTGCTGACTGAAAAAGTCCGAGAAAACTAAGGGCTTTGGTCTGGGATAATAGCCGTCCAGCTGGTCATACTGCTTGCCCAGTGCCTTCATGGCACGGATGGCTTCTGCCTCCATGTCTTTGTCGTATACCAAGTCCCCGTTCTCATCCCTTGTCATCTCCTGTGCCAGGATATTACAACGCTCCACCACCATATTTCTTACAGCAATCAAATCATCCAGGGTATAATCACCATCCTCCTCCCCGTAATACTGCTCCGAAAAGGTGGATGCATGGTACAGGATACTACAATTCAGCGTCATAATCACGCATACTACCAGCACCGTCCAGGCAAAGAAACTAAAATAACCCTTGGAAAACTTCCAAAGGCCATTTCGTATTTTACCGGGAGTACTTCCCTGACCAGTCAGCAAAGAATATACTCCCAGTGATAAACATATTAATATACACAGAACAAAAATCAATACGCATAGAACCCCTGCCACCAGCAGGATTTCTCCTACGGAAAAAGGAAATACTCCGGTCAGTCTGCCGTAGGTATTTACCCAAACAGGAAATATATACCTGATATACGCATCACAGAATGACGTACTGCTCCATGCAATCACATTTAATAATACAACAAAAACTGCTATGGATGCATATATGATTCCTGTTTTTTTCTTCATTTGATTATTTCCATTCTATACAATCTTCATAGGTATCCCAGATACAGCAAATCCAGGTCTTACCCTGATTTAACACGATTTCGTTACCCTTATCATCGTAGAACATGTTTGCTGAGCTGTCTGCATAGCGGCTCCAGCTACCCTTAATCACCTTACCGTTGGTAAAGATATAAGCATCGCCTTTACCATGTACACCAAACGCTAAATAGTCATAGCTCGCAGGCTCTCTAACCGCACCGGTACAAACCTTGAATACTACGTTAGAAACAGCAAGCTGCTCATTATTGTACTCGTCAATCTGAGGCTCGTCATACTGGAAACGATAGTAAAGACCATCTTCTTCATTGTATTCAAAGCTGGGTCTGTGGCTACCATAACCACTCTTGTTGCTTCCGCTGCTTCCGCCGGGATAAATCTTGGTAGCTTCTTCATATCCGTCATAGGTGGACGGCCAACCATCGTTGGCAAAGGTAAATGCCTGCTCAAAGCTCTTACGATAGGTCTTGGAATATCCAAAATGCTCTACACCCTCTTCATATTCATCAATGTACATGTAGCCGGTGTATTCTGTCTTGTATCCGGGTCTTTCTCTACGGAAAAATGCCTTCTGGTAAGGATTGTGAATACCGGAAACTGCCTGGCTGATGTTGTCGATTCTGTCACTCTTCAGTAATTCCTCAACAAAAGGAACTGCCAGACCCCAGTTACAATAGATTGCATCATAAGACATTGCCTCATATACATAGTAGTCACGGCTGCTTCGTACGGGTCCGATAAACTCCAATTCATCATAATCCTCTAAAAGCATCATCAAACGGGTAATACGTCCCTCTACGGGTGCTTCGTAAATAATGCTTGCCAAGGAAATACCGTACTGAGGCATAGCTGCTTTATTATTCGGAGTCATAACTGCCATGGGACGACGCTGTACGATGGATGCGTCCTTCCATTCACCGGTCAGATAACTCTGCATCAAACCATTTTCATCCACATATCTGTCCTTGATGACTGCGGTATCTGCCACTTTAACAGGTTCTTCTGTTGCTTCCGGCTCCTGTACATCATTGCCTGTGGTAGGCTCCGTCACTTCAGGATTGGTGGAAGGTGCCTTGTCATCAGGTGTAACCGGCTGCTGCTCAACTTGCTGAATCACGGGCTCCCTATCTCCGGTTCCTGAACAAGCAGTCAAGGCACATGCTAACAATACACAAGTTACCAATAATCTTAACTTCTTCATATCTCTATTCCCTTCTATATATGCTGTTATCTCTTGTATCGGATAATCATGTATATTGTATCGCAAACCGCTTTTCTTGTCCACTTATTTATACTTTTTCCCGCAATCTTAATTTTTCCAATTTCTCTTCTGCTATCTCCCCCCGCATCAGAAGACTAATCTATGGGCCAAAACAGGTCATCCAACCTCTTATTCAAGGCCTTGCAGATGTCAATGCATAAGCTGATACTGGGATTATAGTTTCCCGATTCTATGAGACCGATGGTCTGTCTGGTGACACCTACCTTATCCGCCAGCTGTTCCTGGGTCAGGTCGCACTCCACTCTTGCTATCTTCATTCTCTTATTCTTCACAGCCATGTTCGACTTCCTCTACTTTCTTGTCAGCCTGTTTTTCTCCCCACTTTACCATAAGAAGCATGATGATATAAAAGGGGATACCCCACATAGCCGCCATAACGGGCATCATCACAAGATACTTTACTGCAAATTCCCCAGTTATAATCATAAAGAACACACCCATGATACATCCGTACAATAAGGAACCTACAATAACTCTTTTACCGAAAGCTTTAGTGCCTTCCTGCTCTTTCTTCTTGCTTCCCCATACAAACCAGCCTCTCTTAATGGATAATACGGTAATAATCAATGCAGCCGGTACCCAAATTACGAGATAAGAAAGACACCAAAAGAAATACTCTCTTGCCCAAATCAACAAACCAAACATCAACAGGAACTCACCATCTACCACAATATTGAAAGCAATGTTAAAGGCCTTCGCCAGCACACCCTCATGTAAGGTCTGAATAGCCTCATCCTTTTTATTCATGAACAAGATACCGCTTTTCGATTCCTTCACTAAAAAATAAAGAATCATAGTGAGTTCTACGATAATCTCCAATGCATATAGGTAAAAGGGCAATCCCTTCACAATCTTATAAATCAGACAGGCATTGGTTAATATCAGCATCAGAGCATACATCTTTGCACTCAGCTTATTGCTTTCCTTTTCAATTCTCTCATCAACTACTTTTTGTTTTCTCTTAAACATATTTTTCCTCCATTCTGAGGATTCAGTTTCAGGCAAAGCGCTTTGCCCCCTCATAAGATCCCAAATCCCTCATTCCTTTATTTGATGAGTTTACTATATCACACCACTTTGCAAAATGCAATATATATTTTACATTTTGTTGCATTAAATTTGCAGAGAGCAATCTACCCTCTGCATTTCCTCAATTTACAATATGGTCTCCATGCCGATTTTCTGGGGCTTTAGGCCGCATGCTTCGTAGAATTTTATGGCCCCGTCATTCAGTGCCCAGACGTTCAAGGTCACATTATAGCAGCCCTGCTCCCTGGCAAATCCAAGCACATATTCATACAGCTGCCTGCCTACATGCTGTCCTCTGATTTCCTCATCCACACACAAATCATCGATATAGAGAGTCTTTATATCTGTCAGGATATTGTCACCCACATGTTGTACAAACACACAAAAGGCATAGCCTAACACCCGCTCCGACTCATCCACGCCTACAAAGATGGGTTTGGAATCATCCTTGATGAGTTCCGCCAGCTCACTGTCCGTATATTTACGGACGCCTCCCTTAAACAAGTCCGGCCTTCCCTGATGATGTACCTCCAACACCTGGCTCAGCAATTTCAATATATCCGGCATATCCTTTTCGAACGCTCTTCTGATGATCATAATATTTCCTCCCGATTAAAACAGGACCCTAAAAAGAGCCCTGCTTTCCAGATTATTTTAGTCCTTATGGGGAGAAAATGCAATAGCTATTGCGTTATTCTGCCTCGGTTTCATTTTCAGGATTGTCGTTAGTTATCGTTACTTCAACTCCAAAGCCATTTCCCGCTTCAAACTCATTTACTATGATTTCCTCCAACGTATCTTCTTTATCTGCTGAGATAACAACTCCTCGTTCCACATTGTTCTCTCCATCCTGATAAGGATCCAGCTTGATATCGTAGTTTACGCTTCCGTCTTCATTTTCTGTGACAATGGCTTCCTTATCCACGCCATTCACCTTTATAAACACCTTTTCCACCCAAGTCTCACCGGTGGCTGCATAGCAAACTCCGTTACTACCTGCAAAACCAATTGCTAAAGCAACTGCTGCCACAGCGATTCTCTTTGCGATATTTGCACTTTTTTTCTTCATGATATCCTCCATTCCTACATCTATGGAGGCATGCAATCCCGAAAATGCCTGTTTATATTTTTCCTTATTTGTCATCTTCCCATTCCTCCTTCAATGCTTGCTTAAGCATCTCGCGCCCTCTGGAGAGTCTTACCTTTACATTACTTTCGCTTACCTTCAGTACCCCGGCAATCTCCTTCACAGAGTAATCCTCGTAATAAAACAGATGTATTACCACACGGTACTTCTCCGGTAAAGCAAGCACTGCTTCAAACAAGTCACTGGCCTCTTTTGTCTCAAAGGTTAAGGTCTCCATGTAATCCTCCAGTGGCTGCTTATTACGCCGCCAGAAGGTCAGGTTTACGTTCTTTGCCTTGTTGATGGCCACCCTCAGCAGCCAGGCACGTATATGCTCTTCACTTTCATATTCTTTTTTACTTATATGGTACTGTAGAAAGGTGTCCTGTACAACATCCTCCGCATCCTCCCGATTCTTACAAATCTGGAAGGCTGCCACGAAGAGATTGCCTCGGTACCGTTCTATCAGCTCCTGTACGGGTATTCTCATGAGTATCCCTCGCTTTATGTTTTTCAAAGGCCTTCACTAATAGTACAAGTGGGAATGGGGAAAGGTGACAAAATTTCTCAATTATTTTTCAAGGCGCCTCAAATACCACTTCCCAGTCGCCTTCTATACAGCCGTCCGTCACAAAGTATGTCGCCTCCATTTGCATACCTGCAAGCTCCTCTTCGCTGACGATAAACCACTGCTCATTGAAGGATACGGTTTCTCCGGCAAGCTCCTCCTGCCAGTCCACACTGTAATCCGCAAAGTACTCATTGCCGGCAGCATCCACCCATCGAAGTGCCATATGTCGGTCCGCATTCTTGAAACTGCCCCGACAGTTCTGAATCCGTAGTATACCATCCTGATAGCCTATAGCGGTAATTTCCAGCTTATCCACATTGGTACTGTCGTAGGAGCCCTGCATGACCTGCGCACCCCGTCGCCACAGTTCTTCCACACTCTTACCCAAATATTTCTCTATACGGCTGTCCGGTGCTCCTCCGGCTCCATTTATGGTCACATCCTTTAATACCGGGCTTCTTTCCAACCCGGTCAAGTCCACCACCTGTGTCTCCTCCACGCAATTGGTCAAAAGCATCCTTACACGGAAGCGAAACTTGCCTTGATCAAAGGTATCCCAGCTGCCTAAATCCAGCTTGAAATAGGCCTTATCCTCTGCAGCATCATATTCTAAAAAGCTGCATCCGCCCACATTACTGTCACCGCCATAGCCGGTCAGCGTATAGCTGTCATACAAATCCACTTCTCCCTGAATATAATCAAATCCCGGCTCATCGGTAAAGGATACCACCACCTCTGCATTCTTTTCCTCCACACGTACAGCCTCTACCTGCATTTTGATGCCTGCCTTGCTGTCTGTAAGTGCCTGGGGCAATACATAATCCGCCAGACCCGGTGCATATTTCTCTACGATTCTGTAGGCAAAGGGAAACTCCCTGGCTAATATGGGTGTGGCTACGCCTCCGCAAACCAACACTACCGCTAAAGCGGCCACTACGGGTCTTAAAGCCACCCACGCGCCATACCTCTTGGCCGCACTTCGTTCTTCTATTTTTTGAAGCAGATCCCGGTCAGGCACCTTGTTGTCATACGCTTTTTTATAAGCCTCCTGAAACATATTCATCCTCCTTTAACATCTCTTTCAGCTTCTGCCTGGCTCTGGTCAGCCGGGTCCGCACTGTGGAGGGTTTCGCCTTCAATAGGTCAGCAATCTCTTCCAGACTGTATTCCTCATAATAAAACAGATGCACTACCGTACGATACTTCTGAGGAAGTCTTTTCACAATTTCTATCAGCTGTTCCTCTTCCTGCTGTGCCTCTGTTTCTTCCCTGTCCACTTCTCCCAGACTCACTACCTTTTGACGCCAGGCTGTCTTCCACAAATTCTTCGCCAAATTAATGGTTACTCTTAAAAACCACGCTTTTGCATGCTCTTCACTTTCAAACTCCGGCCTTTTTGCCAGATATTTTAAAAATACCTCCTGATGAATATCCTCCGCATCCTGTGTATTTTTTACCATGGAATAAGCCATACGGTAAACCGCGGCCGAATATTTCTCAATCAGTATATAATCCTCTGCGCGCATTGGTTGTTTCTTCACTTCCTCACCACCTTTCACCCATAATACAATTTAGATTCGTAAAATGCTACAAAATTTTTGAAAAAAGCCGTAATCTTTCCTGCATACAAAAACCCCGACCGTTCTCCGTAGAAAATGGTCGGGGTTTTTCAGGGTTATCTATCGATTATTCCCTAATTGCCAGTTTATTACTTTTTCTTTTTCTTATTACTCATCACCAGAGCAAGGCCACTCATAAGGCACATAATGCATCCGCACAATACCAACATCATATCTTCCCGTCCCGTTTGAGGACTCTTATCAATAGGATATGTGGGAATGGTTGTGCTTTCCGGTACTGCTGTCACTACAGGAGCTGCCGTAGGAGCAGATGTAGGTGCCGCAGTAGGTGCTTGAGTCGGAGCGGTTGTAGGTTCCGCTGTAGGTTCTGCTGTCGGTGTTGCTGTGGGCTCTGTCTGTCTTTCCTTCACTACAAAATCTACGCTTGTCTCAGATGTTCTACCTGTATTATTCCAAGTTCCGTTTTCGTACTCCTGTTCCGCAAAGGTTACCTTCAAGGTATAATCACCCGCCGTACTGATGGTAAAGCTTGCCGTATAAGGGGCACTCTCCCAAGTCCCGCTGGGATTTACCTTCCAGCTCACAGGTGCATAACGAAATACCTGATTCGTAGCAGTAATATTCATACCATCTCCGATTGCAGTGAAGCTGATGGTATCACCCACATAGTAGATTCCTCCTGCTACAATACCTTCAATCATATTGCGACCTGCATCAGGTGTGGGCGTTGCTGTAGGTGCTGCCGTGGGTGTAGGAGTAGGCTGCACCTCTACCTTAGGCACATAATCACCCTTATAGGTATCCCCACACTCGGTACAGAAGTACTCTGTATATCCTTCTGCTTCCACAGTCGGGGGAACTACAGTTGATGTGTATTCATGTCCGGGTGCCGGAACGGTTTCCGTATAGCTGTCTTCACAGATACTACAGATGTAATTAATGATACCGTCCGTAGTACAGGTTTCCTCAGTTATGATCGTCTTCGTATATCTGTGACTGCACTCATACTTGGGCTCCTCTGTAGTGATAAATGACAATTCGCAGACAGTACAGGTACGCTGCGTTCTGCCATCTGATAATACTTTATCCCAGAAGACATGTCCTAACGCCTTATCCGGCTCTTCGTAATCATAACCACACTTGGTACAGGTATGTCTGACTACACCATCCTTCGTACAGGTGGTTTCCCTGGTAATTTCATCTGTATAAACATGATCACATGTAGCCGGTGTTTCGGGTACATACTCAAACTGTACACTTTCCAACCATGTCTTATCACCGTTCCAAAGACCAAAAATCTTGTTATTGCCCTGAATAGGGAAGGTACCAATCCACACCTTTCTGGTAGAAGCCTGTAATGCCGGTGTCTGTGATTCATCCTTACCTATATTGGAAAAATCAAAGGTTGCATAAACGGATACACTGCCGTAGTCATCATTGTATTCGCAGGTCAGATCCACACCCAATACCACTGAGTCATAATTGTATACATTTCCCTCAAACATGGGAATCTCTGTGTAGTCACCAAATACTGTTCTACCCTGTTCGCCATGTGCCGGGCGCGTAATTCCGCTAAAAGTATCTATATGACTCAAGCGACTGATATCATTCTTTACGTTAGAAAGACCTGTTTGTCCGTAGTCCGCAAACTTATACTGTTCATCAACATAACGATTAAAGAAATCTTTCTCATAACTTGAAACTGCAGTATAGATACCATAATCTCCGCTGGTATAACCTAACAGGATGCCATAATACTTTTCTGCATCCTCAGACAGAATAATAAACAGCGGTCTCTTGCCCAACCATGCATAAGATAACTCAAAGTCATAATAGAAGCTGGTGTTTACACTCTGTAAACTGTTACCTGATAACTCCTCGTCCCTAAATATAATAGCATAAGTGGGCTTATTCTCCACATTATCATTTCCGCCTCCGGTGTCATCCGTTTTTGCTCTGGAACCATCCATCAAAAATGCGTTATTTCCACTCGGACTTTCCTTCACAGCATATTGAACAATCTGCTGCAGGATAGCTCGACGTTCCTCAGGTGAAAGGTTCTTAATGCCCTTCACATCACTTCCGTCATAATAGGCCAAAGGCATTTCCTCTCCATCAACAACCACCTTGTTGTAACCGGAATTCCTGTAAGCCACAATAGTAGAATTATCAATATAACCGGCCATTTTTTCCGCCAAGGCCTGTGCTTCTTCCGGTGTTCTGTTCTTAAAATCAAACAGCTCATACTCCGTATATGCGCCTTCACCCTCCCACTTATTCGGCACATCAAAGATTTCATCCTGTGCCGGTTGAGGTGTTACTACCTGTTCTAAATTCTTAGCAGGTGTGGTCGGCTCTTTTACCTCCAGATACTCCTTGTTCACATAGGTCTTTACACCGGGGATGGACCAGCTGATTACCTCATCCTTCGTAATGGTATAGGGAATCTCTGCTTCCTCTGTTTCCGGGTCGTCTACCTGATCTCTCAGGTACCAGTGGTGAAGGAGAATCTGGTTGTTCTTACAGTTTTCAAATACCACATTATCCGCTTTATCAAAGGGCATCACCGGTATATTCTGCTTGTATTCACCCCCTGTTATCGTATATACCACATTACCGGCAATACGTACGTTAGAAATGGATTTCACGATATTCCCATTTGCATCCTTGTAGCTGATACCCGGACTGTCAAACTCAATGAAATGTGTCTGAGGATTCATAGCTCCTAAATCCGTGTTACCAATCAGTCGCAAGCCATCGCTCACATGGAACATAATCATAGGCTTGTCTTTCAAAACATCCGGCTTATCAATGGGGAAATTAGAATTCTCCATATGATTCACGATGGAACCGTAATTCGCTCTGGTCATGGTATTTCCGCAAACCACGTCATTCTTACCGAAGCTGTAGTTATAGGTATAGTCAATAATATTACCGCGATATACACTATTACCTGCACCGGTTAAGGTCTTACCGTTGGAGAACTGGCCGAACTCCAGCCAACAGCCTCTCCAGGTGGATTTGGTGAAATCAGAGGATGATATGAAATACTTATAGTTGATATCACCGGGTGTATATCCGTCTGCACCTTCCACACCGGTACTGGATGTACCGTAAACATTCTTTACCAAAGTATTGTTGGTAACGGTTTTATAGAAAAATCCGTAATCATTATACTGAATCTGACCTTCATGAAGGATGGTATCCGTAAGCTTACAGTTGGTAAATGCACCTACACCACGGGCAATACTATGTACCTTCATATAAAAATCATCAAAATTCACATTATAGAAACCACTGGAATTGGTATCCTGCATGTACAAATTAGCTTCAATGAAATAACCCTTAATCGGTTCATTATCATCTCCGCTCATAACAAAGATACCCGCACCATCCATATCCGTAGTCTTATTGGCTCTGATTTCACCATTAAAGACTACCCGATAGGTTGCACCGCCACGAAGTACAATGGGCTTATCCGTACGATATGTACCGCTTTCAATATACAGAATCGCATCATCATGAGTCGCCACATAGTCAAAGGCTTCCTGAAGCTTCTCATGATTACTGCTGGTATTCCAATTAAAACCGCCAAAATCATCTACAAAAGATAAGATTTCATAGTTGCCGGAATGCAAATCCTTATAATACTGATCTTCCAGGCCTGCATCCCAAAGTCCCTGCTCATCAGCACCTACTGCACCCAATGCAGCATAACCTGCCGTAGGCTTATTCTTGTCTAAGAAAGCGGACAAATCAATATATCTTTCCAGTTCTGTGGAAACATAAACGCCATCCTTCAGCCAGCACACGGGTTCCGGTCCCTCTGCGCCGACCCAGCCCATGGCAGGTGTGCCATCATCATTTTTCCAGCCTCTTTCTCCCCATACGATGATGGTATTGTCATGCCAGCCTTCCGTATAGGGTTTGCCACCTCTCCAGTCATCCACCATCAGGTTCCCATAATCCCACTCACGGATTTCAAAGGCATTGTCCGAAAACTGCAAGTTGGTTGCATTTCTACGGGCATCATATCTGGAAGACCACTCCGAATCCGTCAATCGCACCAAAGTCGTCCAATCCAAAGAATCACACTGAATCTTGTTCTGGGTAAAGGCAATACCACTATGTAACTGAATCATAGTCAGCATCTGTCCGTCCCAGTGGTTGGCACTGTGCTTTCTGTCGTAGGCATTGTCACCCACTATATTGTCACGAATCACATAACCGGTACCGGGATATACCCATTTCTTCGCAGTATGGTCATAGTATCTGGTAGCATGGTCATAAGGCGTTAACCCCTGGGACTCAAAATATTTCTTAATATCGTTGTATGCACCATCTTTAAACAAGCATCCGCTGACAGAAGAGGAAACTGTTGTAGTATCTATAACAAAATTACAAACTCTCTCCAGTGTCAGATTCGAATAGGTGGTATGAGGACACCAACATCCTGCACCACTATGGGAAAAATAGTAATTCCCAAGGTAAGAATTGGCGAATACCGTGGTACCCATACTGAAATTTATCTGGAAAACAGGGATTTCATGTAAGTCATCCTCTGTAAAATATCCACCGTAGTAATAACAATCATAGAAAAATGCATCGTTGGTCTGGACACCATGGTAAACCAATCTGGTAGGTCCTACCGTAACACTGGTTACACGGGTCAGCATATCTGTAAAGGTCCAGCGCATAAATGCATGAAATCCACTGAGCGCAATATTATCTATGCCACTATATTTCATACGAATGCGATAGAATAATGAAAAATCCTTTACTGCGTTCACCTGATCACTACAGAGATTATCCATAATGGTCTGTACCGAACTGGTAGGTTTAAAGGCATCATGAGTACCTTCCACAACGAAAATAAGATCGCCGATTCCTCCCTGATACCATGCATAGGTTTCATTCAAATTAGGGTTGGTAAAGAAACCGGTAACATCTACCGGATTTCCGTCCTTATCCTGATAGTTTGGCTTAATAACAAATGCTGTTTTTCCGGCTTCTGCATTAATACTGGTTCCACTATTTAAATACACAGAACCTGTAAAATAAAACACACCCGGATTTACAAAAATCTCTGCATTTCCCTGCTCTTTGGACTTTGCCATGGCCCGATTGAACATGTCCGTATAATCATAATAGGCATTGCCGGGATTATAGTCGGGGAATAAAGGATTTCCGTTTTCGTCCCTTTCGTTAATCACATCATCCGGGAAATAAATCACCTTATCATCTGCTTCATAGATGTTATTGGTATCATTCTCCGGTCTGAATCCCACCTCACCTGAATGACCATAGTGAATCATTCCGTCATTGGGATCATAATTAACGGGAAAGGGTGCGGACTGAATCTGGTCAGCATCCGGTGCCACTGCAAATGCTTCCATAGGAATCATCTGCAGAAGTAAGCACAACATCATGATGAAGCTCAATCCTCTGAATAATGCTTTCGTTCTTTTCATATTTGCCTCCGATTTTTTATTTTTACACTATCTGCGTTTTCTTCTCACAAATACATATCCGGCTAAACTTCCGGCCGCTATAAGAGCCATACCGCACCATAATAACATCATATCCTCCTGTCCCGTTTGAGGACTCTTATCAATAGGATATGTGGGAATGGTTTCGATTTCCGGTGCGGCTGTAGGTACTGCTGTTACCTGAGGCGGCGCCATGGTTGGAGCCGCTGTAGGCGCTGAAGTGGGTGCTACGGTAGGCGCAGGGGAAGCAGTTGCTTCCGGTTCTGCCGTAGGTGTCGCCGTGGGCTCAGCTGTAGGTTCTGCCGGCTTGTCCATCACGGTAAATGCCACACTTGCCACATCGGTTCTGCCTGTATTATTCCACTTTCCGTTCCAATATTCCTGCTCCATATACGTTACATACAGGGTATAGTCACCTGCTGAAGCAATGCGAAAGCTTGCCGTATAAGGTGCGTTCTCCCAGCTTCCGTGAGGATTTACCTTCCAGCTCACGGGTACATAGCGAAGTGCATTTTCTGTAGGTGTAATATTCATATCATCGCCGATAGCCGTGAAGCTGATGGTATCGTCCACATAGTAGGTTGTATTCGTTACAATACCGCTTATGATATTATCCGGCTTCGGAGTAGGGGTAGGTTCCAATGTAGGGGTGGGCACCGGCTCTGCTGTCGGAGTCGCTGTGGGCGTTGCCGTAGGCGCAATCGTGGGTGTTGCTGTAGGTGCTACCGTTGGCGTTGCCGTAGGCGCTACCGTGGGTGTTGCCGTAGGTACTACTGCGGGTGTTGCTGTAGGTGCTACCGTGGATGTTGCCGTGGGTACTGCGGTAGGCGTAGGTGTAGGCACCAATTTGTCTGTATAATCCTTCTTTTCCGTATGTCCGCATACCTCACAGGTACATAAGGTGTATCCCTGAGCCTCATAAGTAGGTGCTATAATCTCTTCCGTAAAGTCATGCGCCGCCTTTAATTCCACATAAGACAGGGTCACTTTACAATTACTGCAAATATAGGAATCATAGCCATCTGTGGTACAGGTAGGCTTCACACGGATATATTCCGTAAAGGGATGGGTACAGGTTTCTTCCTCGTCCTCTCCCGGATGAATCTCTGTTATTTCATCACGGTCAAAATCCTCGTCGATGGCATAGGAAACATTCTCAATCCACGCATCCGTAAAGAACATGATACCGGGTAAAGTATTCATATTTTCAATGGAAAAGGTTCCCAGAGAAATCTTCCTCTCTGTCAGCTTCTTCGCAGTATCCTTCGGCACATAAGAATCACCAAAATCAAATACTACAAATATTTCTACGGCATTCTGGGTGTAACCGTATTTACATTCCACTTTCATGCCCATCACAGGGGTATTTAAATTCGTAGGGTCATAATTCACTATGCCGGTGTTATCCTTGGTGGCTTCTTCGTCCAATCCATCAAAATAAACATTACCGTTTACATTATTTCCGGACTTGCCTGCACCTGCTGCAGAGACATCTGTGGAGGTTGCTTTATTCATTGTTCCCTTATCACAGGGCAATACACCTCCGTTATTATTGTTGGTACCATGAATCTTACCATTTTCACTCTTTTCTATCTTAAAGCTGCGCTTACGTAATGCATAGCTGTTCTGCAAGCCCGGTATCACGCCGTAATAATAATTATCATCCTCACCGTAAATAATGGCCGGATAATCTCCCACAGGATTCGTTCCCAGTGGTGCGGTAAAGTCTGCCGTAAAAGTAATATACCTATTTACCAGTTCCTCATCCGCAAACAGATAAACCGGGGGAAGGGTGCTTAATCCCTTATTGGCATTGGGTTCACTGTTCAAATAAACGGATTCGGAATACAATACTTTCCTCAACTGTGAAGCCGGACTTTCTTCACCCGGAATCAAAGTAACCACCGGTTCCATATAGGTTTCATTAAATGGTGAAACAAAAGCAGCCCTGTCCTTATAGGAAGTAACAATATCCCCTGCTTCTTCCGTCTTATTACCGGTTTCATCCGTAATCACCAGCTTGTCATTGTTTACAAAATCGTATTCATAAACGGTCAATCCATTGTTTTGGTCTCCACCGGTATTTTCCAGTTTATAACTCAAATCAAAATCCAATGTTTTACGAGGCTGTGCCTGTAAAGCCTTGGGTGTTCCTTCTTCCCCATAATAATACAGTGCCGAATCTTCACTTCCCCACAGCCAGGCAATCGTGCCGGGAATCATAGCTTCTTTGTAGTTCGCAGGGCTGTAGGCATAGGCTTGTGTATCCGGGATATACTTCTTGCTTTTCGCCATGGAGGTTAAATCAATCTGATTATTCCGGCAATTCTCTTTCACTAAGGTATCGGAACAAAGCACTTGAACCATTTCCTTGGCATTTGCCGCACCTCCGGTCAGATTACCGGCAATTCTTGCATTGGAAATAGAGGTGGCCGGCTTTCCGCCATTGCTATAAACGGTGGTACGTCCGTCAAAGTTAAAATATGTGGTATACTGACTGCTGCCGTCACTGAATACATTACCTACGATTTTGACACCATCGGATACATGCATGGAGGTAATATTGCCTGCACTGATTTCCGAGGTCCACTTGTCACGGGCTACGTTATCCGGACCAGCCAGATGATTGGTTACACTAGTGGTAGCATTATGCGTCAGATTATTGCCTGTGAATATGTCATTCCGTCCAAACTGGAAATTCCACACATAGTCCCATATATTGCCGGTATAGAGGGAATTACCATCCCCGTTAAAGCGGAAACCATTACTCATCTGGGCAAATTCTACCCAGTTCCCTCGCATGGTGGACTGTACAAAATCCGTATCTTTTAAGAAATAGGCATAGGTATATCCGATACCGTAATCACACAAGCTTCCTGTGTAATAGGTATGTCTCAAAACAGAAGACTCAAAAATACATCTCTTCATCAAACCGGAAGGATTATATTGGCTATATCCGCCCTGGATAATGGAATCGGTAAAGGTACATTCCTCAAAAACCGTTTCCATATAGCCCATGCGATAGTCCGTAAAAAGCATTTTATCAAAACGTACCTGATAAAAGGCTGTACCTGTACGTTCTATGCACTTAAGACCCTGACCGATATTATTGGGGTTCATATTAATGTTCCAAAAATAACCGCTTACTTTGCCGGTATCATCCTTATCCTGTACGAAAGCTCCGGTCTTCACCAATGTAGCATCCTGTACATTCAGACAGAAGCCACCTGCCACTTGCTCTTTGTTCTGGCTTTCCTTTCCGCCATTACCTACTACACGATAGGTTTTTCCGCCACGTAGCAAAATAGGGGTGGTTATATTATAGGTTCCCTCTACTACCAAAATATCCCCTGTTTCCGCGATTGTATCAAAAGCCTTTTGAATATTCATACTGTCGCTGACACCATCGTCTGCAGTGGCACCAAAATCAGACAGGTACACTATATTTTTGCCTGCCTTAATATCCTTGTAATATTGCTGTGCTACCGTATTGTTAAGGGTCGCTTCATCCGCGCCCACCTTATTTGATAAAGCCTTATAGCCCAATGTCTCGTTGTTGTCCGGATCAAAGAAGCAGGACATATCAATCTTAATGCAACCATCCGGGCTGTAGTAGATGCACGCTTCCTTGGAAGTTTTCCTGGAAAGGAAATACTTGGTATCCCACTCTGCTTTCAAGCCATTATTTTTTAGATTGATATTATCTCTGAAAATATCATCCTTCTGATAAGAGTCAATCTCATAAGCATTATCCAAAATCTGAGTCCCTGTACTGCCTTTATCTCTTACAGCATTGCTCGTATATCCGAAACGGAACAGCTCCGTATCTGCCATATCCGTTTCTTCAAATTTACACTGGGTAATCGTAGTACCACCGGCCAAATCAATAATATAAGCCTTGTTATCCGCTTGCACTTTATTAAAGGATTTTCCGCTGATATTATCATTGTGGTCATAGGAAAGAGCGTGAATCACATAAGCATTTTCCCCTGTGTTTTCAGAGGTGTAGGGTGTATAGCCCAATCCTTCAAAGAATGCCGCAATATCCTTATAGGTATTGTTCTTAAATAAACATTGAGAAACCGGATTTGTGGAATCTCCTGCCGTAAAAAACTCAATACCGTAAACATGGTCATAGGTATTATTGGTATAAGCTACGCCGTAAGTATCGGACTCTCCCTTCCCATAGAAAAAGTTCTTAATATAATTGTTGTTAATGGTGGTCAGATTTGGGCCGATACCGGTGGTAAACAAAGGCAAATCCATATGCTTATCCACACCTTCCTTGGGATTGGTATCCCGAAGAATGGCTGTGCCCATGAAGTAATTGTCATAAATAAAGCAATCTATAAAATGTAAACCATGTAGTGCCACAATACAGGGACCAAAGGTATTTTTCTGAATACGGGAACACATATGCCCCTTTACACCGGACAAAGGTGCCGCGAAACCGGAAATCGTACAATTCTTAATGGTAGACCAGGAGATGTTCATGCCCTGGAAACAGTTATAATCTTCTACCGGGTCGATTCTCATATCCAATGTCTTTCCATGGATTTCCGCAGCGGACTTTGTCGGTTCAAAGCTATCATGAGCACCCCTTGCCACAAAGGTAATATCCGTAATGCTGACACCAGAATAATAGGTATTGCTTGTAGCTGCCTTAAACAGGGTTCCCTCTGCATTCTTCTCACAGACAAATACCGTCTTGCCGTATACACCGTTTAAACTAAACTGTCCCCAAACCTTCAGGGCTCCTGCAAAATAATATACACCTTCCTCTATACGAATTTCATAAGAGTCCCTGCCGGCAGCGTTATTGTTGGCCTCCGTATCAATGGCATAAGTCAACATAGCCGTATAATCATATCCGGGCTGCGTGCAACCGGGGAACATAAGCGTACCGTCAGCATTGGTTAAATTCTCATAATCAGAAGGAAATTTTTTAAACTTACTTCCCCTGTACACTTCATTGTTGGTGTCATTTTCCTCACATGCACCTACTTTTCCCACTGTACCGTAGGTAATGACACCTTCATTGGGATCATAGTTGATAGAATAGGTATTCATATCCTTCTCAGCTGCATCCTTGGATGTATCGTCTGCCGTCCCCTTGATATACTCTATAGTATCATCCGGAAGCATTACGCTTGCAGACACTCCCAGCGGCATATTTGCAAGCAAAACTGCCACCATGGTAAGGTATGCCAGATACGTCATAATCCTACGATTCTTCTTCATTTGTTTTTCTCCCTTTCTCGAGCAGAATACTTTATAAACAGGCAATATTTATACCATTCTAAATATTATCATCCATTATAACCATACACTAAATATAGTGATTTCACAATCGTCTATGCACTAGATGTAGCATTATCAGCACAACATGCCTTTTCGCCTGTATAACATGCCGTTTTTAATGCATGAAATTCCACTTCTTAAAGGTTAGAAATTCATGTTTTCTATTCGGCACCTTACTTCTACATCGTAAGGCAAACCATATTGACAACGTGCCACAAATGCACTATAACGGAGTTAAGGGAACTTATGCATAAGAAAAGGAGAGATACCCATGAATCAAATTAAAAAGATTTGTGTTATTATGGCCGATATTACAGAGGATTATCGGGATGAGTTTATAGTGGGAATTGAGAAGCAAGCCAATAAGCTGGGGTATCACACCTTTGTCTTTTCCATGCCCTTACTGGATGAGATTCATACGAAAAAGGAAGAAGAAATCTATGGACTCATTGATTTTGAACAATATGACGGCGTGGTTTTTTTCAGAGTTCCTTCTCTGCACTGAAATCTTTAGGAAATATGTTAGAAAGCTTTATTCATAAAAACTGCAAGAAACCGGTTATTGTACTAGGCGACTCTCAGTTTTTTCCCGAAACCTACCAACCGGATAACCGCATTGGTATAGAAACTCTTACAGATCATGTCATTGAAGAACATGGCTGTGAAACCCTTTACTTTCTGGGGGGAGAAGCAAACCAGCCCCTGGGAAATGATGTGGGCTTTATGAACTCTATGGAAAAGCATGGCTTACCCTGTACGGATGATAATCTGATATACGGCGGTTACTGGATGGAATGCGGAGAAGCGCTGGCCAAGGATATCGCCTACAATCTGGTGGAAAAACCCGATGCCGTAATCTGTCAGGACGATACTGTAGCCTTCTTTTTTATCAAAGCCTTGGCTAAGTATGGTATCCGGGTACCTGAAGATATCATTGTTACGGGCTTTGATGCCAGAAGAGATTCCCGCAATAACGTCCTGTCCATTACCACTTATCCAAGCAATGCGGAGCACCATGGTCGCTTGGTTATGAATCGTTTACATACACTGATTACCGGTTGCGAGGAACCTCAAATCACTCCACCAAAATGCAATATTATTACCGGTATGAGCTGCGGTTGCGGTGATCGTAAGCCCCATGATATCCGCCTTCAATTAGAACTTCACGAAAAGCATCGTATGGCTGAAATTTATTATAAAAACAGTGAACTGGAAGAAAAGCTCTGTAGCTGCAAAGATTATAAAGAGCTTCACCCGATTATTCTGCATTCCTCTTATCTGATACAGGATAAGAGCTTCCTTGCCTTCCATATCAGGGAAAGTGCAACCACTTCCCGATGCATTTATGCCAGAAACCATGTGTGGGAGGATGAACCCATTCTTTTTGAAAGCCGGGATTTATATCCCCGCCACCTGCTGAAAAATGAATCCAAGAACCTTCACATTCTGCCCATGACCTTTAATAATCAAATCATCGGTCATGCGGTTGTAGGCTATGACGGCCCAAGCGTATATAACAGCATCCTTAAACGCTATATATCCCGACTGGCTATCGCTATTTCCTTAATCAGCAATCGGAATGAACTTATAGCATCTTTAGAAAGCAGACCAAATGCATCTTTGGAACCGGAGCAGTCTGCATCCGGAAATACTAAGGCACAGGAAACCCTTTTTGTCCAAAAGGACAACAGCCTGCTAAAAGTCCCGTTGGAAAACATTCTTCTTTTTGAATCGGAAAATCGTAAAACCATTGCCGTTATGAAATCCGGCCGTTATGAAATCAAAAAGACCCTTAGTCAATTGGAGGAACTTTATTCAAATAAGAACTTTTTGCGTGTTTCCAAATCTACATTGTTGAATCTGGCAAAGGTACTCAGCATCACGCCGGATGTGGATCGGACCCTTATGGCCACACTGCCCGGAAAAGTAACCGTACATGTATCCAGAAAACATGCCAATGAATTTAAGGAAAGAGTTAATATTATGTAAGTTTTTTGGATAAACTATCCTGTAAATACTTTTTCAGGAGGTTTATCATGAAGCGAATTCAAAAAACCATGGACGGCAACCAGGCTGCTGCCCATGTGGCTTATGCCTACACGGAGGTGGCTGCGATTTATCCCATCACTCCTTCCTCCACCATGGCAGAATACACAGATGAATGGTCTTTGGAAGGCCGCAAAAACATATTCGGACACCCGGTACAGGTTTCCCAGATGCAGTCGGAAGCCGGTGCCGCAGGGGCCATGCACGGCTCCCTGATTACCGGTGCCCTGTCCACTACGTTTACGGCTTCTCAGGGACTTTTGTTAATGATACCAAATCTTTACCGGGTAGCGGGAGAGCTGCTGCCCGGTGTCTTTCATGTGGCTGCACGTACCATTGCCACCCACGCCCTCTCCATATTCGGCGACCATTCGGACATCTATGCCTGCCGCCAGACCGGCGTGGCTATGCTGGCTACCGGTAGTGTGCAGGAGGTTATGGATTTATCCCCTGTGGCTCATTTAGCGGCAATCAAGGGGCGTGTGCCTTTTCTTCACTTCTTTGACGGCTTTCGAACCTCCCATGAACAGCAAAAGATTGAAGTTTGGGATTATGCTGATTTAGGACAGCTTATGGACCGGGAAGCTCTCCAAGCCTTTCGGGAACGCTCCCTTCATCCCTCCCACATGAAGATGATGGGATCTGCCCAAAATCCGGACATCTTTTTCCAAAACCGTGAGGCCTGCAATATCTACTATGACAACCTGCCTGCCATTGTTGAAAATTACATGGTACAAATCAATAATCGGCTGGGCACTTCCTACGGACTCTTCAACTACCATGGTGTGCCCGATGCCACCCACGTAATAATCGCCATGGGCTCCGTATGTGAAACCATCGAAGAAACCGTGGATTATGTAAATCGACAAGGTGCGAAAACCGGCGTAATCAAGGTGCATTTGTATCGTCCCTTCAGTGCTGCCCACCTGCTTTCCTGCCTGCCACCTACGGTAGAGCGCATCACCGTGCTGGACCGCACAAAGGAACCCGGCGCTATGGGCGAGCCCCTGTATCTGGATGTGGTAGCAGCTTTGAAGGGAAGCTCCTTTGCGGGGCTTCCTGTGTATTCCGGCCGCTATGGTTTAAGCTCCAAAGATACTACACCTTCTCAAATTCTGGCGGTGTTAAGTAATGCAGAAAAGCCGGTTTTCACCATAGGTATCAGGGATGATGTGACCCACCTCTCCTTAGATGTGAAAGAGCATATAGACCCTTTACCTGCGGATATCTACAACTGTAAATTCTGGGGACTTGGGGGCGACGGCACCATCAGTGCCAACAAAAACTCCATTAAAATTATCGGAAATCACACAGACAAATACGTGCAGGCATATTATGATTATGACTCCAAGAAGTCCCGGGGACTTACGGTCTCCCATCTGCGTTTCGGTGACAGTCCCATTCATGCCCCTTACCTAGTGCAAAAGGCCGACTTCGTGGCCTGCCACAACCCTGTTTACCTGCACAAGTACAATATGGTGCAGGATATCAAGGATGGGGGCACCTTTTTGCTGAACTGCTACTGGAAGGAAGAGGATTTGGAGGAGGCTTTGCCCCCTCAGGTAAAACGTTATCTGGCAGAGCATCATATCAAGCTGTATATCATTGATGCCATCCGTATCGGCAAGGAAATCGGTCTGAATAATAAAACCAGCACCATTTTGCAGGCTGCCTTTTTCCGTGTGACAGCCATACTACCGATAGAAGAAGCCGCCACCCTGATGAAGGAGGCCGCCGAAAACAGCTATCGCAAGAAGGGCGAAAAGATTGTGGCCATGAACTTTGCCGCCATTGACCGAGGGATTTCAGATGTGATGGAAGTAGAGATTCCTGAAAAATGGGCTACTTTGACAGGAGAAGAACCCTTTGATGCACAGGTACTACCGGATCACTCAGATATCACAGATTATGTGGTGAATCTGCAGAAGAAAATCACCCGTCAGGAGGGTAACGACCTGCCTGTATCCGCCTTTCTGCCCTATGCAGACGGCGCCTTTCCGCCCGGTACCTCTGCCCACGAAAGGCGCAATGTGGCCACAGAGGTACCCCGCTGGCTTCCGGAAAACTGTATTCAATGTAACCGTTGCTCCTATGTCTGCCCACATGCTGTTATCCGTCCCGCCGTACTGACAAAGGAAGAGGCAGAAAACGCTCCAAAGGGCATGCAGCTTTTGCCCCTTACCGGTATGCCGGATTATTTCTTCGGCATCACCGTATCCAAGGTGGATTGTACCGGCTGCGGCTCCTGTGCAGGCGTTTGCCCCGGCAAGCAGGGTAGGAAGGCACTGGAAATGTGCCCCATCCATGAAATGGAGGAGCACCAGGAGTACTTTGATTATGGCAAATCCTTGCCGGTAAAGCCGGAGCTTTTGGAGAAATTCAAGAAAAACACTGTAAAGGGCAGCCAGTTCTGCCAGCCCCTGCTGGAATTCCACGGCGCCTGTGCCGGCTGTGGGGAAACACCCTATGCCATCCTGGTAACCCAGCTTTTCGGCGAGCGTATGTATATCGGTAACGCCACCGGTTGCTCCTCCATTTGGGCTAATTCCTCCCCTTCCACTGCCTACACGGTAAACAAAGCCGGCTGTGGTCCTGCCTGGTCCAATTCCCTCTTTGAGGACGGTGCAGAATTCGGTTATGGTATGCTACTGACCCAGAAGGCTCTGCGCGGCAGATTAAAGGAGTTAGTCGTACAACTGGAAAAGGGAACTACCGGACAAAAAGACTATAAGGAACTGACTGATGCCTGCGGTGAATGGTTGGATACTTTTGAAGACGGAGACTTAAATACCGGTGCTGCTAACCGACTGGTCGCTATCATCCGGGAGCTTCTTCAGAAGGGAGAGCGAGGTGGTAGCAAGGGTGCTACTCCCAGACATCTGGAAAGCCCTGCTGAGACAAAGAAACAGCCGGATACCATTGCCCCGGCACAGGTAATACAGCCTTCTGCAGAAGCTAAACCATTGTCAGCAGTTGGAAAGGATTCCAATACCCTTCAGTCTTTCCTGCCCACACTGACAGAGCTTCTGACCTACAAGGATTATCTGGCGAAAAAGTCCCATTGGGTATTCGGTGGGGATGGCTTTGCCTACGATATCGGTTTCGGCGGTTTGGATCATGTACTGGCCAGCGGGGAAAATATTAATATTCTGATCTTTGATACGGAAGTATACTCCAATACCGGCGGTCAGGCATCCAAGGCTACACCCACCGGCTCCACTGCCAAGTTTGCCTCCGGCGGTAAAGCCACACGAAAAAAAGACCTGGCTGCCATGGCTATGACCTACCAGGATGTATATGTGGCACAGGTGGCCATGGGCGCAGACTTCAACCAGACCTTAAAGGCCCTTTGGGAAGCAGAACATTATCCCGGCCCTTCCCTGATTATTGCTTACTCTCCCTGTATCAGTCATGGAGTAAAAGCAGGTATGGGAAGCTCCCAGCATGAGGAGGCAAAGGCTGTGGAAACCGGTTACTGGCATCTGTTTCGCTTCAATCCCTCACTGCGGGAAGCGGGACAGAATCCCTTCCAGCTGGACAGTAAAGCCCCCCATCTGGATTTTGACAGCTTCCTGGCAGGCGAAACCCGTTACACAGCTTTAGAACTCATGCGACCCGAGGATGCCAAGGAGCTTTTTGCCAAAGCAGAAGAGGACGCCCAGAAACGCTATGCCCATTTATGTAAGCTTCAAAGCTTTTATGAACCGAATGAAAGTATAAAAGATATATCTGAGAAACAATAAATAAAACAATTGGAAAGGAATTTAATCATGGAATATCAGAAATTTATTTGTGAACCCTGCGGCTATATTTACGACCCTCAGTTGGGGGACCCGGACTCCGGTATCCCTGCCGGCACTCCCTTTGAGGAGCTGCCGGAGGACTGGGTATGTCCCATCTGCGGCGTAGGTAAGGAACAGTTCCTGCCCATGGTGCAGTAGAAAGCAGGGCACCTTAAGTACTGAGTACTTAAGGTGCCCACATAATTTACTTTATCATCGCTTCATACACCTGCCTGGTCTCTGTATCATCAAATCCACTGAACAGGTAAATTTCATCTTCCGTTTCCAAACGGATAAACAAGCCATTCTCCGGATTCAGAAGGACTTCACAGCTTATGGATTCGTCCCTCAACCGATAATTACCCTTTTTTACATTATCCATACTGGTACCATAATTACGACCTATATTGGGCAGTTTAGTCAAAAGCTGGGCTTCCCTTACATCCTCAAAAGGGACACGATATTTTTCCGTCACATGCTTAGCAACCAGACAATTCTCTTCCACCTTCAGCTGAATGGGCGTAAAATCATCCAATATAAGCCAGATACCTAAGACCGGCATGGAAAGGAGTGTAAGTATCAGAAAAACTGCTACGCCCTTTCCTACAGGAGTGGCCAGATTAATTGTTGTTCCCAAACCTACCCGCTTATTGACCATGGTATGTTTATCCTTGGGGTTACAGTAAAGCATGCCCCAAAGCCAATGGGCATCATCCCCTTCTTCCACCTTCAAATCCATCTTATCCGCATAACGCTCCTCCAAGGCTTTGCTCTTCTGAATCACCCAAACAAGCAGAATCACGGTAAACAGAATATACAGACCCAGCAGTAGCCAGAACATACCGGTTACTTCTGACTCCTGCACCTGATAAAACAAGATGCCTACCGTATATAGAGTATTAAACCAGGCAAAGGCTACCCAAAAGTTCTTCCACATATTTTTCCGGGCACGGGCGTAATTCACATTCACATTGCTGTCCGAGCTGACAATGGCTGTTTTCTCCTTGTCCATCCAGAAAGCCAGAGCCGCAAACATCAGTGTCATACCGCCAAAGGTAGCTGCCAGAATGATTAACATGGCTTCCCTGCCGTCCCGAGGCTGTAAAACAGCCCAAACCACACAGGCGATGCTGATTACTACCGGTCCTAAGAAATGATACCACTTCACCTTACGGATTCCTGCGGCTTCTTTTATTTCGGTATATCTTGGCTGTGCTTCTCCTGTGGTCCAGCCCTTTTCCAGCTTTACCTCCCTCAGCTTCTTATTGGCTATACCAAAGGGCCAGAAGAACACAAAACAGACAAAAAGAAACCAGAAACACCAATAGGTAAAGGCAATAGAAAAGGAAGGAAGAATCAATACCGGTACGGAGGTCAGAAAGCTAATCCATAACAACCTCTTCATCTGCTTTTTATAAGCATTTCCTATCTCCGTTACAATCTGGTCTTCCGCCTGCTCTTTACTCAGAGAAACGCCGTAATAAACCCGCTTTTTCGGATCGTGTCCTTCATTCTTTAAGCAGAAGTACATAATCAAAACAAAAGGGTACATACAAATCACTAAAATCCAATTCACCCAACTCATAACTTAACCTCCCTCATTCTTTCATAATAATCTCATACACTTGTTTCGTCTCTTCATCATCCACACCACTGAAAACAAAGGTTCCCCAAGAGGTGTCGATGCGTAAGAACAGGGTATTGTAATCATAACCCATGACCTCGCAGTCCTTCTTCTCTTCCTTCAGGCGGAAGCTTCCCTTTACCAGAGTATCCGTATTCCAGCCGTGATTGCGGGTCATCTTCGGCCACTCTGTCAGGAGCTGCGCCTCTTTTATACTGTGTAGGGCGATACGGTACTCGTTGGTATGACTTGCTACCACATAGCCCTCCTCCACCTGCAAATGGATGGGAGTAAACTCCTGCACCACTCCGCTTACGGCCAGTATCAACACATGCAGGGCTAAGGCGGCGATAAGAACTACCACACCCTTGCCTACGGGAGTAGCCAGATTAGTGTCCGTGCCCATACCGTTTCGACTCTCCACCATGGTATGCTTATCATGGGGATTATAATAAATGAGTCCCCAGAGATAGTAATCATCCGTATCCTGCCGAAGGATATCCATTTTGTCCTCATACCTCTTATCCAGTCCGGCTTTTTTGCGTAACATCCAAAACAGTAATACCAAAACAGCCACGGTATACAGAATTGCCAACACCCAAATACTAAGGGTAATATTACTCCTTTTCAGCAAGAAGTATCCCTGCACCACAATATATATCATATGCACATGGGAACAAGCCACCCAGAAATTCTTCCAGAGATTCTTCTTGGCCCGGGCGTAATTTACATTTACATCACTGTCTGTACTGACCGCCATGGTCTTCTGTCGGTCCATCCAAATGGCTACCAGCCAGTATAGGAAGGTAATGCAACTGAAAGTTCCTGTCATAAGAAGCAATAGCTGATTCCCCTGCTGCTTATGAATCAGAAATGCTGCTACAAAAGCTATCACACTTATCATTGCCTGAGGTGCAAAGTGAAACCACTTCACCCTGCGGATGGCTCCGGCCTGCTTTAACTCCGTATAAATCACCGGCTCTGCATTGGTCACAAAGCCCTGCTCCAGCTTCCAGGTCTTCAGCCTATGATTGGCTACTGCGAAGGGGACGAAAAAGGCCACAGCTGACACCCCAATCCACAATAAAAAATACAAATCCCATACAGACGCCCAAGGAATAAACATGGCCGGCAAGGGCATCAAAAGTATCCCTAACAGCCACTTTTTCATTTCTTTATGATAGCTTTCCGTCACCGCTTTCACCTTCTGCTCTTTGGCAAGCTCAGAAGTCAAAGTCACTCCGAAATAAACACCTTTCTTAGGCGTGGCACCCATTTTCACAAAGAAATATACAAACAGTATGGCCGGATATAAGCACAAAAGTAAAATCATCACTGTCCAATTCATAATGCCATCTCCTCCTATTCCCTCTGTCCGGCACTAAAATACTCCTCCACCAGTGCCATAAACTCTTCCTGACTCACACCACGCACCCGGGCCTCGGACACCAGCTGCTTCAGCTGCTCCTTGGACTCCAAAGGAAGCTCCGGTGTCATACGAAAACTTTCCCGCACCCGCACACCGTTTCTGCGGTCCGTCATGATATAGCCTTCCTGCTTCAGTAGCTGGTAGGCTTTATTTACCGTCATGGAGTTGATACCGATTTCCTCCGCCAGTGCCCTGACTGTAGGCAGTTTCTCCCCGGGCTGCAACCGGCCGTCCGATATACCCATAACGATTTGATTTCTGATTTGCTTAAATACCGGCACTTCCGAGCCGTCCTGCAATATGATAACCATGGTGTTCTCCTGCGAATACATCTTTGTATTACTTAGTATAATACAAACAATACAAAATTGCAAGCAGAATTTTACGTATGAGAAAAAAGCTAGCAATATACAATTTAATTTCGGAGTTAGTTAAGAATGTCCTTCCAATTTCTTTTGTTATAACTAATTCTTAGGACAATAACGATTTGTAGAATATCTATGACTTCATAAAAAATATAATGATTTTTGTACGGCATACAACGAACGCCTTGACTTTGTAGAATATCATCTGGAACAAGTGGAAATTTACATGGAAAAATTTTAAGCTGAGAGATTGAATTTCTTAGACCTTTAATATAATTTCTTGCGATATCCGGTTCCAGTAGAATGAATGTAATGTAGTCGCCAATGTCAATAAGATCATCCTTGGCTCGCGGGGTAAGGGTTATCCGATATTCATTCATCGACACCATACCTTTCTTCCAGTTCATCAAAAGTTGCTTCAAAATCCAACAATTTGTTATTATAGACATCCTGCAAACCTTCTTGAACAAAACTACGTATTTCCAATCTGGCAATTTCTTCTTGGGAATAATTGATTGTTGCTTCCATAAAAAACCTCCTTTTCTTTTGTTATCCTCATTATAACACTTTCATATTATTGATACAATATAAATAAAAATCAGCACCACCCGTCTAACGGGTGGTTTGCTCTGCGGCTATAAGCCTTTGTTACCGGCCAGCGCCTAAAGACGCTGGCTTTCACTTCGTTCAAGCCATTTCGCCTTTGCCGCTTTCGCCACCCCTGGAAGGGGTTAT